>CALWEA010000001.1 GCA_944376905.1 uncultured Clostridia bacterium
TTATAGACAGATTAAATACTTTTGAAACAGATAAAAATTTGATAAGTAGTGTATAAAGTGTTTGAATTTTAAGATTAGTGAGTTCTAGTTCTTTTCTTTAATCCGTTTATTAACAAGAAAACTCCAAGCAATATAATTGTTGAAATGCTTATCACTAAAATTAGTGCAAGTGTTGAAACATCATGGCCGAAAAACGACATTTTTACATCAAACCCGCTGGCAATACCATTTATCATTTCTTGTGGCAAAGTTTCTCCCATTCTATTTAAAACATTGTTTAAAAACCCTTGTCTAAACAAAACGGTTGCGTAAGTGCCTGGCAAAAGAGAAACAAAGTATTGCATACCTAGTCCCATTGTGTTAATCGGCATATATGCACCACAAATAAATCCGTATAAGGCAGAAACAAGAGTACAAACTCCACTTACTACTCCTTGGGAATGGGTGAAGGTCCAAATTATATTCGCTAAAATTGTACCAAAAAGCGAGGTTATAATAATCCCAAAAACAATCAATAAAAAATCAACAAAAGTGATATAAAATCCAACACAGGCAAGATAAATTAGCCCGACTATGAGTAAAACAAAAGTAATTATAAATGTAGAAAATAAATTTGCCAACACATAACTTAATTGAAGTGTACTTTTTTTAACTGGCGATACCATAAAGTCTATGTCTGCTCTATTTATTTTATCAATAACCATCATCCCTGAACAAAATGCAACAGTTATACAAGAAGTTGCAAGAACAGATGAGAATAGCCACCCGCCAGTAAAAGCATCAATTAAACTTTGGTCTAAATCAAAATCTTGAATTATTGAAAGAATACTATCTTCATAAGTTGAGTTTAAAAAAGCTATAAAGAGAACAAGTAAAATAAGTGGGGTTATAAGTGAAACCAAAAAGGTCATTTTGTCTTTAAAATATAACTTTATATTTCGAAAAGTCAAATAGTTCATTTTTTTTAGTTCTGACTGTTTATTCATATATTCTCCTTCAATTCTTTTCCTGTGATAGATAAAAAGACATCGTCCATTGAACCTTTTACAATTTCAATATCTTTAAAAAGATTGTTGTGCTCCACTAGAAAATTTTTCGCTTCATCTGTGCTTTTAAACAGTATTTCTAAGTAATTCTTTTCTTTTTTATATGGTATTTTTGCCTTATCTAAAATCTCAAAAATACTATTGTCGTATTTATATGCTTTAATGTAATCGTTGGCATACTTATTCTTTAAAGTTAAAGGAGAACCTTCGGCAACAATTTTTCCACCATCAATAATAACAACATTATCGGCAATACTTGCTTCTTCCATATAATGAGTGGTTAATAGCACTGTCAAATTTGTTGTTTTTCTTAATTCGTTAATCGTATCCCAAACAAGCTTTCTTGTCTTTGGGTCAAGCCCGGTTGTTGGCTCATCAAGTATTAAAATATTTGGCTTATGTAAAAGTGCTCTCACAATATCCACTTTTCGCTTTTGCCCACCACTTAACTTATCAAGTTGTTTTTTTAAGATTTGTCCGAGGTCAAGTTTATCTATGAAATATTTCAAATTATCTTCAAATTCTTTTTTATCCATACCATAAAGCATTGCTCTATATCTTAAATTGTCATACACAGATAGATTTTTATCAAGTACAGATGTTTGAAAAACAATTCCAATACTTGGTAAAATTTTAGAAATTTCATCCACTGAAAAATTATTAACAAAACAGTCTCCACTATCTCGCTTTAACACGCCAACAAGAATATTGATAGTTGTGCTTTTGCCTGCTCCATTCAGCCCTAAAAAAGCAAACAACTCGCCTTCTTCAACAGAAAATGAAATATCATCAACAGCTTTTGTGTTGCCAAAATATTTCTTCAAATTTTTTATTTCAATAATATGTGCCATAAAAATCCTTTAATTTTTTGATTTTCAATTTAAAATTATTGTATCATAAAACTTTATGTATTGTCTATCGTATGGTGAAAAAATAAATCTATACGATAATAAAAGTGTGTATTGAAATAAAAAAGAATATAAATTGACTATGTTGTTAGAGAAATTTAAAAAATCATAAAAGATATTTTAATATAATTTGGCTGTTAAACGTGTGCTTGTCTTGATACAAGTGCTGTCGCTTCGCTCCAGCAGACAAGCACACGCAAATAATCTAATTGTGTTGCAAAAAGAGCGGTTGCTGGCAGGGCGTAACGCAATCCGCTCTTTTGCTTTTTTGTTTTCTTCTCTCTATTTTCTAGTGTAAGCGAATATTCTTTGTTGTCAAGGTTAAAGTGCATGTCAAAAGATTTGTAGATGTTGTGTTTCTCACGACAACCTATGACAACGACAGAAGTATTCGTTTTTTTTGCAATTAAGAGAGTTAGGTGTAAAAAGAGAAACATAGACGATTTTTTTGTCTATGTTTCTCTTTAATATTCTGCTAGTTTCAAAAGTAAGTGACTAATGTTTAACTACTTTTTTTGGTAAATTTAAATTGAAACAAGATGCCAATCACCATCAGCATCTTTTCTAAATTGTGAATTTGTATTGCCCATATAAATTAAGGTTGTGTTAGGAATAATTTCTTTTTGTATTGCAATTTTCCAGTCTTCGCTATCTGTTGATTCACGGATTAATGTTGTTTTTATAATATTGTTTTGTTTACGATAATAAACATCTAAGGATAAAAAGTCTTCCGACATAATTGCGTTAGGTTCTGAACCGATACCCAAATCAATCATGTATTCCGGTTCTTCATTTAATATGTAAAAAACATGACCACTAATATGTTGAAGTAAAAAACCCAATGAAGTGTATTTAGGAATAGCGGAATAATTCATAGTTTGTATTGGAATAAAGCCACAGAATTCACTAGGAAATTCTGTAGTATTCATTTTTAAAGGTTGTATGTGTTTTTTGTTAGTTGATGTCTCACTCGGTCCAATTTGTCCAATGTTTAATTGATAGTCGTTAGTAACAATAACGAAAGTACAATCTAAATTATTGTAAAGAGTGTATTTTGCATACCAAACATCAAAAACATTATTTATCAAAAATATATTGTTGTTAACATTTTTATCTTTTGAGTAGTAAAGAGTATCGTCATCACCAGCAACAAAAATCATTAAAGGAACTTGAAACATCATTTTAGGGCCAAATTTATGCATATATCTTAAAAGTCTAATATGCCCATCGCCTGTAAAATCTCCATTGATATCTTGATTTTCTGGAAAAGTTGGATTAAGATAAATTCCCGAAATATCTGCCCAGCGAAAATTTTCCGGCTTATGAAAAACAACATCACTTTTTGCTACTTTACTGAAAATAAATGCATCATAAACAACAGAGTCATCACGACTTAAAAGTAAAAAATTGGTTGCGTGTTCAACAACTATTTCTAAATATTGTAGAGATATATCCGCAAATCTAGCGTCATTTAATTGGAACTTAAATTCACAAAATGCACCTTGAGAAAATAAATCAAAAGCGAATTCCAAAGCATATTCATTGGTTGTTGGTGAAAATAAAGTTAAATCTTCTTCATCTCCAACTCCATTAATAAAAAACGTTCCACTTGTTGACAAAATTTCTTCATTATTTTCATCTAAAGGAATATCAAAATATATTCGTAATTTACCTTTAAATTGAGAAAAAGGAGCAACACGAGTTAATAGTTTTCCGCAAGGACCTGTTGAAGAGCGAGAATCAAAATATCTTTTTTCAATGTAATTTTCAGTTGTCCAAAAAATAGGTTCGTCAACTATATAATTTAATGCTTTAACCTCATCAAAATTATCATATTTTTTTAGATTTATTAAAGAAATATTTCCACCTTGTGAAGAAGATAAGTTATCAATTCTATTATTTAAAATTTCCATATTGTTATTAATAGAAATTATAGAATTTTGATTATTAAGTATATTGTTTTGAGAAAGAATTATGTCTGTTTCTGCATCAGTTAAGCGACTTAAAGCATTATTAACGCTAATAGTATTAGAATTTACAGTGGTTTGTAACGAATTTAAAGTTGAATTTGTTGTTTCCAAAGAATTTTCTAATTCATTAATAGAGTTTGTTTGTTCTGTTATATTGTTTTGGCAATTAGTTAATTGTGTTTGAAGATTGTCTATATCTTGATTAATAGTTGATGGGTCAAAATCAACAAAAGTGCTTTCTAAATTTGATAAATTATTTTCCAAATCTGCTATCTTAACACTATTTAAATTAATGTTCGCTTGGGTTAAAACTATTTTATCATCTAATTCTTGAATTTCTTGTGCGTGTTGATTTTGTGTTTGAAGATAAGATGATAAAGCCGTGTTAATTGAAGCATAGTGACTATCAATTCCCGGAATTTTAGATTCCAATTCAACTATTCTATCAGTGTTGTTTGTAACGATTCCATAAACATTCGCCATTGAACTTTGTTGAAGTTGTTGCCAAGCCTGAATATCTGCCATAGTATTCGCTTGATTTTCTAATGTTGTTGAGTGTTCTTCAGTTATATTTTCAAGTTCGGTTATATGACTGTTATACGCCAATGTTCTAATATTAATTTCTTGAATATCTGTTGCTAAGTCTGCATTGACTGTATTGATTTTGTTTGTCAAATCTGTTTTTGCTGAATTTAAGTTTGCAGTTAATTCATTATGACTAGTTTCAAGATTTATTTCCAACTGATTAGTTTTAGTTTGCAAATTATTTGTTTGGTCTTTTAAAGTTTTAATATCTTCAAAACCAGCAATATCTTGATTTTCTGCAAAATAAATTCTCTTTTCCATTTCTTTTACTTTATCAATTGGGTTCATATAATTAATGTAAACCGTAAGTTTAACCACATAATCATCATACAACTACTTTATTATGAAATCAATATTTGCAGACAAGTTATTTTTATTAGGATAAAAGAAAAAAGATTATATGGTTATATAATCTTTTACATATTTAAATAAAAAGTTTTTATAATATTTTTTTATAATGTTTTTTTATAATGTTTTTAACGGTAAGAAAAGAAACCATTATAGAAAACAAAAATTTTATTTATAAGAAAAATCAAAAACTAAATACAAAACAAAATATTTTAAGAAAGTATAATTAAATATCTTATTAAATAATACCATATCAATAAGATTATAGTAATCTTATAAATATCATTTTATAAAGGTATAAATTGAAATATTTTAATTAAATGAAAAAAGTAATTAAGCATAAATATCTAGTTGTATTAAGTTTGTTTATTGTTTTTATCTTTTAATTTAAAGAAATTATTTAAATTATTCTTGAGTTAAAGTTGAGCGAAATGCTTCAATTGATGCTTGAATAGCGGTTTTATTAGCCTCAAATTCTGTTTTGTGTGCTTCAAGTGCAGTTTTACCTTTTTCAACTAAAGTATTCCAACCTTCTTTCAATGCCTCTAAGATAGTTTTACTATTTTCTTTTAATTCATTAACTAAATTTTGAACATTCTTTTCAAATTTTGCTTTTTCGTCATTAAAGTTTTGCTCTAATTCATTAAGGAAATTTTGTGCTTCTTTTTTAGCCTCTCCTGATAATTGTTCAATTTTATTTTTTGTAGAATCTATTTGCTTTTCAATCAAATTAATAGTATTTTCGTAGGCAATTTTAAGAGCATCAAGGGCTTCCATAAAAGTTGTTCGTAAAGTTATTGAAGTGTTTTCAAAATTTTCAGTTGTTGTTTGGATTAAATTCAAAATTTCATCTTCTGTCATTTCTGCATATTCATGTGCTTTAATTCCAAGTTGTTCTGCAGATTGTTTAATATCGTCTGAAACTTTTGTTACAGCGCCAGCAATTATACCATTTTCATCAAAAAATTCATTAACAGAATTTGTTATTTTATCTTTAAGTTTATCGTATTTACTAGTATCAGTTGAATTAATAATTATGTCAACTCTTGTTCCTTGGGTGTCAACTTTTATGTAATCAGCCTCAGTTGAAATTTCAACAAATAGTCTTGCAGACTCTTCGGCAGATTTGCCAATAAAATTAATGTTAGCAACAATTTTTTCACCATCACTATTAAGAGCATTAACGCCAATAACCTTGTTTTGCGAGTTTAAAACAAATTGAACACTTGGGTTAACATTACATTGCATTGTTGCAACAGCATTAGAATTTGGTCTTAAAATAAAAACTAATCCAACAACAATTGCAGCAATAACTAAAATTGAAACTAAAAGTATCCATAGTTTAGATTGTTTTTTTGTGTTTTGTGTCATAACACACCTCCTATAAAAATAACTAATAATATAATACGATAAGAAAAGAATTATGGCAACAGTTTTTTAAAAAAAATAAAAATTTTTTATAAAGATATTCTTTATATTATTGATTATAAATTTATTTTGTGATATACTACCAGCATCAAAAGAGAAAGTTATAAAATTATGATTAATGGAAGTTTTGATTAACAAAGATAATGGAAAAAATAAAAAAACAAAACTTAATAAAAAATATATTAAATTTAAAAGTTTTATAAAAATAAATTAAGTTTTATAAAATATATTAAATTTTTAAAAATTAATTTAAAGATATTTATAAAAATTTAATAAGAATCTAATATGTAATTAAGAATTTAGTCGTAAAAAATAAGGATATTTATAAATATAAAAGAAATATATAAAAGTGGTGATAAAGTGGAAAATAATGAAAAACAATCAATAACTAATCTAAATATAAAACAAATGATTGCTGATTTTGTTGGTTGTGATATTCAACAATTAACTGTTGCCCCAAAATTAGAAATGGGTGATTTTTCTTTACCTTGTTTTGCAATGGCGAAAGAAAAAAAAGTTTCCCCTAATTTAATTGCGGAAGATTTAAAAAATAATTTAATGAAAAAACTTCCACCTTTTATTAAAGATATTCAAACTATTGGAGGATATTTAAATTTTTATTTAAACAGAAATATAGTTTCACAACTAATTATTCTAAATAGTTTTTTGCCTTTTCAATTTTCAAATATAGGGCAAAATAAAGTTGTCTGCATTGATTATTGTTCACCTAATTTAGCGAAGTATATGCACATTGGCCATGTTGCCAATTTGGTTATTGGAGAAAGTTTAAGAAGAATACATGAATATTTAGGATATAATGTTAAAAGAATTTGTTATGTTGGAGACTATGGAACTCCTTTTGGAAAAATGGTTGTTGCTATAAAAAAATGGAGTGATATTGAAAAAATAAAAACTGGCGGAATTGACGAAATTCAAAATTTATACATTAAATTTGCTCAAAATGAAGTTGAAAATGAAAGTTTGATAGAAGAGGCGAGAAATGCTTCAAAAGAGATAGAAGATAAAAAAGGGCAATCTTATGAAATCTATAAAGAAATCATCAATATAGCGATAGCAGAATGTAAGCGAGTTGTTAAACTTATGGACGTTGAATTTGATGATTGGCGTGGTGAAAGCACATATTCAAATGCAATTGAAAATGTTTTAAAAGAACTTCAAGAAAAAAATATATCTCATAAAGAGAATGGTGCACAAATAGTAAATCTAGAAGAATATGGTTTGCATATTGCAGTTGTTCAAAGGAGCGATGGTGGGAGCGTTTATTTAACAAGAGATATCTGTGCAGCAGAAGACAGATTTAAAAAATACAATTTTGATAAAATGCTATATGTTGTTGCCTCTGAACAAAAACTACATTTTGCGCAACTTTTCAAAATTTTAGAATTAATGGATAAAAAATATTCAAAGAATCTTCAACACATAACTTATGGTTTATTTTCAATGAAAGAAGGTAAAATTTCAAGTAGAAAGGGTAAGCAGGCATTATTTGTTGATTTGCTAAAAGAAGGAGAAGATTCTGCCTATAATTTTGTTAAAGATAAAAACTTTATTTTGGAAAATAAAGAAAGTGTTGTTAAAAAAGTTGCCAGAAGTTCAATTGCTTTTTCAGTTTTAAAAGTTGAAAGAAATAAGGATAAAGTTTTCGACAAAGAAAAAACAATTTCTTTTGACGGTGAAACTGCTCCTTATATTCAATATACCTATGCTAGATGTTGCTCACTCATTCGAAAATATGAAAACTTAAGTTTACAAAATAAAACTGAGAACAAAACTGAGAACAAAGCAATTCAGGAATTACTAAAACTTGATAATATATTAAAAATGAGTGAATATTTAAAAGAAAGAACAGTTGAGAATAAACTTCAAGAAGTTTATGAAAAAAATTTCTACTTATTTAAAAAAATATATCAAATAGATGAAGCAATTGTTGATGCTTACAAGAAAAACGAACCTTATATACTTGCTCGTGAAATTTTAGACTTGTGTCAAGAGTTTAATAAGTTTTATAATGAGTTTAAAATCATAGATGAAAATAATTTAAACCTAACTAAACAATTAATGATGATTGTTGAAAGCGTTAAAAATAAGTTGGAACAAACTATGCCATTAGTTATGATAGACACTATTATTGAAATGTAAGAATAAGAAATAATAAACCTTTTAAAAGTTTTATAATTGAACTCTTAAATAAATTACATTTGTTTTCGATTTGATAACAAAAAATAAAACTATTTTTATATTCAGATGAAAAAGCAGATAAACAATAAGGTAAATTTAAAAAATTAAAAAAATAAATGAAATAAAAAAAATAAAAATTTTTCAAAAAAATACTGAAAAATGTTTGACAAATCTCATATTATTTATAAATCAACTATTGACAAATTTTGTAGATTGATGTATTATTATAATAAGAATTATTTAACCTTAATAAAAAAACTAAACCAACATTATTTATTTGTACATTCAGTTAAATTAACATGGTGTACAGAAAGAAAATTAGTTATTGTGGCTTTTTTCAAAAGGTTGATAATCAAAATAAAAATTAAGGGAGAATTTAAAATGTCAATTCATGTAACACCAAAAAATGGTAAATGGCAAGTTAAAACTGCCGGTGGCGAAAAAGCGTATAGAATTGTTGACACTCAAAAAGAAGCAATAGAAATAGCAACACAAGTTGCAAAAAATCAACAAACTGATGTTAAAATACATAGTAAAACTGGAGCAATACGCAAATCAGAAAATTATGCATCTGCTAAAAAAACTTCAACTAAAAAAACTTCAACTAAAACACAAACTAAAAAAAAAATAGATAACGACGAAGTTAAATCAACTAAAACAACAACACCAAAAAATTCAAAACAAACATCAAATAAAACTCAATCAAATTCTAAAGAAAAAATAAATAATGAAGTTGTTGAAGTTGAAGAAAAAAAATCAGTTGAAAAACAAACTGCAAATGAAGAAACAACAAAATTAACCAGAAAACAAATAAAAGAACAAAAAAAGGCAGAAAAACAACGCTTAAAGGAAGAAAGAAAAAAGGCGAAAGCGGAAGCAAAGGCAAAAAAACTTGCAGAAAAACAAGCAAAGAAACTTGCGAAACAAAATAACGAATAATTATAATAAATAATGTTATAGGTTAGTTTTTTAATTAATAAACTCAAAACGCGAATTGTTTTGAGTTTTATTTATTTCAAAAAAAATAAAAATTTTTGTAAAAAAATGCAAAAAATATTTGACATTTTTATTTAATATGTGGTAAATTTACAATGTAAGATAAAAAACTAAAAACTAAAACTAAACTTTATTTGGCTTTAAAGTTTAGATTATGCATTGTTTAATTTGTTTGGCTTCAAATTAAATAGTTCCAATTGGGTGTATAAATAGTTTTATGTTCTATTTGTCTTAAAATATGTTATCTACATTCGGGATGAATGAAGATATAAATCGTAATCTAAAATGAAGAAAAATATCGGTCGGGGCTTGCCGTGTTGTTTTTCTTCAAATTTTAAGATTTTAATTTAAAAAGGAGATTTTAGAATGAAAAAAAGAAAAATTAAACTTTTCGCAAGTTTAACCTCACTCGTTCTTGTTGTTGCTGTTATGGCTGTTGGCGTTTGGGCAGCATCAAATGCAACAGTTAACATTACAGGTAATGTTTCTTACACTGCAAATGGTAACGTTAACGCAACTATAACATTAGACCAAACATTAAATGGTACAGAATTGGGAGCTCAACAAACTGCTGAATTTCTAGGTAATGAAACAAGTTCAGCCAGTACAAAAACCCTTAAATTAGGAAATGAAGGAACTGTAACTTTATCACAAAAAGAAGATGATCCTTCAGCAGACATTGTTTATACATACACAGTTGTTATAACAAATAATGCTGCTACTACTGAATCAAATCCAAATTTAACAATAGTGTTCACAGGAACTGCTGAAGTAAGTACAAACACTCCTACAAAAGTTGCTTATTCTTACGAAGACACTTCTATTGAAGGAAGTTGGTCAAATGCTGACGCAAACAAAACATCAACAATAACAATTGCTCCAACAGAAACAGCAACTATTGTATTTACATTAACACAATCTGCTAACAACTCATTAGATTCAACAAATATTGGCGCTGCTATTACATTAACTGCTGCTGAATAATTGTTGAACAAAATAAAAATAAGCCCATTGAAAACACGTAGTTTTGCGTGTTTTTTTTTAACTTTAAAATTTAGAATATCTTTTAATTTTGTGATGTATAATTGTTTTAATATTCAATTTTTATTCGAAACAATATCAATTGATTATATATTTAATATGTTTAATTTAAAAATTTTAATAATTTAAAGTATTAATTTTTATAGTATTTGGTTTTAAGGTTAAACTAGATAATATTAAATTTATAAAAATTTATAGTATAAATTTTGTAAATCTATCAACACTACTTTTGAGAGCAATCTCAACTTATTTAATTTTAATTTAACTTATCTTTTATTTAAGATATTTTTAATTATTTTTAAATAAGTTTCAAATCAAGGAAAGGGGATTTAGTTTGGGCTAGACTATTTCTCAAAACAAAAAAAAGGAGAGTGTTTATGGAAAGAAGAAAACTTAAACTTTTGGCGAGTTTAACTTCGCTTGTTTTGGTTATAGCAATTTTAGCGGTTGGCGTTTGGGCAGCAACGAACGCAACGGTTTCTATTAATGGTACGGTTAATTACACTGCATCAGGTAATATTAAAGCAACTATAATCTTAACTGAAAACGGAGAAGCTTCAACTGTAACTCCAACAGTTAGCGGTGGTGCTGACGGTTCAAAACCTGTTGCAACCGCTGGCTCTTTGGTGTTTAATGGTGCTGAAGAAGCAAATTTAACAGGAAGTTTCACGTTGGGTGAAGATGGAACTATTAATTTAACAGCAACTGAAGGTCAAGCAACAGATGTTGAATACTATTATACACTTACAATTAAAAACGACTACACAGAAGCAGATTCTGCGTCTAAAAAAAGTTTGCAAGTTGTGTTTACATTGCCTCCCGTTTCTGATAATGTTGAAGTTACAACTGATGATGTTGGTGAAAATACATGGACAGACAACACTTCAACCAGAACAATAACTCTTGCACCTGAAGAGACCGCAACTATAACCATCAAATTTACAACAAACCCTAATGTTTCTGTTACAAGTTGTGATATTGGCTCTTCATTTGCATTAAGTATTATGTAATAAAAAAACACAACTTTAATATTTAGCCCATAATAGCACTTTGACGTGCTATTTTTTTTGTTGTGTTTTGTTTAATAAAATATTTTTTTAATTTTTAACTTATTTTTTTATTAAGTTAAATTTTTTAAGTTATTTTTATTTTTATTTTTATTTTTTTAACTTTTTTAGCAAAAAAATCTTATGATATAGAAATTTTTGTTGCAGTTTTAGCATTTTTATCAACTTTAACTTTTTCACTTATTTCAACGCCAGCAATAACTAAAATTTCATTGCCAACCGCTAAAACAGGAAGAACATTTCTTATCCTACTTGGTATTTTTTTATCTATTAAATATGATTTTAATTTTTTTGTTCCTCCGCCAAACTTTGTAAATGTATCACCGTTTTCTTTAAATCTCCAAACCGCTTCTTTTGGTATTTTTTTTGCGTCAACTAATAATTCTCCAGCGTTGAGTTCGAAATTATTAACTCTTTTAACAGTTATTGTTCCAAAATTTTCAACTTCAAAACTACCAGTTTTAAAAGGTTGGTTTAAAGTTATAACTTTCTTCTTTTTATTAACAATTGTAACATAATCATATTCTTTATGAACGGTTACGGACATAGGAAGTGTTAATTTTTTTCCGTTTTCTCCATTAACCGCCAAATCTTTTATCATTTGAATGTGAACTCTTTGTATGTCTTTTGTTACTCCAATTTTTTTCAAACTTTCAAATATTATCCTTGAAACTATGGCGTTAGGATAGAGAAAATAAGAATTTGGAATTCTTGCTATTTGTTCATCAAATATTATAGCATCTAAAAAAACTTGTTGATTAATATAGTTGTTATCGTCGTAACAATCTTTTCCAAAACTATCTATTTTTTCAATTGCACCAGGCCATTTTTTTTCAATTAATGGTAAAATTAAATTTCTAACATAATTTCTTGAATATGAATTGTCTTTATTTGTTTCATCTTCAACATAAGGAATGTCGTTTAAAAGAACATAGTCTAAAATTGCTTTTTTTGATGTGTTAATCATAGGGCGAATATAAACTCCATCTCTAATTACTTCCATTCCACTTGCACCAGATATTCCTGTTCCTCTAAACAAATTAATTAATATTGTTTCTGCTTGGTCTCGACTATTATGAGCAATTGCAATTTTATCAACAACTCCTTTTTGTATTAATGCGTCAAAAACTCCTAATCTTGCTTCTCTCGCTGATTCTTCAATTCCTATTTTTTTTGTTTCTGCTAATTTAGGAACGTCAACTTTAAATTTATATGCCCTAATCATTCGTTTCTTACAAAAATTCAAAACAAAACGCGCATCATCGGAACTGTTTTCTCTTATACAATGGTCTATGTGAATCGCAACAACTTCAAATTCAATTTGTTGGCTCAAATCATAAAGATAATTTAAAAGAGCCATGCTATCACTACCGCCACTTGTTGCAACGCCAATAATTTCCCCTGGTTTTATTAAGTTGTAATCTTCAATTGTTTTTAAAATATTTTCCATAAATTTTTCCTATAACATATATATTATTGTGATATATATTATACACACAATAAAAAAAAATTCAATACCTTTTAATAAAAAGATATTAAATTTACAATAAAAACGCTCATTTTTTACAAAAAAACAATAAAATTTTATTGATTTTCTTGTTTTTTGACAATTATTTATTTAGATATTTATCTAAATACCATACATATTGATTATGTTACGTGTTGTAATTTCGATAACTTTTCCATTATCTATCTCGAGTTAATAAAACAGCCAAAACAAATCTAATTAGATTTAATATTGAAACAACGAGTGCTGCAACGTAAGTTTTTGCCGCTGCGTCTAAAACAACTTTTGCTCCTCGTACTTCAGTTTGGTCTAACGCTCCGCTATTTACTAGACATGTCAATGCTCTTTTTGACGCATTGGTTTCTACTGGTAAAGTTATTAATGAAAAAATAACTGCTAGCCCAAAAAATCCAACTCCTCCCCAAAGAAATATGTCTCCCCATTCAAACATTGAAAGACATGATAAAACAATTCCTATTATAAGCAATGGCCAAAGTAGACTTGAACAAAAATTACTTAAAGTTCCAATTGCGTGACGCATTTTTAACGGGGCATATCCTTCAGCGTGTTGAATTGCATGACCTGCTTCATGCGCCGCGACACCCAAAGCACTTATTGATGTTGAATTGTAAACACTTTGTGAAAGACTTAATGTTTTGTTCGACGTATTATAATTATCTGTTAAGTGTCCGTTAATTTCAACAATTTTAACATCATTAACTCCGGCATTGCGTAAAATCATTTCACAAGCCTGTTTCGCTGTTATACCCTTTGAACTGCATACGCTACTATATGTTTTAAACGCACTGTTAACTTTTGCAGAAACAACTGATGCATATATTAATCCAGGTAAGAGTATGATTCCCATTAAAATATACATAAAATAAAATTCCATTTTTTCTCCTTTCCTTACAATGAATTTATTTATTATAATTTTTTATTATTTTATTCTAGTTTAAGATTTTTTATTTATTATCTTTTTTGTTTTTAATATATCCTTATAGTATAATTAAATTTTATCTTTTTATCTCTGTCTTTTATTATTTTTATTATTTTTTATTGTTTTATTATTTGTTTATTTGTTTATTTGTTTATTTGTTTTCTTAAAAAATTTTTGTTTTATGAGTCATTCCTGTCCACGAAAATAAAGCCCTAAAAAAATCTCCAATATATGTGCTTTTTGCTGATTTTAGTAATTTTTTAACCTGATTTATTTCTTTGTTTGAAAATAA
Source organism: uncultured Clostridia bacterium (assembly GCA_944376905.1). Taxonomy (GTDB): domain Bacteria; phylum Bacillota; class Clostridia; order Christensenellales; family UBA1242; genus UBA5489. The sequence continues at coordinate 14,328 of CALWEA010000001.1, forward strand.
TTCTAATTCTTGAAGTAATTTTATTGCACGCTTAGATGCGTCTTTTTCAATTTTTATTGTTAAATATTTTAATGTTAATGCAAAAATAAAAACTAAAATTATCATTCCTAAACAAATTAATGTAAACTGAAAGTAATCCGTAAATAACATTATAACAGCAATAATAAATAAGGGCCAATTTAAAAGTCCTAGTATATGAACTGCTTTTGATAATTTATAATTTCTTTCCAATAATTTAGGATTTTCGTAATGTTGACATGCATGACCAAATTCATGAGATGTTATAGCAATAGATGCTATGCTATTGCTATTTGCAAGTTCATTTGAAATATTAACCATTCTTTTTGCAGGTACATAACTTCCATTTGATGTGTTTGGTTTTTTTTCAAATACATTAACAGAAATTTCTCTATTAAATTTTTTATATGAAATAAAATTTGCTAAATCAACAGCACTACCATTAAACCCACTAATTGTTTGTTTTGCTTTCTCAAATTCATCTGAAAAATTTTCGTAAGAATAATTCGCTATTATAATTCCTGCTAAAACAAAAATTATTATGATACCCAGTATTATCAACAAATAATATTCACTTAAAAATTGTAAAAATGCGTCCATGTTTTTCATTATACATTATATGTTTCCTTTTAGCAACTTTTTTATTTTATTATTTCATATTTTTATACTTGATGTGTTTTTTATAATTTGTTAATCTTTTTTTATTTTTTCTTATTCTATTTAGATTTTTTTACACAGAAAATTTTTGGCGTCTTGCTTTGCTATTAACAATAGCAAAGTTTTTGCACTTTTAAGTGCAAAAAACATCGTTAACGATGTTAAGACGCCAATTAAACTAAACCAATAAAGACTATATTTGATATTAAATAGAGAATAAAATATAAAAACAATGAATAATGATATTATATGACAATTTGGTTGGCAATTTTATATGGTTTTATACAAGGAGCAACAGAATTCTTGCCTGTTTCATCTAGTGGGCATTTAGTTTTATTTAATAACATTTTTAAAACAGAAAATAACTTCATATTTTTTAGTTTGTTGCTTCATTTAGCAACACTTTTTTCTGTTGTGTGGGTTTTAAGAAAAGAAGTATTATATCTTATTAAACACCCTTTAAGTGATTACGCTGTAAAATTATACTTGGCAACAATTCCAACCGTTTTAATTGTTTTATTATTTAAAGGCTTTTTTGAAGAATCTTTTAATGGAACATTTTTGCCAATTTGCTTTATGTTAACTGCAATGTTTTTAATCATCGTTGAGTTTATAAGAAAAAAACAAATAAAGCCAATAAATAAGAAAATAAGTTTTATAATGGGAATTGCACAAGGTATAGCGGTTTTACCTGGCATATCAAGAAGTGGCTCAACAATAATAGCAGGGTTAATGTGTGGCGGGGATAGAAAAGAGGTATCAAAATTTTCATTTTTAATGAGCATACCTATAATATTGGCTTCAATGTTATATGAATTGTTAGATTGTTATATTTTTAATCAACCAATACTAGATGCGCCTATTTTGCCAACAATAGTTGCATTTATAACTGCATTCATTGTAGGATTAGTGTGTGTTAAATTTATGCTTAATGCAATACAAAAAATTAAATTATATTATTTTTCTATTTATTTAGCAATATTATCAATAATTTCTTTTTTTGTAATAACTTAAAAAAATATAGAAAAATAAAAACAAATTGTTTAAACAAATAAGTGTTAAATAAGATTAAAAATATTTACACAAGAATTTTATTGCTATTAACAAATATTTATTTAACTGCATAAAAATAAAAAGCAAAGGAGTTTTTATGAGTTTAAATAAAGATTATATTGAAGTGTTTGATGTTTATACTAATGATTATAAATTAGTAGAAAAACCTAAAGAAAATAATAATTATAATAAATCTGTAAGAAGTAGAAATAATTATTCATTATTTTTTAGAAAACCTTTTTCAAATAGATTTTGCAATAAAACAAATGGAAAAGCGGAAAATGCTTTAAGCATAAGCAATAATTATGAAAACAATAATAATAAAGAAGAAAACAATAAGGTTTATTATAAAAAAGAGCAAGAAAAACAATTAAACAATTTAATAGACCCAAATTCAATATCTGATACACAACCTCCAGTTCAAGAAATTCAACAACCCAATAATTTGGTAGAAAATAATTTTCAAGAACAGCCACAACCTCAACTAATACAACCACCACAACAAACCCCGCAACAACCCAAACAAAATTCCCCACAACAACCCCCACAACAACCACCACAACAACCTTTGCCTCAACCAATACCTCCAAAGCCACCATTGACTCCACCTCGTCCGCAACAACCATCAGTTAGTAAAAGAGTTGTTGATTTAGTTGTTGAAATATATTATGAATTAGGGAATTTGCGGTCTTTATATAATCAACTTGCAGGTTTTGCTCCAAGAGAAAATGATGTAACACTTTTAAATTCTTATGCCAATGAGGTTTTGGTTCTGCAAGGAGCAATGAATGAAATTCATAAAACATTAACAGGAGAAATATTACCTCCAACATCTAATTTATACTTAACCCCAGTTTTAACTGGAGATTATTGTACAGATTTAAACACTACTTATAAATTTATAGTCAACCTAAATTCAAAAGTATTGAGGTTGATTAGAATTATTGATATAAGTTCAATTAATCGGCAATTGGCAATCATATCTGCAACTTTAAATAATCAAATAAATGTATTAAATAGTTTAAATAACGCATGTTTTTAATAATATAAAGTTTACGTAGTAAATAGTAAACTCAACTGAAAGAAAAACTCGCACTATTAATAAATCATTTTGTTAATAGTGTTTTTTTATTAAACCATTAACTACATTAAAAAATAACTACAATATGATTATGTAACACAATTTATAAAATTATGCTTAAGATAACTTGAAGAATTTTTTGAAAAATAGTTTTAACTTAAAATTTACATTATATATTTCTAATACTACTATTGTTTTTATAGATTGACTTTTTTTGCAAATTTTAATAAAATGATAAAAAAGTAATATTTGTTTCTTACAATAAAGTTATTACAACAAAATGAAATAAATATATTTTTGTCGACATAAGAAATATAAGATTTAAAAAATTAAATATCAAATTTTATAAATTATATTTTTTATATGCGGATATGGCGGAATTGGCAGACGCGCTGGATTCAGGTTTCAGTGGGCAACCGTGGGGGTTCAAGTCCCTCTACCCGCACCAGACAAGAATAAAACGAACCTTGATAAAAAATCAGAGTTCGTTTTATTTTTTTATCACAATTATTTTGGAATAAAAATTAATTTTTAGATTAAAAATATTTACAGAAAGAAAAAACACTTCAAAGTGAAGTGTTTTTATATTTAAGAGATATGCTTATCTCAAATTATCGCATTAGGGGTGAGCCGTGCAAATGCTTACGGGGCCTAAAACCGCTTATAAAACTTTCCATAAGCCTCACCTCCTACACATGTTAAGTATAACTTAACATACACATTATAGATAATGTTTAAAAAATAGTCAAATAAATTTAACTATTTTTTCTTTTAAAATCTATAAAGTTTGTTGCAACATCAAATTTTATATCTCGTCCCAAAGCTTCAAAATGTTTCTTACCACATCTAATCTTAATACTTTCTCTATCTCTTAAATCAAGATAATTTGTAGAACCTTTTGTTTCAATTACAAAATATAATTTCTTTTCGTTTTCCGTTTTAACATAAACCGCCCAATCTGGTGTGTAATTGCCTATTGGTGTTGGAATTTTAAACTTATCTGGTATTTTAAAGAAAAGTTTAACATCACCATCATTGTCCAGTTCGGTAGCGAAATCTCGTTCTATACCCGAATTATCATATACAACATGGTCATACAAAGAATGATCAACAGCTATTGCGTTTTTATCTAAATATGCAAATACTTCCGCTTCGCTTTCTAAATCAAATATATCAACAAAAGAATATGATTTACCTGTTTGTTTAGTATAAGTTATTCCATCGATACATTCATTTGCTCGAACATAATTAATTATTTTTGTTACTTCTTCAATATATCTTTGTGGATTATTAACAAAATCTTGTAATCTATTGGATTTTAATATAATTTGACCTACCGTGTTTCTTGTTAATTTACAATTTTCACTAATTTCGCGGATAATATCTGGAATTAAAAATTCACTATTAACTTCTTCAAATTTAGCACCTTGTGATGTGTAATCAATACCACTTTTATCAATATTGATTTTAACCGTTTCCTTTGCAATTTTTATCTTTTGAATTTGTGGCATTTCTGAAATAGATTTAACACATTTTTCAATCAATTTATCTTTGTCCATATTGATACGATAAATTGTTTTTTGTTTAATTTTATTCCATATAGATTGAAATTCTGGTTCCTCAAATAAATTATCCTTTCTCTTGACACAAACTTGTTTATACGCTGGCATAACAACAACTTTCTTATCAGCTTTCTCTATTTGATTTACAATTCTGTCTTTTGCTCTTTCAAACTTTTTAGGTAAATCAATAGTTCCGTTCTTTAAGTCATTTTTAAGGGTATCTTTCATTTTACCCTTTGTGTCAATATAGTTTTTAGTCCTAAAAAAGTCTAAAAGTTCTCGTGCATCAGTAGCACTCGTTGTCTTTTCTTGCCCTTGTTCATCAGTGTATGAGATATTAACAAACATATCAATATCAAGAATACCAAATTTAATCCCTGTTTCTTCTTCAATTTCTTTTTGTAGTTTATCAGCAAATTCGGCAAAATTTTCTTCTGCTATAACATGTAAAATATTGATATTTTTATCGTCAACTCTTTCACCATCTTGATTAACACAAAGTCTTAGTCCACGTCCTATTTTTTGCCTACAAGTAAATGTAGTTTTGTTTTCAATCAATGTGCAAATTTGGAAAACATTAGGGTTATCCCAACCTTCTTTAAGTGCTGAGTGAGAGAAAATAAATCTAACCGGACAATCAAAAGACAATAACTTTTCTTTTTCTTTCATAATAAGTGCGTATGTATCATAATCGTCTTGACTTTCTTTTCCTTCACGAGTGTTTTTTATTTTACCCTTTTTGTCTTTGCTAAAATATCCATCATGAACTTTTGAAACATCAGTATTATAAAAATCTTTAATTTCTTTATATCTAGGAAGATTTATAAGTTCTTCATAACATTCTTCAAACATTTTAGCATATTCACCCTTATCACTTTCTTCATTGTCATAAACACGATATTTTGCAACTTCATCAATAAAGAACAACGAAAGCACTTTGATTCCTTTTTGTATATACATTCTTTCTTTATCAAGATGAGCTTCTATTGTTCTTTTTATCATCTCTCTTTTCTTAACACTTTCATCTATATCGCCAATAGATTGTCCCAACATTAAGTTTTCAGTATTAGTAAACTCAATTTCTTCAAATCCTTCCATTGCGTTAATACCAGCAACAATATATCCTTCGTAAATATCTCTACCAGTTTTTGCAACAAGATTTGTGTTTGGTCCTACTGTAATTGTTTCTCTCTTTGTTGTTCCGTCTTTTTTCTTTAAATCTACTTCGAGTTTCGCCTTATATCCAGAACTAGCGTCAACTGATAACAATTTAATATATGGTTTATTATAATCATCTGCAAGAGTATTATTAACAACACAAATTTGCTTTACTATGTGCATGTTATATGCGTCAACCGGAGTAAGTCTATAAACTGTATTGATTTTTTGTCTATGAGTTGCTGAATATCTTAATTCAAATAATGGATTTAGACTTTCAATAGCTTCTCTTGATTTTGATGTATTATCAACACTTTGTGGCTCGTCAATAATAATGATAGGTTTACATTCTTGCATATACTCTTTCGCTGTTCTATCCATTGAAAAACTATCTTTTGGTGGTTGATTAAAAAGATTTTCACTCTTTTTAAACGCATCAATATTGATAATCATTATTTCAAGATTTGTTGACTCCGCAAAATCTTTTATTTCATAAAGTTTGTTAGAATTATAAATAAATGGCTTTAATGTTATACCTTCATATTCGCGTTTGAAATAATCACGAGTGGTTTGCATAGACTTGTATGCACCTTCTCTAATGGCAACACTAGGAACAATAACAACAAATTTTTTAAATCCATATTGTTTATGTAATTCAAGAATAGTTTTAGTATAAACAAAAGTTTTACCTGTTCCTGTTTCCATTTCAATATTAAAACGAAGTTCTTTTAAATCTGTAAGTAGCAAAAGATTTCTATCTTGAATTTCGTGCATATTTTTTTCAATTTGTTCCATAGATAAATCAAGATTATTGCCATATCCAAGTAATTCATCTTTGCTAAAATCTAAAATGTCCAATTTTTGCATAGAAAAAGTTGTAGGCACATTTTTAGCGCCCCTAAACAAGTCCACAACAGACATAACCGCCTTATTTTGAAATTCTTGTTTCTTAAATTGTAGTTTCATTGTTATCTATTCCTCTAATCTTGATATTCTATCATACAAATTGTCTAAAATTTCATCAACATCATCTTTTTCAAATAATTTTGACTTTTGATATTCTATTTTTGATTTTTTATCTATTGGTTTAATATTCTTTATATTAATATACCAAAGTAATTTTTTTTCTATTATAAATAAACCAGCAAGTGCGTTTAGCAAATTTTCTTGATTTGCAAAATTAAAATTAGATTTGTTAAATTTACTATTTATTTCTGTTCTTTTATGTTTTACATTATTATAATGATGCCACCAATTTGGTAAATTCCCTTTGTATTTTTTATAGCCGTTTTTATCATATCTTACTTCAATATTTACATCAACCCAAGGCATAAAAGTCAAATCATATTTATTTAATATTACTTTTTGTTCAGTTAAATAGTTAAATTGATTAGTCAATAAATATAAGTGTTCCATTATATTATCTCCTTTGTAAGCATTATCAACTAACTTGCAAAAAGTTTTTAAAATCACATCTACTTCGCTACAAACAGATAAATATAACTTTAAATACTCAATAGAAAAAGAATGAGCATTGTTTATATCTATACTAATATATTTTTCAGTATTTAAAAAATCTTGTTCAAGAAGTAAAAAATAATTCCAATAATTTTTAATAAAATCATTTCTTGTTAGTGTTTTTAATTCCATTTATTTACCTTTTTAATCTTAATATTAAAATAACCTCATTTCTTTGTTGCGAGATTTTAAGATTTCTTCTGCGTTTACTAAAAGATTGTCTGTGTTAAAACAACGGTCTGCAAATAGATATGTTCCAACACTTTTATTTGCAAAATCTTCAATGTCTTCTATTGTTAAATTTGGATAAGTGCAAACAAGTAATTTATACTCTGGTGCTTCAATTATATATGCTTTATCATTTTGTGTCTTTGTTATTGGTAAACTCAAATCAATACCGTATTTAAGCATAACTTCATATACTAAATCCAATTCAGTTCTATCTTCTTTAATATAATCCATACTTGTTTGAATTCTATCTTGAATTACATCAACATCTTTTGTTGGTGTGTTATCCCACTTTTTAAGGTTAGAACTATCAAGTTTAAACACTTTAAAACCTATATCCAAATTTTCTAAAAATTTACTATTAGAACTTATATTCATAGACATTGTTCTTCTTTCTATTTTTTGTCCTTTTTTATCAATTATTTTTTCCGCTATCACTGGCTTGTTAAGATTAGGCACCATCGTTATAATATGTTTTCCTTTTATTTCTGCACCAGCACGACGAATACGCTCTTTTCCGATTTCACAAATATTTTTATATCCTGCTCTATACGCTTCGCTATTTTCATCAATCAATTCAGGTAGTTGCACCATAATAAACTTACGATTACCACCATCTTCTGCATTGAGTTGCATAACTGCGTGTGCAGTCGTTGCAGAACCAGAGAAAAAGTCTAAAATTATTGAATCTGACAATGAACCCATTTTTAATAATGTAAATATTAACGAAACCGGTTTTGGCGTATCAAAAATTTCACGATTTCCTAATAACTTTTCACATTCATCCTTAGCAGAAGATAATGAACCTTCTTCAAGTAATAAATTATAATATACATTTTGAGACAGGTCGTAATCTTCTTTTCTTTTTATCCTTTTTACTTTCTTATTTTTATAATCAAAATAAATTTTCCCTTCACTTATTAATTTTTGCACTGTTTCTTTACCAAGAGTCCATCTCATATTTTCACTAGGATAAAACTCAATGTTTGTTTGGGGATCTATAATTGCAAATTGCATAGTAGTTCTTTCATAAGTTCCTAAATTTGTTTTTTCTATTCCTTCTAAATTATAGTCTCCTTTTTCATCTTGATATTTGAACATCCTATCTATGATTTTATAATTAAAACAACCTGCACTTTTTTTCTTAAAACAACAAACTATGAACTCTGTTAATGTCCCAATTAATTTTTCAGTATTGCTAGCCCCACCTTTTTTCTTCCATACCAAAATTTCTATGTTTTGTTCACCAAAAATCTCTGAGCATATTTTTAACAAATTAGAAATTTCATCTTGCATTGAAATAAAGATAACGCCATCATCAGTAAGCAAGTTTCTTGCAAGTTTAAGGCGTGGATACATCATATTAAGCCAATTTGTGTGATAACGACCATCTGTATCTGCATTTGATTTTTGTGCTTGTCCTGTTTGCTCTTTATAATTTTTGATATTATCTTCAAAGTTATCTTTATAAACAAAATCATGACCTGTATTGTATGGTGGATCTATGTAAATCATCTTTATCTTGCCATTATAAGACGCTTGCAAAAGTCTTAATACTTCCAAATTATCGCCTTCAATATAAAGGTTTTGAGTGGTATCCCAATCTTTGCTTTCTTCTTTACATGGTCTTAAAGTTCCAGTAGAACGCTTTTGTGCAAGTTTTGTTGCTTCTGTTTTTCCGTTCCATGTAAAAGAATATTGTTCCTTGTTGCGATTAATGTTTTCGCCAAGTAACAATTCCAATTCTTCCAAATCAATTTTATCTTCTTTTACAATACTAGGAAACAACTCTTTAAGTTTCTCCACATTTTCTTTAACCAAATCCAAACTTTGTCCGTCTAATTTTTCAATCATTTTTAAGCTCCTTTTTATATGTATTTAGATCTTCTAAAGTTATGTTTTGTAAAAACTCAATACATTTATTTAATGCTTTCATACTAAATCTTTTTGAATTTTGTTTAGCAGATAGTTTTACAGGATAGCAATATTCTTCACTTAAGAATTTATTGTTTTCAATAAAAGCTTCAATTTTATAGCGTTTTAAATTTTCTTTTGTATACTCTACTCCATCTTTAGACATAATCTTTTGATTAATTATTTCATCAACTAAATCGCAATAGCGGTATGGATGTGTTTTATTTATATCTAATGCATTTCCTATATCAGTGGACAACTCATAATATCCTGAATCACTTTTTAATTTTATATTTCCTATTATTTTCAATGTTGGATCACCATTTATTTCATTAAAGCGACCCTCTTGAATTAACTTAAATTTCATTAACAAATCTTCATCAATTCTTACTCCTTGATTATCGCTATTTGTAGAAATAAATTTTCCATTTTTGCCATCAATTATTATAACATTATCTAATCCTATTTTAGCAATTGCACCTAAAAATTTCATCCATTTCTCTTGTTCAGCAACTCGTTTGTTTTCAATTATTGCACTTAATTCCGAGTATTGTATTTTTCTAATAGAATCGTTATATCTATAAAAAATATCACCGACCTTAATAACACTACCATCTACTTTATTAAATATATGAGGCTTTACTTTGGATTCGGGAATATAAAATAAAACGAATTTTGATGTTCCAATATTATGAAGATAATGCTTATACTCCATATTAGGTTGACAAAAAGAGAGTATCTTACCTCGCATTTTTTCAGAATCAATATAGGTATTATAAAAATTTATCTTTTCTTCACTTAAACCTTTTAATTGCCTATTATTTGGACTAACTCCACAAATAATATAACCACCTTTATTGTTAGCTAATCCATTCATTGCTTTAAGCAAATCGGCATCAATATCTAAGCTTTCTTTATATTCTATATCATATGATTCAGTCGTAAATAAGCAACCGTCTTTATCGCAATTAAATAAAACATCTAATATATCTTTTGAAAAACAATTATCCATTTTCACCTCACTTCAAAGCATATCATAAAATCTTTTAATTTGCTTTATTTCTTGAAATTAAAATTTTTATTATTTTATATTATAACATAAAATTTTCAAAATTGAGTAAAATTTTTAATACATTTCTAGTATATAAGACTATTTTAAGTATAAAAATGGGATCCTGGCGTGTGCTTGTCTTGAACAAGTGGTGTAGCTTCGCTCCACCAGACAAGCACACGCACTTAAACAAATAAATCAATAAAAATATTTAATGAATAAAAAATAGAACTTAATAATTAATTGAAAAATATAAGATGTTTAACAATAAATATATTTACAAATAAATGTTAATAAATATTAAAATTAAAGAATTCTTTTTAATACACTGGAACAAATAGCAAGAACTGACGAAAGAGATGTCGCAAGGCGCAGGCTTATCCATTGCGACATTCTCTTCTTTTTTATGTCAGTTCTTGCTTTTCGTTGCTCTCCTTTTCTTCGCCTTTTGGCTGGTATGTTCGCATAGTTCTCACAACAATTCAAGGGAAATATATATTTTTTATTTAATTTTAAGATTAAGGCTTGCCTTAGTCTTATTCTTTACACAAAATATATATTTATTTTTCCTTGATTTGTTGTTTATGAGATTACAAAGAAAAAATTTATATCAATTTTAATTTACAACATTTTTTCTTTTTATAATTAACTAAGTTGTTAAATGTCATTTGTTTCATGTTATTTAACAATACTCCAAACACTACTTAATATTCATTCAAACTATGCTCTTTTTTGTTTGTGCCAAAAGGCAAATAAAAGGAGTTATACATATGAATGAAGTAAAAAAGAAAGTTAGAATTTTAGACAATAACATAGTTATCACATTAGATAATCTTCAAAAATTATCTCAATATTTTGCATTAGCAGGACTAAAAACTGTGAAGAAGTATGCTTTTAGCGGTATGCCAAAGATAGAAAGATTACAAAAGCAATTGTATCAAGACATTCATTACCATAAAGAATTAGATACATATTCGGATGCTTACGATTTAGTTCAAGAAGCAAGTTTATTCCTATATAAACATTTAGGACATAGACTTAGTGAGTTATGCAAAAGTTCTAAATCAAAATCTGGCAAGATTGATACAATTAGAAATGCTTGTTTAAGAGTTATACAAGTTTATTTAAGAAAAGAATTGAAATATTTAAATAATACAACCGATGAAGAAGAATATCTTGAAGTTGTGAATGAAAAACCTATTATAAACGGAAAAGAAGATTATACAAAAGTAAAAGAGATAACAAATAAAATAGTTCAAACAAAACTAGAAAAACAAATATTATATTATTTCTACAATGGAGTTGCTCCAAAACTTGTTGCTGAATTTTTACAAATAAGCACTGATAAAGTATATAAGCGAAGAAGAAAATTTAGAGAAAGATATAATTTATTATTCGCTTAATAATAATTAATCCATACTTAAAAACAAAGTATGGATTTTTTTGATTAATTTTAAAATATGCCTTAACTTTTAGTTCATTTAGTGGCTATATATAGAAACTTGTTCCAAAAATGTTAAGTTTTGCTATAAAATTTCATGCAATGTTATTTTTTGTATTAGTAAACTACATATAGATGATATTTAATGTTATGGTAAAAATTTAAAATTCGTGGTACGGTTTTTATGTAATTAAAAACAAAATGAGATTGTGACGTGTGCTTGTCTTGAAACAAGTGAATAGTCTTTCGAGTGCGAAGTGTAAACGAAAACTCACTATTGTCAAAGGTAAAGTGTATTGTTTCACAACCTTTGACAATAGTATGAAAATTTTAAGATTAAAGCAAACATTCGTTTCCGTTTGTTTCGCCCTTGTCGAAAGACAAACTAAAAATAAAAGGAGTAAAAAATGAAAACAGCAGTAATATATGCCCGTTATAGTTCAGATAGTCAATCTGAGCAAAGTATTGAAGGTCAAATTCATGTTTGTAAAGATTATGCAGAAAAGAATGATATTATTGTAATTGATACCTACATAGATAGAGCAATGACTGGAACAAATGATAATAGAGTTGCTTTTCAAAAAATGTTAAAAGATAGTTCTAATCATCAATTTTCAGTTGTGCTTGTTTACAAATTAGATAGATTTAGTAGGAATAAATATGAAAGTGTTATCCATAAGAAAACATTAAAAGACAATGGAGTGAGTCTTATATCTTGTATGGAAAATATACCAAACACCCCAGAAGGTACACTTATGGAAACATTGCTTGAAGGTTTTAATCAATATTTTAGTGAAGAGTTGACACAAAAAGTAAATCGTGGACTAAGAGAGAGTTGGCTTAAAGGAAACGCAACTGGTGGCAAAAAAGTTTTTGGATATGACATCATAGATAAAAAGTATGAAATAAACGAATATGAAAAAGATATTGTCATACGAGTTTTCAGATTATACGCAGATGGTTACAGAGCAAGAGTTATAGCAGAACAACTTAATGAACTAGGTTATCATAGAATAAATGGTAAAAAGTTTGATGAAAAGTATGTATTATGGATACTTCATAACTCACGATACACAGGAATTGTTGAACATCATGGAATAAAGTATGATAAAATATTTCCACGTATAATTGATGATGACCTTTGGAACAAAGTAAATGCAATAAACGATGAAAACAAAATTGCACCTAGTAGAAAAAAAGAGATTTATGACTATATTTTATCTGGCAAACTTATATGTGGTGAATGCAAACATAAAATGTATGGTGAAAGTGGAACAAGTCATACAAAAGATGTCCACTATTACTATGTATGTTCTTCACGAAGAAAAAAGAGATGTCCTTGTGATATGAAATCTATTAAAAAGCAAGAATTAGAAGATATTGTAATAAATACTATAATACAAGTGTTAAACAGTGAAAATAATATCAAGTTTTTAACCGATAAAATTTTTGAATATCACAAACAACATGCAAATGATAATGCAAACTTGAAACTATTAGAACAAAGAGAAAAAGAAATAAATAAAGCTTGTCAAAATATGATTAAAGCGATTGAGCAAGGAATAATAACCGAAATGACAAAAAGTCGTTTGAGTGAACTTGAAACAGAACTTGAACAAATAAAAATTGAAATCACAAAAGAAAAACATAAAAACAATTTGCTTTTAACAAAGGAAGATATTGACCAATTTTTACGAAAGCAAGTGTTTGAAGATACAAGCAACATAAAGATACGAAAATTATTAGTGAATACTTTTGTTAGATCAATCTATTTATATAATGATGCAGTAGTTATATTGTTTAACTATACAAATAATCCAACGCCACCCAAATTTACACTTGAAGAAAACATTGAAACGGAAAAGCAGATTAATTCTGCTTTATCTAAAACTCAAAGTTCGTGCATATTACCTCAATCCGCACCAGTTTATTTTTTGAAAAACTTTGTAACTTAAAATTTAGTTGAAAGAAAAGTTATTAAAAAAATTAGTTTGTTAAATAATAGAAATTAATCTATAAAATTTAATTAAAAAATTTATTTACAAAACAAATAAAAATCCACTAATTTAATTAGTGGATTTTTTATCAGCAAATCTAAAATACCCTCCCAAATATTCTGGGGTTTTTAGTTACAAAAAATGGACGCCGTTATTCCGTCGCCCATTTTTAAAAAATTTTAGCAAATTTAAAGTTTTTTGGAAAAAGATTTTATTATAATCAGTAATAGTTTATTATATTCGACGAGTTTTTTATTTAATTTAGCAATTGTTTTTATTATTTGGCAAAAAATTTTTATTATATATTGCAATGGTTTTTATCATATTCGAAAAAAGGTTTTGTTTAATTTATCAATGGTTTTTATTTAATTTAGTGAGTATTTTTAAATATGCTAATGGTTGTTTTTTAGAGTCTTAGTTAGTTTGTTGAGTTATAAGTAAGCACGTTAAATGTATAAGTGTGTTTTTTAAACATATAATGTATAAGTGTGTTTTTTAAACATATAATGTATAATTGTGTTTTTTAAACATATATGGCTGGTTTTTAATTATATTATAACGCGTAGACTATCCCTGTTGGTTAGAATGTTTATTTTGCATGTTTAAACCCTTATTCTCGCTCATTCTTTTTCGTTCCCTACGCTAGATTAAGGACAAAAGCGGGACGCAAGGCGTAGGAGTTAACGTCAGGGTCGCCATCCACCTTCCCAGTCGAATCGACGCACAGCGCATCGGTAAGGTAGTCGATAATACCCGAACGCAACCACCAAGAAGATGCACTATTTTGCGTTCCTCCTGATGAGTATGCCGTTTCTTTTGCAACTAGATTAGATTGACTTGAACCAGTGTTTGCTGGTGTAAAATATGTTGATAAATTATATGAATCTGTCGTATTTATATAACCATCATAATCAGTATAATTTCTATTTGAACCCAATAAAAACATGTTATATGATAATGTATTCCAACCTGTTGAGTTAAGATTTCCATAAAAACTTGTTATTTTTATTGTTTTTGGTATTATTTTTGTTCTTTGATTATCTGTAAACATTGTATTATATAAACTATTTGCATTATCCTCATCATTTAAAACTTTTGTAGCATTTGATCCTGAAAAATGGGTAGATGTTGTAGTTGAGCGTAGTAAACCATATTCACTTAAAACTAAAACTTCAGTCGCATCTTCCCATTTTTCACTTGTTGCTGTTCTATATTGAAATGTGTTTGTTTCTTCGTCATATCGCCATAATCCCGAACTTGATGACTCATTTCTTGCTTGATTACCTGTCGTGAATAAAACATGTTCTCCTTCATCTCCGTAAAGTCCGTTTGTTACTCCTATTACTATCCAACGTACTGGCTCAACTAAGTAATAATTACTTCCTTTTAATGCATATTTTTTACTTCCGTCATTGTTATCAACATAATATGTCCCTTGTTGTGTTGCACTTATTTCAGTTTTTGTTCCTGCATAACTTTGTGGATATTCTCCCATTTCTATATAATGAACATAGCGGTTTGATGTGTTGTTATTATAAACTGGACCTTTCCCGCTTGCGTATTCATAAACAGTATAGCAAGGCATTTCTTCAAATTTGATATTAATCTTTAATGCTCCTAAAAGAGCAGGGTTATCGGCTGTAACGCCAGTTTGTATAGATAATTGAGTCGCAGTTGTTTTAATGTTTGTGTTTTTTCTGTTGTTTCTCCACAATTAACACTTGCAAAAATATTTTTTGTTTCACCATTTAGAATATAAAACTTAAAATAAACTAAACCTGTTGAATCTGGCGTTAAACTATTTGCCTCTAATCTTATTGTATCACTAGAAATACTTTGAATATACATTCCATTTGAAACAGGGTTTAAACTGTTATAAATTTCAACATATTCAGTTTCTTCAATTGTTTGGTTAAACGTTCCACTATTTGCTCCGTCTATTCCCATTTCAACTTTAACTAAATATTCCGGTTGATATGATATACCAACATTTATTTGTGAATTCTTTAATATTGTTAAAGCATAAACTCCCATAAAACCCATTAAGCAAATTGTTAAAATAAAACTTGTTGTTAAAAATATTATTTTCTTCTTTGATTTTGTCATAATAAAACTCCTTTTCTCTTGTAGTTTTAACTTGTATTAAATTTATATACTATCTTGTTTTTATCTCATCTTTAATAAACCAATTTTTTGTCTTTTATAATATGTTATTTTTAAAATAATTTTTATTTTTTTAATTTGTCATTATTTATCGTTATAAGTTAATTTTTATTTTTTTAAAAACTATTTTTTGTTTAAACGTTTATTATTTCTTGCTTGTAAATATTAAGGAAAATTGATTTAAAAATTAATTCTTATTATAAGTCTTAACAAGATTATATCATTCCTTTAATACTTTTGTCAAAACTTTTTAAGTAATTTTTTTAAATTTTTATAATTTTAAATTTGCAGTTTTTCAAACATCTAACTCTTTAATTTAAAATTTTTTTAACTTTTAAAGTATCAAATTTGTATTTTATAAAAATTGAAAGATATATTCAAAAACTCCTTTATTTATAAGACTTTTTTTAAATTTTAATCCCCCTTTCAACTGCGTATTTAATGTATATATACGCAGTGATTTTCAATATATAGTGAAAAATTTTAGTAAATAAAAACATAAAAAGCATAAAACAAAATAAAAACATATAAAATTTTTAAAAAATATTTGATAATTATGTTTTATTATGCTAAAATATTATTGTTGAGATAAGAAAAAACTGCGTATATATACATTAAATACGCAGTATTTTTTTGTAGACTTTTTATTTTTCTTATTATATAATATGACTATGAAAAAATTAGTTATTAATAAAAACAAAAGATTAATTGTTTATATTGTTTTAATTTTTTTATGTGTTTCATTTGCAGTTGGGTTAGGTTTATTTATAAACAACTCTAAATCTAAAAATATTTTAGGTGTTTGGTGGTGGAACAATAAATTAGATGCTTCTTATTTAGATTTTGCTGAATCTAATAATGTTACAGAAATTTATTATTATTCTTCTTCTTTTACTGAAAAGACTTCTGAATTTATCAAAAATGCAAACAACAAAGGTATGAAAGTTTTTTGGCTTACAGGTGATTGTAAATGGATTAACAATTTTTCTTTATTAGAAGAAAAAGTTAATAATTTTATTGAATATCAAAATGTTTCACAGTATAAATTTGACGGAATTCATTTTGATATTGAACCACACCAATTATCTAACTTTGAAACTGATAAAATTAACCTTTTAACTAAATTTGTTGAATTGGTTTATCAAGTTAAAAATAAATACTCAAATATTTATATTGAATATGATATTCCTGTTTGGTTGCATGATAAAATTTCTTTTAATAACCAAACAAAACCTGTTTATGAATTCATTATTGACTATTCCAACAAAATAACATTAATGAGTTACAGAGACTCGTTTCAAGAAATATACAATTCTATTATAGATGAATTGAATTATGCTATTAGTGTTAATAAAGTTATTAATTTTGCAGTTGAAACTCAAGATAATCTTGAAGACGACATAACCTTCGTAGAAGAAGGTGAAGAATTTATGTTTGAGCAAATAAAACAATTAAAAAATATTATTCCTCAAAATTATGGAGTTGCTATTCACCATATTGTTAGTTGGGTTGATTTAAAAAAATAATTTTATATTTGTTTAAAGTAAACTTTTATTTAAAGTTTATTTTTTTTACTATTTAATTATATTATAAAAACATTATCATTTTTATTGAAAACTTTATTGGAACAATAAACTTTAAAATTTCATAGTGTGATATAGGTTTAATTATACTTTTAAATACTAAGTTCTTATAAATATTAAAGGATAAGATAATATATGGCATTTATACAAAGATTTTCAACTATAGATAGAGGAAGTATTAGGTTTATAGGTAATACCCTTGGATTAAGTAAGGCATCTAACACAACTTCAGCAGGTAATCTAGGTAGTATTGGAGCGTTTACAACTCTCTCCAACAATCAAGTTTCTAATTTTCCAGTAGGGACAACGCTAAATTATATAGATAATGCTTCATCTGCTTTATTAAATCTTCCGTTGGGAAGTAGTATTCTTTATGCAGAATTAATTTGGGGTGGATTATACAAGTCTGAAACACAAAATATTTCCCTTCTTTAGATAATCCAGTAACCTTAAATGTTAATGGCCAAAATTTTACAATTTCGCCAGATTCAATAACATCGCAAAATTTTATAATACCTTCAACCGCTAGTTTTACAATTGGTTTTTACGTAAGAACTGCAGATGTTACCTCAATAGTTTCTTCTATTATAAATGGGACTTACACTGTTTCATGTGTTCCGGCTTTGATAGCGCCAATTGATAACCAAACATCTCAAACTAATCACGCAGGCTGGACTCTTGCTGTTGTTTATAGAAATTCATTAGAAACATTGAGAAATTTAACTTTATGGACGGGAGGTGCCGTCGTTGGTCCTTCAACCCCTGTAACAGATGTTGTTTTAAGCGGATTTCAAACTCCTTCTACTCAACCCGTTTCTGGTAAAGTTTTTCTATCCGCACAAGAAGGTGATGCTGTTTTAACAGGAGATCAATTTTTGTTTGGAAAAAATATTCAATCACTTTCTGCTATGTCTGGTCCAAACAATCCTGTTAATAATTTTTTTGGTTCTCAAATAAATGATGAAAACGGATTAATTGATACAACAGGAACGTTTGGAACGAGAAATGCAAATGCAGAAGCGGGAACTAATATTTCTGCTGGTCGTCAAGGTTGGGATATTACTGCTATTGATGTTTCTTCTAAATTAGAAACATCACAAAGTAGCGCTTTGTTTAGATTTACTAGTGAGGGGGATTTATATGTTCCAAATGCTTTGGCTATACAAATCGACTCTTTGGGGGCGTTTTTAATTACTAATAAAGCAGTTGACTCAAATACAAAACTTGTTAACGAAAATATTAATTATACAATTAGTTTGGAAAATGTTGGACAATTAACAGCAACAAATATAAAAGTTAATGATTTAATTCCTGAAGGGTTAGAACTTGTTCCTGATACAATATTTGTTGATGGAGTTATTCAGCCTAATGATTTTCCAATTAATATTTCCAGCATAGATGCTAACGCAACAAAAACAATAGAATATAGTTTAGTGGCAAAATCGGTTCCAGTAATTAATCCGGCAATTAACACTGCAAAAATTAATTTTCAGTTTGAGCCTTTTGCGGGTTATACAGTTAATATTGAAACAAAAACAAATAATGTTAGCGTTGCAATAATAAAAGAAGATATGAATATTATCAAAACTGTTGACAAAGGTATAGCATTAAAAGGTGAAACATTTTAAATTTTGCAACACTAAATTATAGCGTTGAAGACCCAGTTAGAGGACCAGTAAATTATGCAGAAAATAGCAATACAGTTAATATTCTTTTGGTTGCACAAGATGTTAAAATAACCGCCTTAAAAAGTGTTGATAAAGATGTTGCATATGAAGGAGATACATTACATTATCAGACCATAATTACAAATAATGGAAGTCAAACAATAAAAAATATTGATTTTAAAGATACTCTTTCGCCAGATGTTAATTTTGTTATTAATTCTGTTAAAATTAATGGCATTTCGTATTTGGATTACAATCCATCGCAAGGTTTCAATTTGCCAGAATTAGAATCAAATAAATCAATCAATGTTGAATTTGATGTTGATATTCTACAAAACATAGAAAATAATATAGTGAATAATATTGCTTTAATTGAAGTTCAAAGTGATGGAACTATATTAAATTTTCCAACTAATGAAGTATCGACATTTATAAATAAAAGAAATCAACCCTTAATTTCTTATGGTATTCCAATTAATAAATGGTGTTTACCGTGTAAGATAGATTTTTGTTGCAAAAGGTGTCATTGTAGCAAAAAATGTTATAAAAAATATTTTTAATTGTATAAGTTTTATTTGGAAAATCTAATAAAAAAGATATAATTACTTTACTTAAAATAAATTTATAATTATAATATAAGTTATGTAGTTAGTAGTATTGCATAATTTATTTTTTACTAATTAAACAATATTGTAATAACCATATAGTAACTATATTAATTCAAAAAAAATATTATAAAATGTATGACATATAAAAAAACAAAAAAATTTGCAATACAATATATGGTTTTTTAAAAATATTCTTGACACAAGATATTGTATTTGATATAATAACAAAATTATAAGAGGAGAATTAACAAATGACTGTTTTAAAAGTTTATAAAAGAGATGGTAGCGTTCAAGACTATAATAAAGAAAAAATAACTAACGCTATATTTAAAGCGGCGAGTGCTTGTGGTGGAAGTGATAGAAAAACTTCCGAGAAACTTGCTGACCAAGTTGAGCAATTGATAGAAACTAATTTTAAAAGTTCTATAGCAACTGTTGAAGAAATTCAAAATCTTGTTGAAAAAGTTTTAATAGAAAATCGTCATGCAAAAGTTGCTAAAGCATTTATTTTATATAGAGATAAAAGAAATCAATTTAGAGAGACTAATGCTCTTGTTGATGCAACAATTGAAATGTTTGATGACTATTTAGATGAAAAAGATTGGGCAGTTAAAGAAAATGCTAATATGCAAAGAAGTATTGCGGGATTAAATAACTATGTTCGTGAAGCGTTCACAAAAAAATATTGGCTTAACGAAATTTATCCATCCGAAATTCGTGATGCCCATATTTCAGGCTCAATTCATATACATGACCTTGGTTTTTTTGGGGCTTATTGTGTTGGTTGGGATTTAAAAGGCTTGTTAGTTGATGGTTTTACTGGTGTTGTTGGTAAAATTAGTAGTAATCCTGCGAAACATCTTCGTTCTTTCTTGGGGCAAATAGTTAACGCAACATTTACAACTCAAGGAGAAACTGCCGGGGCTCAGGCTTGGAGTAGTTTCGATACATATTGTGCACCTTTTATAAGACATGATAATCTTAATTACAATCAGGTTCGTCAATGCTTGCAAGAGTTTGTTTTTAATATGAATGTTCCAACGAGAGTTGGTTTTCAATGTCCTTTTAGTAATGTAACTTTAGATTTAAAAGTTCCAAAAACTTTGGCTAACGAACCTGTTATAATTGGAGGCGTCCCACAAGATACAACTTATGGTGATTATCAAAAAGAAATGGATCTTTTTAATAAGGCTTTTTGTGATGTTTTGTTAGAAGGTGATAGTAAGGGAAGAGTTTTCACTTTCCCTATTCCAACAATAAATGTAACAAAAGACTTAGACTGGAATAGTGATGTTGTTGATTCTATTATGGATATAACTTGTAAATATGGTATCCCTTATTTTGCAAACTACATAAATTCAGATTTATCACCTGAAGATGCTGTTTCTATGTGTTGCAGATTAAGACTTGATGTTTCACAATTAAGAAAAAGAGGTGGCGGTTTATTTGGAAGTAATCCATTAACGGGGTCTATTGGTATTGTTACAATTAATTTACCAAGAATTGGTTATTTATCAGCAAATGAAGATGAATTTTTCTACAGATTAGAAAAACTTGCAGATTTGGCAAAATCAAGTTTGGAAATTAAAAGAAAGATTGTTGAAAATCAAACAAACAACGGTCTTTATCCATACTGTTCATTTTATTTGAGAAGTGTTAAAGAAAGAACTGGCAAATATTGGAATAATCATTTTAGCACAATTGGTATTGTCGGCATGAATGAAGCAATTATGAATTTATTTGGAAAAGAGCAAAATATAACAACTGATTTTGGTCAACAATTTGCAATTAAAACTTTAAATTTTCTTCGTGAAAAAATGTTAAAATATCAAGAAGAAACTGGAAATAATTATAATCTAGAAGCAACCCCAGCAGAAGGAACAACTGCTCGTCTTGCTAAATTGGATAAAAAACGCTTTCCTAATATGATAATAGCAGGAGAAAAAGAACTTTATTATACAAATAGTACTCAACTTCCTGTTGGCTACACTGATGATATTTTTCAAACTGTTAAATTACAAGATGAACTCCAATCTCTTTATACAGGTGGAACTGTTCTTCACTTATATTTAGGTGAAAAAATAGAAGATAAAGAAATTTGTAAAAAATTAATTAAAAAAGTTTTTGAAACTTCCAAAATGCCATACATTTCAATAACTCCAACTTTTAGTGTTTGTGAAAATCATGGTTATATTGCTGGTGAACACTTTACTTGTCCGCATTGCGGAGAAAAAACTGAAGTTTGGTCAAGAGTTGTTGGCTATTTGAGAACTGTTCAAGATTTTAACGAAAGCAAGCAAGAAGAATATTTTGAAAGAAAAAAATATGTTATTAAATCAAATCAAATAGTTTAATTTATATCCATTATTCTAATTATTATTGTTAATTATTATTGTTTTAATATTCATTGTTAATTATTATTGTTTAATTACTTAATATTAAATTATAAATGTGTTATTAAGAAAATGTTTTAACTTAAATTTTATTAATGAATAAAATCATTTCTAAGAATAAATTGAATTTTGCTGATTTTTAATTTTTATGTTATTTTTATATTAATTTATTTTGTATTTTAACAAAATTTATTTTATACGAAAATTATTTTATTTTGATTTTATTTTAATTTTCTTTTTTCTCTATTGTTTTTGTATAATGATTTTTATAATAAATAAAAAAATTTTAGGAGACAATAAAATGCTTATTGGCGGATTTATGAAACAATCGTTTATAGACTTTCCTCAAACTTTAAGTTCTATTATTTTCACAAATGGTTGTAATTTAAATTGTTGGTATTGTCATAATCGTCAACTAATTAATGGAAATTCTCAAGAAAATTATTCTATTGATAAAATTTATGAATTTTTAGAAAGTCGTAAAAACTTTATAGAAGGTGTTGTTATTTCTGGTGGTGAACCAACCATACAACCTGATTTAGAGAGTGTTATTGATAAAATTAAATCTTTGAATTTAAAAGTCAAATTAGACACAAATGGAACTAATCCCAAAGTTTTAAAACATTTAATGACTACTAATAAAATTGATTATGTTGCAATGGATATAAAAAATAGTTTAAAAAATTATGACAAAATTATTTGTTTGAATATTGACCAAGATAAAATAAAAAATCTTATTGATAATATAAAAGAAAGCGTTGAAATACTATTAAACCAAGATGTTATTGATTATGAATTTAGAACAACTTTTTCTCCTGATATAAGTTTAGAAGATATTGAAGAAATTGGAAAGTTAATTAAAGGTGCTAATAGATTTTATTTGCAAAAATACAATCCTGTTTCTAATCACACGTTAACGATTCCACACACATTAACAGATTTTGAAAATGCAATAAAGATTATGAAAAATTATGTTCCCAATTCTAATATTAGAGGATTTTAAAAACTTTTTTACCATTTTTAAAATAATAAATAAAAAAATAATAAAAACTTTTCTTCTAAAAAGGGAAAAGTTTTTTTAATCATTTAAAATTTCAACAATTTAATAAATTTTAAATAATTTTTGTCTTTTTGTTTTGATATATAGCAATTTTATGTTATTATATATGCGATGAAAAATAAAATTGTTTTTGTTTCTTTAATTGATAGTTTTGCCTCCAAAGTTTCTTCAATGGTGGCAAGTGATTTGTCTATGTTCTTTTTAGATTTAGACAAGTTTATTGAATATAATATGTTTGACCCTGAAAAACTTTTAAAAACTTGCGGTGTTGAACATTTTAAAAAGCAAGAAAAACGTATTATTCAAGACGCTCTTCAATTTGAAAATATGATTTTTTATTCATCTTTTGAATTGTTTTCTAATAATAAAGAACTTTTTGACGAACAAAATTTTATTGTTATTTATATTAGATTGTCTTTAAAACAATTAGAAAGTTTTAATGATAAAAATTTCGTTATTAACAAATTGGCTTTTGAAGATAGAGATGAGTTTTTAAAAAAGCAATGTGTTGTTATTGAAAACTCTTTCGTTGTTATAAAAAATTATGTTGATTTAATAAAAAAATATTTAGTAGATAAAAACATTTTATAAAAATTTTGATTTTAAAAATTTTTAAATTTTATATACTTGAAAATTGGTTTATTTTATACTTTAAATTTGTTTTTTATATACTTTAAAATTGGTTTAATATAAACCTTAAAAAAATATTTTAATAAAAAACTATTCTATAATCAATATTAAATATTCTAAGTATTTAATAAGTAAAAACCTTTGTTGATTATTGAATGGTTTTTGTTTTTTTTGTATTTTTATTTTTTTAAATCAAATTGTAGACATTAAATCAAAAATAGTTTATAATATAACTTGTTTTCAAGTATTAATTAAAATTTTTATTTTTAAAAATACAATTTGCTTTTTATTATTATTTTTAAAATTTTATAAATATTAATTAATTCTTTATAATATTTTTTGGTGTTATTGTTGTATAAGTTTGTTAACAGGAATAATATAGATTAATTATTGAAAATATAAATTTATAGATAATAATTATATAATTTTATGATAAAAATATTTTTTAGAAAATAATAGTTTAATGCCAAAATAATTAGATTTTAAGTTAATATATGTTAGGTGGAAAGAAATGAAAATAAATCAAAAGTCAATTGAAACATTAATGGTTTTGTCTTCTGAAATGATATCAAACGCAAAAATGGGCGACACAGCAGAAACTTTAAGTTCTGCAACTTTTATATTTGCTCTTTTTAAAGACCATTATAATTTTTTTGGAGGTGAAAATTATATAAATAGGGATAGATTTGTTCTTGCTGATTCATCATTAAGCGCGTTATATTATTCAGCAATGAATATGTTTGGTTTTGATATTGCAGGAATTGATTTAAGAAATTATTGTTGCTTAGGAAGTAAAACTCCTTTTTCTCCAAATCCTAAAATAACTGAGGGAGTTGATTTATATTCTGGGAGTTCTGGTGAAGGAATTTCTGGTGCTGTTGGATTAGCATTGGCATCAGTTGCTCTTGCGGAAAAATTTAACGCACAAAAATTTAACATAATTAATAACTACACATTTTGTTTATGTAATGATATTTCATTGATGAATGGAATGGCACAAGAAGCAATAAGTTTAGCGGGTACTTTGAAAATTTCTAGATTAATCTTACTATGTAATCAAACTAGAACAACCAAAGATGGTATATTAGAAGAAACTTGTCGTGATAATTTAAAGAAAAAATTTAAGGCAATGGGTTGGAATGTTATAGTTACAAATGGTCAAAGTTATACTTGGTCTTCACTCGCTATTGCAAGAGCAAAACGAAGTTCAAAACCAACTTTAATAATTTTTAAAACAAAAGCAGGATATCAAAGTTTGTATGAGGGTAATTCTGTTTTGCATACTCGTGTTTTAAATCAATTTGAAGTTGAAAAAATGAAAGCAGATTATTCGCTTAATGGCTCTTTTAATGTTTCAAATGATGTTAAACAATTTTGTATGCGAACTCGAAGACGTTTAAAAGTTGAATATCAAAAATGGGAAAGACAAGTTGTTTTATTTCAAAACACTCACCCTGAATTAGCACAACAATTAAACGCTTTTTATGAAAAACCTAAAATTTCATTTTATAAGTCTTTAAAAGGAAAAATGGAGCAGGCTGATAATTTGTTGGAAGCAAATCAAATGATTCTTAATCATATTTCAATGATTCGTCCTTGTATAATGGGCGGAAGTTTCGACTTGGCAAACATAACTAAATCTCATATTATAGATAGTTTGTTTTTAAGAGAAAATTATAGAGGTAAAGATATTGCTTTTGGAGGAAGAAAAATTGCAATTGGGAATATTTGTAATGGGATTAGTTCTTATTTCAATTCTCCTTGTTATGTTTCAGGTTTATTGGGATTGGCACAAAATTTATTGTCATCTATAAGAATTTCCGCAATTTCTAAATTGCCAATTCAATACATTTTTACACATGATTCGATTTTGTCTGAAAAATTAGGGTTGACATACACCCCTGTTGAACAACTCGCACAATTAAGAAACATTCCAAATTTAACAATTTTTAGACCGGCAGATTGTATGGAGTTGTTGGCTTGTCATAGTTATGCTTATGAGAGTGAAGAACCTAATGCAATAATTTTATCTACAAAACAACTTCCTCTTTTATTAAAAACAGATTATGAACAAGTTAAAAAAGGTGCTTATGTTTATGAATGCGACAATAATCCATCTTGTGTTATATATGCAAGTGGTAGTGAGTTGCATCTTGCTATTGAACTTAAAGATTTATTAAATAAATCTGGTTTTGCAGTTATGTTAGTTAGCGTTCCTAGTTTTGAACTTTTTAATAAACAACCGGAAAAATATAAAGAATCTATCTTAATGCCATCAATTAAAAATCGTTTTGCTATAGAGTTTTCTAATGATAATAGTTGGCGTTATTTTATAGGTGATTATGGTATGTTTTTTGGAATAAAAGATTTTATACCTTGTGGAACTAGTGAAGACTTAACAAAACTTAATGGCTTAACCACAAAAGATATTTTTAAATTAATAAAAAATAAAATAAGCGAAAATAAATCATTAAATTAAATAAGTTTAATAATAAGTTAAATAAATATAATAATAGTATAATTAAGTTAAATAAATATAATAATAGTTAAGTCAAATAATTTAAATTGTTAAAGAAATTTTATAAATAATATAAATATTAAATAATTTTATAAATAATATAAGTAGATTTTAATTTAAAAAAATAAATATATTTAGGGAGAAAACAATTTATTAAGGTTATAGTATAGGCTATTTTTATAAAAACAAAAAACATCAATTTATTTGATGTTTTTTTATGTGCTTTAAAAAAATATTAACTATTAGGTAAAGAAATAATATAAATGGCTATAAATAAATAAGCAATAATAAGAATAACAGAAATAAGGGTCAAAATAATTCCAAGTATTTTTTGAATCTTGCTGTCTGATTTAATAACAAAAGCATTTAAACATAGAGAAAAAATTGAACATATTACTCCTGGAATATAACTCATCCAACCAAATGTTAAAATGAATAAAATAAAAGTTATTGCTTTTTCAGCATCATTATTAGTGCTATAAGTTTGAAAAATAAAATAAACGGTTACAGCAAGAAAACAAAGTGAAAGAAAAAATGTAACCATTCCGCCAATGAGAAGACCAGTTTTAAGTTCTTTTGGTTTTTGATTATTGTTTGTTGTTGAATTATTTAAAGTTAAATTAGATGATATACTTTGAGAATGATTTTGAATATTTTCATCATTTGTGTTATTTAAATTTTGATTATTTTGTTTTTTAATTTGTTCGGCATCAATAACATTAATTTGGTAATTTTTTTTACTCATACATGAACTCCTTTATTGTTAATAATATATTTAATTATAATAATTGTCAAACAAATATGAAAAAAGTTTGACATTTTTATTTTTTTTATGTTATATTTATAACGATGTATAAAAGGGGGATTTTAATTAAATGTCATTCGAAAATTTAGATGGTTTAGAACTAGCGTCTTTGATAATTTCAGCGTTAATAGTTATTGGATTGGTTATTGCTCTTATTGTTCAAATATTTATTATTATAAAATATAAACAATATAATAAAAATCCTTTATCTAATGGCTTAAATGCAAAAGAAACTGCTCGTGCATTATTGGACGCTAACGGTTTGCAAAATATCAAAGTTGAAAAACTTGGATTTTTAAGAAGAATTTTATTTTTTGGTAATCATTACAGTGTAATGAAAAAAACAATATATTTGAGGTCTAATATTTTAAATTCTTCTTCCGTTACTTCTGTTGGTATTGCAACACAAAAAGTATGCTTGGCTATTCAACATAAAAATAAAGAAAAAAGTTTTACTTTTAGGTATGTTTTGCAAATTTTAACATTATTTACACCACTTTTATTTTATGCTTCCATTGTTATTGGGCTTTTAATTGATATTTTAACTCAATTTACTGGAATTCCAACGCTAATAGGATTGTTGGTTGGAATTGGATTTTATGTTTTGGTTTTTGTTTGTCAAATTTTCAATATTAAAGTTGAGAAAAAGGCAAATGAACAAGCAATTGAAATTTTAAAAAGTGCTAATATATTCAACGACCAAGAAATTGTAACTTTAAAAAGTTTGTTTAAACTTTATATTTTGGCTGATATTATTGTTTTAGTTTTAAGTTTATTAAAACTTATTCAGCAAATTTTAAAAATATTTATAAAAGCAAAAAAGAATTAAAAAAATTTTATTTAAATTTAAAATTATGTATTAATAAAAAACGACAAAATATAGAAATGCTTTTCAGTTAATTTATTAAGATTTTAGATGGGTAATATTTAATTATCCAAGGGGGAAAGTTTATATGATAGAAAATGAATATTATAGAATGCCATTAATTGGTGATTCTGCGCCAAGTTTCAAAGCAATTACAACACAAGGCGAAATTAATTTTCCAAAAGATTTTTCTGGCAAATGGGTCATTCTCTTTTCTCATCCAGCAGATTTTACGCCAGTTTGTACAACTGAATTTATGACCTTTGGCTCTATGATAGATGAATTTAAATCACTAAATACTGAATTGGTGGGGCTGTCCGTTGATTCGTTGTATGCACATATTGCCTGGTTACGTAAAATACAAGAACTTGAATGGAATGGTAAGAAAAATATTAATGTTACATTCCCTTTAATTGAAGATATAAAAATGGAAGTAGCAAAAGCATACGGAATGATACAACCAGGTCAATCAACTACGCAAGCAGTAAGAGCAGTTTTTATAATTGACCCTAAAGGAATTATAAGAACCATTTTATATTATCCACTTTCTACAGGAAGGAATTTTGATGAGATTAAAAGAATTATATTAGCACTTCAAAAGGCTGATAAAGATAACGTTGCAACCCCAGCAGATTGGCGTCCTGGTGACGATGTTATTGTTCCAACAGCAGGAAGTTGTGGCGTTGCAAAGGAAAGAATGGATAATCAAACAAACGAACAATATTGTTTAGATTGGTTTATGTGTTTTAAGCGTGAAAAAAAATAAATTAAAAATTTTAGTAATTTATTAAAATTAAAAAAAACTCTTTAAAGTTAAAACATATTGAAACTAGCAGAATAAAAAAAGAACTATACACATAAATATAGTTTCTTTTTTTATTGGTTTCAAAATCAATAGACTAAAAATTTTTTATTATTTTCTTTTATTAATTTAATAAAACATTTTTTAAATATCCTACAAACTATTTTTTGCAACTAAAACAATAGATATATAATATAAATTTTTGTAATAATTTTTTTTATTTTTTATTGTAAATAAATTTCAATAATCTCAATAACTGAGAAGAATATCCATATTCATTATCATACCATGCAACTAATTTTACAAATGTTGGAGATAAACTAATACCTGCATTAACATCAAATATACAAGCACGAGAATCTGAGATAAAATCACTTGAAACAACTTCTTCATCAGTAACTCCAACAATGCCGGACATTTCACCTTTTTCTGCACTTTTTATTGTTTCAACTATTTCTTCATAAGTTGCAGGTTTTTTTAATCTAACAGTTAAATCAACAACAGAAACATTTAAAGTTGGAACTCTAAAACTCATACCTGTTAATTTGCCTTTTAATTCGGGAATAACTTCTCCAACTGCCTTGGCTGCGCCTGTTGAAGAAGGTATTATGTTATAAGATGCGGCTCGTCCTTCTCTATAATCTTTTTTTGTTGCACCATCAACACTTAATTGAGTTGCCGTTACAGAATGTACTGTTGTCATTAACCCCTCTTCAATACCATAAGCGTCATTTATTATTTTTGCCAAAGGTGCTAAGCAATTAGTAGTGCAACTAGCATTTGAGATTATGTTCATATTGCTAGTGTAAGATTTTTCATTAACTCCAACAACAAACATAGGAACGCCATTTTTTGAAGGTGCAGTTATAATAACTTTTTTTGCACCTGCTTTTAAATGTGCTTCATTATCTTCTAAACTTTTAAATTTACCAGTTGCTTCAAAAATATATTCCGCTCCTGTTTTATTCCAGCCAATTTCTTCTGGTTTTAGAAATGCTGTGAATTTAATTGGAAAGCCATTAACAATTAATTCATCATTATTAACTTCAACTTTGCCATCAAAGCGTCCGTGAATTGTGTCATGCGTAAATAAATATTTTGCATATTTTGCATCAATAAAAGGGTCATTAACTTGAACAATTTGAAAATCTGAATCTTTAGAAGCAATTCTTAAAATTAAGCGACCAATTCTTCCAAAACCATTAATACCAATTTTTATTTTTTCCATTTTAACCTCACTTTATATAATCATAATTATCATCGTTTTTATAATAACATTTTCTTTAAAAAAATGCTATTATTTTTGAGTTTTTATTTCAAATTCAAATAAATTAAATTTTTTTATAAAAAATAATATAATTTAATTAAATAAAAGTAATCATTAAAAAATAAAATTTTAAAAAATAAAAATTATAAAAAATTAGACAATAAATAAAATAGTGTTAAATTAAAATAATTAATTTTGAGATAATAAATTCATCAAATTATAGAATTAGTTAAATAAATTAAATAAGAATAAACAACTAAGTAAAAAAAATAATAGTAAAATGATAAAATGTTTAAATCAAATAAAGTAATTTAATAGAATAATTTTTTTTAAAACTTTTAATAAATAATTTTAATAAAAAAATTTTTTTTGAAACTTTTAATAAACAATATATAATTTAAATTTTATTATTACATACGAACAATTTAAATTAAATTTTCTGGATTTAAAGAAGCAAGTTCTGGCAAAATAAATTTTCCATCTTTACGAATTAAAATATCGTCAAAATATATTTCACCGCCACCAAATTCGGGAAGTTGACATAAAACCATATCCCAATGTATAGAAGATTTGTTGCCGTTTGGAGCCTCATCATAACAATTGCCGGGTGTTAAATGAATAGAACCGCACATTTTTTCATCAAAAAGAATGTCTAACATTGGTTTTTTTATAAAAGGATTAACACCAATAGCGAATTCACCAAAGTATCTTGAATTGGCGTCAGTGTCTAAAATCTCATTAAGTTTTTGTGTTTTGTTGGAAGAAATAGCTTTAATAATTTTTCCATTTTTTATTTCAAATTCAACATTTTCGTATTTATCACCTAAATAAACTGTTGGTATATTGTATAAGATTTTACCATTTAAACTGTCTCTAATTGGAGATGTAAAAACTTCACCATCAGGAATATTGTTATTACCTGAACATTTAACTGCTTTTTGTCCTTTTATTGAGAAAGTTAAATCTGTTTGTTTTGTTACTATTTTTACTTTATCTGTTCTTTCCATTAAAGCAACTAAATTATCCATGGCTTTATCCATTTTTCCATAATCCATTGTGCAAACTTGGAAATACAAATCTTTAAAAACATTTGAACTAACCCCCGCACTTTGTGCGTAACACTCATTGGGCCATATTAAAACACACCATTTTGTTCCATTAACTCTTTCATCAAAATGGACAGGAGCATGGTAGTATGTGTTTAAAATTTGCTTAAAATCAGCAGGAACATCGCTTTCTTCAAAAAGGTTATTGGCTCCACGAAATCCAATATAAACATCCATATCTTTCATTATTGGCAACATATATTTAGTTAATAATTTTGCGTGTTCTTCCGACATTCCCCATAACATTGCCTTTGATATGCTTGGAATTTTATTAATTATAAAGGGATATGCTCCGACATTACGAATTTCATTAATTAAACAAACAATAAAATTTTCGTCAACACATTGTTGTTCTATTAAAACTTTTTCTCCTTTTTTTATACTACATGAATAATGGACTAAATTTTTTGCCAATTTTAAATAATTTTCTTGTAAGTTCATTTAAATCTCCTTAAAAGTTTTATTTTAATTTAATTATGACTTCTTATTTAAATATTTATTTTTTTTATTTAAATTCATATTTATAGTATATACAAAAAAATTTTTTTAATCAAATATAATTAAATTAATTAAATAAGTTAATCAAATAAATTAATTAAATAAATTAATCAAATATAATTATATTAAATAAATTATCAAACATAATTAAATTAAACGATATATAATGATATTAAATTTATAAAATCATTATTGATAATTTATATAATTATATTTAAAAATATATAACAAGCAATTAAAAAAATTAGAATAACAATTTATCTTATTGAATATAAAAGAATTTTAACATCTTTATTAACTTCAAAATAAATTAAAAAATTATAGTTTGTTATATAAATTTTCATCTATTCATTTATATACATATTTTTTTTATATATGAAACTTGTTATTTTGTTTGTCTTTTTCTTATTTTAGTTTACATTTAGTTTTTTATCTTATATAATAATATTATTATAAAGTAGGAGGATTTTTATATGTTGGGATTTGCTAATATTGGCGCAGTTGTTATTTTGGCTTTTGTTATCATTGTTATTCTTGTTGTGCCTATTTGGATTATTGTTACTTATAACAAATTTGTTAAACTTAGAAATAATGTTGATGAGGGTTTTTCAACTATGGACGTTTATATGAAAAAACGTTATGACCTTATTCCTGGTTTAGTTGAAACAGTTAAAGGATACGCTAAACACGAAAATGACACTTTAACTAATGTTATGGCTGCTCGTTATGCTGCGATGAATTCTGCAACAACTGAACAACGCTTAGATAATGAAAACATTTTGCAAGGTGCTCTTAAAAGTTTGTTTGCTGTTACAGAAAATTATCCTAATCTTAAAGCTGATGCGAATTTTCGTGAACTTCAAACAACTTTAAAAGATATTGAAGTTGAAATTGCGAATTCAAGAAAATATTATAATGGTGTTGTTAAAATTTATAACACAAAAAGAGAAAGTTTTCCATCTAACATTATTGCAGGTATTTTTAATTTTCATAAAAGACCTATGTTTGAAGTTGATGCACCAGAAGAAAGAAAAGCAGTTAAATTTTCTTTTTCAGATAACACAACAGAAGTTGCCGAATCTATAAAAGAAAGTCCTGTAGCGAAAAAAGCAACAAAAAAACAAAAAAATAATTCAAATTCAAATAAATCTGAAAGTAGTTCAACAAATGTTTCAGAAAAAGAAATTACAAAAACTTCAAACGAAGAAAATAAAAATTCTTAATTAAGTTGTTTTAAACAATGGCGAAAAGGTTAACCTATTCGCCTATATTTTTATAAAATTTTATATGGAGTTGTTATGAAAAATTTTTTAGGAAGATTTATTTATATTGCTATTTTATTAATACTTGTTATAGGGGTTTTTGCGTTTGTATTTATTCAAAATTTGCTATCAACACCAACATTACAAGACAATTCTCATGAATATCAAATAACTAAATATGACGCTAATATAATAATTGATGAACATAATGTTTTAAATATAACAGAAACATTAAATGTCCATTTTTCTGTTGCTAGTCATGGTATTTTTAGAGCAATTCCAGAAACATCAACTATTTATTATACAAAAGAAAATGGTGAAACTTATTCAAAAAAATACAAATTAAAGTTTGAAGTTATTGAGGTTAATCAAACTTTTAAATCTTTCACGGAAAATGGTGTTTTTTATATTCAAGTTGGTAGTGCTAATAACTACGCCAATGCTGATAGTGTTTATATTTTAAATTACAAAGTAGATTTGGGTAACGACAGGATAGGAGAATTCGACCAATTTTATTATAATGTTTTAGGAAATTTAACCGATACAACTGTTGAAAATGTTAATATTTCTATCAAATTTCCTAAAAATCTTGATGAAAAAATAGTTGAGAGTTCTAAAGCGTTTGTTGGTGAGTTTGGCTCTTCTCAAACTGTTGATAATTTAACTTGGGCAGAAAACAATTCTCTTTTAACATTATCTTATGATTTTCTTGATGTTGGTGAGGGTATAACAGTCAAAGTAACTCTACCTGACGGATATTTTAATCCCTATTTTGATGGTTGGTTAATTATTGTTAACACTATTCTTATTATTGCTTTGGCAATTTTTGCAATTTACGTTTATAAGAAATATTCAACTAAAAAGATGGTTATACCTGTTATTCAATTTAATGTTGATAAAAAATACACATCTGCTGATGTTGGCTATATCATGGATAAAAAAGTTGATAATAAGGATGTTGCCTCATTAATAATTTATTGGGCTCAACATGGGTATTTAAAAATAGTTGAACAAAAAATTAAGAAAAAATCTGTAACTTATTTACAAAAAATTAAAGATTTGCCTTCATCTGCAAAACCATACGAAAAATCTTTTTTTGATGCTATTTTTGCAAAAGATAAAATTAATTCTGCAAGTGGCGAATATCCTCTTCATGAAATTAATTCGCTTGGGAAAAACACTCAACCAATTATGCAAGAAGTTAAAAATGAAATTGCTTTTACCAATTTACATCTTTTTCAATCATCAGGAGTTGCAGTTAGAAATTGGCTTATATTTTTAACTGGGGCTTTGTTTGCGTTAGTTGGGATTGTTGTTAATCTAAAAACAGTTTCAACTATTTATGCTATTTTATCTGGTCTTGGCGGAATTTTAATTATTTTGGTTTTTTATTTGATGTCTAGAAATAGAGATTTCTCGCATTTTAATCCAACTTATAAAAAAGTTTTGGGGTGGATTGGAATTTTTATTGTTTTTGCACTTTTGATTGCTTTAATGATTTTAAGTTTTGATTTTTATGTTGATTTTTGCTTTACATGTTTTTTGGTTTTATTAGATGTTGTTTTGGTTTTTTGTATTATTTTTAATTTTAATATAAGAACAAATGAAGGCGTTGAAGAATTAGGGGATATTGTTGGATTGAAGAATTTTATTGAAGCAACAGAAAAAGATAGATTAAACCTTATGTTAAAAGAAGACCCAAGTATTTTTTATAATGTTTTACCTTATGCTTATGTTTTAGGCGTTTATGATAAGTGGTGTAAAAAATTTGAAGAACTTGCTATAACTCCTCCTTCTTGGTATGTAACTTATGATGATAACGTAATTTTTAATTCTATTATTATTATGAATATATTAGATAATAGTTGTAATTCTTTATTAACAAGTATTAATACTGTTCAAATGGCTCAATTGGCAAAAACTGTTCAAGATATTGGCGGTTCAATTGGCGGTAGCGTTGGTGGAGGTTTCTCTGGTGGCGGTATGGGAGGAGGCGGTGTTGGTCGCTGGTAGATTATTAAATAATGTTTTTTAATTATATTTTTATATACCGCTTAAATTTATATTTTTATTTATTTGTATTTATATTTGTATTTAAATTTTATTTATATTTATATTCTTATTGACTTTTATATTGACTTTTATATTTATTTTTTATGTTTATATTTTTTATGGTTTTTAAAATATATAATTTGATTTTTTATTAATTCTTAATTATTTATTTTTGATTTTTTTAATTTGTTATTTATTGTTTGATTTTTATAAGTTTATTAAATAAATAAAAAAACTTTATCAATTAAGATAAAGTTTTTATTTTTTTATCTATAATTTTAATAAATAAGATTAGATTGTTTATTAAATTAAAATTAATATTTTAATTTTAAGTAAGTCTATATTATAAATTAAACAAATTAACTTTATTTAATTTTTTCTTGGATTATATTTAATTAAACTGCTTTCAGTCATTTCTTTGGGTTTTTCTAGTTTTAAAAGTTCAAGAATTGTTGGGGCAACATTTGCAAGGGTTCCCCCTTCTTTTAAAATAAAACCTAATTTATTATTAGAAATTTTATTTTCTTTATTATTATTTTTATTATTTTTATTATTAATATTGCTGGTTTTAATGTTAATTGAATTGTTGTTACAATTAATTAAATTTTCATTGTCAGTTTCGCTTTTCTTTTCTAAATTTGAATTATTAACCTCACCATTATTTAATTCTTGATTTAATGTCTCTTTTGTTATTAAAATAAATTCAACCGGATTGGCGGTGTGGGTCGTGCAAGGTTGCCCATTTTCATTAATTAATTTTTCTGCATTGCCATGGTCTGCTGTTATGATACAATCTCCGCCAGCCATCAAAACGGACATCGCAACTGCATACGCACATTTATCAACTATTGTTATTGCTTTTTTTGTTGCTTCAATATTGGCGGTGTGTCCCAACATATCTGGGTTTGAAAAATTAACAATTATAAAATCATACTCTCCACTGGAAACTGCATCAACAACTTCAGTTGTTATTTCAATTGCTTTCATTTGTGGATTATGAGTAAAATCAGGGTCTTTGTGACTTGGAATCAATTTTCTTATTTCATTTTTAAAAGGTTTTTCAATACCACCATTAAAATAATATGTTACGTGTGCGTATTTTGTTGTTTCTGCGATATGAAATTGCTTTAAATTATTGTTAGATATAACTTCTGTTAAAGTGTTTTTGAGTTTTTCTTCTCGAATTGCAACGTGAACATTTTTAAAATTTTCATTGTATTCACACATAGAAACAAAATAATTAAAATTCAAATTTTTTCTTGGAAATTTATCAAAATCTTTTTCACAAATTGCTTCTGTTATTTGTCTCATTCTATCAGGACGAAAATTAAAAAATATAACGGCATCACCATTATTTATAGTTTTAGGACTTCCAACAATACTAGGCTTTATAAATTCATCAAACTCTTTATTTTTATATGATTCTTTAAAAATAGTTTCAACATCATTTTCTGGCACATATCTATACGCCTTACCTAAAACCAACATATCATAATATAACATTGTTTTATCGGTCCAACGCTGTTCACGGTCCATACCATAAATTCTGCCAGCAACACTCGCAATTTTAACATTTGTTCCATGACAATATTTTTTAATATCTTGAACAAATTTTAAACCTTCGTCAATTTCCGTATCTCTTCCATCTGTTATACAATGTAAGTAAACTTTTTTCAATTCTTTTTTAACGGTCAAATCAATAATTGCTTTTAAGTGGTTTATATGAGAATGAATTCCTCCATCACTAATTAAACCAATAAGATGTAATGCCCCATCAGTTTCTTTAACAAAATCACACGCTTTATTTAATTGTTCGTTATTAAAAAAAACTTTATTTTCTATAAGTTCATTTATCAACATTAAATCTTGTTTTATAATTCTTCCGCCACCAAGAGTTAAATGACCAACCTCACTATTGCCAATTTGTCCTTTAGGCAGTCCAACATATTCTCCGCTTGCATTTATTAAAGTGTGGGGGAAAATAGATTTTAATTTAGATAAATTAGGAGTACCTGCCAATTTTATAGCATTACCCTCAATTTTTTCACTTTCTCCAAAACCATCTAATATAATTAAAGTTACCATATATTTATTATACCAATCATAATAAATTATATCAACTATATTTAAATTAATTCAAATAATTTTATAAAATAATTTTTAAAAAGATAAAATAAAAATATTTATAAAAAATAAATTATAAAAAATAAATTAAAGACTTTTAAAAAAATTAAAACAAAAAAATCAACATTTTTAAGAAAATAATTTACAACAAAAATTTTTAATATAATGAAAAAACAATATTAGAAGTGATGTGCTGTATTCTAAAATAAATTTAAAGAGTATAAAATTTAAAATTAAATGAATAAAATTCAACTTTTCTTGACTTATAAAGCGTAATTTGTTATAATTTCATAATTTATTTTTAATAAAAAAGATTTTTAGGGTTTTGTAAACCAAGGAGGTTTATAGTGGAAAAAGAAAAGTTTTATATAACAACACCAATTTTTTATCCAAGTAATAAATTAACATTGGGAAACTGCTACACAACAATTATTTGTGATACAATTGCACGTTTTAATAAAATGCTTGGCAAAGATGTTTTTTATTTAACAGGGACTGATGAACATGGTCAAAAAATAGCAAAAGTTGCACAAGATAAAGGAATGGAAATAAAAAAATATCTTGATGAAAATATTTTAGACACAAAAGAATTGTGGAAAATGTTGCATATTGATTATGATTATTTCATTAGAACAACAGACGAACAACATGAAAAAGCAATTCAAAAGATTTTTACAGAATTGTATAATAGAGGGTATATTTATAAAGGCAAATATTCAGGACATTATTGTACACCTTGTGAAAGTTTTTGGACAGAAGCGCAACTTGTTGATGGAAAATGTCCAGATTGTGGGAGAGATGTTGTCTATCAAGAAGAAGAAGCATATTTTTTCAAATTGAGTGAGTTTGGGGATAAACTTTTAAAATTATACGAAGATAATCCTAATTTTCTACAACCAACTTCTCGTGTTAATGAAATGGTCAATAATTTTATAAAACCGGGTCTTCAAGATTTATGTGTATCAAGAACAACGGTAAGTTGGGGCGTTCCAGTTGAGTTTGACCCAAAGCATACAATATATGTTTGGATTGATGCCTTATTTAATTATGTAACTGCGTTGGGATACGGCTCAAATAATGATGAATTATTTAAAAAATATTGGCCAGCAGATTTGCATCTTGTTGGAAAGGAAATAGTTAGATTTCATGCTATTATTTGGCCAGCACTTCTAATGGCATTAGACTTACCTCTTCCTAAACAAATTTTTGGTCATGGTTGGCTATTGTTTGGTGGACAAAAATTAAGTAAAAGTAAAACCGCTGGAACAACTGAGGTTATTGACCCAAGAATTTTAATACCTCGTTATGGTGCCGACAGTGTTAGATATATTCTACTACGAGAAATTCCTTTTGGAAGCGATGGAACTTATTCAACAGAAAATTATTTGAAACATATTAATACAGATTTGTGTAATGATTTTGGAAACCTTGTCAATAGAACATTTGCAATGCTAAAAAAATATTTTAATGGCGTTGTTCCAACTCCAAACAAGCAAGAAGAAACGCAACAAGATGTTGATTTTATAAACACTGTTGAAAACGCTAAAACAAATGCAATAAATTATATGAAAACTTACGATGTTTCCAAATCACTTACTGAAATATTTACAATATTCAATAAGGCAAATAAATACATTGAAAACAGCACTCCATGGGAATTGGCAAAAAGTAATCAAGAAGAATTGAAAAATGTATTGTATAATTTATTAGAAGCAATAAAAATTGGAACTGTATTGCTTGCATCATTTTTAACAGAACAACCAAGCAAAGTTTTGAATGCTTATGGTATTGAAAAACCAAGTATTGAAGATATAGAAAAATTTGGTAGTTTAAAATCAGGAACCGTTATAAAAGAAATAGGGGTTTTGTATCCAAGATTAGATATCGAAAAAGAATTAAAAGAATTATCAAATTTATAAAAATAAATTTATTTAAATAAAACCACAGTTTATTAGTGGTTTTTATTATTTTTATAAAAATTAAATAATTAAGCGTTAATTTAAAAAAATTTTTTAAAATATTTATTTTTGGTTTTGCTTTTGTTAAAATTTATTATTTTTATTAACACTATTATTTTTAAATAAAATTTGTTTTGTTTTTTATTTATTTTGTTTGTTTTGATTTTATTTGTTTTGTTGTTTGCGTTGGCGTTTGCTTTTTAGTTGAAGTTTTGTATTGTTTTTTTAGGTGTGTTTGTCATTTTTCAGATTTAACACTTATTTAAATCATTACTCTTTTGTTTTTAAATTATGATATAACTGTAAAAGTATGCAATTGCATGACAAAAAAATGGACGCCGTTACTCCGTCGCCCATTTTTAAAAAATTTTAGCAAATTTAAAGTTTTTTGGAAAAAGATTTTATTATATTATCAAAAATTTTATTATATTCAGCAATAGTTTATATTATATTCGACAAGTTTTTTTTGTTTAATTTATCAATGGTTTTTATTTAATTCAGTAATGGTTTTAGAATATTCAGCAAAAGATTTTTATTATATTCAGCAGTGGTTTTTATTATATTTGGCAAGGGTTTTATTTAATTTGGTAGTGGTTTTTATTTAATTCAGTAATGGTTTTAGAATATTCAGCATAAAATTTTTATTATATTCAGCAATAGTTTATATTATATTCGACAAGTTTTTTTTGTTTAATTTATCAATGGACTTTATTTAATTTGGTAGTGGTTTTTATAATATTCAGCAATGATTTTTATCATATTCGAAAAAAAGGTTTTGTTTAATTTATCAATGATTTTTATTTAATTTATTGAATATTTTTAAATATTCTAATGTTTTTTTTAGAGTCTTAGTTAGTTTGTTGAGTTATAAGTAAGCACGTTAAATGTATAAGTGTGTTTTTTAAACATATAATGTATAAGTGTGTTTTTTAAATATATTTGGTTGGTTTTTAATTATATTATAACGCGTAGACTACCCCTGTTGGTTAGAATGT
Organism: uncultured Clostridia bacterium; assembly: GCA_944376905.1. Lineage (GTDB taxonomy): Bacteria > Bacillota > Clostridia > Christensenellales > UBA1242 > UBA5489. The sequence goes on from CALWEA010000001.1 coordinate 54,362, forward strand.
TTATTTTACATGTTTAACCCCTTATTCTCGCTCATTCTTTTTCGTTCCCTACGCTAGATTAAGGACAAAAGCGGGACGCAAGGCGAAGGAGTAATAGACAAGGGAGGAAGGCACAGATCCAGTCGAATGGACGAGCATCGCAGAGGAATAGTAGAGGATAGCACCCGAACGCAACCACCAATTATACGCACTATAACTGTTAGGACTATCTTGCGTTCCTCCTGATGAGTATGCAGTTTCTTTTGCAACTCTATTAGATTCCGCTGTACCAGTTGATGGTTTAAAATATGTTCCTAAACTATATGAATCTGTCGCATTTTCTAGCCAATTACCTCCTTCAGCAGAATTTCTATTTGAACCCAATAAAAACATGTTATATGATGTTGTATTATGATTTTTTGAGTCAAGATTTTGACGATAACTTGTTATTTCCATTGTTTTTGGTATTATTTTTGTTCTTTGATTGTTTGTAAACATTGTTTTATATAAACTATCCGCATTTGTATTTAAAACTTTTGTAGCATCTGATTGTGAAAAATGGGTATAGTAAGGTGGTGCGGTATATCCAGTCTTTCTATAAGTTGAGCGTAGTAAACTATATTCACTTAAAACTAAAACTTCAGGCGCCTTTTCCCATTCTCCACTTGTTGCTGTTCTATATTTGAATGTGTTTGTTGCTTCATCATACAACCACAATCCATTTGTTTTATTCACAGTTGTGAATAAAACATGTTGTCCTCCGCTATAAACTCCGTCTGTTACTCCTATAACTATCCAACGTACTGGCTCAACATTATAAAAATTTGTTCCTTGTTTAGCAAATTTTTGTCCTGTTATTTTATCTTCATATAAAGTAGATTTTATAATTTCCTCGTTGTCATTTGTATTATAATAATAATCAGCAGTTATTTTATATTCACTTTCTGCCTTTGGCAATGCTGTCCCATAATAAGTTTGTGGATATTCTCCCATTTCTATATAATGAACATAGCGGTTTGATTCGTTGTTATTATCATAAACTGGACCTGTTCCGCTTGCGTATTCATAAACAAAATAAAGTTGAACATTTAAATTGATAGTTTTCTGTATTTCATTATTTGAAATTGCAATTGCCCTTATAGTTCCAGCAATTCCTGGTTGAGTGAAATTTCCGTTTCCTCCACCATCAGTACGATTGAAATTTAATTCATAATCCGTATTAAGAATAAGATTTTTTTGACTATCATCATCGTATTTTCCAATAATGTTTAATCCATTTATTTTACTAATAACATCGTTATAACTACTTCCTTCGAATACGTTCAAAGCAGGAACTTCAAAAATTAATTCAGTTAAAAGTGGCTCATATTCTTGAAAATTTAAATTTATTTTAATCATACCCAAAGAACTGCTTGCTGGTTGTCCACTTGTTGAGTCTAATCCCGTTGAAATTGTTAATATTTTAGTTTCATTACTAACAATTTTTTTGCTATCCGCTGTTGAACTTCCACAATCTATTATGCATTGCAAATCTTTATTACCGCTGGTTTCATTTTCAAGAGATGTTATTCTAAAATAAACATCACCATTAACCCCTATTGGCGTTAATGTTTGTGAGTTTATATGTATTGTGTCATTAGACATACTTTGAATATACATTCCATTTGAAACAGGGTTTAAACTATTAAATATTTCAACATATTCATTCTCTTCAATTGTTTGATTATCTGTTCCGCCGTTCGCCCCATCTATCCCCATTTCAACTTTAACTAAATATTCCGGTTGGTATGTTATACCAACATTAAACATTGAATTCTTTGTTATAGTTAAAGCATAAACTCCCATAAAACCCATTAAGCAAATTGTTAAAATAAAACTTGTTGTTAAAAATATTATTTTTTTCTTTGATTGTGTCATAATATAACTCCTTTTCTCTTGTAGTTTTAACTTGTATTAAATTTATATACAATCTTGTTTTTTTTCTCATCTTTAATAAACCAATTTTTATGTTTTATAATTTTTCATTTTAAAATAATTTTTATTTTTTAATTTGTCATTATTTATCGTTATTAGTTAATTTTTATTTTTTTGTAAAAACTATTTTTTTGTTTAAATTTTTATTCTTTTTTCTTGCTTTTAAATATTAAAACAAATTGATTTAAAAATTAATTTCCATTATAAGTCTTAACAAGATTATATCATTCCTTTAATACTTTTGTCAAAACTTTTTAATTATTTTTTTTAAATTTTTATAATTTTAAATTTGCAGTTTTTTTTAACATCTAACTCTTTAATTTAAAATTTTTTTTAACTTTTAAAGTATCTAATTTGTATTTTATAAAAATTAAAGAATATATTCAAAAACTCCTTTATTTATAAGACTTTTTTTAAATTTTAATACTCCTTTTAACTGCGTATTTAATGTATAAATACGCAGTAATTTTCAATATATAGTGAAAAATTTTAGTAAATAAAAACATAAAAAGCATAAAACAAAATAAAAACATATAAAATTTTTAAAAAATATTTGATAATTATGTTTTATTATGCTAAAATATTATTGTTGAGATAAGAAAAAACTGCGTATTTATACATTAAATACGCAGTTTTTTTGTTGTAAAATAATTTTTTTTGTTAATATTCTTTTGACATATTAAATAATTTTTGATATTAATATTTATTGTATTTTTTAATCATTAAAATATTTAATTATTAAAATTTTAAGTTGGAGGGATTATGGCATTAGATAAGGTTATAAACTTTTTTAAAAATTTTAATTTTGAAGATAAAATATTGCTTTTTCAAAAATCTAGTGCAACTGTTAAATTGGCTTCAGAAGCACTTGGTTGTGAGGAGGCGAGAATTGCTAAAACATTGTCTTTTGATGTCAATGGTCAAACTATTTTAATTGTTGTTGCAGGTGATGTTAAAATTGACAATTCTAAATATAAACATTATTTCAAAACAAAAGCAAAAATGTTATCTTATGATGAAGTTGAAATGAAAGTTGGTCATGCTGTTGGTGGGGTTTGTCCTTTTGCTGTTAATGATGATGTTAAAGTTTTCCTTGATGTTTCTTTAAAACGATTCAAAACTGTTTTTCCTGCTTGTGGGAGTTCTAATAGTGCAATTGAATTAACCATTCCTCAATTAGAACATTTCTCTAATTACATTGATTGGTTAGATGTTTGTAAATTAATTTAATTTATTTTATCTTTTATTCTTCTTTATAAATATTTATTCTTCTTTATAAATATTTATCTATTATTTTTTATATTATTATTTTAAGTAATATTTTTATATTTTTATATCTTTATATCTTTATATTTTTATTGTTTTAATTTTATTTATAATTATTTTTTGATTTTTCTTGATATCTTGTTTTTTTACTGTATAATATTAATAGTTATATCTTAAAAATTAAAAAAATTAAGGTTTTAAAATTTGAAAATTTTTTTGGAGGATGTATGTTAAATAATAAAGTTGCAATCGTTACAGGTGGAACACGTGGTATTGGATTTGAAACGGTTAGAAAATTTTTGCAAAATGGTGCAAAAGTTGCATTATTTGGTTCTCGTTTAGAAAGTGCTCAAAATGCAGTTAATGAATTAAAAAATGAAAATCCTAATTGGAATGTTATAGGCTTTGCTCCTAAATTAAATGATGAAAATGATGTTTTAAAAACATTTAATAAAATTGTTGAAGAATTCGGAAAAATTGATATTCTTGTTAATAATGCTGGCGTTTCATCAAGTACTGCACTAGAAGATTATACTGTTGATGAATACAATAAAATTTTTGACTTAAATATTAAATCTGTTTTTGTTTGTTGTAAAGTTGTTACTCCTTTTTTAAAAAACAATAAAGGCGGGGTTATTCTTAATACAAGTTCTATGGTTAGTATTTATGCTCAGCCAAGAGGGTCTGTTTATCCAACTTCTAAATTCGCAGTTAATGGTTTAACTAAATCTCTTTCAAGAGAATTGGCTCCTTTTAACATAAGAGTTAATGCTGTTGCACCTGGTATAATTGAAACCGATATGGTTAAAAATTTGCCAGAATATATGATTAAACCTTTAATTGATAGTATTCCATTGGGGCGAATTGGACAACCTGAAGACATTGCCAATGCTTTTTTGTTTTTGGCGAGTGATATGGCGAGTTATATAACTGGAACAATTTTACAAGTTGATGGTGCGGCTAGAAGTTAATTATAAATATAAAAAAATTGTTAGTAAAATAATTAAAATTATATTTAAATTTTTTTAATTAATTACTAGCAATTTTTTTTTGTTTATTGTAACTTTTTTACAATAAAATTTTTTCTTATAATTGTATATTTATAATTAAATTGTTGTATTCTAAATATTAAAAATTATTTAAAATTTTGAAATACTTTTTTTAAAATTTTTATAATGGTAAATTTTCTGGATTATCTTCTGATTGTTGATAACATGATTTTGCATATAATTGTTGTTGGGTAAAATTTTCAATAAATGGTTTTTTAGCTTTTTCTGGAAGACTAAATGAAATAAACTCTTTTTTAGTTATAGAAGGTGAAACACTTTTTAATCTTTTAATATCCAAACCATTTAATTTATAATTTTGTTCACCTGTAGTTTTAATGTATATTTCATTTTGTTTATCAATTTCTAGAAGTTTATTGTATAATTCGGGATAATTTAATTGTAAATTTGTAGAAATTATGCTCAATGCATCTTTTATTTCTTTATCGGTTAAATAAGGAATTCCAATTAATGAAGATATTGCTAATTTTATTTCATCTCTTTTAGTGTAAGGATGTGAAGTTATTAAAGACATTAATTCTTCATATGTGTATAACCCTTGTTGCATTCTACTATTAATTTGTTTTAATCTTTCAGTTTTTTTATCAAAATCTTCTTCAATTTTATTTTTTCTTAAATCTTCTTCTATTTTTGCTAATTTATATTTGTCTTCTAATGAGGGCAGTTGAAGTTTGTTGGAATTTCCTTCTTTATCAACTTTTGACTTTTCTGTTGGCAAACGAAAATGCTTGTCTTCTTTACTAGTTAAATTTTGCATAGCAGGTTCACTAATTTTATACAATGAAAATGAACGGGCATAAGTTAACATGTTGTATTCTTTTTTAAATTCACTAAGGATTTCTTGTTTTTGTTCTTGGGTTAAATTTACTGGTAAATATGAATATTTTTTTAATTGAGGATAACATTGCAATACATAAATTTGTGCAATATCTAATGATTTATTATACACTCTTTCTTTTTGTTCTTTTGATACACCTTTTTTATTGATTGAATAAGGTAAAAGTTGTGATAAAATTTCTATAAGTTTTTCTTTTGTAGTAAATGATTGTTTAGAAATAAGTGAAAGCATTTCCTCTGCATTTATTTCAATGCTTTTTTCTATCATATAAAATCTCCTTTTTTGTTATTTTTAATATATCATTTTTTTTTAATAATGTCAATAATGAATTTATTATTGCATAAGCATACCATGAAAATAATTAAATTATAATATTTTTTTTAATTTTAATTATTAAGTATTTTTTTGTTAAAATTGTTTTATTATATTTTCTCAATGCAATTGCAATAATGCCATATTAGTGCTTGTTGATTAAAAATTAAAAAATTTTTATTTCTGTTTTTTTAATGTTTTATTTGCTATCTTTCGTTGATTATAAAAAAATAATATTATATAATATCAATTAGGGTAAATTCATAAATTTTTTTATATTTAATTTGCTTTATAATTCTTCTTTTTGCAAATACAAAATTTATGTTTTTATTTACATTTATAACCTATCAATTAAATTATTGATGTTAAATTTAATTAATATATTAAGTAGATTTTGGCTTGATAAAAAATATAAAAATGGAAAAATTATTCAATGCTTAATCAAATTAATTTCAATATTCTAAAAGGATTTTTATGTTAAAAATATTTAAGAAAAATATTGTAAAGAAAAAAGAAACTCAAAAATTGAATAATTATTTTATTATTCATGGATTTTTGGGCTTTTCAAATGAAGGCTGGCTAAAATGGCTTGAAGAATATTTAAATAGTAGGGGACAGGAGGTTTATAATTTTGATTATCCAACTCCTAAAAATCAAACATTTGAAAATTGGTCTAAAATATTAAAAGAAAAGTTAAATAAAATCAATCAAAATTCAACTTTTATTTGTTATGATATTGGTTGTGTTTTTTTGGTTAAGTTTTGTTTAGAAAATAACATACAAATAAAAAAGGTAATTTTTGTTAGTGGATATAATAATGTTGTTCGTGATAAATTTTTTTATGCTATCAATCATAAAATGTATATAAATAATTTAAAAGAATTTATTAAGTTTTGCCCTGAAAGAATTTGTATTTTTTCTATTAATGATAATATAGTTCCTTTTAAATATTTAAAACAATTTGCGAAAACTTTAAAAGCGAAAGAGGTTGTTTATAGTAATGCTGGACATTTCACTATTAAAGACGGGTATCAAGAATTTTACGATATTTTAGAATTTATTGATGTATGATAAAATTTTGGTTTTTATTAAATTTTTTTAATCTTAAATTTTGCAATTAATTTTTTTATAATTTAAAATAGAAAGTTTAACAATTTATTAGTTTTTACTTTATTTATAAAAAATCATATATATCGTGTTTAATTAATTATTTTTTATCATTATATTTTATTAACTAATTTAAATTATTTTAATTTGGCATAAATATTTTATTAACTAATTTAAATTATTTTAATTTGGCATAAATATTTTATTAACTAATTTAAATTTTTTAATTTGACAAAAATATTTTTTTAACTAAATTCAATAATTAAGGGTTGGAATATTGTATTTTATAAAATCTGTTTGACTTTATTATTATTAAATGATATCATTGTTACATGAAAATTAATTTTAAAAGTCCAAAATTTTGGATTATTTTTTCGGTAATTGTTGCAGTTATTGTTGCTATAACAATAACAGTTATTTGGTATTGTTCAATTTCGGCAAAAATAGATAAGCCAGAAAATCTAAAATGTCAAAAATTATCTAATGGTGAAATTTATATTCAGGTTGATGAAAATGAAAGGGCAAAAGCATATGAATTTTTAATAACAAAAAATAATTCAAATCAACAAACAATTAAAAGTTCAACTTCAATTTTAAATGTAACTTCATATTTAAGTGATATTGGTGAGTTTGCCATTTCTTGTAGGATTTTGGGAGATGTTGATTCTGCTAATAGTGATTATTGTGAGGATATTCTTTTTAAAAATAATATCAGAATATCAACTCCTGATGTTCAATTAAACAAGGAAGAAATGAGATTATATTTTACTTTGCAAGATAATTATTCTTTTGATGTTGCAATTCAGCCAACTTTAATTTATGGTGTCAATCTTGGTGGGGAAATTTTGACTAATGTTGATGGTTTAACCATTATTTCAAATAATTCTCGTGGAGCAATTTCTGGTTATTTTGATTTAAGTTTTTTGAATAACGAAGAATATAGTGTTAGTGTTAAATTAATAACGCAAGATGATTTTGTTTTATCTAGTTTAGCATCTAAACAATTTGTTTTTAAAAAAATTAATTAAAATTTAATTAATGTAATTAAAATTATATTTAAATTAAAAAAAATATAAACAGTTAAAAATTTTAATTTAATATTTATTCAGTAAAATATGTTAATAATTATAAATTAACATATTTTTTTATTAGAAAATTAAATATTGAAAAGTTCAATTTTAAATAAATATAAATATTACAAATTATATTAATTTTAATAATTTATTTTTTCTTTTTATTATTAATTTAAAAAAATTAAAAATCATGATAAAGGAGTTGAATAACAATAAATAATAAAATTTAGAACAAAAAAGAATAAAAAACACCAAAATTAGACATAATAGCGTTAATTATGGTAAAAGATTGTGAAGATAATATTAAATTTATAAAAAGTAAACTTAGCAATAGTATTGATGTTGCTAATAAGGTTTTTTATGTTAAAAGAAAAAAAATTGCAATTATATATGTTAAAAGTTTAACTTCTCCTAAATTAATTTCCGATATAATTATTAAACCATTATTTAATTTGTCTAAATTAGAAACAAAAAAAATGACATGTGATAATATAGCACAACAATTAATATTAACTGCTGATTGTTCTGTTTTGCCAAATAGCAAAAATGCTAACTCTGAAATTCTTTCATCAATATTACAAGGTAAGGCCATTATTTTTGTTAATAATGAAAAATCTGCAATCATAGTTGATGTTGAACAGTTGGTTTCAAGGCAACCTGCTGAACCACCAACTTCTGCTGTTATATATGGCCCAAGAGAAGGTTTTACAGAAAATGCTAAACAAAATTTATCAATGTTAAGAAAGCGTTTGCCAACAGAAAATTTAGTTGTTAAAGATTATAAAGTTGGAAATTATACTAAAACTAAAGTTTTTGTTACATATTTAAAAGGTGTTGCTTCACAAAGAGTTGTTAAAGAAATTTGTAAACGAATTGAAAGTATTGATATAGACGGAATTATAGATTCTCATTACATTTTAGCATTTTTGCAAAAAAATGATAACAATTTTTTTAAACAGGCGGGTGTTGCTGAAAAACCGGATATTGTCTCTGCTAAAATGTTGGAAGGTAGGGTTGCAATAATCGTTGATAATTCTCCTATAGTTTTAACTTTGCCGTTTTTAATTTTTGAAGATTTACAAAATTCTAATGATTATTATAGTAATCCTATTTATGTTTCACTTGTAAGGATTATTCGTATTCTGGCAATTATAGTTGCTTGTATTGTTCCTGGCGTTTATCTCGCACTTCGTTTATATCATTACAAGGTTTTGCCGTTAAGGTTTTTAATAACTATTGCCAACTCAACTGAGGGGTTGCCGTTTACACCTTTTATTGAATTATTATTTATTTTAATTTTGTTTCAAATATTATATGAAGTAAGTTTGAGGTTGCCAAGATATTTGGGTTTAGCAACTTCTATTGTTGGGGCATTGATTTTAGGGGATACTGGTGTTAATGCGGGATTAATATCTCCGCCTGGAGTTATTATTATAGCAATGAGTATTATTTCAATTTATGCAGTTCCTGATCAGGCTTCTCAACTAAATGTTTTGCGTCTTATTTTTTTAATATTGGGAGGAACAGTTGGTATTTTGGGTGTTGTTGGTTTTATGATTTATTTAATAAACGAAAATGCAATTAACGAAAAATATGGTGTTCCTTATCTAGCACCTTATGCTCCTAGAATAAAAAATGATTTAAAAGATGGTATTTTTATGAAATCTATAACCTCAATGAAAACACGCCCTAAAAGTTTAAGTAATAAGAATTTAATAAGAATAAAAGATAGTGAAAAAAAATCTTCTTTATCAAACAAAAAAAATGAGTAGTTTAATTTTATTTTAAATCAAAAAAACCAATAAATTAATTACAAATATTAATAAAAAAATATTAAAAATATTAAAAATATAAAATTTAAAAAATATTAAATAAAAAAATAAAAATAAAAAAAATAAAAAAATAAATCTTAAAACACAAATATTAAATTATAAATTTATTTATTAAAAAATTTATAAAAAATTCATTTATTAATAAAATTAAAAACATATCAAAACAATAAAGCAATTTAAAAGCAAATATATACATATATATTTAGATAAATATCTAATAAAAGGAGATAATATGAAAAATGCAATAAATGTTAATCAAACGGCTTTTTTTTGCAGTGTGATGTTGCTTGCATCTAAACTTTTGATTTTACCAAGTTTAATGTTTAAAAGCAATGCTTATGGTGGTTTAATAACAATAATTGTTATGTTTGTTTTTGAATTAGCAATTTTATTTTTATTGATAAAAATAAAAGAAAAATATCCAAACATGTCATTTTTTGAGTTACTTTCTTCTTTCATGGGTGTTTTTTTAACACGAACTATTTATTTTATACTTTTCATATTTTTTGTTTTAAAAATGATTTATGTCTCACATGAAACTTTTAATTTTTTAAAATTGGTTTTATATGAAAATGCGGATTTGTTTGTTTATTATATTTGCTTGTTGCCTGTTATAAATGCTTTGGCTTATAAAGGATTAAAATCTTTTGCTAGAACTCTTGAAGTTTTTTATTTTATTATTATTGTTGGGGTTATTATTTGTTCTTTAATGTGGATTCCATCAATAACTAATCTAAGTTTTAATATTTTTGAAAACAATGGTTGGAGCGGATTGTTGCAAAGTTTGTTTAAATATGGATTTTGGTTTTGTGATTTTGCTTTCTTGTTTATTATTTTAGATAAAATAAAACTTGAAAACAACTTTGGAACAAAAATTATGCGCTATTCTCTTTTTACAATGCTAATTGTTATTTTTATGCTTTTTTCTTATTATTTTATATATCAATCTTCTTCTTTTTTTCATGCAAGTGCTATTTTTGATATTATGCAATTTTCAACTAGATTGGGTGGGGTTAGTAAATTAGATATCATTCCAACAATGGTTATGATGTTTTTGTTGTTTTATCAAATGGGAATGTTTTTATATTGTGCAAAGTCTTGCTATAAAAACGTTTTAAATACAAAAAATAACGTTCAGGCTTTAATTTTTATAAATATTCTTTTTATTTTACTAAATTATTTTGTTTTTTATAATTTTGAAATTTGTATTGATGTTTATAGTGGGATATTTTCATATTTTGCAATTTTAATTTCTGTTATTATTCCGTTTTTATTTTTACTGAAATTACTTTTTTCAAAATCGCAAAAAAAGAATATTTTTAAAAAATCTATTATAAAAAATTATTTAAAATATTAAAATTAAAAATTTTCAATAAAAAGCATTTTTTATAAAATTTATTTAGATAAATATCTAAATAACAAATTTTAAAGATATTATTGGCGAAATTGAGTTGAAAATATATAAAAAAGGAGTTTTAGTAGTTGACATGAAATTCTTACAAATCTTAAAAAAACACCCTATAATTTTTGTTATGATTTTAATATTGATTTTGTTTTTGCCAGCGGGTTTATCCGCTCCGCCGGAAGGACTTGATTTTATTCATGCAACATCTATTGGTATAGATGAAAGTGAAGAGGGTATTGAAGTTAGTATTTTGGCTTTTGTTATAACTCCAAGTAAAAATTATAGCGAATCTTTTTATTTTTTGTCTGCGAAAGCACAAAATCCTGCTGAAGCAGTTGAATTAATAGCACATAGTGTTGGAAAAAGAGTTGTTTTGGCTCACGCGGGAGTTGTTGTTTTGGGTAATGAATTTGCCAAAAATGGCGTTATAGAAGAACTTAATTATTTATTTAGGTCGCATACAATTGCAAATGATGTTTTTTTAATAACAACTAATGTAACCGCAAAAGAATTTTTGCAAGAAGAACAAAAATTAATAACTGATGCTGGTATTAGACTTGAAGAACTTGGTGTTTATAATCAAAAAAATAGTTTTTTTAATGATATAAATTTAGATTCTTTTTATAAAGGTTATTTTAGTGAAAGTAAAACTTCTGTAACTGCTTATATGGAACTTTTGTCTGAATCACAATCAAGTCAAAGTTTTGCCACGGGTGAATCTTCTTCTTCAAATTCACAGTCTGGTGGGGGAGAACAAGAAAACAATTCTAATTCTCAAACTGCCAATGAACAAAAATTTATTCAAAATTTAAGTCGAGCGAGTGTTTTTTATGATGGGAAATTAAAAACTGTTTTATCTGAAGAGGAAACACAAGGCATAAATTGGACCAGTACTGCTTTACATGACGTCAAAATAACTATTGACAATGTTAATGATGAAAATTTTTCTAATGCTCAACTTGTTTATAAGGTTGAAAATGTTAGCATTAATAAAAAGGGATATTTTGTTCGTGGTGTTCCTGTTGTTGAATATAATGTTTTATTAATTGTTGATATTGATGAAGTTGTTAGTGAGGTTGGTGATATAACAAATAATATAACAAGTGGTAAAACTTATTTAACGTCAACTGTTAAGAAAAAAATTGAATCTCAAGTTAAAAAAGAATTTTCCAAAGGATTGAATAATTTAATTATTAATAGTACAGATGCATTAGATGCTTTAAAAATTTTACAAAAAGGTAGTTTTTCCCAAACAAAAAAATGGTTAAATTCTTTAAATTTGGAAAATAAAAAAGATTATTTAAGGTTTATAGATTTTAGAATGACTGTTTCTGTTAGAGCGTCCAGATAATTATTTATATATTATTTTTTATTTATATATTGTTTTTAATTGAAAGAAGATATTGATTAATTCAATTTTTCTGACAATAAACTGTAATTTTGTTTTAAAAGTTGTAGATGATTTTCTTCTTCTTTTAAAATTGTTTCTAATATTCTTAATATATTTTTATCTTCTATTTTAAGCATTGTTGTTTTGTAGGCAATAATGCTATTTTCTTTTAATTCAACATTATTTAAAAGCATAGATTTTATGTCTTTATTATAAGCGATGCTTCTACCTCCTAAAAATTTACCACTATTTGCATAAATTGGGTCACCTCCTAGCAAAATTATTGCCTTAGCCAATTCTTGCATGTGCGACAAATCTTCGATTGCTATTTTGTTAAAAATGTTTCCAAAATAATTGTTGAATGGAGTTAATATGGAATGTTCATAGAAAAATTGCAAAAAACTAACAACCTCTCCATATTGTCCCATATATAAATTTTGTAAAATCTCAGCATAATATTTATTTGTTTTAAAATCTGTTGCTTTTAAAGGATTGTAATGATTGCAATAAAATTCATGACTATTTTTAAACATATTTTTTTTTATGTTTGCTTTTACTTTTTTGTGTTTGTCTTGTTTTTGGTACAAGTTTATTTTACTTGTCTATATTGTTGATGTAATATTTTTTTTGGTTTTTCTTTTTAATATTTTTTGTTAAAAATCAATGTATTTTTATAATTTTTTACAATTTTTTTATATTTTTTTGTTTTAATTTAAAAATATATACAATAAATTGAAAATTTAATTGATAATTTGTTAAAAAAAGTGTTATTATATATTTGATATATATTTATTATTATATATTAATGTCTTGTATTTATTTGTTTTCTATTATTTTGAATTTGCGAATTTATTTATTTTCGAAAACTTAATTAAACTTTTTTAAATTATAATGGTTGTTATTTGAAATAATTATAAGTTTCATTTTTAACAAATTATAGCATTTAATTGTGGGAATTTTAGATATTAATAATGGAAAATACTAAGTTGTAAATATCAATAACAAAAGAAATATTAATCTTTCAAGGAGATTGAGATGAATAAATTTAAATCAATTTTTGTTGCATTATTTTGTGTTTTAACTTTTAGTTTTGGCTTGACGGCTTGCGGAGAAGAAAACATAAAAGTTAATTTTAAAAAGGAAACAAATCAAATTGTTATGGGTGAAAGTTATGACCCTTTTCATTTCTTAAATTATGATGAACAAGATAAATCTAAAATTTATTTTGTTAGTGGTGATGAAAATGTGTTTTTTATAACTCCTGATAATCGTTTAGTTGCTCAAAATACAGGTAAAGGTGTTTTATATGCTTATGCTGGCGAACACCAGTTGGCCCATTCTTTTATTAGTGTTGAGCAAAATTACATTCAACTTGATGCTCCTGTTAACATTCATTATGATACTAAGTCTAAATCACTTATTTGGAATTTGGTTTATGCCGATACTCAAACAGGAACATGTGTTGCACCTTCTTATACAGTTGAAATTTCTAAAAATAATCAACCACCTCAAACTTTTGAAACTTTATCTAACTACTTTGTTTTAGAAGAACAAGGTTTTTATAATGTTCGTGTTAAAGCAAATGGTGGCGGAATTTTCCTTGAAAGTAATTATATGAGTAATGAAAACGGAGAAGATTTATATTATTCATTTTGTGTAATGGCACAGCCTTCTAACTTAAATTATGATGAACAAACTCAAACATTAACTTGGTCAAATAATGGTAATCCAGAACAAACGCTTTATAAAGTTTATGTTAATGGTGAAAATATTAGTGGAGAGGGACAATCAACCTTGTTTGCTAAAATAGACACTTCATTAAGCGGAATTTATGATTTACAAGTGGAAGCATTGCCAGTTGATTGTGAAAATTTTTCCGCTTATTCTCAATCTCTTTTAATTAAACGACTTTATACTCCTCAATTGTCTTTTAATAATGGATTATTATCTTGGAATTCGCAACAAGATGTTAAAGAATATGTCGTTAATATTGACGACAAAGAAGATATAATTGTTGATGGAAAGCAATCTTCCATTTTATTAGATAATGTTTCTGCGGGAAATCATGTTGTTAGTGTTAAGGCAAAGGGTGATGCTAATCAGTTTGTTTATGATAGCGATTCTCAATCTTATACTTTTGAAAAATTGCCAGATGCCTATATTGTGTATAATAAAGAAAATAAATCTTTTGTTGTTCAAAATTCACAACAATATCAAACTATTTTGCAAGTGCTTTTGGGAGATGTTGTTATAGCAAATGCAGAAGACAATCAATTAAACTTTATTGCAAACAATACAAGTCAATACAGTATTAAAGCACAAATTTTGGCAAACAATCCAGAAATTCAAATAGATGGTAATGTTGTTACTAATTTCTATCTTTTAGATGACGTTTTTAAAAATAAATATACTTATATTCAAAATCTTTCAAGTTTAGATATTATTTATTTTGAATATGAAAATCAAAGTTATATTAATTTTACTGAATTAAATCCTTCTTCAACTTACACTTGGAATTTAAACGAAAAACCTTTTTCTTTAATTGAAGTTGAAAATCCATTAAATAGCGATTTACAAAACTCTAATAATGGTAATAGTGAGAAGTTTTATTGTTTAGGAGAAACTTCAAGTTTGTTTGTTGACAATTTATCCAATTTACTTTCTGTTGAAATTTCAAATACAAGTAGTTTATCAACTTTATATATTGAAAATAGTGGAGAAATTAAAATTGATAAACTTCCAACTCCAAAAGAAATTTCTCTTCAAGATTTAGAGTTGCAAAATAAAGCAATTATTCAGGTTGAAGATGAAATTTCTGCAAGTGGATATTCAAAAACAGATATAAAAGTTAATGGAATTACAAGTGGAGAAATTATTTACGATTCTAATAACATTTTTGATATATCAGTTCAATTTATAGCAAAGACAAATTGTGATTTTGTTGAAGCAACAGATAATAAAATTATAAAGCAGTATTATACTAATAGTGATATTGCACACTTTTTTATTGAAAAACTTCAAAATCCTGATAATCTCAATTTTAATTATTTAACAAAAACTTTGTCTTGGAACGAAGTTCTTTACGCTATTGGTTATAATATTGTTTTAAATGATTCCTCAACTCAATTCACTCAAACAAATTCTTATCAAATTATTAATGAAGATTTTTATAATATTGATGTTGTTGCAGTTGCAGAAGATTTGGGAACCATTCAAAATAAAGAAACAAAATATATTAATTCCAACCCTGTTTCTTATAAAATTATAATGGCAAATGAATTAAAAAATTTATCATTAACTTTAAATGAAAACAAGTCTATTAGTTTAAATTGGGATAATGTTGAAGGAGTTAGTGAGAGAGTTGTTGGATATAATATTTATCTAAATCAACAAAAATTAACTCAAACTCCTATAACAGAAAATTTTTATAATATTCCAGCAGATAATTTCCAAGCAATTGATGATTACGAAATTAAACTTGAAATGTGTTCTGTTAACAATGACTTTTTTATTCCTCAAAATTTTTCATTAACAAAAGTTGTAACTAAATTGCCAACTCCTGAAACTATGACTTATATTGAAGAAAGTGGATACCAATTTGTTGTTAATGGATTTGATGAACAAAAAATGAATGGTATTATACTTTCTGTTAATAATCAAGAAAGTCAATTAATAAACGAAAATAATATTAATATTTCTTCAATTAATGATGCTGTTGGAGTGGATTTTATTGTCAATGTTGGTTTTAATGGAATTTTTGATAATCAACAAAATAAATATTTCCTAAATTCTAATATGTCTAATGATTTTGTTTTTGTTAAATTACAAAATCCAAATGAATTGAATTATTCAAATAAAACATTTTCTTGGACAAGTTTAGATATAGATAATTTTTCTCAGCCTGAAACTGTTTTCACATTTGAATACTTTACACAAACAGATGAACAGTCTTCTTCTCAAACAACAAATCAAACAAGTGTTGTTTTAGAAATAACAAATCAAACAACGTTTTTTGTTCGTGAAAAAGCAATAAATGATTTAAAAAATGTAAATACTAATTCAACAATATACTTAAATTCTGATTATTCTCAAATAACGGTTTATCAAGAAAATTCTGTTCAAAATTTAAAAATGGAATTAATTGAAAATAACGAAAATGGTCAATTATCTCAAACAAGCAATTTAACAACCGAAAATAAAGAAGTTAAAATTTCTTGGAATTACACTGCTTTAAATCAAGACGACACAGATGTTTATTTTACAATTAAATTATTAAAAAGCAATAGTAATCAAGGAGATGGTTTTAGTGAATTAAATTCATATAGTGGATTGATAAATGAGTTCTTTGACGAAAGTAATAGTTTGTATTATTATGTGTTTAACATGTCCAATTTTAATGACGTTGGTTGCTATAAGGTTGAGGTTTTTGCTTATAGTGATAAAACATTGCCAGCAAGTAGTCAAAGTTTAAAAATAAACAAACTTTTTGGTCCAGAACAAGTTACTTTAACAACTATAAGAAATGATTTGAATAATTCTATTTCTTCAATTATAAATCTTCTTAATAATAATTTAACAACAATAAACCTTAATGGTGTTTCACAAATAGAAGTAAGTGGTGCCTTCGATTTAATATTAAGTTCAACAGAAATTTCTCAAAATGTTAATAATAGTTTTGATAAGGCAATGTTTGAATTGCCAAGTAGTTTGGGTGTTGGACAGCATCAAATCAATATATTGTTAAAAGCCATTTCTCCTGATGTTATTGAAGATGGAAATTATTATTTAGATAGTAATTTGGCTGGTTTTAATGTTGTTAAATTAGAAACCATATCACCTCTATTTAATAGTGAAACAAATTCTTTGTCATGGGAAAGCAAAATAGGGGCAGATGCTTATGATATTTTAATTAATATGGCGTCTAGTGAAGATTTAAAAATTTTTGATATAAAACAAACTACTAAAAATCTTGATGAATATAAAAATATTTTAAATCAATCAGGTCAATATTCCGTTTTAGGTAGAGTTGTTCCTTTGTTAAATCAACAAAGTTCATTAACATTATTAACAGAAAATAATCAATTTATTTCAAGTGTTTCACCAATGTATATTGCCAGTGAATTTTCAAATTCAACTATAATACAAAAGTTGGAAAGTGTTGATTTTGTTAAAGTTTCAACTTCACAAAATGATATCTTGCAACAAAATGTGTCTATAAGTTGGGATAATGTTGCTAATGCTGAAATTTATGAAATTTATTTATCATCAAATGTTGGAGAATTGGGAGAAAAAATTGCTCAAATTTCTGCTAGTGTTGGACAAACAACAAGTTACGATTTAGATAGTAAATTAACTGCTCTTGTTGGAGATTATTTTGTTAGTGTTGTTTCTGTTGCTGATGGATTTATTAATTCACAACCAAGTATTCAAACTCAAATAACAAGATTGGAAACAACTAGTGATTTATATTTAAACGACAATCTCTGCTTAGTTTGGGAGCAAACATCTCAAACTATTTTAGGGAAATATTATTTTAATTATGTTATTAGAATTTTAAATAACGAAAATCTTGTTTTGTTTACAAGTCAAGATTTAACAACAACAAACAATATGTTTGACATTAACTTAAACGAAACATTAAAACAAATTATTCAAAACTTTGATGGCGGAAAATTAAAAGCCGAATTAATTATTGTTGGAAATGGTTTAAGTCAGTCTGAAAATCAAATAGCAACATTGAGTAGTTCAATAAAACAAGTTGAATTATATAAATTTTTGAAACCAGATATTCAACTTATTAACGACACTTCTTTTGATAAACTTATTTTTGAAACAACAGATATTTTAAGTTTGGAAAATAGTTTAGATTTTATCGTTAGTGTTTTACAAAAAAATGATAATGGTGATATAACTGTTATTAATGCTCAAAGAATTGCAGGTAGCGTTGATGATTTAGGAGAAAAAATAACCGCTCAATTTATTATTCCTGATGAGTGGGTTAATGGTAGTTATGAGATAATTGCAACTGTTTCTCCAAAACAAAATATTAAAAATTTTATTCCATCTAAAAATTATAATTTGGTTGTAAGTAAACTTAATGCTCCTGATGAAATATCTTTTAATGCTCGTTTGGGTGAAACAACTAGCAATGAGTATATTTTACAAACTAACGCACAGTTGACTTGGAATAAAGTTGAAAATGCAACTTCTTATAAAATTTTTATTAACAATGTTTTAACTCAAACATTTATTCCAGAAATTGAAAATCTCAATAATGAACAATTTAGTGTAATATTAAGTGGGGTTTTTGTTGATGAAACAACTTATTCAATAAATATTCAAGCATTTGGTGATGGCTTTATTCGTTCATTAATGTCTCAAACTTTTACAGTTGTTAAATTAAATACATTTGAAAATCAAAATAGTGTTATTCTTTCTGGGGCACAAGTCGACAAAAATCTTAAATTAACTTATGTTTTACCTTATCAATCAAGTCAAACTAATGGATTATATTTGGAGATAAATTCATTAGAAGGAGATTTGTTATATAGTGAAACAATAATTGACACATCATCTTTGTATTATGATTTATCATCTATTGATGAATTATTGACTTATTTAAATCAACAATCTAACCCTATTGACAGCGGAAAAGATTTTGTTGTTCTTTTAACTATTCTTGGAACAGGTGTTGGCGGTGTTGAAAATAAAATCAGTCAAGATGTTAGTTTGTCTAGTTCAAAAGTTAAAATTCTAGTTCATAAATTATCAACTCCTAATCTTCAAATTGTTGATGATGTTCTTATTATAAATTCTCAAGATGATAATGATTATGCAAACCAGTTTGAATATAATTATTCGATAACTATAAATGGAAAAGTTGTTCAATCTGGTGTGTATAATGGAGGAATTCTAATAAATCCAAGTTGGGAAAATGGTGATTATCAAATAACAGCGTATGCAACAGCAAAACAAGATGTTTATAATCTTATTAATTCAAGTTTTCAAATTTATAATCCAGAAAAACTTCAACAAGTTACAAACTTGAAGGTTGAAAGTGTTAAAAATGAATCTGATGAAACATTAAACATACAGCAAGAATATGTTTACTATAAGTTTGATTCTGTTACAAATGCAACTAATTATGATATATATGTTAATGATGTTCTATTCAAAAACATACAATCAACTGTTAATGGTGAAATTCAAACACAACCATTTAATAATTTAACAAATGCTGGAATTTATAAAATAAAAGTTGTTGCAAAAGCAAATGGTTTTATTTCATCTCAATTTAGTAATGAAATAACAGTTGTTCGTTTAAACCCAATAAACACTGCAACATTGTCAAATAGTGTTCAAGTTGATTGGCAAAGTGTTGCACAAAATTCAAACCATTATTCTTATGCTTTGCAAATTTTGAGTTTAAATAATGATAATAGTGAATTAAATGTAGAGGCAACGGCTTATACAAACAACAATTCAACTCTTAGTTATTCTGATTTTGTAAACAATAATTGGTTAAATTCATTTGTTGGTGGTAATTTTCAAATAAGAATTTTTGTTCAAGGTAATGGTTCTCCGGATAGTAGCGATAATGTAACAACATTGTC
This sequence comes from uncultured Clostridia bacterium, assembly GCA_944376905.1. Lineage (GTDB taxonomy): Bacteria > Bacillota > Clostridia > Christensenellales > UBA1242 > UBA5489. The sequence goes on from CALWEA010000001.1 coordinate 74,218, forward strand.
TAGTAGTGGATATGTCTTTACTGCATTAAAACTTTTCGCTCCTGATATTTATCCACAGTCTGACCATTTAGAAATTAATAATAATTTATCAGTTTCTCAAATTCCTAACGGCGATTTAACAGTTAATAGTAGTCATATTTTATATTCAGTTAAATTTGGAAATCAAAGTGAGAATTCATCTTTTGCGCTTGATGAGAATGGAAATCCGTTAAATAATATTCTTTATAATGAAAATGACTTATTATACTGGCCAGAAGCATGGCTAGCAGGTTCATATACATTTTTTGCCAAGGCTTATCCTAATGATGATGTTATTAATGTTATAGCAAGTAGTGAAAAAAGTTTTGTTTCTTTAAGACTTAATGCCCCAACTGGTATTAAATTTTATAGAAGTTCTGATATTTCCTTAGAAGAATATTCATCTGATAATCCAAATTTTAATTCAAGTGAATATGTTAGTCCAGATTTGTTTTTAGGATTTGATTCTGTTGAATATGCGAAAAATTATGTTATTACAAATGTTAGTAAAAGTTTCAATAATCTTCCTAACGGTTATAATCCTAGCGTAGAAGTTTCTTATCATTCAACTAATCTTGCTCTTATGGGTGAATTGAATAATGTTATTAGAGCAGGTTCTGGAACAAGAACTATTGGCATACATGTTGTCGCAGAAGGTGGGGCTATAATCAATTCTCCTAAGGCTTATCTTAATTATGAAATTTTAAATCCAATTCAAACATTCATACAAGAACAGGGAAATGCTGTTTGGAACTCTGTTGATAATGCTTCCTATTATTTGATAAAAGCAACTGATGAAGTTGGTGCTAATCGTTTTTGGCAAAACACAGCAACAACAACTTCAAGTTATTTAAATGGACTTTTGGAAAATTTAACTGTTGGACAAATTGCTTTTAATATTAAACCTATTGGTAATGTTGGTGTTTTAAAAAGTTCGTCAACCAATGTTTCAACAAATTTAACTAGCGGAACAACTATTTTCATTGATGGGGAATATATGGACTTTGACACAGAATTTGTTAAATTGGCAACCCCAACAGATTTGATTGTTAATTATGGGTTTATCATGTTTAACACAGTTGAAAATGCAGATAGTTATTATGCTGAAATTTATGATGAATCTTCTTTGTTTATTGCTTCTGTTAAATTAGAAAATATTATAAATTATTTTGAAGACATAGAACAAATTGATTATATAGTTGATTCAAAAATAATAAATAAACTTCTTGTTCCTAGTGTTTTGTATAAAATAAAGATAAAAGCAGTTAATTCTAATGGCAATTATATTCATTCTGATTTTACAGAAACAATTAACATTAAAATTCTTCCTAATGCCAATGCGATTGGGGATATTAAATTAAATAGAGCAACCAATAGCATGCTAAATTCGCAATATATAACTGCTTGGGCTTCTGCAAATTCTTATGGAAGTGTTATTAATGATGGGGCTACTTATTCTGTTAAATCAGTTTCAACTAAATATACTGAAAAATCATTAAGAACTTTTGATGTTTCTTTTAAAAACAATACTGTTCAATTTAATGGGTATAGTTTTATAGTGAATGTTGCTAGTGTTGGAAGTTCTGCGTTAGAAACAGATTCCGATAATGTTACACAATTTTATTATTTAACCTCAGATTTTACTTCATCTCAACAAATTAAAGTTTTAAGATGTCCAATAATATCCATTCATGAGGGAACAATAACATGGACAATTAGTGAAGGGGCTGATGGCTATTACGTTTATATAAACGACAATCTATATGGTGGCGGTTTATATAAAGAAAATTTCTTAACGCTTCCTGATATATATGGAGATGCAGTTAATAATACAAAAATAAATATTCAAATTATTGCTGTTAGTGAAAGTTTAGATTATTTATGCAGTCCAATTGCAACTTATACATTTTTCTTATCAACAGAAGAAGAGTATTATGAAATTGATGGTAATTTATTAAAATTAAAAACGCCAAATAACCTTGTTGTTCGTGATGGTGCGTTGATTTGGGAAAATGGTCTTGAAAATGTTATAAACTTGCTCGAAGATGATTTTGCAAATTTAGTGAATGCGGTTACAACCGATGATGTTTCTAATCTACAAAATTATATTTTAAATCTTTTGTCTGCACCTATTAATCTCTATTCTGAATACATTGGTTTCACAATGCCATCAATCGAAATGGAGTTTACAAATGTTTTAACAAGTGATATTTATAAAGTTAGAGTGTCTGCTGAAAATTTCTTGACTTTAACAGCAAATCAATTATTAAAAATAAATGAACTTTATGATTTGGTTAATGTATACTTAAATGAAGTTATAACTAAAATTGAAAATGAAGAATATGAATATGAAACAGAAGTTGCTGATTACATAAAAGTTTACTATCAAATGATTATAAACTTTTTTGATAGTCAAGAATTTAAAAATATTTTGAGTGTTTCTGAAAAAGAAAATGGCTGGCCAAACAAAAATCTTTTGTTTGATGAACTTGTTTATAATCAAACAACTATTCCTTCTGGACAATACACTTTAAGAATTTCACAAATAGGCAATGATTATGATTGGTTAACTTCTAATTTTACAAATCAAATGGAAATATTTATTCCAAATGCTCCTCAAAATGTTAAAATAGTTGAACAAGATGGAAGTTTCTTGTTACAATGGGATGAGGTTGCTATTCCGGCACAATACAATTATTCACCAAAAGATGTCAATAGCGATGGACAGGGTGAAAAATATATAATTTACGTTGAAGATGTTAATGGTAATAGAATTGAAATTTTAAGAACTAATGGAACAAATAATTACTTAATGCTAAATTTAACTGAATTAATTGACCAAGATATTTTAACTCATGAACATACCTCAATTTTCATAACTGTTGCTGGTGATAATAAGAGTGTTTTACAAGGATTAATGTCTGAAAAACTTGAAATTTCAATATTGCCACAAGTTAACCCTTATATGAACGATGGTGTTCTTGAATGGGATAGTTTGCCAATAGCATCTGGATACAATATAATAGCAAGTGCTGAGGGTTATGAAACTTTAACATATTTCAAATACAATAAACTTTCATTTACAGGTGATTTATTACAAAATGATGTTGTTTATAGCATTTCACTTCGTGCGGTTGGTCAAATTATAGAATCAATTGAAAATGAACAAATTGTTAAAACAACTTATGTTTTATCTGGGAAAGAAGTTGTCTTTAAATTATCAAAATTAAATACAATGAATGTTGAAGTTAATAAATTTGGTGTTTTTGAATGGCAAAAAGTTGATAATGCTGATGGTTTTGTTGTTACTCTTGCTGGAACGAATATTAGTGTTGTTTGGCGTGATGGTGGTGTTGCAACTAATTATGAAAGCAGTTTCGAAGGATATTATAATTATCAATTCAAAGCGTTAGGGTCTAATGGAAATATTAATTTTGATAATTTAGAACGTGTTTATTATTTAAATTCTTCAATTAATAACAATGGTTTAGGAATTTTAGGAACTAATCTTCCTTCAATAACAAATGTTTGGGTTGAAAATGGTGTTATTAAATTTAAACCTTTGCAAAATGTTAATTGTGTTCAACCAGATGGATTAACAAAAGTTATAGGTTATAAGTTAACTATTGATAATGGTATTGGGGCATTATATACAACTGATTTATCAACTCAAGAATTTTATACAGATAATGAAGGCAATATTTGCTTTGATTTCACTAATTATGGCTTTGCAACTACTTATAAATTAATTGTTCAACCTTATATTTATTTTGTTAATGATGAACAAACTATATTTGAAAATGCACAAATAACTTATAATAAAGATTCTCAAAATTATCATTTGTTGTTGGGTGGAAAATTAAGTTTAACATTTGATAAAGCAAATTCTCCAACAAATCTTCATATAGAAAATGGTGAAGTTGTTTGGGAAGGTGAAGATGATGTTATGTTTAATGTTGAAATTTCAACTTCAACAACAGTTGTTTTAAGTGAATGGACTGATTCAAAATCTTGGTGGACTGAAAACGATTTGATTTTGCCTAATGTTAATTATTATGTTAAAGTTAAGGCGTTTAAAGATGGCATGGTTTATAGTCAAAATGCAATCTTTATAGACACATTAACAGGGGATATGCAAATAGTTAACAAATTAAGTGCTCTTGATTTAAGCGTGAACACTTATAGTAATCCAGACGGTGAAACATTTATTGCATTTGACTATCCAACTGGAACATTAGATATTGGTTTTAATTTAATGTTTAAACCATTAAATCAAGAAGATTTTATGTATTTAGATATAAATAATGAACACTACAACAATGTTATTTCATATTTAAACGGAACAGCAACTATCAGTTTAAAAGAACTTGCGAATGTTTTTGATTTAACTGGTATTGAAGAGATGGAATATGCAATTCAAATTGTTCCTAAAGGCAAAACTTCTTATTTAAAATCTAATTATTCAAAAATATTTGATTTTTCAATTCCAGACAAGATAAGTAATATTTATTACGATGAAAATAATTACGAATTCTACTGGCAACATGTTGGTTCTTCGTATAGTTATGTTGTTAATGATGAAATTTTAGACGCTGATAACAATGTTATTGCAATATATCGTTATAAAATTAAATCTTCAAATATAACAACAGAAGAATACTATCAAGAACGACAAATTGAGATTGATGGTGTCAATAAATATGTTGGAACGATTTCTTATATACCTTCTATTAGTGGGTATAATCACAGGATTTCTGTTGCAGTTTGTCTTGACACAAGTGCAAATCAAAGTTTAATGTCTTTATTCCAAACATGTGAAACAAATTGTTATTTAGACGTTATTCATGTTGAAAACAACTTATTTGATAAGCAATCTCCAATTTATCAAACAATTAATAATTTGGACATAATTTCTTATTTACAAAATAACGCTTATGGTTCAGTTAATAACCCATATTTGATATCAAATGAAATAGATTTTGCAAATATTAATTATAGATTAGTTCGTTATAACTATACTCAAACTTATGATGTTGAATTATTTTACAAATTTGGAAATGATGATATTCATAAAACATTAACTATAACTGAATCTGATGCAACAACTTATACATTTAAACAAACAGGTGATTTAAATTTAGTTAATGTTGCTATTGGAGCAATAAAAACTCTTCAAAGTGGAACAGTTAACTATAAATATTTTGGAAACACTTATGATGCAAACAACCATTCAATAACATATACTTTTGATATAACCAGTATGGTTTTTGCAAAAACAAACTTTAATGTTGGCTTGTTCTATGGTTTAACTGAAAATGGTGTTGTTAAAAATCTTAAACTTGATGCAACCATAGATTTTGCCAATAAACCAAGTGCAATAATTAACTTTGGTAGTGTTTGTGGTATCAACAATGGTCTTATTGAAAATGTTCAATTAAATAATTTACAAGTGTTAAGATTAATAGATGAAAATGGAACAGGTGTTAAAACATTGACATTTGGTGGGTTAGTGGCTGAAAACTTTGGAAAAGTTAATTTATGTATAACATCTAATATTGAATTAAGTTTAAGTTTGGCAAGTAATGGAGATGCAATGTATGTTGGGGGTATTGTCGCTAAAAACACAAGCGGAACAATACAACAAGTTGGAAATAATATTACATTTGTTGTTGTTGGAAAAACTCAAACTTATGTTGGTGGAGTTGTTGGATTCAACACAGGAATTTTAACTCAATCTTATAATAAAGCAAACTTAACAGCGTCATCAACTGGTTCAAATTCTAACACTTATATTGGTGGATTAGTTGCCTATAACGATTCTCAAGGTTCTATTCAAAATTCATACTTCGTTGGGGAATTAAACACACCAACTTACACATCAACTAATAATTCAAAGATTTATATTGGAGGTATTTCAGCATACACTAGAAGTTCTAATATAACAAATAACTTTACCAATATGCCAGAAATTAGAAATCAAGGTGTTGCCGTTTGCGGAACTATTGTTGGCCAGTTAGCAACAACAATTCCTTCAAATTTCACATTAACAAATTATTATGTAAATAATAGTGCTTATGGTGGAAGTCAAGGCTCTGTTGGAACAAAATTTGTTCAACAGGTTTCTCAAGCAGAATTACAACAATATGCAACTATATTAAACAACAAAGCACAGATGATTATTTATAAAAATTCAACTCAATATCCAATTTTTGTTTGGGAAGAAAATTTTTAATTAATTAATAAAATATTTCAATTTTTAATAATAAAATTATTATTTAAAAAATAATTTAAAAATTAAATATCTAAATAATTATTGAAATAATAATATATTAAAAAAAATAAATATTTAAAAAATAATTGAAATAATGATGTTTTTAAAAAATAAGTATTTAAACAATTATTGAATATTAATAATATTTAAAAATTAATAATTTTAATTTTTAATTACTATAAAAATTTGTATTTGTTATAAAAAAAGTTGAAAATTTTGAAAAATAAGAGCATAATGATAAACACACTTCTATTGTTATTATTTGTGTATGTGTCATTATTAGTTTTAAATTTAAATTAAATGGAATAAATTAATATAATATGAAAAAATTATTAATACTTTTATTGGGATTTTTAATCTATATCCCGTTAACTGGTTTTACAAATATTGAGTATGGTTCATCAAATAATTCTAATTCAACGATAAGTGAGTTTGTAACCCTTCAACAATCTACTGATGGTTTGGCAGAATTAGGGGTTAATCAGGAAATTTTTGATGAATTCTTGAAAAATGTTGCTAATCAATTAAAAATATTAATTGATTTTAGTTTAAAAAATCAAGTCAATACAGATAATTCTTTAACATTGGAAAGCAAGCAAAAACTTTTAAATAATGGTTTTGTTGTCTACGCTTCAGTAACAGAACATAAATTGGTTGTTAATGTTCAATTTGCGAATTCTTCATTTAGAGATTATTTTTGTGGTGATGATGCTTATAGTAATGTTGTATTAGAGGAAAAGTTTTTTGTTATAAATAGAGTTGTAACAATGAAACCAAGTGTTGTTAAAATAAATATAAACGAAGATATAATTTCATTACCAGAAGCAGTTTACAATTATGTTAATAACATGGCTTTAAATGAATTTGGAACGTCTGCTTTAAAGGTTTTTCAAAATCCTCAGTATGAATATTCACTTATAACATCTTTGCATAGAATTCATTCAAATGCTAGTGACGTTTCTTATGATAATGGTTATTATTATCACACATGGATTGTTGGTAATGTTGATGATTTAATCATAAAAACCTACACAACTCATGCAAACACAATTATCTGGTATTTATCAGCAGTTGTTTTAACATTGATTTTTGCGTTAATATTATGGGGTGTTTCATTATTAAAAAATAAGAAATTAAAAAATATCAACATTTCAAACAATTCTCAAAACATTCAAAAAATTAATAATGAAATAAAAATTAGTATTGATTTAGTTGAAAGTGACAAGGATAGCAAAAATAAAAATAATAAATAAAAACTTTGAATTATTCATAAAAATTTTCTATTATTTTTAATTATTTTAAATTTTGTTTGTAAATATTATTTTATATTTTTAATTTTTAAATTTTTTGATATGCGATAAGAGTTAAAAATTATTGTATTTTAAAAGAGATTTGAAATGTTAATATTAATTTTTAAAAATTGAATTAATAATTGTTGTTTTTTGTAAAATTATTAAATTTTAACCTTTAAAAAGAAAAGTAAAAATGATTAAATTATAAAATTATTGTTATTTAAATTAAAAAAACATGAATTTTATAAAAATCATTTTTCTTTTTTTGTTTATTGTGATATACTATGAACATGAAAAAAAATTTGTATAATAAGTTGTTTTTATCAATTTTTTTAATTATGGTTTTTGCTTGTATGGCAATTATACAAGTAAGTTTATTTAATTCAAAAATAGTAAATTCGAAAAATGTGGCATTCATGGAAACAACAAGTCCAACTGTTGCAGTTAAAATTCCATCCTCTGTTAGCGATATAACAAATAAAGTAACTTTATCTTATGAAGACGCCAAAAATGAAAATTATTATATAAATTTAAAAATTTTAAATTTTGATTTTCAAATAGGAGATAAAGTTGTTTATATGGTTATTGCTCCTAACACTCAAAAATATTATCCTCTTTTTCAGGGAACAGATAATGCAGTTATAGATATAACTTCCAACAATATAGGATTAAAAGCAGAAGTTAGAATAAAACCCCTAAACTATTTTGTTAACGTTGGGACATATACTGTTTTAGCGACTATTATTCATAATGGTGAACAATTTTCGACCAATTATATTGACATAGAAATTGACTTGCCAGCAGAATCAAATTATCAATTGCAAATTTCATATCAAGAAATTAAAGGAAATCAAAATGAACTTAGTACTTATTATTTGTCAGCAAAGATATTTTTAAATTCAGAACAAATTAATGCAGATAATATGTTGATATCATGGTATCTTCAAAATAACAATGAACCATTTAGAAGAATGAATTCGGATTTTGAATGGAAACCAGAAGAACCTGGTATTTACACAATTTCGGCAAAAATAGAAGGATTGGCAAGTGGATTAACAATTGAAAGTAAGAATCCAATAGTTATAACTGCGGTTTATAATAATTCAAACACTATTTTTATGTGGATAGGAATTATAGTTGGTGTTGCAGTTTTAGGCTTAGTTGTTGTTATAATAATAAAAGTTAAAAGTGAAAAAGTTTGGTAGAAGTTAAAATTTTTTTAGAGAACATAAAAAACTCAAATATTTTTGAGTTTTTTGTTTTTTATAAAGATGAATCAAAATTTGAAATAAAAATAAAAAAATAATTTATAATTTTATTAATTAATTAAATAAAATAAAATAAAATAAAAATGTTAAATTAATTAGTTTTTAATTTGTATTGATTTTTTATATTAGATATGTTAAAATTAAGAAATTATTCTGGAAGAATGTCAGAGCGGTCTAATGTGCACGCTTGGAAAGCGTGTGTGGGGTCAAACTCACCGGCGGTTCGAATCCGCCTTCTTCCGCCATGAACTTGTTCATCCGTACCATTTGGTATGGGTGTTTTTTTATATAAAAAGCGATAATTAATTATACCGCTACGATTTTTTATTATTTTTTTCAAGTACTGCGAAATATTATTTTGAATAGGATGTTGTTGATAGGGCAATGTTGTTATTTATTTCTTGTTCGATTAATAGTTTTTGGTTTTCATGTTCTAAATCAAAATTGTAGAAATTAGCCTAGAAGTGATTTAGCAAATGAGAATAATCAGTAATATCTTTGCTTGGGTTGTTTTTCGCCCATAACATATGTTATAATATAATAGAGGAGGAAGAGTGAAAAATAAAAAAACTATTATAATTTACATACTAAAATTATTTGAAAACATTATAGATGAGAATTTACCAATGACACAAACTACAATAGCAAAAGTTTTAGGAATATTAGGGATTGAATGTGATAGAAAAACTGTTGGAAGAAATATTAGATATTTGACTCAAATAGGTTGTCCAATAAAGAAACATAAAAGCGGTGGATATTATTTTGATAAAAAAGAAACTTGGGATTTATGGAGTGTAAATGAAAGAGGAGATTTAAAAAAAATATTTAATACTTTTAAAACAAATCAATTTAAAGATTTTAACTAAGAGAATTATTATGTTAGATAAAGAAAGAGAACTCGATGTTTGGGCAAATGTAATTTACATTTATACAAAAGAAAGACTTGAAAACGATTCGGTAGCAACAAGATGGATTTTTGATAGGGCTACCCATGATGAGTGGGTTTTGTCTTTGTTTCCAAAACATTTGGCAAGTGAAAGGGCATATAATAAATTTTTTGAATTAACAGGTAAAGACATTAGAGATTTTGATTGGAATAGTTCTGTAAAAACAAAGTCTGGAGAGAAAGTAGTTGTTCATCAATATTTTGTTGATGAGTATTTAACAACTGCTTATGATTTCAAAAATGAACTTCTTAGGCTATATAAAAACAAAGAACTAACTGTTGAAAAAATTAACAAGTTGATTTTTATGCAAAGACTTTGTTGGATAACTAAGGAAGAAAATTCTATACTTTCCCAAAAGGGCTAAAACATAGAAATAACCCGCTAAAAGCATATAAAAATTGTTATATTTGCATTGATGATGAAGAAAAGGAGAACTTGGAGGATATTATGAAAACCACTATTAACAAAAATAGTTTAATGATTATTGATAATAAAGAGCAAAAAAATTTATCTATACATTACAATATAAACAAACTTAAAGAATATTATGAACAAAATCTTATTAATGGAAAGAAGTATAATTTAGGATTTTATCCAAATGAGGCTTATGCATGGATATATAAGCAAGGAGGTTTTATGATAAATGTCAGAATTAAAAGTGACAAGTTAAAAGATATCTCACTCTTTTTATCAGGTCCAAAAGCAAAAAATAGATTTGCAAGACTATTACTCTATAAGAACAAAATTGAAAATTTATTAGGGTATGAATTAGTATGGGATAAAAATGAAAAAAAGCAAGCAAGTAGAATCGGAAGGTTCTTTAAAAATGCAGATTTGAGTTCTGATATAGAATTAGAAAACAAAAATAAATGTTTTGATTTTAACATTTATTCTGAAAAGTATATTGAACAAACTGCAAAAGAAATGGCAAAGTTTTATGATGCGTTTATTCCATTTATCGAAATTCTAGATGATTAATTTGTTCTTATAAATTTAAATTTTAATATATTAAATTTTGATATAAATAAAACTATAAAATAATTATAACTAAATAAATAACAATATCAACAATATTATAGTAAAATCAAAAAAGTTACAAACTAAAATGATTACCCATATCCATCCTATATTACATACTCGTTTTGTAATTTGGCAAACATATATTTTATTATTCTTTCGTTCCATTTTATTTTTATCAAATGTACTTAATTTTTTATACAAGATTTAAAACGGAATTGCCTTCTATAAAATCATGTTATTCATTAGAATACATAAGTAGATAAAATTCAAAATTGGTTGATTTATTTTGTTCTATATAATTGGGTTAGTTATTATTAATTAAAAAAAAGAAGATTTATATTTGTTTATCAAAAAAATATTTTAAATTAACGAAAAAATATAATAAAAATATTAAATAAAAACATAGTGGTTTTGAATGTAAATTAGTTAGAAATATGTGATTTTTTAATTGATGGTAAAAAACTTGTTGTTTTGATGTGTGAATAAAATGTTACTCTAATAATTGAAAAAGAATTCAAATCAAACTTATAGATTATGTTTTTTGTGTGTAAACATTTTATTATTATTTTGAAATTTATGTTTTTAATTTAATAAAAATATTTTAAGATAATTAATATTTATTTTTTATTATAAATTTTTTTATTTTATTTATTATTTTTTTAAATTATTTTTAATTATCCTATATTATAAATAAATATCTTTTTATTTGTTTATTTCTTTAAATGTTTCAATATAACCATGAATTGAGCCTATATCATAACTTTTGCCTTGAAACTTATATGCTAATAATTGATTTTCTTTTATTAAGCGTTCTAATGCTTCTGTTAAATATTTTTCATTATTTTTTTGGTTGGTTAAATTTTTTAGTTTTTTAAATATTTCCGGAGTAAAAACATAACGACCAAAATTAATTAAGGTTGAAGTTGGGTGATTGGGTTTTTCAATTATTTTTTTAACTAAAAATAAATTTTTATATAATTGAATTTTATCATTATTAAAATATTTTTTTAAATTATTATAATATTTATATTTTATAAAAAAATTTTTAAATTTTATATTATTAATTTTATAATTATTATTAATTTTACAATTATTATATTTTTTATTTTTTTTATTTATAAATACTTTTTTGCTATTTTTTATAATTAGATATTTATCTAAATAAAAATTTTTAGTTTTTATAATTCCATATTTACATGCTTCTTCAATATCAACATTTTTAGTTGCCATAATATTTTTTTTTGTTAATAAAAAAACATTGATTAACTGTTGGCAAACTTTGTCTTTTGGATTGGTTATGTCATCGGCAAACGCAACAAAGAAATTGTCGTTACCAACGAATTGCTTCGCTAAATTAACAGCATTTCCTGTTCCATTTAAATTTCTTTGATATTTGTAGGTTATTTTTAAAAACTTTAACTTATAAAAAAAATTATCATATTCTATATTTGAAAAATATTTTTTAATTATATTTGCATTATGTCCAACAATTATTAAAACTTCTTTTATTCCAGCATCTACCAATTCTTCCAATAAAACGTGCAAGGCTGGTTTTTCACCAATAGGCAACATCGTTTTGGGAAAAATTTTAGTTAGAGGATATATTCTTATACCTTTTCCCGCACTTAAAACAACTGCTTTTTTAATTGAATTTTTCATATAATTTTATATGATAATATTTAGAATTTGTTAAAATATTAAGTTAAAAAATTAAAATACAAAAATATTAAAATAAAAATTTAATAAAATATACAAAAATAAAAAAAGCAATAATAAAAATATTATTACTTTTTTGTTTTTTTAATTTTATATTATAAAAATTTTAATTGTTCTTTAATTCTTGTATTGCATTGCTAACTCTATTTAATATAAATTTACGAGATTTATTTTTATTTAAATTACAGTTTGCTTTTGATAAATCTATTTTTCCTGATTTTTCAATTAAGCCAGCAAATTTAAGAGTTCTAAATTTGGTTTCAGCATCTCCAAGAATTGTACATATAGAGTATAAATCAGGAGAGTTCTTTTTACCAGTTACCGCTATTCTAATATATTCACAAACTAATGCAACATTGCCTTTATATTGTTCTGGATTTTGTTTATACATTTTATTATCAACTGCAAATCCCAATTCACTAGATAATTTTTTAATTTTATCAAACCATGTTTCTTTATCATTAGAATAGTCAAAAATTTCACAATATTTCATAACAACATCATAAGCATCTTGTAAATTACAATCATTTATTTCATAATCATCAAGTGATTTATAATTTTCATCAAATATATTGCCATACATAAAACCCCAAACATTAATGACATCTTCCCACTTGGCAATATCTTTTCTAGGTTTAGGTCCATCTCTATCTATATTAAGAACTTTAGGAGAAAAATTAGGATTAGCTTTTAATTCGTCAAAAAATTCTGTATTGTAGCGTTCCGCCCAGTTTAGTGTTTCTGTATAGACTGTGTCAGCTGTTAATCTGCTTATATAATTTTTAGATACATCGTTAAGTTTTGCAAAATCAAACATTGGATTTGATGAAGTTATTTTTTCTGCCGAAAAAGGAAAATTGTTAATATTTTCTGTTGGATTTTCTTTTCTCCAATTTTCAAAATTACTGTTTGCTAAATTTAATAAATACTCAATCATTGCAGGTGATGGGTAGCCAGATTTTAAGAAATAACGCATATCCGCTTCAATATCTTTTCGTTTAGATATTTTTCGTTTATTTCCACTTTCATCGAGTTTGCAAATAACAGGATTATGTGCATATTTAACTCTTTCGAAGCCAAGGGCATCAAAAAGTTCTAAATGTGCGGGTAAAGATGAATACCATTCTTCACCTCGAATAACCAAAGTTGTTCTCATTAAATGATCATCGACAGCATGTGCGAATGCATAAACAGGTAGTCCGTCAGATTTCATTAAAACAATATCCTTGCCATTTTCTCGAACTTGTCGCTCACCTTTAACAATATCATGAAAAGTAAAAGTTTTTTCTGGTTTACCTTTGGATAAAAGTTTTAAGGCAAATTTTTCTCCATTTTCAATTTTGTCACATATATTTTGAAATGATAATTCCCTACATACATCATCATGTTCAGATATAGTTTCGTTTGATTGGAGTTCTTCAGCACGGCGTTCTTCTATTTCTTCAAAATCAACTGCTTTTTTACAAAAGCATGGAAATGCTCTTCCTTTTGCAACAAGTTGTTTGGCGAAAGATTTATAAATTTCAATTCTTTCACTTTGAAGATATGGACCATATTCACCTTTTTGTTCACCGTATTCAAAAACACCTTCATCATATTCTATTCCAAAAGCATGCAGGGTCTGAATAGCAACATCAATAGAGTTGTGAATTTCTCGTTTTTTATCTGTATCTTCAACTCGCAAATAAAAAATTCCATTAGTGTTTTTTGCTGTAAAACTATTGCATAAACATTGAAAAAAATGTCCTATATGCAAATAACCCGTTGGACTTGGTGCAAATCTCGTTACTTCTGCACCTTCGGGTAAATTGCGTGCGGGATATTTCTCTTCCCAATAACAAACTGGTTTTGCATCTGGGTATAAAATTTTTGCAAGTTTTTTGTAATCCATAATTATAATTAAATCCTTTTAATTCTTTTATTATTTTATTTTAATATTTTTTTTATATTTTGTGTTTTTTATATTGTGTATTTTTTTATATTATTTACTTGTTTTGATATATTTTATAATTGTTTTTATATTTTTACTTTTTTTTAATATTTTTTTATTTATTTTTTAATATTTAATTTATTTTTTTGTTATATAATAAATATATAAATGAATAAATTGATTAATTAATTAATTGTAATGTTTTATCAATAATAATTTTTGAATTTATATTAATAAAGTTTTCTATTTTTATTTTATATAAAACTTCTTTGTCGTTAGTTGATTGGCTTTCATCAAAGTCAATTTCATTTAAGGCATCAATAAATATTTCTTTTTCAACTTGATAAGATTTAAATAATTCTAGCCAAGAGTTGTAATTAGCGGTATTAAAGGTTAAAGATGTTGTTTTTAACTTGTTAATCAAATCTAGCAAACTATCGTAAAAAGTTGTTTTTGCACCGTGAAGTCCGTCAAATTCTGTAAAAGCATATCTTATATAGGTTGATAAAAAATCCGCATAAGCGTACATAACACTGCTTTTTATATCTGGATTATCTACATTTTCTAAGTTAAAGTTTCCGTAAAGAGAAATGTATGCTTCAACAAAAGATGTATTTAATTTATCTGCCTTTTCTATCAAAGAAGAATATGCTTGTTTGTAAACTTTAAGACTATTATATGCAATTATATTGTCTAAGTTAATATTTTGAATAACACTAAAATAATGATTTTTGCTTTGTGTAAAATTATTAATTTCTTCTTTTAATTCATTTAAACTATTAACAACATTACTACACAAAGTTGATTGATTGTTAGTGTTTTGTGGATTAACTGCAAAACTTCCGTAGTTAGATTTTATAAGCAAAAATTCTGCCTGTAAAATTTCATCATAAGTTGTTAAAATTGAGTATTGTTCATCTATGTTTATTTGTTCTTGTAGTTTATTTGGATAATCATGTTCACAATTAACTATTTTTGAATAACTCTCATTTGAAAAAAACTCTGTTATTTCATTTTTAACATCATTGGGATTTTTATTATCCGAACAGGCGTTAAGTAGGGGTATGCAAAGGCATAAAATTAAAATAAAACTTAAAAATTTTTTATTCATATTATCTTTTAGTTTCCTATTTATTTTTTTAGATTTTCATGACACATTATAAATGTTGAATTAATAGTATTATAAAATATTCTTTTTGGCATTGTGAAATATTCTTTTTGGCATTGTGAAATATTCTTTTTAGTATTGTTAAATATTTTTTATATGGTTTATAGAATTGTTTTTTGTTAGTTTATTTATTATTGTTTTATTTTTATGGTTGAATCAATTTATCCTAATTATCAATTTTCTGGCGCCAGAATTGAAATTTCTTGCTTAATTGTTTCAATAGTATAAGTTGGATTTTGGGCAAAATAATTTTGGTAAAAATTATTGCTAAAATAAATTTGGCTTTTGTTTAAAAGTGTTAAAGAATAATTATATGATTCATTAATATCGTTATTGAAATTTAAAATTCTTAAACTTGCTTTTGATATTTCGTTTATTGCGGTTATTGTTAGTTCATTATTTTCAATACTCTTTTTTGTTGATTTTTCCACTAATTCAGCGGTTGTATTGTAGAATAATGATAAGTCATTAACAAAAATTTTAAGTTTTTCAATATAAGGGTCTGAGTATTCACTTATTAAAGAAAAAGATGGATTTGCGACTTTTAAAAATTCTTTGTAAGGTCCGTCAATATATTTTAACATTGCGGTGTAAGAATCTTTACAATTTTCAAGAATTTTATTTTGTTCATTATTTAAAGATGAATATTCTTTGCTATCTTGATTAACGGAAAGAAGAGCGCCCATAATACTAAAATCAGCATTACTTAATGAATCAATAATATTACATAACATACTTAATTCCATGCTTCTATCGTTTAAATTGTTTTGAGCGCATAGAATTTGGATTTCTTTTGTGTGGGTTTCAATATTTTTTTCTTCAACTGATTCAACTTTTAAAAGTTCTCGAATTTCTTCCATATTATCAAAAGCATCTGCGTAGTTGGTTTTTGGTATAAGGAAGTAAATTCCAACACCAACGCCAGCAATTAAAATTATTATCAACAACCAACTGGCAAAACTCATTCCGTTTTTTTCCATAATTCTCCTTATGAGTAAAAATTAAAAATAAATTATAACTACAAATTACATTTTATCACATTTTATATAAAAAATAAATAGTTTTGCAAAAGATTATTTAAAAAATATCAATGTATTGATAAAAAATTAATAATAATTTAAGTAAAATTATGTTTCTTAAATATTAATATTTACAAATGAAGGTTTTTATTGTTTCTTGTTTAGATTTATGTTAATTGTTTTTTGCAAATTAAATTTTGTTTATAAAAAGCATATTGTTTTAAGATGGTTTAGATGTTTTATTTGTTGATATGATATTTTATATTGGTTTTATTTGTATTAAAAATTAAAAAATATATTTAAAAAATTAGAAAAAATTTTACTTTACTCTTTTATTAATTTGTGGTATCCTATTATATATATAGACAATATTATATATAAAATTACATTATTAATTATTTTATTATTTAATTATTAGTTATTTAGTTATTAGTTATTTAATTATTAGTTATTTAATTATTTAACTCATTTGAATTCTAATGAAATTTAAAATACCTGTTATGTTTTAGTAATTCTTAACATTTTTTTGGATTAAAATTTTTATTGTTAAGTAATTGGTTTATAAAATATGATTTTGTGTATTTATAATTTTTAATGTATGAAAACTCTTAAAATTATTAAAATAAAATTAAAAAAATATAAAAGAAGTTTTTGTTATAATGAGAATTATTAATAAAAGTTTATTTTTTAATATGGTAGTCTTACTTGTTGTAGTAACTTGTGGTCTTTTTTTGACGCTTGTTTTATTTGATGTAGATGAAATAAATAATAAAAACAAAAATTTAACCTTTTGCAACTCTTTTAATATTTGCGAAAATAATAATTTTAACAACAATACCAATTATTATAAAAATTCATCTTTTAACAATTTAAATTCCTTTAAATCAAATTTAAATAATATTAGTTTTAATAGTGGAGATAATGTAATAGATAATTCTAGTTTTAAAAATTATAGTTTTGATGATTGTAAAAAAGATTGTAATTCTACAGATAAATGTATTAAAAATTTTAATATAAATCTTGCCGAAGAAGTAAACTATAATAGTAGTTTAGAAATTGAAAAAAATAGTAATATTTTTAACAATAATGATATTTCTAAAAATGAAATAAGTTTAAGAATTGATAATAATGAAGATAATATTCCACCAAATGTAGATTTTGGTGACCAATATGGCGTTATTTATATTCAACAAAATTCTGTTTTTGTTATGGATCCAATATTTTATGATAACGATATTGTAATTGAAGATTATGTTCTTAATAATGATTTTGACTTGGCGAATAATCCTGATAATAATTTGGGATATGCGTTAACGTATGCAATTTATGCAATACCTGAAAATGTTGTTATTGTTAACAATAATATTGATTTTAATCAATTACAACTTATAGATGTTTCACAAGTTTTAACTCATGAAATTGGGGAACAATACTATCTTGTATATATCGCACAAGATAATGCAAAAAATATTTCATCTTTAAACATTTTAAAAGTTGAAGTTGTTGGTGAAGAAATAAATAGTGATGATGTTGATATAAATTTGTTTAATAAAATAAAAAGTATGGTTGAAGCAGAAACCGGAAATAAAAGAGATTGTCTTTTTTCTTCTGATTTAGTTATTTTAAATAAAAGAGTTTTTGATTTTACAAATTGCAATATATCTTCGGTTAAGGGTATTAACTTGTTTGATTTCACAGGTATTGAAGTTCTTAACTTGGCGTGTAATTTATTAGATGAAAATAGTTTGCTAAAACTAAATCCTTTATCTCGAACATTCTCAAATATGAAAATTTATCTTATGTTTAATAAAGTTTTAACGCAAGATATTTATGAGAAAAATATTATTCTTGGTGTTCAAAATTTAAGAAAATTTTATTTAAATGAAAGCCCTGATGTGACTTATCAAATATATGATGATTATAAAGAATTTTTTGATTATTATATTTATTATAAGTCTGGATTAGATGGAAGCACATTGTTTTCTGCACAACTAACAAGTGATTCATTCCCTCAAACTGGTTATTATCTTTTGAAATTTGTTTCAAAAGATATGAGTATTTTTATAACTTATGAAATTGTTTATGGTAGTATTTCTCTCTACAATCAACAATTAACAGTTGAAGCGGGAAGTAATTTTGTTGCAGAAGCATTAAAATTTAGTGCGGGACTTTCTTCTAAAGATTTTTTAGTTGAAGTTGTAACAAGCGATGGGGAAATTTTCAAAACAAACAAAACTGGTGAGTATTTGTTAACATACAATGTTTTTGAAAAAAATTTAAACAATCAGTTTCAAGAAACAAAAGGTAATTTTGTTATTGCTTTAAGCCAAACAATCATTGTTGTTGATACCACTGGCCCAGTTATAACTCCTGTCGATAATGAATCTTATTGTTATATTGGCAATGAGTATATTGACAGTGGCGCCACGGCGGTTGATTTTGTTGATGGTGATTGTCAAATTGAAATTACTGGAAATGTTGATACGAGTTGCGTTGGAGACTATATATTAACCTACAAATCTTACGATTTAAAGGGTAATGTTTCAACATTAGATAAAGTTGTTCATGTTATTTATCCAGTTATAACTAAGATTAATATTGAATATGACAATTCAAAAACTTATCATGTAAACGAAGATGTTGAATTTGTTATAACTTTTTATTCAAACGAAATGCAAATCCCAGGCAGTGCATTCACATATTCGATTTATGTTGATGAACAATTCGTTAAAACTTGCAATACAAATTCTTTTTCTCTTTCTTTTAAAGAATCTGGGAGAAGTGTTATAACTATTAGTCTACAAAGTTTTGATGATGAAGGTCATTTATATACTTTTTCGCACAAACAAAATTTTGAATTTAAAGATGATATATGGTGGGGAGAAAATTGGATTTTAGGGGCTTGTATTGTTATTATAGTAATCTTTATTATTAGTTCAGGAATTTATGCGTTTTATGTTATTAATAATTATGTTTTCAAATCTTATTGTTTTTGTGGGGTGAACGTAAATGAAAAAAGAAAAAAAATTAAAATTAGGAAAAAATAAAAATATAACAAATTTGTTTTCTAAATCTTATGGTCAAAACAATTTGAATAATAATTTGGAGAAAAGTGATGCAATTTTTGTTGCAGATTTTTATAATCATTTTTTTCAAATTGATGACAATCTTAAATTTAGTGATACGACTAAAAGTGGTAAAATTTTTGAACAAGACGACAATTACACAAATAATCAATTTGATTCAATTCCAGACAATATAAGTAAAAGTTCTCAAAACCCTATTGATTCAGGTAATTCAATTAATAATAACAATACAGACAATTCTATTGATAATACAAAAACTTCAACTTCCAATAATCATAATAATTCGCTAAATGAACAAACAATTGAAGAAACGGCTAATGATGATAAAAGTAAAATCAACCTTTCATCTGTTGACGACTATGCTAACAAACTTGCTCGTTTTGAAATGGAAGAAAGTTTTTTGTTGGGTGAGTTTGATAAAGATGGTAATTATGTTATCAATGAAGAAATTAAGAAAGAATTAATTGAAGTAGATAAGGTTGTTGAAAATAAAAATAATGATGGATATTATGCTATTGCGAATTGTGGGAATATAAAATTAGAGTTTATTGTTACTGTTAGAAGTATTCAAGATGCCGATGCAAAAATTTGTCGTGTTGCACAACTTAAATTGTTAGAATATTATGTTGCACAAAACAAAAAAATTAAATTTTTAAATTTAATTGCAACTTTTCAAGATTATGATTCACCAAATTTTTTATTTAAAGTTAAATCTGCTTTTCATTTATATTCCAAAGCGGAAAGTGGGGATAAGACTTTAAAAAATTTATCTAAAGTTGAAAAAACATTGGCTCGCTTGAAAAATAGATTTACGCTAATAGAAATAAATACAATCAAAAAAGAAAGTGTTGAGTTGAAATATTTGACAGAAATTAAAAAGATATTAAATGAAACACCAGAAGGCGCAAAAATTGTTAAACGGTATCAACAAATTGCTCAACTTAATAATATAAACCAAAATAATAAAAAAGAACTTCCTAAACTTCGCTACATTCTTGATAAAATCTTAAATGAAGCGATTGCTCAAAAACTTCTAAATGAAGAAACAACAAATAAAATTAATAAGTGTAGAGAAATTTTTGTTGTTGAATTAAACAACACCCACAATAAATTTATTGACTTAAAAATACCAGAAAATAAAACTGAAATGTTGAAAACACAAACCAATACAAAATCTTCTAATCAAGGTGAAAAAAGTGGTGGTTCATCTGCTGGCGGAGGTGGTGGCGGTGGTTCTTCTAAAAGTTCCTCTGGTGGCGGTGGGGGAAATGGTGGCAATAAACAAGAGTCTAAAAAAGATAAAAATAAAGAATCAAATGCGGGCATTTTTGGAAGTTTAACGAATAGGTTAACTGGCATGAAAAACGGTATTGAAGAAAAACTTGAAACGGTTAAATCTTCTTTGGATAAAAATGTTAAACCAAATATAAAAACAGGACCACAAATAATACAATCAAATGTTGGTGTTAACTTAGATTTAAAATTGCCTCATATTCCTAATTTACAAGAACTAGATGAAATGAAAAATATTATTGAAGAAAACATATCATTAAAAACAAAAATTAATGATATAAACGTTGAAAAAGTTTTGAATCCTGTTGATATTGAAAAAGTTGAAATGATATTAAACAAAAACGAGGAGCATAATATTGATAAAGGACTTGAATTTTCTCAAATAATTTTTTCTTCTATAAAATCAACAACGGTTGTTCAAGAAGTTAATGTTTCTAAAAGTAAAGTAAATAGTCAAGAAAGTGAAATGAGTAAGTAATGTTAATTGGGTTATATATAATATTTTAGGCAATAAAATATGAAAGGTTTTTAATAAAGACATGATTAGCATAGAAAAATCATATAAAAATGTTTTGGGTAAAAATTACTTAATTAAAATTAACATAATGAAACTGATTAAACAATTAAGTAATAAACATTGAATTTGTTATTTATTTTGTAGTTTTTGTTTAAAAAAAAATAATTTTAAATTTGAGCATTGCAATATTGAAAATTTTGTGTTATATAATGTATATAATTAAATATTTAAAATAAAATATTTAATAAGGAGATAAACAGTGAAAAATAAAGATGATGATTTAATTTCGATTAGGTATGTAGTAGGGGATAACAATAAAAAAGAGACGATTTTAGTTAAACTTGATAAAAAAAACAAAAAGATTTATGTTGGGGCGAAAAAAGAAATAACTTTAGAAAAGTTAAAATCTTTGGATAAGGAAAGAGTTGAAGCTGTTTCACAATTAATATTTGAAACCAATCATAAATGGTGGAAGGCAAATCAAGAAGGTATGTATGGAGAAGAAAGAGTTTTAATGGAAATTATAAACCGTTTAAAAATGGAAGAAGAAAAACTATTGGAAATTCTTAATGGCCCAGATGAATGTTATATTATAGAAAGATGTATATTGTGCCAAAAACTTAAAGAACTCGTAGAAAATAGTCAATTTTCAGAAGCCAGAATGCCTAAAATTAATAGAGAAGATTTGTTTGTAAAATAATTTGAATTATTGTTTAAATTAAATGCAATTTAGTTGTTTTACATAATCTTTAATTATCTTTGTAATTAAAATAATATTGAAATTTTTTATTGTTAAAAAAGCAAAAACGCTATTATTATTGTAGTGTTTTTTTATTTGATTATAAATAGAAATTGAGGTATTGAAATATTTATAACAATGTGGTATAATCATTTAACATTTAAATAGTTATTATCAATTTAATGTAGTTAAAAATTATTTATTAAAATATTTATAAATTTATAAATATAAAAGGAATGATTATGGAAAAAATTGAGTGTAAAAAGGAATATCTTGCGAATTTGATGTTAAAACAAAATTCTATTAATAAATCTATTTCAAAAAATAGTTTAATTTATGATGTTCGTCACTTGTTTCAAACTGCTATTTTCTTGATTTGTGCATATCTTGGAACTAAATATGGTTTATCTCAAAGTTTAAAAAATCAATTATATGACGAAGTTTCAAAAGGTGTTGCTTCAACTATACAAAATAATTATAACGGTTTAAAAATTGAAGTTGGCAGTTCTGCAACAGGTTATGATTTTCAAGAACATTTAGCATCACTTTATCAGCATGTTGAAAATTCATTTAATTATCAAATTTTGTCTCCTGAACAATTTGATTCTTATTCAAGATTTCTTGACGCTTATCCAGTATATAAAGAATATATTGCTCAAGTTTTTCAAAACATAGATTTTTATGCCGTATCTGATAATATTAACACTATGGCAAACGGGGCTATGGGGGCTGTTTTTGTTTTGTGCTTAATGTTGATTATTAATGATAAGTTAAATCAACATCGCCAAAAAGAAGAATTAAATAGAGTTAATAAAAAAATAAAAAATTTAAATTTAGAAATATCTCAATTGGAAAATGGTGAAGTAAGTCTATCTAAATAAATTTTTTAATAAAATTTCAAATTTAATTATTTATTTTTAAAATATAAAAATAGAAATCAAATTTTCTTATAATAATAAATTATAAAAAATAACTTTAAACAATTTTAAATGTATGGTTAGAGTATTGATTCTATTGATATCATTATTGTCGTTAATATTTAAATGTAAAGTTTAAAAAATAAAAAAAACATAATAGAAATAATTATAAGAAAAAATATATAATAGAAATAAAAAAAACAAAATAATTGTTGAATATAGTTGTATTTAAAAAAGGATTATTTTAATGTCAAAATTAAGTAAATTAAAAGCATTACAAAATCAAATTTATGATGATGGCTATAATGTAAAACGAGCAAATAAAAAAATTATGAAGGAATGTATAAAAGGGTCTGTTATTGGTGCCTTTTTGGCATTTGCTGTTGGAGAAGTTGCTAAGAGTTTGCATTTTTTAAAACACTATTCTCAATTAAACGAATTAAAGCAAGGTTATCTTTTAAATTTTTATGAAAAAATTAATCCGGAAAATGTTAATATGGATAGATATATGCAAATGTTAGAAGAATTAAAATCTTATGCAGAATATCAAGTTTTTCAAATAGATAATTTTCCAAAATTTCAAGCAATGTTAGGGCTTTCTATATTTGGTATTGTTTCTTTTTCTTTTCTGTTTAAAGCGTATTTAGATTATCGAGCAGAGAAAAAT
This sequence comes from uncultured Clostridia bacterium, assembly GCA_944376905.1. GTDB lineage: Bacteria > Bacillota > Clostridia > Christensenellales > UBA1242 > UBA5489. The sequence goes on from CALWEA010000001.1 coordinate 98,086, forward strand.
AAATACACAATTTCAAAGCGAAAATTTTGGGAAAAAATAAAATAATTACATAAAAATGAGGATGTTATGGAAATTAAAAATAAATATAGAGAATTTATAAAATTAAGTAAAGATATTTGTTTAAAATCACATTCTGGAACAAATGTTCAAAATGAATTTTTAAAGTATATGGGAGGATATGTTTTTAGAGATATATCTTATTTTGCTTTTTTTCTTATTCATTTGAAAAGTTTTGAGCCAATAAATACTGAAACTGGAAATAGAGAGGATGATGACAACAAAATTAGGAGATTTTGTAAAATTGAATTAGATAACGGTTTGATTATTGAGGTTGAATCATATTTTAATCTTATGCAATCAAATGCTTATAGTTATTCTTGTGAGAATAATCCTTACACAAGTTTTACTCCTAAAAAACAAGATGCTGGCAGTTGTTTGACATTTTATATAAAAAATCCTAAATTAAATCCTGATGAATGCGAAAAGATAATAACATTTTTTGTTAATCCTATGCCTTATTACATAAAAAAAGAACAAGACGATTTCAAAACTAATAATATTCCAGAATATGTAATTGTTGTTTCAACATTTTCTAAAAATGGTAATCCTTTATTTGAATATTATTTAAACAACGAACATGTGGGTTTTGCTATATCAGAAAATATTATTCCTAAAAAAAGATTATTTTTTAAAAAGAAGAAATTAAGTAATTTTTATAGAAATCTTGTTGTAACCAAAGGGGAATTGACAAACCAAGGACAAGATTTTTGTTTGTCAGATAACGACTATTATGAAGTGATGTTTGATATTAATCTGGAAAATATTGAGTTTTTGGAACCATTAATGTTGTTAACGGCGATGATGGAAAATAATTATAAACATAATGCATTTTATGATTTTGCTAATATTAATTTTGATAAAATAAAATTTACTAAAATTACCGCTCCTGAATTTAAAGAAAATTTACATGTTTTTTATAAAGATAAGTATAAAGAATTAACAGGTTTTCTTGCTGAACCAGATGAAAAATATGGTGCATTGCATACCTTTCATTTTGAAGAATGCACAAATATAGATGGTGTTAAAAATGATGACCGACAAAAAAAGTTTATAATTGAAAAAATATAATGTCTTGATTGTTGAGAATAATATAAATTATTTAATTTTTTTATAATTTTATAAATTATTTTGATTATGATAATTAAATTTAATTTCAAACATACCTTTATATAAACCATATTTCATATTTTGGATTATGGTTTTTTATTTGATTTTTTATACTTTTTTTGTTATAATCTAAGATAAATAAAATTATAGTAATTAAATTATAGTAATTAAATTATAGTAATTAAATAAAGAATAATTAAATATCAAATAATTAAATATTAAATAATTAAATAAAAATAATTTAAATTATAAATAATTTGAATTATAAATAATTTTAAGAAGAGGAGGTTGTTTATGTCTTGGGACGCTTATAATAAAAAAAGAAAGGCATTAAAAGAACTTGCAGAAAAAGCAAGTGAATTGGCTGAAAATAAAAACAAAACAAAAAGTTCTAATTCCAAATTAAAAAATGAAGCAACAAAAAAAATTAAAAACACCACTAAAAAAACCCATGTAGGTATAATAATAAGTGTAATTATTTTCGCTTTAATTGGAATTGGAGGAGGTATTTTTGCTTCTCATAAAATTTGTGAAAATGATTGTTTTTATGTTATAGGCGAAAAAAATATAGAACTTTTTGTTGGTGATGATTTTGATTTTAAAGATGAGGGTGTTAAAATTATTTCTTTTGGTAGGGATATATCCAATAAAGTTAATATAAAAACAAATTTAACAAAAGATTCTCAGGGTAATTATGTTGTTGATACTTCTGTTGAAGGGGAATATTACATTATCTACACTATTGATGATATTAAATATGGTAATATACAAAAAGTTAGAACTATTTCCATACTTCCTACTGAGTCATCAATAGACAATCAATCTACGGAGGTGGAAAATGGCTAAGAAAGAATTTTCTGTTTTTAAATTAGTTTTTTGCAGTTTTCTTGCTTTGATTGTTGGTTTTATTGTAGGATTTTGTGTGTATTCTTATATTAAATTTCCTAATCCTTCTGTTGATAGTGATAAATATGTTAGTGGAGATTTGCAAATACATTTTTTAGAATTTAACAATAAATATTGCGGTGATTGTACATATATTAAGGCTGGTGATATTGATATTTTAATTGATGCGGGGTCCAGAACGTATAATGAAAATATTGATTTAATTGAAACTTATTTAAATAATTATGTTGAAGATAACAAATTGGAATTTGTTATTGCAACTCACGCCGATAGAGACCATATTGCTTGTTTTGGAACTAGTGTTAATATGGAAAGTTTGTTTGATAGATTTGAAATTGGAACAATTATAGATTTTCCAAAAACCAATAAAGACACTGATGTTTATAATAATTATATTCGTGAACGTGATGATGCGGTGAGTAGAGGTGCAACTCATTATACTGCTCTTGAATGTTGGAAAGAAATTAATGGTGCTCAAAAGGTTTATGAATTAACTGATGGAATAGAAATGCAAATTTTATATAATTACTATTACGAAAATCAATCTAGTGACGAAAACAACTATTCAGTTTGTTTGTTGTTTAAACAGGGTGATAAAAATTTTCTTTTTACGGGTGATTTAGAAAAAGAGGGCGAGGAATATCTTGTTCAATATAATGATTTGCCGGAAGTGGAACTGTTTAAAGCGGGGCATCACGGCTCTCCAACATCTTCCAATGATTGTTTGCTTGATGTTATAAAACCTAAAATTTGCGTTGTTTGTTGTTGTGCAGGAAGTTCGGAATATACAGATAATATCCTTAATCAATTTCCATCTCAGGCATTTATAAACAGAATTTCAAAACATACCGATAAAGTTTATGTTACTTCTTTGTGTATTGATTATGATGCTGGTGAGTTTACATCTTTTAACGGAAATGTTGTTATAACTTCTAACAAGCGAGGAGTTGAAGTTAATTGTAGTGGAAGTAATCAAGTGTTGAAAGATAGTGAATGGTTTAAAGAATTTAGAGAAATTCCTTCTTCTTGGCAAAATACCGCCTAACTAACATCTTAAATAAAACAAGTTTTTAAAAATAAAAAAAGTTATTAAAATATATATTTGCTAAAATTAATATAAAATAAAAGGGAACTTTACTTTATATGTTTAGTTTCTTTTTTTATTATGCTATTTTCAAAATGATAAAAACTTTTTTTTAATTAATAAAAAAATTTAGAATTAGTCTATTCTTTTTGAAACTAATATAAAAAGGAATTTTAATTTTAGTTGTAGAGTTCCGTTATTTTATTCTGCTAGTTTTAAAAGGGCTAGCCCTTTTTTTAGAGTTTTTCCATTAATTTTATGAGTTTACAATGGTTTGATTTTATATAAATTATTAATTGTCTTAGTTGTTTATTTTAATGTATTTTTAAAAATGCCTTTTCGCGTTAATCTTTACATATTATTTATAATTTTCTATTAACCAAATATATTTTTTATTATTTGAATACAAAATTTTATATTAATTGTTTTAAAATTTTCAACATAAATTTGATTTATGCTCTATTTTATTTTTATTATTTAATTGACAAAATTTTTAATTTATTTATAATAATTAATTATAACTTATAGTATGGTGCATTTTTAATTTAGAAATTTTTGGATTTTTGCTATTTTAAAAGGAATGTTTATGATATTATTAAACCGCACTTTATCAAAACTTGAAATGTCTTTTATAACAGTTTATATTAATCATTTGTTAGATTCTATTAGAAATGAAAAAACAACAAAGGCAATTGCTAATTCAGCAATCAAAGAATTTTCTCCTCTTGCAATTGCAGGACAAGTTGAAAGTGTTGAACAATATTGTAACTACTTGCCACAAAATGCAAAATTTGATTCTGGAATTTTTGGACATATATGTCGTTTTAACAATATGCCTAAAAAATCTCCAGAAGTTTTAATGGCTTTATCTGCTTATTATAAATGGAAATCTGGTGAAATTGAAATTTCAAGTAAGACTAATGGTTTAGAAAATTCTTCAAATACTTCATCTCTAAACAAATCTATTTCTAAAAAATTTTATGATGGAGCAATGGAAATGATTAATCGCCCAACTTTTTATAATTTAGACCCATTGGCACAAGCATACATTTTTAATCAAATTCCATCTGAAAAAATTGATTCGTCACTTTTAATTCAAATGAGTAATTATAGAAATAATCTTTTAACTGCAATTTCAAAATTAATTAGTGGAGAAAAAAAGTTTAAATATACTTTTGCTTTTCTTGATAATTTAATTAGATATGCATCTCCAACAGAATTTAAAAAATATAAACATATTATATCTTCATTTTTTAGTGAAGCACAAAAACCATCGTTTAAAGTTGTTGATTTGGCATCGTTAGATACTTTTAGAAATGTTAATATGAGAGTTAATGTTAAATGATGTTTTTAATATTATTAAAATCTATTTAGTAAAAATAATTAAATAGTATTTATTAAAAAGCACCTTTTTGGTGTTTTTTTACATTAAAATTTATTTAATTATTATTAATTATTATTTATCTTTAATTATTATTAATTTTGAATTATAATTTAATTATTGGTAATTTTAATTATTATTTTTTCTAATTATTATTTATTTAATTATAATGTTATAAAGTTTTTTGTATAATTTATTTTTTAGGCTTAAAAGTAATTTGTTTAACAGATAATTTATAAATTATTATTTATTTTGTTTTTGATTTATTTATTATTTATTTATTATTAATTTATTATTTGTTATATATTTTATTTTATTTTATTTTATTTTATTTATAAAGTAAATTGTTGTTTTTAATATAATTATTATATTTTTATAAGTAAATTTATAATATTTTGCAATTTTAATTAGATAAAAATCTAAAAACAACATATTTGTTAAATATTTTAAGTTATTAACCTTATTTAGTTTGATAAAATATTTAAACGATATTTAAGTTTTTTAATTGTTTTTATTGTTTTGTGATGGTTGAAACATCAATGCTTTAATTTTGTTTCGACGAGTTAAAAGAAAATTTATGTTATAAATTATAATCATAAAAATTGCGGAAATAATTAATGCAAGTAAGACATTATCTCCTCCTAAAAAAATATAACCATCACTTGTTAAACCATGAATAATTTGTGCCGTGTTGATTCCTAAAAATAAAGAAGCAAATGATTGTTTTGGATATATGCAAATTTTTAATATTATAAAAGATAACAATGCAAACATTATTATCCATAAAATTTCTTGTGGAATATCAAACCTTGTCCAATCAATAATGAAAAATATTTGCATAAAAAATACTGTTATAAGATATGATATAAAAAATTTTATTCTAAATGTTTTATTTTTAATTTCTGATAAAAATAAAACTGATATAATAAGAAATATACCAAAACCTGATATTGTAAATGTTAATTGCCCTAGGTTGTAGGCAGGAAGCAATAAACTAAAAAGTAATAAAATAAGACAACATACAAGTTGTATTTTTTTTATTCTAACTCTTTTTATAAATGTTTCACCAATTCCAAATAAAAGTAGGATTAACAAAACACCCAAAATTAATGTTAATGGTTTCATCAAATCTCCTTTAACATTAAATTGTGTTAAATGTTGGTTTTTATGCAATTTCTTTGATATTTATTTTTATGTATACATATTTAATTTTTCTTTTTGCTTTACAATTTTATTTTAATTGTGGTAAACTATAAATAATTATAATTGTGTAAGTTTAATGTTGGGAGGCATTTATGAAATTTTTAAATTTTAAGAAAAAAATAACAGAACCCCTTCACCATGAAGATGAAGATAATATTAATTTAAGTGAAGGCGCACATATTTTAGTTAATTGTAAGAATGTTACTTTAGACGGAAATGTAACTGTTTTGGAAAGTACTAATACTGAATATATAGAAGTTAAAGGTCGAGCATACATTCAAGTTTTTCATAGCGGAACAATTGCTGTTTTAAGTGGGCATGCTAAAATTGGAATGGTTAAAAGTGGCGTTATTGAAAAGGCAACAGATTATGCAAATATAACAACTGTTAATTATTGTGAGTTTGAATATTTATCTGGGCATGCAACAATTGGAACTTTTAATAATGGTAACATTAAATTTATGGATAAAAATTCTTATATTCCAACATTTAATTCTGGAAGTATAATGTTTATGCGAAACAATGCGAGAATTGGAACACTAATTAGTGGACAAGTTGCAGGTCTTTCTAATAATGCACAAATTGCAACTATTATGAATGGAAAAATTGGGTATATGTTAAACAAATCAAAGATTGGAACAATTAACGCAGGTGAAGTTGCTGAACTTTGTGATTCTTCTGCTATTGACACTTTGAATGATGGAAGTATAAATCACATGATGGGTGGTTCAATGATTTATCAACAAATTGGTGGAAATATAAAAAGCAAGAGTGGGCAAAGTTTATTGGTTTACACCAAAGAAAAAGAAAGAAATAAAATAGATGAACAAATTGAAATGGATATGAAAGAAATTTCTATTAAAAAACACACAAAAGGTAATTCTCGTAAGGTTTTTGATAATTTAGAAGATTAAAAAATGTTTTATATAAGATTTTAATAATTTGTATTTTGTATAAGAATAATACTTTTTGTTTTGTACAAGAATAATACTTTTATATCTTGTAGTAAGATTTTTATATTTAATTGATTTAATAATTTAATTTATTGCTTAATAAATAATTAATTTATTATTTCATTTTATTTAATTATTGTATACATTATCTTCTTTTACTTGTAAATTTATTTAATTTATTCAGTTGTTTATACATTTTATATATTTATATTTTATATATCTTATATTTTATATATATTTTTTATAGTTTTTCTTAAATTGTTTTTTTATTATTAATTTAAATGTGTTGAAAATAAAACTTAAAATACAATATTGTTGTATAATTTTCTTGTCTTATAAATTTTAATATTTTTAATTTTATTTGTTTCATTTTATTTTTTATAATTTTTATTAATATAATTTTTATTTTTATATAACTCACAAATGTTTTAATTCGAAAATATTTTAATTTTTATTCTTAATTTTAACTTAAAATTAACATTTATAGTTAAAAATTCATATTTAATTGAGATATTTTTTATTATATTAATCTAAAAATTTTAATCTAAAAATTTTGTTGTTATAATTTATAATTAAATATTTTTTACTTTGAATTATTTAGTGAAATTTTATTATTTAAATGTTGAATAATTATAGAAAGTGTTTTAGTTTTTTGTAGTTAAAATTTAATTAAAAATTATAACTTATTGATTGGAGGGGTTATGTTAAAATTAACAAACATTTCAAAAATTTATGAATTGGGTAAAAAAGGAGACAAAAAACATCAAATTGTTAATGCTTTAAAAAACGTTAATATTGAATTTAGAAAAAGTGAGTTTGTTTCTATTTTGGGACCTAGTGGATGTGGTAAAACAACGCTTCTTAACATTATTGGTGGTTTGGATAGATATACTGATGGTGATTTAATTATAAGTGGAAAAAGCACAAAAACATTTAAAGATAAAGATTGGGATACTTATAGAAATCATAGTGTTGGTTTTGTTTTTCAAAGTTACAATCTTATTCCTCACTTAACTGTAATTCAAAATGTTGAACTTGCATTAACTTTGTCTGGAATCAAACCAGAAGAGCGTCGTGTTAGGGCAACTGAAGTTTTGTCGAAAGTTGGTTTGGCAGACAAAATTAATTCTAAACCTAATCAACTTTCTGGTGGGCAAATGCAAAGAGTTGCTATTGCTCGTGCGTTAGTTAATGACCCTGAAATAATTCTTGCAGATGAACCAACAGGTGCGTTAGATAGTAAAACAAGTGTGCAAATCATGGAACTTTTAAAAGAAATAGCAAAAGAACGTCTTATTGTTATGGTTACACACAACCCTGAATTAGCAAATAAATATTCAACTAGAATTATTAAATTGTTAGATGGTGAAGTTGAAGGGGATTCAATGCCTTATGATAGTTCCCAACTTTCTTCAATTAATTCAAGCAATAAAAATAATAATATTAATAATCAAAAAAATTTAGAGAGTGATTCTTTGTTGAGTTTAAGCGATGATAAGAATTTAACTGATGAACAAAGAATTAAAAAATCAAAAAAGAAAAACATGTCTTATTTTACAGCAATTTCTCTAAGTTTAAAAAATCTTTTTACTAAAAAAGCAAGAACTTTTTTAGTTTCTTTTGCAGGAAGTATTGGAATTATTGGAATTGCACTAATTTTATCTTTGTCTAGTGGATTTCAAACTTACATTAACAGTGTTCAAGAGGACACATTATCAACATACCCTATAACTATTAACAGTGCAACAATGGATTATAGTACTTTATTTAATGTTCTAATGAATGCTAATGCAGAGGAAAATAAGAAACCAACAGAAAATGCTATAACAAGTGATGATGTTATTGTTAATATGTTTCAATCTATTTTAAATGGTTCTAAATCTAACGATTTAAAATCATTTAAAGAATATATTGAAAGCGAAGCAGGAGAACAGTTTAATCAATTTATCACAGGTATTCAATACACATATAATTTGAATTTGAATATTTATGATTCGCAAACACAACAACTTTTAAATCCAAATTCAATGTTTTATGATGGTATTATGGCTTGGTTAGAGGGTATGGCGGTTAAACAACTTCAACAAACTAATGAATACAAATCTCTTCAAGAAAAATATTTTCAAGATAATCCTAATCCAGATGATAATTTAACACAACCTTCAGATGTTACTTACAAAATGCTTTTGGCATATCCAACAACTGCAATTGAATTTGCTCCTATGTTAAAAGCAACTATGGAACAATTAATTGCTCAAATAACGGGTATTATGGGAGGAGGCTCTTCGGGCAATATTGGTGGAATGAATATGGGAATGAATAATTTCGAAAGTTTAAAAAATTCAGATTTAGGGCTTTGGACAGAAATTATTAACAATCCAACTTTAATTAATAATCAATATGATATTGTTGCACTAACTCCAGATAAACAAAAATCAACATTAATTGAAAGTTTAAAATATAATGAAATTGTTTTAGTTCAAGATAAAAATGGTTATCTTGGTGATTATGCTTTATATGCTCTTGGCTTAAAAACTTCTCCAACTATTGAAGAAATTGCATCAGGTTTAGTTAATTCAAAAGATTATGAAATTCAACCAACTATTATTCCATATAGTGAAATTTTAGGGAAAACTTATACTTTACTTGCTGACACTGATTATTTTGTTTATAAAACAACAAATGGTTCATCTTCAACTTACAGTTTAACATATTCTGCTGATGCGGTTTTAGTTGATATAAGAACAGAATTGACAAGTAGCGATGCGGGCTCCATGACTCAACAACAATATGATGAAATACTAGAACAAATTAAACAAACAAGTGGAACAACTTTAACTATTAAAGGTATTTTATCTCCAAAACAAAATGTTTCTGCAACTTCTATAAGTGGGGCAATTGGATATTCAAATGCATTAACTCAATTTATGGCTGAAAAAATTGATAATACTATTCAAGAAAAAGGTTCGACAATTTTAGGGGGATATAGGGTTGACATGTCTAATCCAACAAGTATTAGTATTTATTGTATAGATTTTGAGGCAAAAAGTGAGATTGAAAATTTAATTAAAGAGTATAATTCTTCTGTTGATGAAGAAAAGCAAATTGCCTACACTGATTATGTTAGTCTTATGATGGATTCTGTTAGTGTCATTATCAACGCTATAACTTATGTTTTAATTTCTTTTGTTGGCGTTTCTTTAATTGTTTCCTCTATTATGATTGGTGTTATAACTTATATTTCTGTTCTTGAAAGAACAAAAGAAATTGGTGTTCTTCGTAGTATAGGTGCTAGTAAAAAAGATATAAAACGAGTGTTCACGGCAGAAAGTGTTATTATTGGATTTTGTGCGGGTGTTTTTGGTATCTTAATTACGCTTATCTTGACAATTCCTATTAACATTATAATTAATGCTCTTGCGGGGATTGGAAGTGTTGCCATGTTGCCATGGCTTGGTGGAATAATATTGATATTAATAAGTATGCTTTTGACATTTATTGCAGGATTAATTCCCGCTAGAATTGCATCAAAAAAAGACCCTGTTATTGCTTTAAGAACAGAATAAAGAGTAAATCAAAATTTTATTTAAATATTAATAGTTTTCTAATTAATATTTCTTATGAAGATATCATTTTAAATAATTAATAATAAAAAATTACGTTTTAATAAAATATTAACTACTGAATATAAAATGTTATAGAACTTTAAAATTTATATATAAATATTAAAAAAATAACTTTAAAATTTATGTAAGAAATTAAAAATAATTTTTCTAAATTTTAATAATAAAAGTTTTTTAAAAGTATTTGTTAGAAGTATTTGATAAATGATATTAGAAATAAATAATATCAAAATAAATAATATGATATATGATTTTTGGGTTAAAAGTATTAATGCTTATTTATGTTGAATAATTTATAAATTTGGTAAAAATTTTTATTCTAAATAAATAAGCGTTTTTTTTGCAACAATTTCACATCAAAAAATACAATGATTTTAGAAATTGAAATTATTTTATAATAATTTCTTGACTAAATTTATAAATAAATGGTATTATATTTTTATGAAATTTTTACGCCAACTTAAACAATGTTTTATTGCAACCGTTGCTATTTTAGCACTTGTCTTTTTATTGTTTTTATTAGGTGTTATTCCTTATGATACTTCAATTTTTACAAATTTTTTAATTGGTTCAATACTACTAATTATTGGGCAAACTATATTTTTAGTTGCAATTGATGAAAGTATTATAGGAACAGGACGCAATATTGGAGCAAAACTTTTTAAACTTAAAAAAGTTTGGATTCTTTTAATTTTTGGATTTTTGTTTGGTTTGGTTTCAACAATTGCGGAGCCAGATGTTCAAGTTTTGATTGGAGAATTGTTAGATGTCAATCCTTTTATTGGTTCATTCATTCTTTTATCTATTTTTGGAATTGGCAGTGGTTTTTTTGTTAGTTTTGCTCTTTTTAGAATTTTAAAAAATATTTCATTAAAATGGGTTTTGCTAGTTTTATATTCTATAATTATAACTTTATGTTTTTTTGTTCCAGAAAGTTATGTTGGTTTGGCTTTTGATGCAGGTGGAGTTGCAACAGGGTCCATAACTGTTCCTTTTTTGCTTGCTGTTATTATTGGAATTTGTGCTATTCGAAGTGGTAGTAAAAAAGAGGATAGTTTTGGTGCAGTTGCAATTGCTTCAACAGGGCCAATTATTGCTGTTTTAATTTTGGGAGTTGTTTTTGGAGCACCAGAAGTTTCATCATCATATCAACCAGAAAGTGCATCTTTTTGGGCTATTTTGGCAGAACAGGCAAAAGATGTCGGGTTGGCACTTTCTCCCTTGTTGTTAACCTTTATTATAACGCAATTTGCACTTTTAAAACTTCCTAAAAAACAGGCGTTAAAAGTTTTTGTTGGGTTTATTGTTGCTTCTTTTGGTTTAATATGTTTTTTAACTGGTATTTATTTTGGGTTTAGTTCTATGGGCAATTTTATAGGTGTTAATTTAATAACTAATGCTGAATATTGGTTTATCTTACTTTTTGGTGTTTTTATTGGCTCTTTATTGGTGTTTACTGACCCGGCAACTATTGTTTTAGTTGAACAGGTTGAAGAAGTTACCGCTGGATTTTTAAAAAAGACAGTTGTTTTTACAACTCTTGCTATTGGTGTTGCATTGGCTGTTCTTTTGGCTTTTGTTCATGTTATTTATCAAGTTAGTTTTTATTATCTTCTTATTCCTATATATGTTGTGTGTATTGTTTTGAATTTCATAATTCCTAAAATTTTTACTTCTATTGCTTTTGATGGTGGTGGTATTGCTTCTGGAACTATGGTTGTTGCATTTATTTTGCCAATTTGTGTTGGAATGAGTAGCGCGCTTGGTCAGGATATTATGCTTTATGCATTTGGAGTTGCTGGAATGGTTGCAACAACGCCTATTTTAACTGTTCAAATTTTAGGTTTAATATTTATGATTAAAACCTCATACGACAAAAAGAAAGATAAAAAAGAAAAACAAATATTAGAGAGATTGGCAAAAGAGCATGCTCCATTAAGTGAAACTATATCTTGTAATGGTGATATTTTATTAGATAAAAGTGATTAAAAATTTTTGTTAAAGGCTTTATAATTTTCAATATTGATAATTTTAAACAAACATTTAGTTTTAAAAAAATTACTTTATTAAAAATACTAGATAATTTCAAATTAAATATCTTATAATTTTTTAAAAAATTTAGTTTGAGTTATGTTTAATTTTTAATAAAATGATACTAATAAAAAAATAGTAAAGAAATAATCAAAAAAATTAAAAGTAAAAGATTTATAATAAAAAATTAATAATATTTTATATAAGATTTTATATTTAAAATAATTGATAATTTTATATTAAATTAATTGGAAAAGCAAAGAGGAGTAGGAATAATGGCTAAAAATATTAACATTATCATAACAACTTCATTAATAGCAGAAAAACTTTTTGAAATATTTAAAAGAGAACGTATTAATTGTGTGGTTATCCCTAATTGTAAAGGATATTCGCAAAAAGGTAGTTTTTTTGAGTTTTTAGGTTTTACTGATTCTCGTATTGATTTTTTGGCGTTTCAATGTAGTGAAAAAATACGAAAAGTCATTTTAAAATATTTATTAGTTAATTACAATCAAAAAAATAATGGAATAATGTTTTCTGTTAAAGGAGGAAATTTGATGGAAGTAAAAAATAAAATGATGGTTGCTATTGTTAATCATGGTTATGGGGAAAAAGTTGCTGATGTTCTACGCAAAGAATTTTCATGTGGGGCGACAATTCTTTCTGGTCGTGGTAGTGGAGTTGACTACGAATCATTTATGGGAATGTCTATTGATGCTGATAGGGAAATCGTTGTTTCCGTTATACCAAGCAAAATTTACGTTTCAATTAAAAAGTGTTTAAAACAAAATTTTGAAAATGATGAAACTGACCTTGTTTGCTTTTCATTACCTATAACGAATTTTGATAAACTTCATAGAGTTTCAAACAATTAATTATGAAATTTTTTATTTTTGTATTTTACATTTTGTTTTCTATTAACCAAAAACAATATTTTTGATTATAGATATTTGTAAAATTATAAAAATATTTTCAACTAAATATTGGTTAAAATATTGTTTAAAAAATTATTGGAAAAAATTATTGGAAAAAATTTATTGGTTTAAAAAAATTGATAATTAAAATAATTACATAATTCTAGTTTATTTTTATTTAAATTTATTTTTATTAAATTTATTTTTTTATTAGATTTAGTGTATTTGTTGCTTTTAATTTTATTTTTGTATTGCATGAAATTATCTTATTATTTTAATTATGGTTTTTATTTTATTATTTTAAAATATATTGTTAATTTTTGAAGATTGACTTTTAAATTAATATTGTTTATACTATTAATGTTTAAAACATATCAAAAAATTAAAAAACATATCAAATTAGTTTTAATTATTTTTATAAAAATTAAAAAAATTTTTATCTTTATTGAGGAAAATATGAAAGAGATTTTAAATAAAGATTTAGAAAACAAAGATTTAAGCAGTGAGATGGTAAAAATTTTAAATAATAGATTTTTGTGTTATAGAGTTAATGATGAAAAGCATGATGGTTTAAAATCAATTTTTTATAAAATTTACGACACAAAAACTAAAATCGTTTTTCCTTATATTTTTTTGTCTATTTCGAATTTTAACAAAAATGGTTACGCTTCGTGTGTTTTGCAAAATGGCCAAAAAGCAATTCTAAAAGTTGAAGACGTAAATGGAAATGTTAAAATAAGAATAATACCTGTTAATTTTACTTATATTTCCAGACCCAATGATTTAAATTTTTTTGTTGTTGAGGAAGAGGAACATAAACAAGCGAAACGACAAGATAGCAAATTACCTCAATCAACATTAATAAATTGTGTTAATTCATCTAATCAAAGTAATCTGCGTAAAAGTAAAGATAAATCTCTAACTAAATTGAAAATAATTTCAATACAAAATGATAAAATTGTTGAAATTTGTTTATTGCCATTAGGAACGTCGGTTGTTGATTTTGATGAAAATGTTTTTTTATTGAAAAATTTTGATAATGAATATTATTATGCAACCATAAAATTAAATAATGAAAATATTGTTGATAAAGATATTAAAGAAAACAAGCGACAAGAAAAAGTAGATATTAACAATGAATCATTAAATTTTTGTTCATACAAAATTGATTTTGATACAAATAAATTTGCCTTTGCATCTATGTTTAAAAATTCTTTTGCAATTTGTCAATTTAAAGATGGAACTTATGGTTTTCTTAAATTAAAACTTGATAACAGTCTTTACGTTTATGACGAATGTTACAAATTATGTTTTCAACCTATTAATAATATAGCGCGTGTTTTAACTTCTAATGATAAATATTGTTATGTTCACTTACGAGAATTTGATGTTTGTCCTATTTCTGGACTGTTTGATTTTTGTGAAGATGTTAGTAATGAAAACATAGGAGTTGCTCTTCAAAAAGATATTCATGCAGGTTTTTCCAACTGTTTTATTAAATTTTCACAACGTGAAAATGGTTCTATTGAAACTATACCTTTGAAAGCAAATACGTTTCGTAGATTAAAAAAAGATGATGGTAAATTAATAAAAACATGTTTTTTTAAAAAGTGTAATAATTTTTCTAATGGTGTAGGAAGCGTTGTTAATGATGACGAGCAAAGTGTTAGTTTAGTTTATTGCGATAAAAATCATTTAATAATTGATAGTCAAAAATTTTTATTTGTTGGAAAAACAGAGAATGGCGTTGTTAATGTTGTTGACACTTTTGGAAAACATGATTATCTAATTGAAGAAGAAGTTGAAAAAAACAACGTGTCTTCAACGCCTGTTTTAAAAACTTTTAAACGTTTAAATTTAAATATAAAAAATGCTTCTTCTGTAAATAATGGTATAGGAATTATTACTGATAAATTTGGTAAGCAAAAATTTGTTAAATTTGAAAATCAACAAATTGTCAAACAGTCTTCTTCTTTTAACAAGTGTTTTCCTTTTGAAAATGGTTTTGGAATTTGTAAGAAAAACAACCTTTATTATGTTGTTGATGAAAATCTTGATGTTTTACAATTTGATTCTTGTCTATTATTAGAAAGTGATGATTTACACTGCGTTTTAACTCCTTCTTGTAAAATTTTACAAGAATCTTCTTATTCAAACACTAATATTACAAAACAAAATAAAATTAGTTCTTTATCAAATTCTACTAAACCTTCAAATGATAACATTCCATTTTTGACAATGTAGTGTATTTAGTAAAAAAATTACTAATTTAATTGCTATGAAAAAAATTTTTTGATATACTATTCTTATAAATTTTTAATTTATTAAATTATTAAAAATTATTAAAAAAAATTAATAAATATAGTGGTATATTATTAATTTGATGTTAAAGGAGTTATTTATGATTTTTTCTAATTTGAGCATTTTGCAAAATATTCTCTTTATTATTGCTTGTCTTTCTGTTCTTATTTTACTTATTTATTTTGTTCTTTCTTTTTTAAATTATAAAAATAAAAATAGAGAAATAACAGATGATATTGATAGTTCTGCTGAAGTTTATGAAAGTTTTTGGGGCTTTTTGTTTAATGCATTTAAAATAAAAGGTAGCGTTTTCTTTGTTGCTTTTGCGTCTTGTATTGCTTTTGTTATTTCTATTTATTTGCCAGTGTGGGCTGGTGTATTAATTGGCATTGTTGTTGGATTTGGTTTAACTCTTTTAATTGCTTTTTTAACAAGAGAACCTTTGGGAGAAGTTGGGGAATTGGCAATTGTTAGTGTTGATATACCAGAAAAAAATCAAGGAAGTGGAAAAGTTATTTTACTTGATGACAACATGGAAGTTGATGCGGAAAGTTTGGGGAAAGCAATAAAAAAAGGCAAAAAAGTTATTGTCAAAGAACACCAGGCAAATAAAGTTTTTGTTGAAAAAAAATAAATTTAAAAAAAATAAATTTAAAAAAAATTCTTATAAAAAATAAATTTTTATTAAAATAAATTCTTTTCTATTGAATAAGAAGTATATTATATAAAAAATAATGTTTTTATATATTTTGGTTTTATGTATTAATTTGCAATTTAGTTAAAGGAGAGCAAATGAAAAGATATATTATAGCCATTGATGAAGGAACAACAAGTTGTCGTGCAGGACTTTTTGACATTAAAAAAAATAAATTTTTAACGATTCAATCTAAATCATTTAAAATAAATTATCCTAATAATGCTTGGGTTGAGTTTGATGCTAATGAAATTTGGGAAAAACAAAAATCTGTTTTGTTAGAAATTATTAAAACCGTTGACATTGATGAAATTTTTTCATTGGGTTTAACTAATCAGCGTGAAAGTGTTGTTGCTTGGGACAAACGGAATGGTGAAGCGGTTTATCCTTCTATTTGTTGGCAATGTCGACGCACAGATGAAGATTGTTCAAAATTAGAAAAAAAATACAAACAAATAATACAAGATAAAACAGGTTTAATAATTGACCCCTATTTTAGTGCGACAAAATTTCAATGGTTGTTAAACAATAATAAGCAAGTTAAATCACTTGCAAAAAGCGGAAATTTATGCTTAGGTACAATAGATAGTTTTTTAATTTTTAAATTAACAAATGGAAAAGTTTTTGCAACAGATACGACAAATGCTAGTAGAACAATGTTGTTTAATTTAAAAAATTTAGATTGGGATAACGAACTTCTACGCATTTTTAAAATTAAGCGTGAATGGTTGCCTAAAATAGTTTCCTCTAGTGAGTTTATAGGAAATTGCGAAATTTTTGAAAAGCCTATTTCAATATGTGGAGTTATAGGAGATCAACAATCGGCACTTGTTGGACAAAGTTGTTTTAAAAAAGGTATGGCAAAAAACACTTATGGAACAGGTTGTTTCATGTTGATAAATACTGGTGATGAAATTGTTAAAAAAAATAATTTAATTTCAACCATTGCATACAGTGTTGGTGGAAAAACGACGTATGCTGTTGAAGGTAGTGTTTTAAATGCTGGTAGTTTGGTTGAGTGGTTGAAATCTATTGGTTTGATAAATAGTGCAGGTGAGACTCAGAAAATGGCTATGGAATGTCAGGATAATGGTGGAGTTTATTTGGTTCCTGCGTTTACTGGGTTAGGTGCACCGTATTGGGACACAAAATCTCGAGGAGCGTTTTTGGGAATAACGAGAGCAACAACAAAAAATCACTTAGTTCGTGCTGTTTTGGAAAGTATGGCTTATTCGACTTATGATATAATTTCTGCCTTAGATGATAAATTTTTAAAAGAAATGCGTTGTGATGGCGGTGCGTCTAATAATGAATTTTTAATGCAATTTCAAAGTGATTTGCTAAATATAAATATTAAACTTCCAAAAATATTTGAAAGTACTTTATTAGGGGCGGTTTATATGGCGGGCTTATCAAGTGGTGCGTATAAAAATTTTGAAGAAATAGAAAATAAGTGGCAACAGGTCAAAGAATTTAAACCTTTAATGGATAAAAAACAAAGAAAACTTTTGATTAGTCAATGGCATGATTCAATAAATAGAGTTCTAGTTAAAAACAAATAATTATTAAATCTTTTATTTCTTAATTGAATTAATATCTTTAAATTAATATTTTTAATTGTGTTTAGTTAAAAATAATTATTGATTTAATTTTATTAATCTATTAATTAAACTAATTTGGTTGTTGATTTTTTATTTAATATTAAAAAAATTATAGTCAAATTACATTAAAAATTTTAATATAATAAGTTGGTTAAATTTTTTAATTAATGTAAATAATATTGAAAAGGAAATTTTATGAAAAAAAATAAGTTTATTTGTTATGACGACACAGAATTACAAGGTTATCTTTTTGAAGTTGATAATCCTAAAGGTGTTGTTCAAATAGCACACGGTATGCAAGAATATTCTAAAACATATTTTAAATTTGCACAATTTTTAAATAAAAAAGGTTATATTGTTTACATGATTGACCAAAGAGGACATGGAAAATCTTGTAAAAATATTTCTGAATTAGGAAAAGTTAAAGGTGATATTTTTAATCAAACAGTTGCAGACCAATTGAGAGTTTCTGAAATGTTATTTGAAAAATATAATAAGCCAATTTATTTTATTGGTCATTCCTATGGTTCGTTTATTGGACAAAAATATTTAACCCAAAACAAACATGCTAAAAAAATAATTTTAATTGGTTCTGCTTATATGAAAACTATGTTAGTTAGATTCGCTAAATTAGTTGCCAATTTAACATGTCTGTTTAAAGGTAAGGATGCAAATGCTAAGTTAATTGAAAAGTTAAGTTTTGAATCTTATAAAAAAAGTTTCGATAATGCATCTTGGATAACTTCTAGTAGTGAAGAAACAGATGCTTTTTATAGCGATGAATTAAACGGAACTCCTTTTTCTGCGGGGTTTTATAAATATATGTTTAGCAATCAGTTAAAATTATATAAAAACTTAAATTTAATTGATAAAAATTTGCCAATAGGTATTTTTAGTGGTGGCTATGACCCTGTTGGAGATTTTGGCAAAAGTGTTTGTAAATTATTTAATGTTTATAATAAAAACAATTTAAATGTTAGTTTAAAAATTTATTCTAAAATGCGTCATGGAATATTGCAAGAAATAAATAAACAACAAGTTTTTGATGATATTTTAAAGTTTATTGAAAATGAAGAATAAAAATTTATAATTATTAACTATTAATCTAAAAAAGGATATAATATATTTAGATTTTTATCTAATTATTGAATATTAATTAAAATTTATAAAAATGATAAAAAAGGTTATTATTAACTCAAAAGAACAAACTGTTAAAAATTTAATTTTATTATCTTTCCCACAATTAAACTCTAAACAAATTTTAAAAATTTTTAAAAATAAAGATATTAAAATAAATGGGGTAAGAATAAAAGAAAATTTGTTGTTAAAAAAAGAAGATGTTGTTGAGTTGTTTGTTGACGAAAAACTTTTTCAATTTAATCCTAAAATTGTTTATGAAGATGAAAATATTTTAATAGTTGAAAAGCCTATTAAGTGTGAAACGGTTAGTTTAGACAAAAACGCCTATACACTTGAAAAAATTATTCAAATTAATTACCCTAATGCAAGAGTTTTGCATAGACTTGATATTAATACAAAAGGGTTGGTTATATTTTCTCTAAATAACAAATCATATGATTGTTTGTTAAAGATATTTAAAAATCATGAAATTGAAAAATATTATAAAGCAGTTGTTTGTGGGAAAAATGTTGAAAATTTTGCTGTTTTAAAAGATTACATAACAAAAAATACATCTAAAAATATAGTTGAAGTTAGTAATAAAAAAATTTCAAATAATTCCCGTTTTGCCATATTAGAATATAAATGTTTACAACAAAAAAATGAACTGTTTTTAATTTGTATTAAACTTATAACAGGAAGAACACATCAAATCCGTGCACAATTGGCTAAACATGGTATTTTTGTTGTTGGAGATGGTAAATATGGAGATAAAATTATTAATCGACAATACAATATAAAATATCAACAACTTTGTGCTTACAAATTAAAATTTAAAATACAAAGTAATTCTTTATTGAAATATTTAAATAACTTAGATTTTGAAATTGAATGTAACTTTGATTGTTTTAAATAAAAAATATTTTAAATTTTAATATTAAATTATATGATTTTTAAAAGATAAAGAAAGATAGAAAAAGGACTTTTAAAAAGTTCTTTTTTTGTTTACAATAAAAGTGTAATAATAATTTTTTAATTTTTTTAAATTATATAGTAATTAATTAAAAAAATTATATTTTTTGTATTAGAAAAATTTTATAAAAATAATTTAACTTAATAATAACAATTTTCAAATTAAAAACATAATGTGATTTAGAAAAGATTATTAGGATAAAATTCATGGACGTTTTATTTGCATTTGGTTTAACATTGTTAGCAGGTGTTTCAACTGGTATAGGGAGTTTATTTGCTTTTTTTACAAAAAGAAACAATCAAAAATTTTTGGCAGTAACATTAGGGTTTTCTGCTGGTGTTATGATTTATGTTTCAATGATAGAAATTTTTCAAAAAGCCCAAACATCAATTTCAGGTGAAGTTGGTTCTTATGCGGGTTCATGGATAACTGTTGGTGCATTTTTTCTTGGTATTGTTTTTATTGCTATGCTGGACAAATTTTTGCCAAAAGAAAAAGACGTTTATCAACTTAGTGGTAATCGTCAAAAAAAGCAATATTTAAAAAAGTTACAACATTCAAATATCATTAATAAAAATTCAAAATATAAAATTAATAACATCTTACTTAAACAGAAAAAAAATCATAAATTATATAAACTATATAATATTAATAACGTTAAAATAATTAATGAAAAAATTTCAAATATAAAATTAAGTAGAAAAATATCAAACAAAAAAATATCAAATATAACAATAGCGGATAAAACAATAACAAATAAAACAATAACAAATAAAACAATAACAGATAGAACAATAACAGATAAAATAAAAAATAAAATAAAAAAAAATAAAACAACATTAATAAAACAAGATAATAAAAAAATTTTAAAAAGTAAATACAATTTAAAACCAAATCATTTACTTGTTAAAAAAAACAATATTAATTTTGACAATCAATATAATACTTTAACTTTTACTAAATCAAAAAAACAGCAGAAGCTTTTGCGAATGGGTATTTTTACAGCATTAGCAATTTCTATTCATAATTTCCCAGAAGGTTTGGCAACATTTATGTCTGCGCTTCAAGACCCGCAAATTGCTGTTGCTGTTGCTATTGCCATTGCGATTCATAACATTCCAGAAGGTATAGCGGTTGCAATGCCTATATATTATGCAACTGGTAACAGAAAAAAAGCATTTTTATTTTCTTTTTTGTCGGGATTAACTGAACCGATAGGTGCATTGATTGGTTATTTGATTTTTCTTCCTATTATGAGTGATTTAGTTTTTGGAATAGTTTTCGCTTCTGTTGCAGGAATTATGGTTTTTATCTCACTAGACGAATTGTTGCCAGCGTCTAGAGAATATGGAAAACCTTATTTATCAATGTATGGATTAATCGGTGGTATGTTAATTATGGCATTAAGTTTATTGCTTTTTATGTAATTGTAATTAATTATTTTTTAATTATTTAATTCATTTTCCATTCATTAATTACTTAAATTACTTAATTATTTAATTCATTTATTCATTCATTAATTACTTATTTATTTAATTAATTATTTATTATATATATTTTTTTAGTTTTTTAATTTTCTTTTTTAGTTTTATTGTTAATATTTAATAATTATAAGTTTTTATTCTTATATCTTTGTTATTTATTATTGGTTAATTAATTTACTTTTCTATTAATTAGTCTCTTTGTATTGTTTTTTTATTTATTTATTTATTATAACTTTAAAGATATGAGAATATTTGAATAATTTTTTAATAATAAAAAATATATAATAAAATTATGAAATATAAATATAAAAATTTTATATATCAATATTTTAAAATACAAAAAATTAATTTTAAAAGTATTATTTTGATTTTAATATATGTTAATTTAAAATAAAAAACAATAATTTGTTTGTTTTATACAATAAAATTAATAAAAATTACAAAAATTTAAAAATTATTAAAAAAGGGACTTTACAAATAAATATTTTTATGATATACTCACTCTAAGAAAATAAGTGTAAAGGAGATATATTATGACAATTGAAATTAGTACACATAATTCTGTTATGAAAAATTTATGCGTTGAAAGAGTTGTTGTTGCTGGAAACGTTACAGAAAAAAGAAAAATAGTTGATAGTCCATTTAGAGATAATAATTTAATTTCTTCTAAATATGCGGTTTTAAACAAAGCGCAAAATTTAACTTCTGCTTATTCTCGTAAACAACAAGAAAAAACATTATAATATAGATAAAAATAAACAGTATAATACTGCTTATTTTTTTATTTTAAAATATTTTTAAATTTTAATTGTTTTTTCTCTTTTTATCTTGTATAATAATGAAGATTAAGTAAATTTTTTTATTAAAATATCAAATTGAAAAAAGAGGTTTAAAGTGGAAGCAGAGTTAAAGGTAAGTCAGTTTGTTTATCCGGCTATTTTTGTTAAAAATGAAGATGTGGTTGCTGTTAATTTTCCTGACCTTGGCATAACAACAGATGGTGAATCATACGAAGAAGCATTTTTGTTTGCAAAAGATTTTTTGCATGCTTATATTCTTTATGCATTAAGGTGTGATGTTGAATTGCCTGAACCATCTTTTTTTGCAGATATTGATGATAAAAATATTTTTAATAAGGTTATGTTATTGGATACATTGATTTTTTCTAATGACCTTGAAAATAAAAATTTAGAAGAAAGTTATGATGAAGACCTTTTTGAAGATATTTAAAGTAAACTAATTTCAATAATAAAAAATAATTGCGTTAATAAAATGGCAATTATTTTTTTTAACCCATCATTTATACTTAACTTAAACCTATCTAACAATAGGGTATATTGGTTGGTTAAAGAAATTAGGGCAAGATTGTTGAGAATTGTCTAATTCATGGCATGGTGGCAAACAAGGATAACCAAATGATGGAACCAAAATGTCAACCCTTGCTAAAACTTTGATAATAATTTGTAAGCAACCGGTTACATTTAATGTAGTGTCATTTGTTAATGTTCCTATTTGTCCTGAGAAAAAAGCACTTGCACTAACTTGAAGCGGGGTTAAAGAGTCAGTTGGCATGAAAAGTACAACTGATTTGTTGACAACGATTGATGCACTTGCTGTAACGGGTTTCCCGTTAGCATCTGTAAAATTAACTTGAAGAGGGATAGTTATTGTTAAACTAACATTTGCAAAATTTGGTCTTCCCTCAATTCTTTCAATACTTGTTGCGGTTATTGTTGCTGGTTGTGTTGGTATGCTGTCAGCGGTTACGAATGTCAGCGGATAAGTTGGACTGGCTGGATTAAAATTAGTTAAATTTAAAGTGTATTGAACGTTATCTTCTCTTGATAAACATGCATCAAAAACTTTATCAACCTCTATTAAAACTTTTTCACATATATTGTTTAATGCTCCTGAGTTAATAGAGCAAGGTCTGTTAGGATTTGAATTATTTATATAAAAAGACATATTATACCTCCTGTCATATAAGTTTATGATATTGCAATTGTTATTGTTACTTTATTTTATTTTCTTTTATTTTATTCGTTATCTATATCTTTTTACAGTTAGATTTTTTGTAGACATTAAGGCATAATCCAATAGCGCCCATAAATACTATTAAAGATGTGCTTCCAGCACTAATAAATGGTAGTGGTAATCCTGTAGGCGGTATACTTCCGGTTACAACTGCTATATTTAATAAGGTTTGGACGGCTATAACACTTGCAATACCAGCAACCAATAAAGAACCAAATCTATCACACGAATTTCGAGATATTTTTATTAACAAATATATTAAAAGACCAAAAATTAAAAGAATAACTAAACAACCAAAAAATCCAATCTCTTCACCCATTATTGAAAAAATAAAGTCGCTTTCTGCAAATGGTAGGAATAAAAATTTTTGTCGTGATTCAAAAAGGCCAACTCCAAATAAACCTCCGCTTCCCAAAGCATAGAGAGATTGAATCAATTGAAAACCCTCACCTTGTGGATTTGCCCAAGGGTCTAAAAATGCCATTAATCTGTTAACTCTATATGGTTCAAGAAAAATTAAAATAGGAACTATTGCCAATCCTAATGTTGCTAATAAACCAAAGTGTTTACCGCTTATTCCTCCTAAAAACAACATTATAATTAATACTAGTGCTAAACACATAGTTATACTCATATTTGGTTCAATTATTACTAATAAGCAAAAAACACCGCCAACAAATAACATGGGAAGAAGAGTTTTAAATGATTTTATTTTTTCGTGATTTTGTGATAAATGAATTGCACAAAATAAAACTAAAACAAATTTTGCTATTTCACTAGGTTGAAAACTAAATCCTCCAAATCCTATCCATCGTTTTGCTCCGTAGTTTTCTATTCCAATTCCCGGGATAAAGACTAAAACTAGAAGTATGGTAGCGCATAAAACAGCCCACCATTTGAATTTTATTAATTTTTGATAATTAACATATCGCATAGCAACTAATGCTATTAATCCTAAAACAACGCCAATTATTTGTTTTGTCAAAAAATAATATTGATTATTATAATGAATTTCTGCGGAATAATAACTTGCACTATAAACCATTATGCAACCAAAAATTGTTAAAAAAACAACGCAAAAAATAACTCCAATAACAAGCCAATCAATTTTATTTTTTAAATTTATTTTTTTAAAATTTTTTATTTTAACACCTCATAAATTAATTATTATTAGATATTTATCTAAATAATGTAATTATACTTTATTTGTTAAAATTGTTTAATATTTTTAATTTATAATAATTTTTTTAATATTTAATTTGTTATAATTAAAAATTTGTTTAATTAAAAATATGTAAAAATACTTAATTATCTTTTGTTTTATAAGTACTACATAAATTATTTATAATTTTTTTAAAACAAGTACCTCTTTGTTCATATGAAGAAAATTCATCAAAACTAGAACAGGCTGGTGATAGTAAAACAATATCATAACTTCTTGCAATTTTAAATGCTTTTTCGCTAGCAGATTTTAAGTTGTTTGCGGTTATGATATTTGTATTTTTAGCAACCTTGCAAATCTTAGTTAGAGTTTCTCCGTATGCTATAACACATTTTAATTTATGTTCAAAAATAGAGGAAAAATTTAGATTTTTATCACTTCCTCCTAAAAGTAAAATTATGTTTGATGCTAAATTTTTGTAGTAATCTTTAATTGCTTCAATAGCAAAATTGGTGCTTTCAACATTAGTTGATTTTGAATCGTTGATAAAAATTATATTATTATAAATTTTGAAAATTTCTAAACGGTGGGGTAATGGATTAAATTGGTTAATTGCTTTTTCTATATATTTATTATTTATATTTGCAAGTTTTGCCAAACTTATCGCAGACAAAATATTTTCAAGGTTTTTTCTTCCTATTAATTTAATTTTATCTATATTCATAACTTTTTCATTTTTATAGAAAATGGAATTGTCTTTTTGGTTAAAGTAGGCCCCATTTGTTTTTTTGTCAACACTAAAATATATTGCTTTGGAAATATTGTTAGAATAATAAACACTATATTTGTCGTTTAAGTTATATACTTTTTTTGATTTGTAGTATTTGTTAATTTTATCTTTTATATATCCGTATTTTATCATAGTTTTATGGCGCTTTAAATGATCGGCTTGTAGATTCAAAAAACATGTTGCATAAGGATAAAATTGTTCCGTTGTTTCAAGTTGATAACTGCTAACTTCACAAACAATATATGAATTTTTTGTTGTTTTATGAGCAATTTCGCAAATTGGTGTTCCAACATTCCCACATAAAAAAGTTTGTTTTTTTGCTGTTTTAAAAATTTCATATAGTAAATTAACCGTTGTTGTTTTTCCATTGGTTCCTGTTATTGCAAAAATTTTTCCTTTGCAATATTTGGCACCCAATTCTAGTTCACTGATTGTTTTTATTTTTGCTTCTTTAACTTTTTTGAATTCATTAGAATTAAGAGAAATACCTGGACTGACAACACAAAGGTTAATATTTAACGCTTTTAAATTATTTAAGTTATCTAAAAAAGTTATATTTGGTTCTAAGTTAAAAATTTTTGTTTTGGGTGTAAATTGATTAATATCATAATTTTTTTTATTAAAATTTTTTTTATAAAATATGGAATTAACATTATTTAAGTTTGCTGTGTTGACTTTAAAAATTTTATTATTTTTTAATTTAATAAGTTTTCTTTGATTTATTTTTTTATATTCATTATTTATTTTGCTTGTTTTGTTTAATGCTTTTATATTTTTGTCATTTAAAATATTAACTGTGAAATTTTTATCATAAACAAAAATATTGGCTTTCATTTTTAATAAAAATTCACAAGCTGATTTCCCACTTTTGCCATAACCTAAAATTAAAATGTTTTTGTTAGTTAACTTTTTCAAAATATCCTCCAATATTTTGGCGTAGAAAACATTTTAATTTTTTAAAATTTTTTTTAATTATTCTTTTAAATAATCAAGTTTAATATTAAATATGTTAATACGCCAATAAATAAGGTTGTTATGGTATATACTATGACAATTTTATTTTCATTAAAACCTTTTTTTTCAAAATGATGGTGTAATGGTGCCATTAAAAATATTCTTTTTTTTGTTTTTTTATAGTATAAAACTTGTATTATATCTGACAAAGATGTTAAAACAAATGGTAAGCCTAAAATTAAGACATAAAGTTCTAATCCTGAAAAAACTGCTATTGAACTTAAAAATCCACCTAGTGCCAAAGAACCGGTGTCTCCCATAAATATACATGCTGGATATCCATTAAAAATTAAAAAAGCAAAAAGAGAACCTATAACTGCATAAGAAACTATTTGTAAATTTTGTAATTCTATTAACAAACTACCGCTTGTTATGTTTAAAATTAATGATACTATTAATGAAAAGCCAACTAAATATGCAATATTAACTCCACCACAAAGGCCGTCTAATCCATCTATAAGATTGACGCTATTTACTAATGCAACAAAAAACAATATAATAAACGGTATTATGAAAATTCCCAAATCTAATGTTTGTGTTGTAAATGGTATTGCAATAGAACTTCCAACATAATTATAAACAAAAATTCCTATAATTAAAGAAACACCAACTTGTCCTATAATTTTTTGATATGCTTTTAATCCTAAATTTTGATGGTTTTTTATTTTTATGTAATCGTCTAAAAATCCTAAGATTCCGTAACTAATCATTATAACTATTGATAATAAAGCAAAAGTATAGTTTCCTTGAAAAGCAAAAAAACTTCCAATAAGAGCGCCTAAAATAAATATAAAACCTCCCATTGTTGGAGTTCCCTGTTTTATTTTATGGGCTTCGACATATCCTAAAATTGTTTGAGATGCTTTTAATTTTTTACACAAAAACAAAATTATAGGACTTATTGCAAATGCAATTATAAAACTAAATGCCATAACAAACAAACATTTAACAACCATTTTTCCTCCATTTTATTTATTATTTACATAGACTTATAATAAAAAAATATTTTTTATTATATTTTTCAGTATAAAAATTTTTCCAGTATAAAAAATTTTTTTTAACATAAAAGATATTTTTGGCATACATAAAAGAATTTTTTTAACATAAATAGAATTTTATTAAAAAAATTATATATGTATTTAGTTTATTGCAAATTTATTGTTTTTATTTGTTTTATTTAAAAATTTTTTATTTTTATTTTTATTTTTTTATTTTTATTTTCATTGTTTATTTAATTTCCTTTGCTATATTAAAATTTTTATTTTTTTATTTATTTTTTATTCTTTATTTAAGAATTTTATATTAAATTTTTATTAATTAATTTATTTCAATAAATGTTATTTTCTATCTTATTATTTTATGAAGTATAAATTAAATTTATTTAAAACTAAAACTTTTTTATTTTTCATATTTTAGATATTGATTATTTAAAATTATATTTAAAAATTAAAGTTTATATTTTAATTTATCAAAAAGAATAATTTTTTCATAAATTTATAAAAGATATATATTTTTTCAGGAGTATGTTTGAAATGAATTTAGATTATTTATTAAGGTCGACAAAGATAAAGAAAATAGTTGGTAAAACAAAAAACGTAAAAATAGATTATATAACTGTAAATAGTCGTGAAAAACATAAAAATATGCTTTATATTGCTCAAAGTGGAAGTAATGTTGATGGACATAGTTTTGTTGATGAGGCTATTATAAATGGTGCGGTTGCTTTGGTTGTTGAACATGAATTGCCACATTATAAATTTCCGCAAATTGTTGTTGAAAATTCGAGAATTGCGGTTGCAACTATTGCTAGTCAATTTTATGGAAATCCAAAAGACAAATTAAAATTTATTGGAATAACAGGAACTAACGGTAAAACATCATGTGCATTATTCATTTCTCAAATATTAAATTCTGTTGGCTATAACACGGCAACTTTTGGAACTTTGGGTATTTATGCTAATGGTAAACATGAAAAATCCAATTTAACAACCCCAGACCCTATTTTTTTTCATAAAACTTTATCAAAATTAGTTAAAGATAATATTAAATATATTGTTATGGAGGTTTCCGCTCATTCTATTGCTTTGGAGAAAGTTTGTAATATAAATTTTGAAGTTGGGATATTAACAAATATAACCCAAGACCACCTAGATTATTTTTTAAATATGAAAAATTATGCATCAACCAAATTAAAATGGATAAATAGTTCTAATGTTAAACATGCTGTTGTCAATGCTGATGATAATTTAATAAAAAATGGTATAGAAAGGAAGTCTAATACTTTATTTTTTGGTTTAAGTGGGAAAAATGATATTAAGTGTTTTGATATTGTAAAAGATGTTAATGGAAGTTGTTTCAACTTATCTTTATTTCAAAAAGTTGTTAAAGCAAAAATTAATTTGGTTGGTGAATTTAATATATATAATGTAATGGCAGTTGTTGGTTGTTCTCATCTTTTAGGACTTAATTTAAATGTCATAATTTCTTCTCTTGAAAAATTAAAAGCACCTATTGGGCGATTTAATGTTATAAAATTAACAAATAACAAAATTGTTGTTGTTGATTTTGCTCATACTCCCGATAGTTTGGAAAAAGTTTTAAAAAGTGCCAGAGAAGTTTGCAAAGGTGAATTAATAAGTTTGTTTGGTTGTGGCGGAGATAGAGATAGAACAAAAAGAGCGATAATGGGTGAAATAAGTGAGAATTTGGCTGATTTCACAATTATAACGAGCGATAATCCACGATTTGAAAAACCTGAAGAAATATTAAATGAAATTGAGAGTGGAATGAAAACTCATAATTATTTAAAGATTTCTGACAGAAAAATTGCAATTAATAAAGCGTTAAGTATGTTAAAGCCTAATGATATTGTTGTTATAAGTGGAAAAGGTGGGGAACTTTATCAGGATATTAATGGAATAAAAATTCCATATAATGATTTTGAGGAAGTTGAAAAATTTAAAAAATTCTTAATTGATAAAAAATAATTCACTTAACTATATAAATAATAAAAGAGTTGAAATTTTAAAAGTAATTCTTTTTTAATAAATTTTTTTATTAACAAATAAAAAATAAGATTATAAAGTTGATAAAATTTATTTTTTATGATATTATAATCTTGATGAAAAGATTTGTAAGTTTATTTTTTGTTTTTATTTTAATTGTTCCTTGTTTGTTTTTAAGCGGGTGCTTGTTTTTTGGTGGTGATGGAGATGAACCTCAGGTTGATGAAAACGGAAATCCTCTTTATGAAGAAGGAGAGATAGAGGGATTCAAAGTTGCATATAGAAACAATAATTATTCTCTTGACAACACTATTCAAGATTATGCTAAATTCATAGTAACAGAGTTATATGCAAATTTTGGTATACTTAACGATTATTCTCATACAACAAAATTAAGTGATGATGATAAACCTGACAGTGAAGTTGCTTCAAACTATGATAAGATTCGTGTTCAAACTCAATTAACAGAAGTTAATAGAAGTGTAAGTTGGAATTGGACATTTTCACAATCTGCTGAAAACGTTCCTTCTTTAAGCACTGTTGATGACACTGTTAATTATTATTCGAGTACAATACGTCAAAATGCCTATTATGATGAATTTGTACCGGTTTATTCTATTGCATTAGAAATTGTTTTATATGATATTATTTTAGATGTAACTCCACATGTCTTTTCAATTGTTGTTAATCAAAATAATGGTATGACGAGTGTTTATGCAGACGAACAACAAACTCAACTTATTGAAGTTGTTAATATTGGATATTGTGATGCTCTTGATAACGCAAGAGAGAATTTTAAAAACAATGCAACTTATGTTGGTTTAACCGAAAACGATATATCTCAATTAAAGGAATATATTTTAAATTATGTTATTGGAACTCATATAGTTGGAACAATTTATGATAATGTTGTTGTTAATGGAAAAGAAACAACTTATTCACAGATTTTAGATAATATTTTAAAAATAGACCCTTTTAATTTTAATGACAATGAAGGTAATGAAAATGAAACAAATACTAAGTCAATTTTCAATCCTTATCCAATTTCATCTATAAAAGATTTTTACGATAATTTATATATAAATACAGATTCAACAAGTTGTTTGGAACATATAACGGCAAGAGAATATCAATCAATAATTATTGAACCAGCGGACACAACATCTAATTTAGTTGGTTTATTTTATGCTCTTGAAAGTGAATATGATATGGTTATAAATGTTTCTTTAAATTACTACAATTTTTCTTCTGATACGTATACAGTTGTTGATTCGCAACTTGTTAATATTAAAGGTGGGGTATGGAGTGCGAAAAATATTTTGCTTTTAAATGCAAGTTCAAGTTATAAAATTTCAAAAT
Organism: uncultured Clostridia bacterium; assembly: GCA_944376905.1. GTDB lineage: Bacteria > Bacillota > Clostridia > Christensenellales > UBA1242 > UBA5489. The sequence goes on from CALWEA010000001.1 coordinate 128,884, forward strand.
TCAACCCTCCATCTGCTATGCAGGTGAGTGATGAAACAAGTATTAGTAATACTAATGGGTTGGCAAACTATTATGATGTATATGATAATGGTTATGGGGGTATTGCTATTGGAAATGGTGAAAAAATAGGTCAATCTTATTATGAGATTCGGTTTGAAATAAGAAAAGATGGGTCTAAAACATTTTATCCTTTTAAATTTGGAATGTTATCAGTTTTTCCAGGAAATAATAAATAATTAAAAATAAAAATAGTAAAAAAATAAAAGGTGTGTTTATGGATATAGAGGAAATGAAAAAAATTCATGGGCCGATTGTTCGTTTGGCTTATGATATAAATGTTGTTAATTTAGAGGCTAAAAAAAATCCTAAAAAATTAATTGCAACAGCAGAAAAATTCTATCATGATCAAATTAATAGTATTGTTAAAAAAGTTGTTGAGAAACAAATTAAAATTATTAAAATTGCAGGTCCTTCTGCTTCTGGTAAAACAACAACTGCAAAATTGATTGCAAGCACATTAAAAAAAGTTGGTATTGGAAGTGTTGTTATTTCATTAGATGATTTTTTTCTTCCTCGTGAAAAAACCCCAAAACTTCCTAACGGAAATTACGATTTTGAAAATATAACAGCAATTGACCAAAAATTGTATACAAAATTTATGAAATCTTTAATAAATAATTGTTTTGCGAACAAACCAATTTTTGATTTTATTGCAGGTAAAAGTTTAAAAACAGAATTAATAAAAATTAATAATCAAGATGTTATTATTATAGAAGGAATTCATGCTTTAAATCCTATATTTGAAAAAGGATTAAATGCAAAAAAATATAATATTTACATTTCTTGTGAGGCAAATTATGTGTGGGGGCGTGAATTGTTGATACCTGCGAGAATTTTGCGATTAATGCGTCGCTGTTTGCGTGATTTTTATAAAAGGGGAACAAGTATTGATGAAACATTGAAGGCATGGCCGAATGTTTGTAGAGGAGAAAGTGATTATATTAAGCCATTTAAGTATACTGCTAATTTTTTACTTGACAGTACGCATGTTTATGAACCTTTGCTTTATGATGTTTATTTAAAACCTTTATTAATTCATTCTAATAAAGAAAATAAATATATACAAGATTTTAATTATATTTTTTCTAAAACAGGAAAAATGACAAAAGATTATATTCCTGCAAATTCATTAATTTGGGAAATATTGGTTAAAAATGATAATTGATTAAGATAATTTTATAAGAAAAATAATAAAACAAATTATAAATTTTTATAGATAAAAAAGGAATATTGTAAATGGAACCTAGAAGAGTTGGAAAATTTGAAAAAGTTAGTTATGAAGAATTTGAAAAAGCAGTAAAAGAAATTTTGCCTGAAAAAAATATGGATATTAAGTCAGTTTACGAAAATATTAAAATTCCATGTCGTGGAACGGCATTGGCGGCGGGGTATGATTTTTTTGCACCTTTTGATATAGTTTTAAAACCAAAAGAAACTATAAAAATTCCTTCAGGAATTCGTTGTTGGATGGAAGAAAATTATTTTTTAGCAATAGTTCCAAGAAGTAGTTTTGGATTTAAATTTAGGCTTCAACTTGACAACACTATTGGTATAATAGATGCGGATTTTAGTGATTCTAAAATGAAAGGACATATGATGATAAAAATAACAAACGATACTGTCGAAGATAAGATTTTAGAAATAAAAGCAGGACAAGGTTTTGTTCAAGGTATATTTTTACCTTATGCTATAACTTATGATGACGATGTTCATAATTTTAGAGAAGGTGGATTTGGAAGTACTGACAAGCAAAATACTTAAAAAATAAATTAAAATTTATAAGTTGTAAATTTAAAATCAAGTCTAAGAAAGAAAAAATAATCAATTTAGATTAAGTAAATAAATTTTTAAAAAAACTTTACAAAAAATAACTATCATAAAACTTGCAAAATAAAAAAAGAACTCTACAAAAGTAAAGTTCTTTTTTATTAAAAATTTATTTTTTTCCTAATATATCTTTTTCATATTTTTTCATTGCGTTTAATATGTGTTTTGCTGCTGCTTCATGTCCTTCAATACTTCCTATTTCAACTTTTTTATTTTCAAGTTGTTTATAAACAGAAAGGAAATGAGAAAGTTCATCAAACAAATTTTTAGGAAGTTCGGAAATATCAGAGTATTTGTTATAAACAGGGTCTCCAAAAGGTATAGCGATAATTTTTTCATCTTGTTCACTTTGGTCGGTCATGTTCAATATTCCTATTGGGAAGCATTGAACAAGACTTCCACTTTGTATTGATTGACTGCAAAGAACAAAAACATCAAGTGGGTCTCCATCTTCACAAAGAGTCAAAGGTATAAAGCCGTAACTCATAGGGTAATGTGTTGCTGTGTAAAGAACTCTATCAAGGATAATAAGTCCAGTTTCTTTATCTAATTCGTATTTATTTTTGCTTCCTCTTTCTATTTCAATGAAAGCAATAAAATTATTTGGTCTAATTCTTTTTTCATCTATATCTTTCCAAATGTTCATTATATATTCTCCTTTTATTTTGCAGAGATGATTTTAGCACATTGATAAAAATTTTTCAAGCATTTTATTAAACATTTGACATTTTTGTCTTAATTGTTATAATAAAAAATGTTTAATTTTTAAATAATAAAAATAACTTTCAACAATTTTTATAAATATAAAGATATTTTAATATAAAAATAATAAAAAATAATAATAAGCATATTAAAAATTTTTATTTAAATATTAAGTTGTTTTAAATTTGATTGAGTTCCAAATGTTTTAAATTTGATTGAGTTGCAAATAAAATATTAAATATATTATAACAGGTTAAATGGTTAAAAAACTTACAAGTTAAAATTTTGAAAAGTTTAATGTTCAAGTTATATAAAATTAATTATTTGAGGTGAGATTTTTGTTAGAGTTAAAAAATATTTCATATAAAGTAAAATCTAATAATGAGGAAAGATATATTCTTAAAAATTTAAATTTAAAGTTTGATAAAAATAAAATTGTTGTTATAACTGGGCAAAATGGAAGTGGAAAAACAACTCTTTTAAAATTAATAATGGGAATAGTTTCTCCTACAAGTGGTAATATTTTGTTAAATGATAAAGATATAACAAATTTATCTATTTTTGAAAGGGCTAATTTGGGTATTGCTTATTCTTTTCAACAACCTATTAAATTTAAAGGTTTAACTGTTAAAAAATTAATGCAAATTGCTCTTGGAAAAAATAATGCAAAAATTTCAACTATTTGTGAATATTTATCAAAAGTTGGTTTATGTGCAAGAGATTATATAGACAGGGAAATAGATTCTAGTTTGTCTGGTGGTGAGTTAAAAAGAATTGAAATTGCAACAACATTGTCTAGAAACGCTAAAATTAATATCTTTGATGAACCTGAAGCGGGTATTGATATTTGGAGTTTCGACAATCTTATAAATATTTTTCAAACTTTAAAACAAGAAAGAAAAGGGATAACGATAATAGTAAGTCATCAAGAAAAAATTATGCAATTGGCTGATGAAATTATTTTAATTAATTCTGCTAATGTTCAAAAATTTAGTGTTAAAGATGATGTTTTAAAACATTTGAAAAAAACTTATTGTGAAAAGTTGGTTGAAGGTGTGTATGAATAAAAATATAAAGACATCAACAAAAGATGTTGAAAAAAACATAAAAAAATCTAATAAAATATTAAATGAAAATAAAAAAAATGATACTATTTTATTTGATGGTTTGCGTGGAAAACTTTTAGAAGAAATTTCATCTTTACATGCTATTCCACAAACTCCTATATCAATAAGAGAGAACGGTTCTTCAAAAATATACAATTCTAATGAAGAAATACGAATTGTTTCTAAAAAAGATAAAAATGGATTAGACATTTTTATTGCTCCAAATACAAAAAACAAAAGTGTTCATCTGCCTGTTATTATAACACAAAGCAATATTCACGATATTGTCTACAATGATTTTTATATTGCAGAAAATTGTGATATTTTAATAGTTGCGGGTTGTGGTATCCACACTAATATTGGGGAAAGTTCTCATAATGGTGTTCATAATTTTTTTATAGGTCAAAATTCAAAAGTTAAATATATTGAAAAGCATTTGGGATTGGGCAAAGAAAAATCAAAGAAAGTATTGAATCCTACAACGAATGTCGAGATTAAAAGTAATTCACTTCTTGAAATGGAAACCGTTCAATTGGGTGGTGTTAGTTTTTCAAAAAGAATAACCAATGTAAAAATAGGAGAAAATTCTAAATTTATTGTTAAAGAAAAAATTTTAACAACTAATAACCAAAAAGCAGTAAGTTGTTTTGATATTGATTGTGAGGGGTGTAATAGTAAAACGGAAATAGTAAGTAGAAGTGTTGCTAAAAATAATTCTTATCAAGAATTTAATTCTAATGTTAAAGGAAAAAATGTTTGTTTTGGTAGGGTTGAGTGTGATGGAATTGTAATGGATAATGCAAAAATTTGTTCAACTCCTAAAATAGATGTTGAAGATGCTCGTGCGGAATTAAGTCATGAGGCACAAATAGGTAAAATTGCAAATGAACAATTGACCAAACTACAAACCCTGGGGTTAAATTTAGAAGAGGCTGAAAATTTAATAATTTCGGGATTTCTTTGTTAAAGATTATTTATAAATTTGTTAAAGATTAATATAGATTTGTTAATGATTTATTATAAAATTATATTAGATAAATATCTAATTATGTAAAATCGTAAATAAAAATTAAATTAATAAATAAAATTTGTATAATATAAATTAAATAAATAAAATATTTTAGTATAATAAATTTAAATATTTTTTAAATAAAAAAACCTTAATTTTTTTAAGGTTTAATTTTTTTAATCAATTAAATTAATTTTATGTTATATTTTTTCTTATAATTTCCAAAGCATTTTTTTCCAAACGAGAAACTTGTGCTTGTGAAATCCCAACTTCTTCACTAACTTCCATTTGTGTTTTTCCTATAAAGTATCTTAGTGTCACAATTTGTTTTTCTCTATTATTCAATTTAACTAGGGCATCTTTTATAGCTAATTTTTCAATATAAATATCTGTAGAATTTTCACTATCACTAATTTGGTCTAAGACCATTAAAGAGTCGGAACCGTCATTAAAAACAGGCTCATTTAAACTTATGACATCGCTAATAGCGTCTAGTGAATATGAAATTTGAGATGCTGGAATGTTTAAAATTGAAGATATTTCATCAATAGAAGGTTCTCTATTTTCTGTGTTTATAAACATTTCTTTAACTTGTAATGCTCTATATGCGACATCACGCAAACTTCTAGATATTCTTATTGAATTATTATCACGAAGATAACGACGAATTTCTCCTGCAATCATGGGAACTGCATAAGTTGAAAATTTTAGTCCCAAACTAATGTCAAAATTATCTATTGCTTTTAAGAGACCAACGCATCCAACTTGGAACATATCGTCAGATTTGTTGCCAGCAGAAGTAAATCGCTGAACAATACTTAAAACTAATCGTAGATTTGCGACAATAAATTCATTTCTTGCAAGTTCATCACCTTCTTTAACTTTTTTCATTAACTTTTCAAGTTCTGCGGATTTTAATTTTGGCAGTTTACTAGTGTCGACACCACATAAAACAACTCTATTCGCCATATTTAACCTCTTATAAATGTTAAGATATTTTATATGATTGACATTTAAAAAAATAATATGCAAAAAAAATAAAAAAATATAAAAATAAATAGTTTAATAAATATTTTATCTTATAGTTAAAATCAGTTTTATTTAGATATTTATCTAAAAACATATTTTAAATTATTTATTTTAAAATATTATTTATTTTTAAACAACTATATAAATATTTTACTATAATAATTGGATATAACAAAAAATTTAAAAAAAATACAATTTTAAACAAAAAATTATTTTGATTTTTTTTATTTTGAATATTAAACTTTTATTGTGGAAGTTTATATAGAAGATGTTTTTTTGGATAATCTGATAATAGACTTTTTAATTCTATACATAACAAATAAAATTTTAAAAACAGGAAGTAAAAATTTAAGATTATTAATAACAAGTTTTGTTGGAGTTTTTTTTGTTGTTTTAAATCTATTTGTTAACTTAACAGGAGTTTTGTTATTATTTTATAAATTTTTAACAAGTGTTTTTATGATTTTGTTAGCGTTTAAAATAAAAAGTTTTAAAAACTTTTTTTTACATTTAGTTTGTTTTTTATTTGTAACGGCAATTATGGGGGGATTTTGTTTTTTCATATCTCTAACATTTGGAAAAGTTTTGATTTCAGAGAATGGAGTTGTTTCATATCAACTTGCATTACCTGTTTCAGTTATTATTGGTGTTATTAGTATAATAGGATTTCTAACTATCAATTTATTTAAATCAATAAAATATAAAAGATTAAATAATGAATTTGTTTTTGATGTTTTAATAGATAATAAAGAATTATCTATATCTGAAAAAGCATTTTTGGACACTGGAAATACATTTTTAGACCCTTTAACTGGAAAACCTGTTTGTTTTATTTCTTTTAAACTTTTTCAAAAGTTGTTTAAAAATATTTCTCTTGCAACCTTAATTTTAAAAAAATGTCCTATTGAATTACAAAATTCTCACTATGTTAAAGTAGGTTCTGTTGGAAAAAGTTCAGATATTCTTGTTTTTGAAATTGAGAAATTAAGCATTTTTCAAAATAAACAAATTACATTGACCGAATGTAATTGTTGTTTGGGTGTTAGTTTTGCAAAATTAGAAAACAAACTAGGTTGTTCTTTATTATTAAATCCAATATTGTTTTCAAATTAAAGTTTTTATATTTTTTATACTTTTTATAAACATTTTATATTATGAAACATTACAAATTATGAAACATCACAAATATTAAAAATAAAATAAATTAATTAATCACTGCTTTAATAAGTTATTTTTTTTAAAAATTATTGTTTGTATAATTGAAAAATTGTGTGTGAGGGTGTTATGAATAAATTAATAAAACTTATATTAAAATTTAAATATTTAATACGAAAAAATATGTTTATGTCTGCGCAAGATATTGTTTTGTATATTTGCGGGAACGAATCTTTGCCTTTACCTTTGGAATCAGAAGAAGAGCGTATTTTACTTGAAGAGTCTTTAAAAGGTAGTTTACAGGCCAGGGACAAATTGATAGAACATAATCTAAGGTTAGTTGTTTATATTGCCAAAAGATTTGAAAACACAGGTATGGAATTGGAAGATTTAATTTCTGTTGGCGCTATTGGTTTAATTAAGGCAATAAAAACATATAATTTTGAAAAGAAAATTAAGTTGGCAACTTATGCGTCAAGATGTATAGAAAATGAAATTTTGATGCAACTTAGAAAAACTTCTAAACAAAAAATCGAGGTTAGTTTAGATGAACCTTTAAATTATGATAGTGAAGGAAATGAACTATTGCTTGCCGATATTTTATCTAGTGATGATAATGTTTCAAAAAATTTGGAACAAGATGCAGAAAAACAAATTTTATGGGCAAGTTTATCAAGACTTTGTCCAAGAGAACAAGAAATTATGAAATTGAGATTTGGATTAAGTGGGGGAGATGAAAAAACCCAAAAAGAAGTTGCGGATTTACTTGGTATTTCTCAAAGTTACATAAGTAGGATTGAAAAGAAAATTTTAAGTAAAATAAAAACAGAAATTCAAAAAGTTAGTAATTTATAATTTTAAAAATTTTTTATAATTTTTTTATTTTTTTATTAATTTTTTATTTTACATTTTTTGTTTTTTCATTTTTTTATTTTTTAAAGATAATATTTTTAAAAGTTGTTATTTTTTAATGATAATATTTTTAAAGGTTGTTATTTTTAAATAATGTTGTTTCAATTTTATTTGATTTATTATTTTTATCGTATGTGTATTATTAATTTAAATAAATAATTTTAATTTCTATTCATTTTTATTTATATATTTCTTTATCATTTTAAACATTAATTTTTATTTAAATTTTATTATTGATTAATTATTTTATAATTCTTATTTCATATTTTTTTAATATAAATTAAAACATTTTAAAATATTTTTGTTTTTTTTGAAAAATATTGAATTTTGTTTGGTTTTTTTTTCTTTTTGAGTTATAATAATTGTATTATGAAAATTATTCCAAGAAAAACAAAAGTCAAGATGGAGTTCTTTAGGGGCATAACCCTTGGAGATATTATTCTTGCTGTTATCGGTGTGGCTGTTGCCATTTTATTATTTACAAGTAATTTTGAAAATAATTTAGGAGTTTGGTTGGGCTTTGCATGGTGTACAATTATTGTTTCACTTTTTTTTCATGTTGCTGATGATTTGCGTTTATACAGAACATTGGGTTATATTTTAAGGTTCATTGCACAAAAGAAAAAGTATGCAAAAGAAAAAATAAAACATTTTTCACCTATTTCAGAAATTATCCCTTTTTCAGGTCTTAAACAAGACCGCTTTATTGATTTTGGTGAATATTATGCCCAAGTTATTGAAATTTCTCCAATTGAATTTGGTTTGTTGAATGAATACAAACAAAATCTTTTAATTGAAACGTTTGCCAACGCTTTAAGGCGTTTATCTAACGAACAAACTGCCAATATAGTTAAACTTAATAAGGCTATGATATTGGACGAATATGTTTATAATGAAGACAAAAAATATGATAGTTTACTAGAATTGCAGTATGAAGGTGAAATAACGCCAGAAGAAGTTGAAAGACGTGCAGGTGTTTTTGAAGAGCGTGTTTCTCGTATGGAAGTTTTTAACCGTCAAGATAAAATTTATAAAGATTATTTCTACATTGTTGTTTATGATAAAGATTTAGAAATGCTTGAAAGTACAACCAATGGTATTATGACAACTTTGTCTAATTCTCCAACTCCTCTTCACACTGAAAAATTATATGGAACGCAATTAAGTGTTTTTATGAGGGCTAACTTTGGTAAAGAATTTGATGAAAGAGAACTCGAATCTCTTCCTTACAATAAACACATGGATTGGGTTTTGCCAGATAAAATTAAATTTCAAGCAAGTAGAGTTTTTATTAATGATAAACCATTCAGAAATTTTGTTGTTAGTGATTATCCTTTGCAGGTTCCAAATGCTTGGGGAGCACCATTTTTCTTGTTAGATAGAACTCGTGTTGTTGTTAAAATTCAACCTATTCCTAAATTTGATGCTGAAAAACAATTAGACAAAGCCATTATTGAAATGGAGGGTAAGGTTTTTAGAAGAACAAGAAGTTCAAGACAAATTGAAAACGAAACTCATTTAAATACTTTACGTGAATTATTAGTTGGCTTAAAAAACAATAACCAGCAACTTTATAATGTCAACACTTTTATAACTTGTGAAGAACCTGCTCGTAAAGAAGTTCGTGCTATATTAAAACAAGAAGGTTTTAGATATAGTGAGATGTTTGGACGACAAGTTGATGCTTTTATTAGTGCAAATATTTCAATGAGAGATAGTGTCAAAGATACTTTGCGTGGTATTCCAACAACTTCACTAGCAGCAATTTTTCCTTTTATTTCTGGTGCACTACAAGATCGTAATGGCATTTATCTTGGATACAATGAATATCCTGTTTTTGTTGATTTTTTTGCACGTAATAGAGAAAGAGTTAACAGTAATATGATGATTATTGGAAAATCTGGTTCTGGTAAATCTTATGCAACAAAAACATTATTGACAAATTTTGCCGCTGATAATGCAAAAATATTTATTTTAGACCCTGAAAATGAATATACAACTCTTTGCAGTAATTTAATGGGAAAATTTATTGATGTTGGTTCGTCTGAAATGGGTATTTTTAATCCTTTTCATGTTATGACAACCTTAAAAGACGATGTTAAAGAACTAGATGAAATTGAAGATGTTGAAGCGGAATTGAATCAAAACAAAGAAAATGATAGTGATACTTTCTCTGTTCATTTGCAATTTTTGGAACAATTTTTTAAAGTAATTTTACAAGGTATTAGTAGTGACGCTTTCGAAACTCTTAACTCTTTGGTTGTTGAATTATATGCTAGAAAAGGAATTGATGGGAACACTCTTTTCTATAAACTAAAACCAGAAGACTATCCTATTTTTGATGATTTATATGAGTTAATAACAGAAAGATTAGAGGCGGAAAAAGATGAATATCATAGAAGGAATTTAATAACAGTTCAAACTTATATTAAAAAATTTGCGAAAGGTGGGCGTAATGCTAATCTTTGGAATGGTCCAACTTCTATTGCAACCAAAGAAAATTTTGTTTGTTTTAACTTTCGTTCATTACTTGCCAACAGAAATGAAGTTATAGCAAATGCACAAATGCTTTTGGTTTTTAAATACTTAGATAATGAAATTATTAAAAATCGTGATTTTAATCTTAAATATGATACAAAAAGAAAAATTATTGTTGCTGTTGATGAGGCCCATGTTTTTATTAATCCTAATTATCCTATTGCTTTGGATTTCATGGCACAAATGGCTAAGAGAATTCGTAAATATATGGGAATGCAAATAATTATTACTCAAAATATAAAAGACTTTGTTGGTTCACAAGAAATTCAGCGTCAATCAACTGCCGTTATCAATGCTAGTCAATATTCCTTAATTTTCTCTCTTGCACCTAATGATATGAATGACTTAGTTGAACTTTATAGAAAATCAGGTGAAATTAATGAAGAAGAACAAAATTCTATTGTTACCGCTGGAGTTGGTCAAACATTTTTGATTTCTGGGCCTATGAGCAGAACTATGGTTCAAATTGTTTCTTATGATTATGTTAAAAAATTATTCGGTGAATGATTAATTTTTGTAAAACAATTAATAAATTTTTATTTGTTTTTATATTATGATACCAATACACAAGTGTTTAAATAAAAATTTTACAGATAATATAAAAAATAAAAGCACTATTGTTGAATATTATTTTTAATAATTAGTTAAATTAATAATTGAAATTTGAATAAAGTTTATAATGTGAAAAAAGAAAAAAGGCTTTTAAATAATATAATTCAAAAATATATTTTTATGGAGATGTTGGATGAAAAATAAAAAAAATAAAGAAAAAGAACTTGATGAAAAACAAGAACGAGATTTGCAATCTAATAATTTAATTTTTGATGATTTTGTTGATAATATTAATCAAGTTGAAGGTTTAAATGATAATAACCAACAAATTGAGAACAAAGAAGAAACTAAAATAGAGGATAGTGATGGTCAAGATAAGAAAGATGAAAAGTTTTTAAAGAAAAACAAACAAAAAAAATCTAGAAAAAAGAAAAACATAGAAAAAGATAAAAAACAAGAAATTGAAACGGTTGAAATTCATAAAAGTTATCTTTCAGGAATTCAAAATAATGAAACCCAAATAGATAATGGGCAAACTGTATTGAAGAGCGTTAGAGTTCCGCCACCTCCGCCACCTCGTCCTCCATTAAGACCTTTAAATCAAAATATCAATAATATAGATTCAAACTCAATTAGTTTAAATCAAAATCTAATTAATAAAACAACTTTAAATTCAGTTAATAAAAAATCTTTTTTTAAAAAATTTCAATCACTTTCTAAAAGCGATAAAATGATTGCAATTTTAATGTCGTTGTGTGTATTTTTATTTGTTTTGTGTTCTTGTTTGATTTTATCATTCACAAATAGAAATTTATTTTTAATAGAAGAAACTTCTAATGGTAGTTCTTTAATTTCTTTAACAGATGATGCTTCAAAGCAAACAACAATTAACATTCCTAATGGCGTTGAATATATTGGACAAAATGCTTTTAATTCTGTAATGCTTTCTGTTGTGAATATAACAATACCCGCTTCGGTTACAAAAATAGATGAATCAGCCTTTGCTGGTTGTGTTAATTTGGAAAAAATAACCTTTCTAGGTGAAAGCAATTTAACGACATTATGTGATGGTGCATTTTGGGGATGTGTTAATTTAAAAAATATAAGTATAAATCCTAAATTTGAAATATTTTTTGATGGTAATTTGCCATTTAGTGGGTGTGGTAATGTTATTTTAGAAATTAAAAGTAATAAAGTTCCTTTTATTGGAAATAATTTTGATTTTTCGGGTTTAAAGGCTATTATTGTTCCTAATGGTCAAACAGAAACTTTTATTAATTCTTTTAATAATTTTAATAGAGTATATCAACAGAGTGATGTTTATAAAAATGAATATATTGTAAAAGATAAAACAATACTTCTTTATTTTGGAACAAATGAAAATGTTGTTATTCCTATTGGTGTTAATAAAATTGGTGAAGAAGCATTCGCATCTAATCATTATATAAAAACATTAAATTTGTCCAATGTACAAGAAATTGCAAGTAGCGCTTTTACAGATTGTAATATACTAACATCAGTTAAACAATCTGGAGAATTGCTAATTATTGGAGATTATGCATTTAGTGATTGTGTTAATTTAAAAGAATTTGAATTTAACAATTATGAAACTGTTGCTGAAACTGCGTTTTATAACACTCAAATTTTAGTTTCATAAATTTTAATAGTTTTTATAGTATATAAAATTAAAAGAACATGTAACTAAACATATTTTAAAACTAAGGAAAAGGATGTTATATATGTTTCAATATTCAAGTGCTGAAAGTTTTTGGTTACCTATTATGTTGGCCATTATAATAGTTGTTTGTTTGTGTTTGGGATTGATTTTAAAAAATAAACCAGAAAAAATAAAAAGAATTCCATTAATAATTATTGCAATTATTTTATTAATTCTTGAAGTTGTTAAACAATTATATAATGCTTTTAATGGTTCATATTCAACATGGATTATACCTTTACATTTTTGTAGTATGTTTGTTTTTCTCATACCGCTTGCAGAATTTTTTAATGGTAAAATTAGAGATATGAGTCAAGCGTTGGCTTTTACTTGTTCTTTTATGTTTGTTGCTCTTTTTTACTTTCAACCTTCTGGTGTTTTAGGAAATGCAACTAGCAATGTTTTTGGTAGTTTTAATAGTTTTCATACTTTTGTTTATCATCATCTTATCATATTGTATTTTGGTTTAACAATTTCTTTAAATTTATATAAACCTAAAATGAAACATACGTTATATGTTTTTATTGGTTTAACTATATATTTTATAGTTGGAGTTTCTTTTGCTTTTATTCTCAATACTAATTATTGTAATTTTTTATATTCTGTTATTGATATTGTTGAATCTTTAAGATTACATTTTGGACAAGTTCTATATTTAATTGGTATGTATATTTTTGGAATTATATTATCTTGTGGGTTTATGCTTATTATCAATTTAATTTATAAAAAAATAAAAGAGAAAAAAATAAAAAATGTAATTTAATAAATAATAAAATGAAAAAAATAAAAATGTAATTTAATACATAAAAAAATAATTTTAAATATATCTTTAATATTATAAATAATAACAATTTCAACAATTTTAACTATATTAATTAATATAAAAAATAAATTAATTATATAGATAAAAAATAAATATTAGATTCATTTATTTTTATTTTAAGTTAAACGAGATAAAGGGGATAAAAAAATTATGACAGTAAATTTGAAAAAATATTCATTGATAGCATTTGTTTTTTTACTTTTTACCATTCTTATCTTACTTGTTGGTTGTGACGAAAAAAAAGAAGATATTAAAAATTGTAACATAAGTTTAGAATATATTGAAACAGTTTTTGATGGAAGTAGTAAGCAACCTTCTGTTTCAGTTAATTTTAATAACGAACAATTAATTTTAAATAAAGATTATTATTTGGAATATTCTTCTAATATAAATGTGGGAAATGCTTCAATTAAAATTGTTGGTATTGGTGATTTTGAAGGAAGTAAGAGTGTTGAGTTTAAAATTACAAAGAAGCAATTAAAACAAGAAAATCTAAATTTTAATGATTCTCCAATTGTATATAATGGAGATGAAATTACTCCACAAATAGATGTTATTGTTGATTCAAATATTTTATCTGCTGGCAGTGATTATGCTATTTCTTATGAAAATAATGTAAATGTTGGAAATGCTTTAATTAAGATTGAAGGTATTGGAAATTATGAAGGTATATTAATTCAAGAATTTGAAATTTTACCAAGAGATTTTAATAATGTTAATATTGTTTTAGATAACACTGTTTTTAATTTTATTGGTTATGAAATAGTTCCAAATTATAGCATTTATTACAATGAAGACGAATTGATTAATGGTCAAGATTACAATTTAATCATTGAAAATAATATAAATGTTGGTGAAGTTGAAATGACTTTTGTTGGTTTGGGAAATTATTCAGGTCAACAAACTAAAAAATTTGTTATTGAACAAACTGATATTTCAATATTAAAACTTTATTTTGAAGATGAAATAACTGTTTATAATTATACTGGACAAGAAATACAACCACAATTAGATGAATTTTGTTTAGAGTGGAATGGTTATATTATTACTGAAAAAGATTTTCGAATTGAATATTATAATAATATAAATCCAACAACTTTGGGGGATGCTGGGGCTTATGCATTAATTTATGGTTTGGGGAATTTTAAAGGAATAACAAAATTAACGTTTTCAATTATATAATTTATTTGTAAATTAAAAAATTTATTATTAATAATTTTTAAATAAATTGTTTAAAGAATATTATTTAAATTGTTAAATTATTTAAAAAATTAATATTATTTTATTTTTAGTTTTGTTCTATGTGTTTAAAAAGATTTTATTACTAAAAATTTTATTAAAATAAGTTTATAAAAAATATTATTTTATATTAAAATTAATTTTATATTAAAAATTTTTAAAAAATTTTTTGCAAAATTATTAAATTTGTTAATAAAAAAAGATAATGTTTTAAATCAAAATTACATTATCTTTTTTATTTATATAAATTACATTATTTTTAAATTTATGAAATATTTCAATCAATGTTTAGAATCATAATCTTCGTCATAAGAAAATTCATAAATCTCACCTTTAGAACTTTTATTTTTGTTCTTTTTGTTCTTTTTTGTTTTTTTGTTATTTTGACTTTTTTCTTCATTGAAAAAAGTTTCATTTTCTTTTTGAGTTTCCTCGTTTGAGAATTCTTTTAATTGATTATTTTCGTCAGTAGAATAGTTACTATAAGATTTTATTTGTTCTTGATTAACAATATAAAAATTTTCATCTTTATTTGTTTTTCGTAAAATAACAATTAAGAGACATATTATTATTAGTAAAACAGCACAAGCTATGAGAACATAAATCCAAAAATTATAAAGTATTCCTTTACTCATATTTATAGAAATATCGAATGAATCATTTGAACTTAATATAAAAGTAAATGAATTATTTTCAGAATCAATATTTGCTTGGCTACCATTAGATATAGCAACACTTTCAATTATCCAACCTTTTGGAAGATTTTCTAAAATAACACTATATTTATTACCGTAGATACATTTAATTTGAACTTGACTGTTATTTTCATAAGTTTGTCCATTGAACAAAATTGTTGGCATTTCGTTTTCGTTTATACCATTAACAATTATATTAGTTAAAAGTATGTCTGTTTTTGGTTGAAGTACTGCAATAACACTAGATTGTTTTTGAATTCCAGAAAAAGTTTGTTTTAAATTTGAAATTTCTGTTAAAATACCAAAACCATTTTGTTGAAATTCATCTAATGAATTTCCATTCATTTCTGCAACAAACCATTCTATGTTTTGATAGCCTGAAAGTGGGGCGGCACCTGAATTAATAACAGGTTGTAGTTCCAAATTAACGCTTGAATTTTTTTCCAAAGAAAATGTTCCATTAGAAGAAACTTGTCCATTCATTGTTATATTGTAATATGGTGTCAAATTAAATTGGTTATTAACAAAAGTGTAAACTGATGTTAAAAGTTTAACAGTATTTCCGCCCCAAACTGGGTTTAAAGTTGGAATTGATTCAAAATTCCATTTATCAAAACTAGCAACTTTTAATTCAGATATTGTGCAGTCAAAAGTTGTTTCGTTAAGATTTTCCATAATTGCGGTTATTAACATTTCGCATTCAGGTTGCCAACCAATAAAATTTTTATTATTATCTAAACGGCCATAATAATCAACTGGTTTACTTGGTGCATCAACGCTATAACCTAAAAATTTAATATCAGTATTAGAATTAACAGCAATCAATGGACTTTGTGATGTTAATAAAACTGATTTGAAAGTTAATTGAGATGGTGATTTGTCATATAAAACACTATTAGTGCTTGCCATATAATATTGTAATGTTGTTCCATTTCTGTTTATATTAACGGGATAAGCATTAGTATAATTAACATTTAAAGTGGCGCCATTTTTTAATTTGAGTGCTTGACTTTCCGTTAAAACGAATGAGGGTGTATTTATAATTTCTGTTGAAGTGTTATCGCCACTTATTTCATAATATGGAAGACCAATTTCTGTTATATATTGTGAATTATAATTTTGTGGAACTTGACTGTTAACAACAATATCTTTTGAAATAGTTTGTCCTGGGGTTAAGCGAATTTCCTGAGTTGAAATTCTTTTTGCCTGAACGTCAGTTGCTGTTATATCATATATATATTCTTCAAGCGTGGTGGTTATAGTTGTTGTTATTGTGTTAACATCAATCAAGAAATGTCCTTGACGGGCTTTATCTGTAAAAATATCATTAACTTGAAAAGAATAAGATGTAGTGTCTAAATTTTTTTCAAAATAACCAAAGTCATTTCCTTGTGGGTTGTAATTATTGTCATAAACAGGTTGATAAACTTTAACATTAGTCAATTTATAATCAGTATTAGCATTTATTGTTATAATTGGGTTTTCGCCAAGTGAGAAAACTTGTTGTCCGTTTGGATATATTATAGTTGCGTTGAGAACATTTCCATTGCTAAAAGACTTATTTCCAACACCTTTAAGAACATAATTATTTCCTTGTAAAATCCATTTATCTGCACTTATATTTCCAGAATCATTTATAAATCCACTCTCAAAAGTTGATAACATATAAACTTCTTGAGGAGATGAGTGATATCTTAAATAATAGTACCAAATACTTTGATTTTCTTGTTCTTTGTAGTAGGAGTATCTAAACTCAATTAAACTACTATAAGCATCAGCAACAAATTGATAACCAAAGGCATAACAATATTCAAAATATATATAGTTATCAGATAAACTATTATATCCACCAACTAAACTACCAAAAAGAATGTTATTTGAGATAGTTGTTGGTTTTGTTATATTATCAATTCCACAACTTTTACAATATGTTCCTGTTGAATTAAAACTACCAATTAATCCACCAATATAAACATTATATGCAGAACTATCACTTTTTACTTGAAAATTAATTCCAGAAACATAGACATTTTCAATAGTGCATTGATTTTTTGTGTATCCAGCAACTGCTCCTATATATGTTTCATTATCAACTGTGAAATTTGCTTGAACGTTTCTAATTTGCAGATTTTTTATAGTTGCATTTTTAATAAATCCAAAAAGTCCGTTATATGCGAAAGTGTGATATAGGGTCAAATTGGAAACTGTGTAGCCGTTGCCATCAAAATAACCTGAAAATGCTCGAGCGCTAGTTTCGTTTGGAACACCGATATAGGATTCTATTCCAATGGGAACCCACCAAGAATTTTCGGTTAAACTAGAAAAATCTATGTTGTTAGTCATGATAAAATATTGGTTAGAATAAGAATATCCTTCGTTATTGACCATATTACTTAAAGTAACCATGTCTTGAAGAGAGGATATTTTATAAGGGTCTTGTTTAGAACCCGTTCCGCCACTGTAATTTGAGTTTAAAACTTCACTATTTGATGACAAAGTGTTGATTGTAGTTTGGTTTAATTTTAATTGATTATTTGAATTGTAACCAAATAAGATAAAAACACTTGTCAAGATTAGCGAACAAATAACAAAAAAACATATTATGGTGAATAAAAATTTTTTCTGATGTAGCATAATTAACTCCTTAATTTTTTACGTGCTATTAATCTACATAAATTTTTTAAGATTTTTAACCAAGTTAAAAAGTTTTGAATAGTTAAAAATTGTTTACAAAAAAGTTAAATTAAAAAGCAAAATTATTTGTTGATATAGCAGTAACTATTAATATAAATTGATAATACTTAATATAGTTTCTTGCATATTAAATATATTATACTCAATATTGTGGCATATTTCAAGATATTTTTTCAAAATATTTTAAGTTTTGAGTTTATTTGAGTTTATATGATATTTATTAAAATTTTTATCAATATTTAACTATTTAATAGAAAAAATAAAACATTTATGATATAATAAAAATGTATGATTAAAACAATTATTGAGAATTTATATGTGACAACGATTTTTTATAGTTTGTTATAATTGTGCGTTAGAATATTAAAAAATAAGAATTTGTTACAAATTTTTCTTATGATTGTTTGATAAAATATTTGCTGTTCTTGTTTTTTTAAATATTAAAATTATTCAAAATATTGTTTGTATTTTAATTTTTGTTAAAAAATTTTTCATTCTTTTAATTATTATAATTTTAATTTAGTTATAATATAACTTTAATTTAATAATTAAAAGGGTAATTTTAAATATTTTTAAAAGTTAAATATTTAAAAAGGTAAATATTTTTAAAAGTTAAATATTTCAAAAGTTAAATATTGTTAAAAATTTTAACTCAAACTTTAAGAAATATAAGGTCTTAAAGGTATCAAAAATATTAAAGGATAAGAAAGGTTTATGAATAAAATATTGGTTATTGAAGATGATAAAATGCTTAATGAAATGATTGCTGAGATTTTAATAAAAAATGATTTTGAGGTTGATTGTTGTTTTAATGGTGAAATGGCCTTGAAAAAAATGGAGCATGAGTGTTATTCCTTAATTATTTCTGATATCATGATGCCTGTAATGGATGGATTTGATTTTATCAGTCAAGTAAGAAAAAACAATAAATTTTTGCCTGTTTTATTTATTAGTGCAAAGTCTTCTTTTGAAGATAAACAAAAAGCATTTGAAAGCGGTATAGATGATTATATGGTTAAACCTGTTGATTTAAACGAATTATTATTGCGTGTTAATGCATTATTGAGAAGAGCGAAAATTTCTGTTGATAAGAAAATAATTTTTGGAAAAACTGTTCTTGATTATGATTCTTTTGTTGTTTTAGTTGATAATAATCCTATAAATTTAACACAAAAAGAATTTTTATTACTTTTTAAATTACTCTCTTATCCTAATAAAATTTTTACTCGTCGACAATTAATGAATGAAATTTGGGGATTGGAAAATGAAAAGACAGGAAGGACTGTTGATGTTCATATTACAAAACTTCGCGAAAAGTTTTCAAATAACAATGATTTTGAAATAGTAACAATTCATGGTTTGGGTTATAAAGCAATCAAAAAAAGAATTATTTAATCTATAAAACAATAAAAAAATATTTGATTTATAAAGGAATTTTCAACTTTGGATAAAAAAATAAATTTTGGTTTAAAATTTTTAATTAAAAATAAAAAATATCAAAATAAAATAAAAAAAAGTAAGTATAACATTAAAAGAGCCTTTAAGAAATGTAAAATCAATCAAAAAGGGGATAATATACTTAAAAACAATTTAGATGTTAATTATATTATAAATAATCAAAAGAAATCAAACAAAAAAAGAAGGAAATCTTTTATTTTTAAATTAATTTTATTGGTTTTATCTGCCATTTTTGTTACTGTTGCCATTTATTCTTTTTTTTCTTATTTGTTTTTTAAAAACTTTGAACAATATTTTTCGCAGTTTGAAATTTTGGGTATAAAAGCGAGTCCTATTATAATTTTGGTTTTTATATTTTTAATTAGTACATTATTAGGTTGTGTTTTATCTTTAATTATGATTAAGGGTTTTTATAAGCCAATTAATAAATTAAAAAATGCTATGAATAAAGTTTCAAAAGGTGAGTTTGAGAAAGTTGAAAATAATAATAGTGATGACGAGATTGCGGAACTTATTGAGATATACAACAAAATGGTTAGTGATTTGAAAAATATGGAAATAATTTCTAATGATTTTGTTTCTGCTGTGTCGCATGAAATAAAAACGCCTTTGAGTTCAATAAAAGGTTATGCGTCTATGTTAAAAAATCAAGATATTAGCAAAGATGAAAAATTAAAGTATATTAATAAAATTTTAATAGCAACAGATAATTTGTCTAACTTAACTAATAACATATTAAATATTTCTAAAATAGAAAACACTGCTTTAATTAAAAATAAAAATTTTTCATTAGACGAACAACTTCGAGAATGTATTCTCCTTTTGGAAAATAAATGGTCAGAAAAAAATTTAAACTTAGTTATTAATATAGAACCTATTAATATTTTTTCTAATAAAGAACTTTGTCAAAGTGTTTTTGTCAATATTCTAGAAAATGCAATTAAATTTACACCAACTAACAAAAATATTAAAATTAATCTTTTTAAAATTTGTAAAAATAGTAGTGATTATGCAGTTTTTGAAGTACATGATTCTGGGGTTGGTATTTCTCAAAAGAATTTAACTAGGATTTTTGATAAATTTTTTCAAGCCGATTCATCAAGAATGACAGAAGGTAATGGTCTGGGACTTGCTTTGGTTAAAAAAATAATGGATAGATTAAATGGTATAATTGAAGCTGAAAGTTCGCTTGGAATTGGAAGTTGTTTTAAAGTATATTTTCCCTTAAATAAAAAAAATAAAAAATCTTAAAGATTTATATTAAGATTTTTCAGAGTGAAAACAAATTCAAATTTGTACATTGCTATACACAATATATGCTAATTTAATAATTAAAATTTTATATATTTAGTGTGTTATATGTGCAATAGTTTAGTTTTTCTACAGCCTGAAAAATCTTAAAGATTTACATTAAGATTTTTTTATATGATAATTTATTTTTTTATTATTTTTCTTCCATAAATTTAAGTCCACGATTATATATTGCAGAAAATATAAGCCAAAGTGCACTTAAACCAACTAGAATATAAATTATTCTGCTTCCAACACTTGTTGTTGAACCAAATATGCCGGCAACTAAATCAAAATTAAATATTCCAACACATAGCCAGTTTAAACCACCTATTAATAATATTATAAATGTTATTAAATTTGCTATTCTCATAATGTTAACCTCCTTACAAATAGAATGTATTAAATATTATTTTTTATGCAATTTTTATTTTTATAATTTAAACAAATTGTGTTTTTATTTGATAAATATTTTATTTATTAATTTTGATAATTTTTTGATATTTTTTGTTTTTATAAATAATTTTTATTTTACATATTAATTTTTTTATTAATAAATTTTTTTACATATTAATTTTGTTTTTATTAATAATTTAATTTCAAATATTAATTTTGATTAAATTAAGATTTTTTTATAATAAATTAATGTATTTTTTAATTTTTTTATATTAAATAAAAATAAAAAAATAGTTGGTTATTATTGATATTTTTAAATTTTTTATTTATAATGAATTTAATAATTTTGAAATATTGTAACATTTTATTCAATAAAATTGCTATTATTATAAAAATGTTAAATTATTTTTGTATCTAATAATCTTAAAATTTAAATTAAATTATAATTGAAATTAAGATGGTGGATTTATAGTGAAAAATATAAGTAACAATCAAGTAGTAGTTGAAATTCAAAATTTAGGAATGAACGGGGAAGGAGTTGCCAGATTTAATGGTAAGGTTTTATTTATTCCTTTTGCTTTGAAGGGAGAAATAGTGCTCGCAGAAATTGTTAAAAATAAATCTAATTTTGCTATTGGTAAAATTATTGAAATTTTGAAATCTTCGCAATACAGAATAAAACCCCAATGTCCTTATTTTATGGAATGTGGTGGATGTTCTCTTCAACATTTAAAGTATAATCAGCAATTAGATTTTAAAACTAATTTAGTTTGTGAAACAATTCAAAAAATTTGTAAAATCAGTGTTAATGTTTGTTCTTGTGTTCCAAGTTTATTAGATTTTAATTATAGAAATAAAATAACTTTATATTTTGGATTGTTAAATAATAAAGTTATTTTGGGATATTATCATGAAAAAACTAAAAACCTTATTTCTATTGAAGAATGTTATTTAGCACCATCGTGGTTTATGATAGTTATTAAAACTATTATTGATTTTGTTGATTCTAATAATATAAGAATTTATAATTACTTAAATAAAACTGGTTATTTAAAAGGTGTAAGTGTTAAAATTGTTGGTACTTCCATCTTAATAACCTTTATTAGTTTCTCTAAAATTAATTTAAAAGTAAATTTATTAGTTGATGAATTAATCAACAAATTAAAGTTATACAAGATTAATAATGTTTCTATTTTTTTAAACGTTAATTCAAAAGAAGATACAAATTTTTTAACAACTGAAAATTATGTTATTTATGGAAATAATTTTGTTGATTATAATCAATTCGGTTTGACTAACAAAATTGGAAATTTAAGTTTTTGCCAAGTTAATAATGACATAAAAGACAAATTATATCATAGTGTTTTAGAACAGATAAATAATGATGATTTTGTTATAGATGCGTTTAGTGGAACAGGGCAACTTTCCGCGTTATTAGCAACAAAAGCCAAAAAAGTTATAGGAATTGAAATAGTTAAACAAGCATGGGAAAGTGCTGAAATTTTAAAAAAAGAAAATGGTTTGTTTAATTTGGAAAATATTAATGGTGATTGTGAAATTGTTTTACCTCAATTATTGCAAAATTTAAATCTTTTACATAAAAATAATTATGTTGATGCGGGTAGTAGAAATAATCAGTGCAATAATGTAAGAGATGGTTTTTTCAATAATTATTTTGAAGTTAAAAACGATAAATCTGTTAATAAAAATACTGGCAATATTGTTTTAGTTCTCGATCCGCCAAGAGTTGGGGTTTTGGATAATGTTTTAAAAGCAATTAACAAATGTTCACAAAAAAACAATAACTCTCTTGTTAAAATAAATAAAATTATTTATATTTCTTGTAATCCTGTTAGTTTGGCTAAAAACTTAAATTCTTTATTAGAAAATTTCAAAATAGAAAAAATTGTACCTTTTGATATGTTTCCTCAAACATCAAAAGTTGAAACATTAGTTATTTTAAAATCTCGTTAGATAAAAAAACAACCTCTTTCGAGGTTTAATGGTTGCGGGAGGTGGATTTGAACCACCGACCTTTGGGTTATGAGCCCAACGAGCTGCCGGACTGCTCTATCCCGCGATATTTAAAACAATTACTGTTAACAAAATGCGTTTTTTATTTATTATTTTATATGCAACATATTTTTTCATTTCAATTTGAAACTAAAAATAATACTAATTAATAAATTAATAAATAAAAAACCATTAAATCATTAACATGTTTAAGAATATCATATAAAAATTGGTTTGTCAATAGTTTTTATGTAATTTTTATAATTTACTTTTTTTATTTTTTTAAAAATTCATACTGTGATTTATTTTATTTTTCATTTTTTATTTTTTTATTATTCGTAGTTATTAAATTTATTGCGTTTTATTTTTTTAACTTGAAAATTTAATTTAAAAATGATATAATTTTCTTATGAAAAAATTTTGTATTTTTGGTGGTGTAATACTTGGTATTTTAGTTGTTTTTGTTATTCTTTGTTTTACACTTTTTGGTTTATCTTCTATATCTATTAATTTTAAAACTTCAAGTTTGGTGTTTGATGAAAATTCTTATGATGAAATAATAGAAAATTCAGGTTTAAAACAAGGTTCATGTGTTTTATTTTTAAACAAAAAACTTGCAGAAGAAAAATTGGAAAAACAATATCCATATTTGAAAATTATAAATATTGAAACAGTATTTCCAAATAAAGTAGTTATTCATTGCGCTGAAAGAGAAGAAGTTTTTGCAATTAATTTAAATAATAATAAATATGCAATATGTGATGAAAACTTGAAAGTTTTAAATATAACAAATATTGAAAATTATGAAAGTGTTCAATCAAATCCAATATTATTAAATTTATTTTTAAATGAAACTCAACAAAATATTTCTGTAGGAGATGTTTTTAATTTTTATGAAAATTCTTTAGATTTTTTAAAAAAGATAGGTGAGGCTTTTAAATTGAATAATCGTAGCATTGTTGAAATAAAAGGTCTAATTAAATCTATTGATATTGAATATATTCCCAGTGTTAATCAGTTTAAGAATTTACCCGCATTAGTTTTGCAAGATTTTCAAAATTATAAAACAAAAATTGTTGATAGTAACAATTTACTACCAGAAAAAATTAGTGCTTATTTGGAAGTTTCTTCTCAACTAACTTTTCAAGATAAGCAAAATTCATATCTTTATATTTATCAAGATACTAAAACAGGAAAAATTATTTCTCATTTAGTTAAAGAAAATATTTAATATTATAGTTTAAAATATTAAAAAAAGATTATTTCAATTTTATAATTAAATAATTTATTAAAACATATTTTATAAAAATCTATAAAAAGTTTTAAATTATGATAATAATTTTTTTTATTTTATTATCAAAATTCTTTTTTTATCTTTTTTTATCTTTGTTTTTATGTAAGATATAAAATAATATAAATTATGTATTGACAAATTCAAGTAAGTGGTTTATAATTATAAAAAAAATATATAATTATGCAAAATTTCTCTTTTTGCTCACTTTATATTTTTTTATTAAAAGTCATGTTTGTAATAATTTAAGGCAAATAAATTATCTATTATGTTGTATTTATTTTTTATTAAAAATTAAACAAGATTTGTAACAAGATTTGTATTTGTATCAATAAAGTTTTATTGTAGTTGTTGTCAATAAAGTTTTATTATAGAAAAGGTTTTTAAAGATATAAATATAAAAAATTCTATTTAGAAAAAATTAATATCAAATATAACTTATAAAGTTAAGGTGTCTAAATTTTATGATGAACTAAATAGTTGATTTTTATAAATTTTAGGAGGAAAAACCAAAGATGGCAAAATCTATTTCTGCGATTATGGATATAGGTTCTGGAAAAATAACTGTTTTAATTGGGGCGAAAGGTGTTAACAATTCTTTTATTGTTTATGGGAAAAGCAGTGTTCCTTATGGTGGTTTTGCGAATGGTGAATTTCTGGAACCTGAAAAACTTTCTAATGTTATTGGAAAAGCAATTGAAAATGTTGAAATAGCAACGAGATTTTCAATTAAAGAATTAACAGTTTCAGTTCCAGCAGAATTTTGTTTATGTAGAAACAAGAAAATTTCTGTTACATTTCAGTATAATAAAAAATTAAATGAAAATATTATAGATGAAATATATGCAAATGCTGTTGAATATATAGATAATTATACTCTTATAACAACTGAACCAATATACAATTTATTAGATGATGGTAGAAAATTGTTAAATGTTGTAAATCAAAAAACAACAAAATTAACTTGTTTAGTGTCTACTATATATGTTAATAATGATTTTTTAAAAATAATGAATAACTGTTTAAGTGCTCTTGCTATTCAAAAAGTTAATTATGTTAATTCAATTTTTGCAACTGCTTCTTATTTGTTGCCTCCTGAAAAATTAGATGGTAGTGCTGTTTTAATTGATGTTGGCTACATAACAACTGACCTTGCAATTGTTAAAGGTGGAGGGTTGATTTCTTTAAGTTCATGCTCAATGGGTGGTGGACATGTTATGGCCGATTTGGCAGAGTGTTTAAAATTAGATTATAAAGACGCAGAAACTTTAAAAAGAAGAATTGTTTTATCTTTACAAACTTCCCCAAACGATATTTATATTGTTGATAGTTGTCAACCAAATCAAACAAAAACTATTTTTGCAAAAGTTGCAAATCAAATTGTTTTTGATAGACTTGATGTTATTGCTTCTTTTATTAAAAAAGCTATTCAAGAAGTTACAGAAGATGAATTTATGCCTATATATTTAACAGGTGCAGGAATTTCGTGTATAAAAGGTGCAAAAGAATATATTTCTTCTGTTTTAAGTCAAAATATTGAATTGATAACGCCTAATTTAGTTGAATTTAATAAACCAAGTGATTCGTCGCTAATATCTCTTTTAGACTTTTCTTTAAAAAAGTTAGAAAAAAAACATGGCGGATTGCTTGCAAAACTTAAAAAGTAATAGTATAATAAAGGTATTAACATAAATGGTGTAATATAGTATAATTATGTTATCAGTTTAATAAAAAATATTTTAAATATTACATAATTTTATTTATTTTAAGTTAATGATAACTTATTATAATAAAAAAAGGAGTTTTTTATGTATAACAACACAAATATAGGACCAGTTGCCAATATTAAAGTTATAGGAATTGGTGGTGGCGGAAATAACGCTGTTAATAGAATGATTAATGCGAACATAACGAGTGCTAGTTATGTTGCTATTAACACTGATAAACAAGATTTATTGATGAGTAATGCTGACCAGCGTCTTCAAATTGGTGAAAAGATAACTCGTGGATTAGGCGCTGGGGCAGAACCTGAAATTGGCTTAAAGGCGGCAGAAGAAAGTAAGGCTAGTATAAGCGAAATTTTGAAAGACACTGATTTAGTTTTTATAACAGCAGGTATGGGAGGTGGAACGGGAACTGGTGCGGCTCCTGTTGTTGCTCAACTTGCAAAAGAAATGGGAATTTTAACTATTGCTGTTGTTACAAAACCTTTTAGTTTTGAAGGTAAAAAACGTATGGAAAACGCGGAAAAAGGATTAGAAAACTTGAAAAAGTATGTTGATACCTTAGTTATTATTCCTAATGATAAACTTTTTCAACTTGTTCCAAAAGATACTCCTGCCGTTGAAGCATTTAACTATGCTGACGATGTTTTGCGTCAGGGAATTCAAGGTATTTCTGATTTAATTGTAACTCCTGGTTTAATAAATCTTGATTTTGCTGATGTTCGTTCTATTATGAAAAATAAAGGCTTGGCACATATGGGAATAGGGCATGGAAAAGGTGAAAATAAAACCATTGAAGCAGTTAGACAAGCTGTTTCTAGTCCATTACTTGAAACAACTATTGAAGGAGCAACTGGTGTTCTTATCAATGTTAAAGGTGGTATGGATTTGCCATTAAGTCAGGTTTATGAGGCTGCTGATTTAGTTAAACAAGTTGTTGACCCAGAATGTAATATAATTTTTGGAAGTGGTATAGATGATGCAATGAATGATGAAGTTGAAATAACCATTATTGCAACTGGTTTTAATGATGGGAAAAATGCTTTAACCCAAGATAATTTAAGTAGAGCAAAAGAAGAGGCTGAGGCTTTTGGTGGGTTTAAGTCTAAAAATCTTTTTGGAAATGTCAATAATTCTTCAAACAACATGACAAATAATGCTTTTGCTAATCAAAATTATCAGTTTGGTGGAGACCATAAAATAACAAAAACTGAAAATTCATCTATTTTTAAGGTGGAAGATGCAGATATTCCTCCTTTCTTAAAAAAACTTAGAAAAGATAAATTTTAATAAATTTTGATTCATATAAAATAAAGGAGTTTTTAATGAGAACTTACATAATGTTAAAGCCAGATGCTTTAAAACGTAGACTTGCTGGTGAAATTATTTCCAGAATAGAGAAAAAAGGTTATGAAATAACCGATATGAAAATGTTTACATTAACAGAGGATATTTTAAAAGAACATTACGCACACATTGCAAATCTTCCTTTTTTTCCAGATATAGTAAAATTTATGACAAGTGGACCAGTTATTGGCATGATTGTTGAAGGTCCAGATGTTGTTCAAGGAATGCGTAATTTAATGGGGGCAACTAAATGCTTAGAGGCAACTGCTGGAACTATTAGGGGGGATTTTGCTTTTACAAATGGTGAAAATTTAATTCATGGTTCTGATAGTCCCGAAAATGCAGAAATAGAAATTGCTAGATTTTTTGGTAAATAATTAATTAAAGCCTTTTAGTTGAGGCTTTTTTTGTGTAAAAATTATTTTAAAAAAATATTTTTTTGATGTATAGCGGTTTAATATTTTTTTTAATCATGTTATGTTATATTATATCGTATTATATACTAAATCTTATTTAAATTAGTCAATGTTTAGTTAGTATGTTTGAATTGGTTAAGGTGGTAAAATGAAAAAGGCAGAAGAAACTAAAAAACAAGTTGAAAAAGCGTTTTTGATTGGTGTTATTTTTAATAACAAAGAAGATGTTGATGCTAATCTTTTTGAACTTGAAAGACTTGCGGAAACAGCGGGGTTAGAAGTTGTTGGAAAAGATTATCAATTAATTAGAACGGTAACTCCCGCAACTCTGCTTGGTAGTGGAAAAATAGAGGAAATAAAACAACAAATTAATTTTTTAGATGCTAATGTTGTTATTGTTGATTACTCTTTAACTGGTTCACAAATGAAAAATTTGTCTGATTTACTTGATGTTAAAGTTTTGGATAGAATGGGTTTGATATTAGATATTTTTGCTATGCGTGCAACAACTTTGGAAGGTAAATTACAGGTTGAATTGGCACAGTTAAAATATTCTCTTCCTAGGCTTTCTTCTCTTTCAGGAACTAGCGGTAGATTTGGTAGCGGTGGAGTTGGTATGCGTGGGCCTGGTGAAACACAATTAGAGTTGGACCGAAGAAATATAGAAAACAAAATTAATCGTCTTGAAAAAGAAATTATAAAAATCAAAGAACAACGAAATTTAAAGAGAAAACAAAGAAATCTTGGTAATAAAAAATTGGTTGCAATAGTTGGTTACACTAATGCAGGAAAAAGCACATTGCTAAATTTAATTTCAAAAGCAGGTATTTATGCAGATGATAAACTTTTTGCAACATTGGAAACAACGAGTCGTAATGTTTGGTTAGATAGTGAAGTTCAAATAATATTAACTGATACTGTTGGTTTTATTAATAATTTGCCACATTCATTGGTTGATGCTTTCGCAAGCACACTTGAAGAAGCAAAGTTTGCTGATTTGATTTTGCATGTTGTTGATATTTCAAGTAAACATTATAAAAAACATATGGAAGTTGTTAATAAAACTTTAAGAGAAATTGGTGCACAAAACATTCCTGTTTTAGTTGTTTATAATAAAATTGACGCAAGAGAATGTGAGAATTCATTAAGCGATTGTAATAATATTTCAACTATTTTAAAGCCTAATGAAGTGTTGATTTCTGCAAAGAATAATATTGGCATAGAAGAATTAAAGAAAAAGATTATAGAAGTTTGTAAAGGTCTAAAATCTTGACTCAATAAAAAAATTTATTAAACTAATTTAATAAATTTTTTATTTTTATATATTAAACTTTTTTTTATTTTTCAAAATTATTATTTTATTAATAATATTTTTATATAAAATTTTTATTTTTTAAAAATGTTTTTGAATTATATTTTTAAATGTTTTTTGTTTAAATATTTTTGTTTATATTATTTTTTGAAAATATTGTGTAAAGCAACGCTCCACCAAACACAAAAATTAAAGGTGTTATCGCAATTGAAATTAATAAAAAGTCGGAAAATCCTTGTATTTGAATAGGTTTTATTTCAACATCTAATCTAGTTGTATTTAAATTTATGTCTTTGGGTGTTAAGTTTAAATTTTGCGTATCAACAAAAAAGAAGTTTGAATAGGAAGAAGTATCTTTTGTATTATTTAAACTTATATTTTGTGAGTGTAACAATTGGTTGGTTGGAAGGTAATAAAATTTGAGATTAATACTGAATTGATTAAAGTGTTGATTTGTGGTGTTTTTTATATCCATAGAAATATCATATTTAACATTAGCGGAAAAGTAATAATCATTGTCTATTTCTATTGTTATATTCCTTGGATTGATTGTTATTTTGTTATTATTATCAATAATAAAAAGAGTTATAGTTGATGCAAGTGTAAGAAAAAGTAAGATTGAAAATAATATTATTTGAAATTTTTTATTTTTAATCATTGTCTTTCTCCTTTTTAAAACAGAATATTAGTAATAGTTTTGTTACTAATAAAACAACAACACAACCAAGCGTTGTTAAATTAGACATAAAAAATGATGCTAGTAGTTGAGGAATATCATGATTGGTGCTTATAATAGTTAAAACAATTAAAAGAACAAGAGTTGCGCTGTGCATTGCGACCTCAATCCAATTAATATTCTTTTTTAGAAAGAAATTAACAATAATTGTTATTACATCAAGTGCAATAAAAATAATTGTTAATATGTAGCAAAAATTTAAAGTGTAATTTAAGTAACTAGATGAAATGTCTTCTGCGTAAATTAAAACGCCTATTAATGTAAATATTGTTCCAATAAGGGAAAAGAATGCAAGTATGTAAATTAGAGATATTATTTGTTTTTTTGTTGCGATATTCATAAATAAATCTTCCTTTTGCAATTTATATATTTAAAATATTACAATATATCTTAATAAATGTCAAGATTTATATAACAAAAAAGCAAAAATAGATTTGCTTTAAAATTTCAGTATTTTACATTTTAATCTTGTATTAATTATATTTTATTTAAATTATAAAATTGTTTTTTTATTTTAATTATTGCTTTTGATTTTTTTAAAAGTTGTTGAAGTTATTTGTTTCAAGAATTTAAGATTTTTCCATTTGTGTCTATAATGACACAGACATTTGTTCCATCTGTTCCTAGAATACCAAAATACCAAAAATAGTTATCTAATATTGCCTTTTCGTCATATATAATTTTTACATAAACCTCAGCATTAAACTTCTTTTTGGTAAAAAAATTATTGATTTCATCTTTTAATGTTTCCATACCTATTAAAAATGCATCTTCGTATTGGACTGTCCAATTTTTACTTTGGCAAATAAGTTGAATATCGTTTTCAATACCTTCTAAAGAAAGAATTAAATTTTCATCATCACTAAGAATGGTTTGAATATCTGTCATAAAAGAACCGTTGCGTGGATTTCTTTCTAATTGCCCTGTGTATGTTTGATTTGATGTGTTAAGTGTAAAATTAATGGTTTCGTTAGGTATGGAGTCGTATAACATAACGGTTATAACGCCAAATTCACATTTTTCTTCCGAATATCCATTATAAGTGTAGGGATTTTCTCTCATTCCGCACATAATATTGGTTTTTAGTTTGCTTGTTTTTGCATCAAATAAATTATATCTTACATCACTTATATTTTTTCTAACTTCATCTTCAATTTGTATTCCGCAACCGCTTAAAGAAAAACAAATAATTGTTGCAATAATAACTAAAACTAAATATTTAACTTTTTTCATATTAAACTATATTCTTTTGTTTAAAATAATAGAACCAATTATTAAAATAAGAAAAATAAAAAATATGTTAAAAAATAAAAACATATTTTTTTAAAGGATAAATTTATAAAAAAACAAAATATTTTATATTTTTTATTTTATAATCTTTGTTTAAATATTAATTCAATTTTGCAAATCCTAAACTAATCAATAACGCTCGATTAATTTCTTTCATTTTGTTATAATCTAAAACAGATAATTTTTGTTTTAATCTAGTTTTGTCGATTGTTCTAATTTGTTCTAATAAAACAACAGAATCTTTTGGTAGCATGTATGTTGAAGCAGATAGTTCTATGTGTGTTGGGATTCTTGCTTTATTTATTTGACTTGTTATTGCTGCAACTATAACTGTTGGTGAATATTTGTTGCCGATATCATTTTGTAGAACAACAATAGGTCGAACTCCCCCTTGTTCACTTCCAACAACAGGGGATAAGTCGGCATAGTAAATTTCTCCGCGTTTAATTTCGTCCATTAGTTATGTCGTGCAACTCCTTTTCGTATTTTTCCAAACACTTTAAATCTGGATTTAAAAATTCATCTTCCATATTCATATTATGAAATATAGTCTGTAAACTGTTAATCTTTTCCAATTCACTTTTATAAGATGTTAATTGATTGTTTAAATTTTTAGAATTTTTTATATCATTTATAAAATATTCTTTAAAAATAACATCTTCTAATGAGCCGTATTTTGATTCAAATATTTTTATTTCATTTTCCAAGTATCTATTTATGTTATTTAAAAATTCTTTCATATTTTCTCCCAAATTTAATCTTTTTAAACATATATTTACTAAATAAATTAAATTAAGTTTATGTTTAAACGTAAAAATTATGTAAAAAAATAAAAAAGTAATAAATTTTAATAGACATCTTATACTATGTTTGATATACTTAAACTGTAAAAATTTGATTATTTTTTGTGGAGGATGAAATGGAAAAGAGTGTTGCGAGTCTAAAACTTTTCAAAATAACAAAAATTTTAATTTTAATTTTAATTATACCTGCTTTAATACTTGGTATTTTTAGTGGGGTAATGATGTTTAAAGCAAAGGCAAATGGAGGTTTCCCTTCAATGTTTGGAATTGCCTCTTTACAAATCAACAATGATAAATTTTATAATGAATTAACTGGTGAATATAGTAAGGGCTCTTATTATGGATTTTCTGCTAAAGAAGAAAATGAATATGCTTTAGGAGATTTTGTTGCTTATTATGTTGGTGAGTTGATTGAAGAACCAGTTGAAATAATATCAAAAGAACCTTATCCTTTTGAAGAAACTAGTCAAACTTCAACATTAAATTTTAATGGTGATTATGACAAAAATTTAATAAAATCAAATTCACCTTTTATAACTTCATCAGATTTTTCTGCAAACAATGATGTTTTAACAATAACTGATAAAGAAAAAGAATATAATAATGGTGCAGAAGTTAAATTTGGTATTATAACAAATCGTTATATTGGTTATGATGCAGAAAAAAATAGATATACTTGTTTTACAATTTATGATTGTAGTGAAACATATGATCCTAATAGAACTGACATAGATAATTATATTTTAGCAAAAACTATTATTGGTGCCCAAACAGAAACATCCGCATCACTTCTTGGATTTATAAATTTTTCTGCTAGTGTATTAGGTTTTGTTGTTTTAATTTTAGTTCCTTGTATTTTAATGTTAGTTTTCTATATAATTAACATTTCTTCAAAAGCTGTTTATGAAAAAGAGGAAAAAGAACTTAAAAAGAAACTAATTTTAGATAAAGAAATTGTTAAAGAACAAGATAATATTAAACCTGAAAAAAATTCAGTTATCAATCAATTTGAAAGTGAAACTGATTTGGCTAAAAAGGTTGAAGGCTATGAAGCGAAAATAGATAAAAATAAAGAAAAACAATCAACAAATGCTTCTCAAATTTTAAACAATACACAATCAACTAATAGTATTAGTGATAAACAAACGGTATCTTCTACTCAATCTTCAATTCCACCAAAACCACCTGCAAAGCCAAAGCCACCTGTTAAACCAAAAACAACTGGAACAACCAAAACAAGTTCTAAAGATGCCCCTAAAACGAAAACAACAAATTCAAATAAAAAACCTAAAAAGGAAACTTCTAGTTCAACAACTTCAATTCCTCCAAAACCTCCAACACCTCCAAAATCTTCTAAAAATTAAAAGTTTATTTAATATAAAAAATATTAAAGTTGTCTTATAGACTAGACAACTTTTTTTAATTTATTTATAAAATTTTTTATAGCATTTACAATTTAAATTGTATTGTTTAATTACTTTTAATTTTTCTTTATTTATATATTATATATTTTATTAAACGTTTGCGAAAATTTTTTTATTTTATTGGTGCTATTTTGTTTTTATTTTTATAGTTTTGTTTATATAGTTTTGTTTATATAGTTTTGTTTATATAGTTTTGTTTTTATATAGTTTTGTTATATTATTATTTATAAATATTTTTATAATAATTTAATTTTGAAGGTTTATTGATTTTTTTAACAAAATTTTTATGTTTAAAATTTTATTATTAAGAGTAATAAGTTGTTTGAAAATATAATATAATAGTAAAAAAATAATAGTTAAATAATATGGAAGTTAACTTTTTATAACAATGTTCCATAATATGTATTGGAGATTACAAATGGAAAAATTACATATTAAAGGTGGAAATAATTTATATGGAACAGTTGAAATAGGAAGTGCTAAAAATGCGTATTTGCCAATTTTGGCGGGTGCAATTTTATGTTCTGGAAAAATTGAATTAAATAATTTTCCTTTTTATCGTGATACAATAAATATGACTTCCATTCTTAAAGAACTAGGTGCTAAAATTGAAATTGATGATAAAAAATTGTTTTTAGATATGCAATCATTAAATAAATTTGAAATTCCTAGTCAATTAGCAATGTTAACCAGGTCTTCTATTTTTAGTTTGGGTGCAATTTTGGGTAGATTTGGAAAGGCGCGTGTTGCATATCCAGGGGGTTGTGATATTGGTTCAAGACCAATTGACTTGCATCTTAAAGGATTAGAAAAACTTGGTGTTAAAATTATTGATAAACATGGTTATATAACTTGTGATGGCAGAAATTTGCATGGCAATCTTATTCATTTAGATTTTCCTTCCGTTGGAGCAACTGAAAATATCATGATGGCAGGTGTTTTGGCAAAAGGAACAACTAAAATTGTTAATGCAGCAAAAGAACCTGAGGTCGTTGACTTGCAAAACTTTTTAAATAAAGCGGGTGCAAAAATTAGAGGGGCGGGAACCGAAGTCATAACAATTAAGGGTGTTGAAAAACTTCATGATGTTTCTTACACGCCTATAACAGATAGGATAATTGCCGGAACTTATGTTTTAGCAACTTGTATTTGTGGAGGCGAAATATGTCTGGAAAATGTTAACCCAACTCATTTGCAAGCACTAACCAGCAAGTTGACAGAAAATAATCCGTCAATAAAAATTAATAGCAAAAATAATTGTATGTTTATTAAGTCATGTGGCAAATTAAAGGCAATAAATAAAATAGAAACCATGCCTTATCCGGGGTTTCCAACAGATTTACAACCTCAAATGGTTGCTCTTCTTTCAATATGTGAGGGTACTTCTGTTGTTGTTGAAAATCTTTTTGAAACCCGTTATCGTTATACAACTGAATTGGCAAAAATGGGCGCTGATATAATTATAAAAGATAGAAGTGCTATTATAAAAGGTGTTAAAAATTTATACGGTGCACAAGTTTTTGCGAGCGATTTAAGAGGCGGTGCTGGACTTGTTTTAGCAGGTCTCATTGCAGATGGATACACGACAATTGGAAACATTGAGCATATACAAAGAGGTTATGAATCAATACAAACTGATTTGAAAAAATTAGGTGCTGATATAGAACTTGTTAATTAATGAATGTTTATCTTTTATTATCAACAACTGATAATTATTATAATAATCAACAAAAATCTTTTAATACCATATAAAAATTTTAAATTTTTATTATTAAATAATATTGTTAATTTGCTCGTTAATCTTATTATAGTTTTTTTTAAATGCTTTTATAAAGATTGAACGCTTTTAAAATCAGTAAGAAAATAATATAATATAAAATAAAATGAAATAATATAATATAATATAATGTAAACTTTATCTAATTGAAAGTAAATTTGTTAAATTGGTAAAGTTTTTCTTGTTTATTAAAAAATATTAAATTAATAAAAGTGGTTTTTATTTTGAGAATAATTTGAATTTTTAATTATAAAAAAGAATAAAATAGGGTATTGAAATTTAAGAAAAATTATGATATAATGTTTGAAAATATAAAATATTGATATTATCAATGTAATTTTAGTTTGCATAATGATAAAAAATTAAGAAAAAATTAATTTTTATAAATAAAAAATTAAAGGAGTTAAAATGTTGGAAAATAAAGGAAAAAAATTAAAAAAAATTGATTTAAGTAAAGTTTTTGCTTCATCTACTTACAAGGATATTGAAGATTATATGAATACTAATAAAGACGCAATAGCGATGTTTGATTATGGTGCTCCTGAATTTTATTCATCAGAGCAAATTGTCAATCGTTTTCAAACATTGGCAGACCCTCAATACCAAACTCATTCTAGTCTTCGAAATAATTGGTCTGCAAATGATGGTAGAAGTCATTTTCAAAAAATTGATAATGCCAATAACTATATCAATGATATGGTTAATTCGTTCGTATTAAAAGACAATCTTTTTAATTTAGATAGCGTAACTTTTCCTCTTCGTGGCTCTCTCTTCGATATTAATAATAATTATTTTCAATCAGGTGATATAGGTGAGGATAAATATAACTTTATAAAAAATCAGTTTAAAAACTCTTTTAATATTTCTTTAATTGATGGTGCTGTTTCTAAAAATATTATTCAAACAAAACTTGGATTGATTGAAAAAATTAATCAAATTGTTACTTCCAAAATTAAATCAGTTGGTAAAATTTATAAAAAATTAATAAAGCCAGTTGTTCCTGACATGATTAATTGTAATTTAAAGTCAAAACCTTCAAAATATTTTCGCCCTAAAACATTAGTTTTAAGTAATGGAAATGCCAATACTAAATTTACATCAGCAGATAAAATTGTTGCACTTGTTGATTATTTTACTGGAAAATCTATTCAATTGTACGAAGATGAAGGTGCTGAAAAATTTGGAGAAACACCAAATCCAACCAAGGCAAAAGAAGCCTCACAACTTTTGGCAAATATTTTTGTTTGTCAAGCGTTGGATATGGGCGGAAATGGAGAAGCAAATAGAAAAGTAGACAATGCTTTAAAACTACAATTTTCTAACGAGATAGCATGTTTAAGTGATTTTTCTAAAAATGATTTTGATATTATTGCAGTTGCTGCACACAATGCAACAACTAATGTTTTGCGACATCTTGGTTTAAGTTTTGATAAAATAATTGAAAATCGTCAAAAATATTTAGGGCAGTCTTATATGGATAATATTGATTTAACTGATTCTCGTAATGTATTATTTGGCAGAACTAAAGATAATAAATTTCAATTGGAAAAAGAGCCAGTTGTTAATATGGAATCTGGGGCAGTAGAAGAAAAAAATAAAATTTATTATGTTGGTGAAAGTTCATTTTTTGATAAATACATAATTCGTGACAATGAACAAATATTAGAAGATTCAGTTCCAAGAGAAATAAATAATAAAAATATTGTTAGTGATTTATCAAACGAGTCTAATCATCAAAACATACAAAAAGAAGAATCTAATAGTGATATTATCACAACAAAAGACACTCCTTTAAAAGATATTGCTTCTTTTGACTTAATTGATACCAATGAACAAAATAATCTTGAAACAAATGCAAAAGAAAATATACAAGAAAGAGATGAAAGTGAAAATATTAAAACTACAATTAGTGAAGAGCCAATTGAAACAGATAAATTTGATTTGAATGAAAAAGTTGAAAAATTCAATAATTATGAGTCATTTGATAATCAAACATTTCCTACTGCTGATGATAATGGTTCTATACAAAATGCTGATTATAAGATTTTATATAGTGATGTTCCAAGTAATGTGCCAGAACAGAATATTGAAAGTGAAAAAGATGTGGGTGATATTGTTATAAAAGAGTCTCAAAATGCAGATTATGAGATTGTACATGGTGATGTTCCAAGTAATGTGCCAGAACAGAATATTGAAAGTGAAAGAGATGTAAGTGATATTGTTGTGACAGAGTCTCAAACAAAAGCGTCTGAGGAAGATTTAAAAAAATTAAATGATTTAGAGTTGAGAGATGATTGGGGCTTTTATAATCCAGATACAAATAATGACAATGACAATTTACAAGATATTAAAAAGTATAACATTGAAACAGAAGTTGAAAAGGACAAAGTCAACAAAGAAGAAATTAGTAAGGGAGAGGATAAAATGAATGAATTTATTGAAATATTAAAAAATCAAATGGCAAATCAGGAAGTTTACAATGCAACTCAAATAGGCCTTTTATCTCAAATTTTAACTGAATTGGAAGAATTAAAGGAAAATAATAAAAATTTGGAAATAATTCCAATTGAAAATAAAGTTAAAGAAGATGTACACGAAAACTTGGATAATGAAGATAAAGCAGAAAATATGTCAAATGAAATTAAAAATTCTTCAAATAAACCTTTAAAAATAGTTAATGGTCAACTTTATGTTGCTTCTCCAAACTTAACTTCTGATAATATCAAAGATGAAGATTATCAAAAAGTTGTTGTTTCACAAAAAGCGTTAAATTCTAGACGCAAACAAAATATAAAAAATTTTAAAGACAATTATAAAGATTATCTTGATAATGAAAATAAAAAACAAACTAGGTTAGATGATTTTATTAAAAAAGAATTAACCGCTGAAGAGAAAATTAAAATTTTAAATGACCTATTGGAACAATTTGGCTATAATATTAAAATAACAGATAAAGAACAAATCAGATTGGTTGATTATGATGATATGTATAAAAAAGTTGAAGAAGCGGAAAATGGTAAATTAAATTTTGTAAAAAATGCAGTTAATAATTTAAAAGATAACAATTTAAATGATATACCTTATTCAAAAGAAAATGCAGAAAGACTTTCTAAAATAGCGGAAAAAAATCCTTTTGATGTAGAAAGAATACTAAATGCAAAAAATCAAGAATTTTCTTATAATGATGTTAAAGAAATGGTAAAAGAAAATAATCAAAAATCTAAAGAGTTAATATCTTCTTTAACAGGCAACAATAATTCTGTTGTAACTAATATTTATAAAAAATTAACAACAACACCTGAATTTGATGCTAAGAAAATTTTGGAAAATATAATTGCAGAAAAGAAAGCAAAAGAAAAAGAAGAATTTTATCAAAGATATAAAAATGCATCTAATAAGCTTCGTCAGCAAAAAATTTCAAAATCAGTTAATTTTGCAAATAGTGAAGAATTAAAAAATTTAACTCATGAAGAAGTTGCAACTAATTTAGACAACCAAAACGCATCTGTAACATCATCTTCTCAAAATATTCAACAATCTAATGAAAGTATTGACACTAATAACGACTGCGTGGAAAGTGGAAATGTTGTTGACTTAAATGATGAATTAAAAAATGAGATTAACCAAAAATTAAAATTGGCGATTTCTTCTAGTTTGGCGTTAAAAGAAAGACTTGGAGAAAATTGTATTAAAAAAACTGGAACTAAAATTGAAGTTGATACTTTAAAAGCAAAAATTATTACAAATAATCCTAATTATACAGAGAAATCAGTTAGAGCAGAAATTGATAAAAAAGTTAAAATTGTCATTGATGAGTTTAAAAATACAAATTTAAAAGTTAAAAATAATCAATTTAATAAAATATTAACAAAAAAATCTAAAGATGGAGTTGAAAATAGTCAATCAAACTTTTCAAATAAACCAAACGGAATAGAAAGAGGTGTTGCCGATTGGTTGGGTGATATTTATTGCTCTCCTGCTTTTAAGATTGATAATTATTTAAATGTTCCAGATGCAAAATTAGCAAAAGAAATTTCTTTAAAATTTGATGATGTTGTTGAAGATGTTTATAATACTGTTCTAGAAAATAATAGAGTTTTGCCTAAAATTGTTGATGGTAAACGAGTTAGTATGATTATGTATATTAATAAAACAATACAAAATTTAAATGAAGAAGAGGATATAAAAAATAAAGATTTAAAATCATACTTAAAATATAAATTAAATGCAATAGTTGATTTGGTTAAAAACAGTAAAACAAGCAATGATGAAACTGACAGCAATTCTAATTCTCAATCAAACAAAAAAATATCAAGTAAAAAGAAGTTGCAAGATTTACAATTGTCAAATAGCGTTCAAATGGAAAATGCTTTATGTGAAGAAAATGTTGAATCTGAAACATCAAAAAAAGAAGATGAAAAACCTACGGAAATAATAACTGAAAGTAAAGAAATTGAATGTAAAACAGAGGAGAAAAAAGAAAAAAATATTTTATATGAAAATGAAGTTGATGTTTCTTCTGAAAAGGCTAAAAGATTAGATAACGCAGTTGTCAAAACAGAAAATGAAAAATCAAAAAAGAAAACTCTTAAAAAGGTTAGTTCAAAGAAAAAACTTGATAAATCTTTAATAAAAGTTAAAACAAAAGAATCTTCTAATAAATCTAAATCCAATTCTAATTCTAAAAAAGATGATACATTAACTAAATAATTATTATTAATTAAAATGTGAAAATTTATTTCACATTTTTTTATTTAAAGTTTTTAGATAAATTTGTTAATTTATTGGTTACATTTTTTGTTATTTATTTTACAAATTCCGACAAATTAAAACGTAATTTGATAAAATTTTAATAATTTTCGTATAAATTCTTGACAATGTTAATAATATATAGTAGAATCTATTTAGATAAAAATCTAAATATATTAGGAGTTGTTTGTTTATGAAAACGGTTTGGGAAGGAATGAGTGATGTAACAAGAAGAAAAATTTTAACACTTCTTAGAAATGGTAGTATGACGGCAGGAGAAATATGTAGTTATTTTGATTCTCGTCCGGCAACTATAAGTCATCATTTAAGTATATTAAAAGAATCTAATTTGGTAACGGCTGAAAAGAAAGCGCAAGTCATAACATACAGTTTAAATGTTGATGTTTTGCAATCAATGATAAAAAAATTAACAGCATTTATTAATAATAGAAATGTTTAATTTTTATTTTAAAAAACATTTATATTATCACTTTAAAATTTAATAAAATTACATAAAAACAAATAATTTTGGAGGTTATAAGTGAAAAATGATATTTGCATGCTGGGTTTATCTTTAATTAATTTTATAGGTTCTTTAATTGTTATATTTTTAATGCCTAATATTGTTCCTATTCATATCAATATTGATTTAGTAATAGATGCTATGGGGTCAAAATGGATTAATTTGGTTTGGGCTATTATTCCTCTTTTGTTTGTCGGTTCAATGCTTTTATTTAAGCATAAAGTCGGAAATAATTTGCAAAATATTAAATCTTTTAATGCAACTATGATAGTTTTGTGTGTTTTTTTTATCTATTTAAATTGGGTTTGGCTATTTTTTACAAATTCAAATTTGCAGTTAGGTGAGAAAATAAATGTTCCTATTTCTTTGATTGTTGGTATGCCTATTGGAATTTTGTTAATTTTTATGGGTTATTTACTTCCTTATATTAAGCAAAATAAATTTTTTGGGATAAAATTGCCTTCAACATTAAAAAATGAAAAAGTTTGGAATGAGACTCATAAATTTAGTGGAATTGTATGGATTTATACTGGTTTTATTATTATAATTTCCGCTTTAATTTGTCATGTTTTAAATGAAAATTTAATTTTTATAATAATAATGTGTTCTTGTTTGTTGATTTTAGTTATTTTAATTCCTACAATTTATTCAATTAAAATTCAAAGTAAAATATCTAAGGATAAAATTGTTTGTGGAACTTGTGATGAAGATGTTTCAAATGAAAAAAAATAGAACGAAAATTAATAAGAATGTAATATAAGGTTTAAATTGTTTGTTTTTTATTTTTTTGTGTTTGATTCAGGCAAAGGAATAAAAAACAATATTTTATTTATATTAAATAAAATTACTAAAATTTTTAAATTATATTTACAATTTGTAGTTTTTTTAGTTAAAATATTTTTATTATTAAAAATGTATAAAATTTAAATAAACTTGTTGGTTAAATAAATGAATGGTATCTTATTTTTAATTATATTTTCTTTAATAATGTTTACAATATTTTTCTTTGCTAGACATTTTTGGGGAAAGGACGCAT
The DNA here is from genome assembly GCA_944376905.1 of uncultured Clostridia bacterium. Lineage (GTDB taxonomy): Bacteria > Bacillota > Clostridia > Christensenellales > UBA1242 > UBA5489. Next base: position 170,527 of record CALWEA010000001.1, read on the forward strand.
TGTTTGTTGTTGGAATTGGTTGTGCAATTGGTTCCAATTTATATAATATTAATAATTATCCAATTATTATTGGTGATTTTGTTTTTGGTATGGATGCGGTTATTTATACCATTTGTATTTTTACAATGTTAATTATGTATATTGATTTTGGTGAATCTAGTTTAAAAAATATTTTATTTAGCACTTTGGGTTCATTATTTTTAACCGCATTATTATCCTTTGCGGGCAATTTTATGCTTTCTGGAATAACAAAAGATTTAATTTGGAATTTCGTTTCTTACTTATTTAGTATTTTGGGGACATTGGTTGCTGTTTATATAATGATAATAATTTATAAAAAGTTAAATTCTTTAAAATTTAATAATTATTTTAACATTGCAGTTGGATTATTTCTTGCGAGCATAGTTAATTCAATAATTTATTTTGGTTTAACATTTATTGTTTTAGGCAATTTGGGACAGGAATTTTTGATGGCTTTAATTAGTTCTTATATTTTAAAATTTACAGCAATAGTAATATGTATGTTGGCTTATTTGTTGGAGAGTGTGTGGGTGAATAGTAAAAAAAATAATAAAAAAAATGAAAATAAAAATGTATGAATAACAATAAGGTATCATACATTTTTTTTAATATAAAATTTCACAAAATTACTAAAATTTATTGGTTATTAGATATTTATCTAAATAATATTGAAATTAAACAATATTAATTAATTTTTAATTAAATATTTAATATTACTTTTTAAATTTTTTCATAACCAAACCGATTGGTATAATTAAATTTAAAATTGCTTGGAATTTCTAGTTGCTTTTTGTTTAGATTGTAAAAATATTGGAATGTTGAAAATGATCTTATTGTAGTGTTTTGATAATATAAAACTATTTCTTCATCAATATCTAAATTTAACTGTATTTTTCCTGCTAAAGAAATTAGACCTTTTAATTTAGTTTTTCCACCAATTTTAACTTCATCATAAATTTGTATTGATGATTTAGTGTTTCCGTTAATTTCTGCATTATCGCTAATTACTACATTATTAGTAATTTTAACATTACCTGTTACTTTGGCATTATCTTTTATAATAGCATTGTCTTCAACTTGAATAGAGCCTTCTAATATTGCACATCCCTTTATTTGTGTATTATTTTTTATAAGTGAATTTCCATTGATAAATGCATAATTGTAAATTTTTGCTGAATTTGTTATTTTTGAAAACCCTAAGACAAATGCTTTGTTAAATATTTGGGCATCATTTGTTACATATGCGTCTTGAAAAACCATTGCATCATCAAAAACACAAGCATTGTCGGAAACAACAGCATCATCTAGAATTTTTGCATTACCCCAAACTTTTGCATTTTTTCTAACAATACAAAAACCATTTTGACTTAAATTGTTTTCAGATTCCAGCCAACCACCCAATGTTCCTTTCTTAGTCTTTTCATTTATATCTTTGCAATATTGTATTCTGTGTAAAGTAACTGTTTTTTGTTCGTTGGTTGTGGGGTCTATATAAACATGCTGTAAGGTATTTTCTTCGCCCTCAAGCAATATATATTTTTTATCATCATCTTCTTCAATTTCAGTATCTGGTTCAATAACATCATGATTATTTTTATTAAGATGTGTCTGTAATTCATCGTTTTTACTATTGTCATCAACTATTTCATAAGTTTTGTCTATTTTAGAATAATTTTCAATATTTTGATTAGTTAAATTATCTGATGGGGCAGTGTTGTTTTCCAAATTATTATTATCATCAGATATCAAAGACAATTTTTCTGTTGTTAAATCTTTGTCTGTATTTTGTTGTTCACTTTTTAAAACTTGTTGAGTTGAATTCGTAGCATTTATTTTTTTTAATTTTGAAAATTTACTTTTTATAATTTTTAACAAATCCATAATAATTCACCGTTTAATGTTTTTTTAATAGTATTTTTTATAATTTAAAATATTTATATAAATTAATTTTCTTTAAAATTTAAACTGCTTTATTTATTGTTAACTATTTTATCTGTCAAGTTTTTTATATGAGAATAAATAATAACTTACTTTTTTTACAAAATTTTAATAAGTTAATAAAATTTGTTCAAATTTTTTTAGTTTTACATTATTTAACATTGTTATATTCTTTTTTGGCAATTTTTAAAGTTTTTTTCAAAAGATTATCATAATTCTCAACTTTTTTCTCATTCAAAACTGCTGAATTGTTATAAACTTCTGTATCATCAAAAACTGCTGAATTCTCATAAACTTCTGCATTACCACAAACTTTTGAATAATCAAAAACTCCGGCATTACCATAAACTTTTGCATTACCATTAATTTCAGCATTATCATAAATTCCTGCACTGTCAAAAATTTTTGCATTACCGCAAATTTTTACATAATCAAAAATTTCGGCATTACCATAAACTTTTGCATTACCAAAAACTTTTGCATTACCGAAAACACTTGCATTACCACAAACTTCTGCATTACCGCAAATTTTTACATAATCAAAAACTTCTGCATTATCATAAACTTTTGCATTACCATTAATTTCAGCATTATCATAAATTCCTGCACTGCCACAAACTTCTGCATTACCGCAAATTTTTACATAACCAAAAACTTTTGCATTACCATAAACTTTTGCATAATCAAGAACTCCAGCATTACCGCAAATTTTTACATAATCAAAAACTTCTGCATTACCATAAACTTTTGCATAATCAAGAACTCCGGCATTACCGAAAACTTTTGCATTACCAAAAACTTTTGCGTCATTTTCAACAGTGCAAAAGTTTTTTTGACTTAGATTATTTTCAGATTCTAGCCAACCACCTAATGTTCCCTTTTTTATATTTTCATTTATATCTTTGCAATATTGTATTCTGTGTAAAGTAACTGTTCTTTGTTCGTTGGTTGTGGGGTCTATATAAACATGCTGTAAGGTATTTTCTTTACCTTCAAGCAATATATATTTTTTTTCATTTTTTTCATTTTTTTCAATTTTTGAAACTTGTTGAGTTGAATTCGTAGCATTTATTTTTTTTAATTTTGAAAATTTACTTTTTATAATTTTTAACAAATCCATAATAATTCACCGTTTAATGTTTTTTTAATAGTATTTTTTTATAATTTAAAATATTTATATAAATTAATTTTTTTTAAAATTTTAACTGCTTTTTTTATTGTATATTAACTATTTTAATTGTCAAGTTTTTTTGCTTGTTATGAGATGAAAGAACAATTTTCAACTTTTTAAAAAAGTATTTTTTTATTTTGTTTGTTCCATATTGTATTTGGAGGAATAAAGTAGGGTTGTATTTGGAGTTGTGTTTATTGTTTTTATTAAACTTTTTTTATTTGAATTTTCCAATGTTATTATTTCAACATCTTTAAGTTCTTGATTGAGTTCTTGACAATGCAAATCTGTTGTTAAGTTACCATTTCCGTGTATGTAACTTTTTCCTAAAATTGTTAATTTTCCGTTCAAATTAGGATTGTCATGGATAATGGTTTCTCCGCCGATAACAAGTTGTCCTGATAATTTTCCTCCAATTATTTGGCAACTATCCTTAACAATTACATCATCTTGAAGTGTTACTGATTTATCAATTGATGCTTCATCTTGTACAATACAATTATCTGTTACTATTGTTTGGCCACAAACTCTACTTTTTCCTAAAACTTTTACATTGTTAGATAAATAAGCGCGTCCGCAAACATGAGCGTTTTGTGCTATAATACAATTATCGTGTAATTGTGCGAAATCATCTAATTGAGAGTTATCTAATATGGCTGAATTTCCATACATTTTTGCATTTCCGCCAACCTTTCCGCCTAAAACTTTCGCGTTGCCATAAATCAAAGCATTGCCACTAACTTGCCCACCCAATTTGTTTATAACCATTGCGTTTTTAAATATCCAGCAATTGCCATCTTGACTAAGAGCGTCTTGATTGTCAACCCAGCCTCCTAAATCACCTTTTTTTATATTTATTTCTGGTATATCTCTTATTGCCATAATTCTAAAAAGTTTAATTTTTTTTAATTTATTAAATGGTTGTTGGGTTAAAGGATTTATTAGTTCAAGTTCTTGATAAGTTGGAATTGTCATCTTGAAACGACCAACTCTAAAAGTAATGGGATTACTAACAATAACATATTTTAATAATTTGTCATTTTCGTTTTGTATAATTTCATTAACGCTATTAATTTCATTTGTTGTTTTTGTGTTGCTTGATTGATTATTAATAGACATTTTATTAATATCATATTTTTGTAATTCGCCTTGAACAAGTGATTTAGATTTTAATGATGTTTTTTTTGAAAATTTTTTTCTTTTCATAAATACTCCAAACTTTTTGTAATATTATTTTAACACCTTTTTAATTGATATTAAAAATCTTGCGTTATACTTATTTTATCAAACTAATTAAACATTTGTTTTATATCTACTTAAATATCCATTTATATATCATTTTATATATTTCATCTATGAGTTGTTAAATTGATTATTATATAAACTATTTTAAATTTTAAATTTTTAAATTAATTTATTTACTAATTTAAAATCAATTGTATGACATTATTGGTAAATGATTTATTTTAATTTACATAATTAAAATCAAATCAATAAATATGATTTAAGATGAAAATGAATATTGTTTAAGATTAAAGTATTTAAGTTGCTTGATTACATAATTAATTAAATATCAACTAAAATATTCATCAAAATTAATATTGTTCTATAACATACTTTCATTTTATCATAAATTCAACAAAAAATCAATAGTCACAATTTTTGATTATTTAATTTGATTATTTAAATAGAAGAGTAAAAAAATATAAAATAAAATAAAAAACTATTGACTTTATATTGTTTTTATGTTAAATTCATTCCGTAAAGATTATTTCTTTACCAAAAAGTTGTCTTGGCTTTTTGAAAACTTTAACGGCAGGTGTTGTTATTGTGAATTGAATTTTAAATTTGTGTTGAATCTAGGTTTCAAGTGAAATTTAAATATTTTGCAAAACAATTCATTAAACACTGAGTATGTTCGTGAAGTTTTTACTTTTTAATCGCCATAAAACTTTTTGATGAATTGAAATAAAATTTTCAATTCATTTTGTTTTTTTATAAATATTCTGTAAAGGAGGATAAACTATGCCAACAGTTAATCAACTTGTTAGGAAAGGAAGAAAAACTTTTAACAGAAAAAGCAAATCTCCACTTTTGGAAAATAATCCTCAAAAACGTGGTGTTTGTTTGTCAGTTAAAACAACATCTCCTAAGAAGCCAAACTCTGCACTTCGTAAAATTGCCCGTGTTAGACTTTCAAACGGTTCAGAAGCAACATGTTACATTCCTGGTATAGGACACAATCTTCAAGAACATAGTGTTGTTCTTGTTCGTGGCGGTAGAGTTAAAGATTTGCCAGGTGTTCGTTATCACATTATACGTGGTGCTCTTGATGCTTCAGGTGTTGCAAAACGTGCACAAGGTCGTTCTAAGTACGGTGCTAAAAAACCTAAAAAACAATAGAAAAATATGTAATAAGCAATCTACAACTACAACTAATTTAGACTAATTAAACTATATGTTTTTAATTTATATTTTAAACTAATTTAAGAAATCAATTTTCTTATCATTACATTTAAAAAATTATTTATATCTTAACAGATAACTTTATTTCTTTATTTCTTTAAAATTTGTAAAATTAAACTTTTTTGTTGTAGTTGATAACTTACTTGATGTGAGAATTATTATTACAAAAATCAATTTGATTTTATTTGAGTAATCGTTTCGTTTAGAAACTAAAAGGAGAAAAAATGGCAAGAAGAAATAGTGCAGTTAAAAGAGATGTTCTTCCAGATCCAGTTTTTGGAAGCAAACTTTTAACAAAACTTATTAATCAAATTATGCTAGACGGTAAAAAAGGAACAGCAGAAAACATCGTTTATGGCGCATTTGATATTATTAAAGAAAAAACAGGTAATGAACCATTGACTATTTTTACACAAGCATTAGAAAACATTAAACCAGTTCTTGAAACAAAAGGTCGCCGTGTTGGTGGTGCAACATATCAAGTTCCTATTGAAATTCGTCCAGACCGTCGTCAAACATTAGGAATCCGCTGGCTTGTTCTTTTCGCAAGAAAACGTAATGGAGAAAGAACAATGAAAGAAAAACTTGCTGGTGAAATTATGGATGCCTATAATAATACTGGTGCAGCGGTTAAGCGTAGAGATGAAATGCATAGAATGGCAGAGGCAAATAAAGCATTTGCACATTTCCGTTGGTAATATTTTTGAATTAATTTTTTTAATTAGTATTTTTGAAAAAATTTATTTAATAATTTAATAAAAAATATTTAATCTTTAAAATTAAATTTAAATTTTAAATATTTTTAAATATTATGATTAATTATTTTAATAATAAAGTTTAATTGAAATAATTATAGTATTTCAATTAATTTAATTATTTGTTTTTTTATTATGCACTTTTAGTGTATGAAATTTTTTTAGGAGAAATTATTATGGCAAAAGAACCATTAACAAAAACCCGTAATGTTGGTATTATGGCTCATATTGATGCTGGTAAAACAACAACAACAGAAAGAATTTTGTTTTATACGGGTAAAAGTCATAAAATCGGTGAAGTTCACGACGGAGCCGCAACTATGGATTGGATGGAGCAAGAACAAGAACGTGGGATAACTATAACATCTGCTTGTACAACTTGTTCTTGGAAAGACCACAAAATTAATATTATTGACACACCTGGACACGTTGATTTTACTATTGAAGTTGAACGTAGTTTAAAAGTTCTTGATGGGGCAGTTTTAGTTCTTAGTGCAAGAGATAAAGTTCAACCACAAACAGAAACTGTTTGGAGACAAGCAACAAAATATAAAGTTCCAGTTATAGTGTATATCAATAAAATGGATAGAGATGCTGCTGATTTTGATGCGTGTGTTGAAAGTATTCGCACTAGATTACACACAACTCCAATTCCAATTCAAATGCCAGTTGGAGAAAGTGAAACATTTAAGGGGATTATAGACCTCTTCACAATGAAAGCAGAAATTTATAAAGATGACCAAGGTAAAGAAATTGAAATTATTGACATTCCAGAAGAATTAAAAGCAAAAGCGCAAAAAATGCATGATGCAATGATAGAAGCAATTGTTGAAACTGATGATGCTTTATTGGAAAGATATTTTGGAGGAGGAGAGATATCTGTTGAAGATTTAAAGAAAACTCTTCGTAAAGCAACTATATCTAAAAAATTAGTTCCTGTTTTATGTGGTTCTTCATATAAAAATAAAGGTGTTCAAATGTTGCTTGATGCGATGGTAGATTATTTACCTTCACCTCTTGATATTGACGCTGTTAAAGGTATTAATCCAGATACAGATAAAGAAGAAGAAAGAATTGCTAGTGAAGATGCACCTTTTGCTGGCTTAGCATTTAAAATAGCAAATGACCCTTTTGTTGGAGGATTGACATTTTTCCGTGTTTATAGTGGTCTTTTAAAAGCAGGTTCTTATGTTTACAATTCTATAACAGGAAAAAATGAAAGAGTTGGTCGTTTAATTCGTATGCACGCTAATAATCGTCAAGAAATATCAGAAGTTGGTGCGGGTGATATTGCTGCTATTGTTGGTTTGAAGGACACAATTACAGGACACACTCTTTGTGATGAAAAACATCCAATTGTTCTTGAAAGTATGGATTTCCCAGACCCAGTTATTCAATTGGCTATTGAGCCAAAAACAAAAGATATGCAAGAAAAAATGGCTCTTGCACTAGCAAAACTTATGCGTGAAGACCCTTCTTTCAAAGTTTCAACTGATAAAGAAACCGGACAAACAATTATTGCCGGTATGGGCGAACTACACCTTGAAATTATTGTTGACAGATTAAAACGTGAATTCAAAGTTGAGGCTAATGTTGGTGCTCCTCAAGTTTCATATAAGGAAACTATTAGAAATGCTTGTAAGGCGGAAGGTAAATTTATTCGTCAAAGCGGTGGTAAGGGGCAATATGGACATTGTCTTATTGAAATGGAACCACTTGAACAAGGTGCTGGATATGAGTTTATAGATAAAACTGTTGGCGGTTCTATCCCTAAAGAATTTATTCAACCTATTAATAACGGTATTAATGAAGCAAGACAAAATGGTATATTGGCTGGATATGAAACAGTTGATTTTCGAGTTACTGTTTATGATGGTTCTTATCATGATGTCGATTCTAGTGAAATGGCGTTTAAAATTGCAGGCTCTCTTGCATTTAAAGATGGTTGTGCAAAGGGTGGTGCTTATTTACTAGAACCTATTATGGCAGTTCAAGTTGAACTTCCTGATGAATATCTTGGAACTGTTATGGGTAATTTAACTTCTAGAAGGGGAATTCTTTTGGGAACAGAAACAAAACCTGGTGTTCAAATTATCAATGCAGAAGTTCCTTTGGCTGAAATGTTTGGATATGCAACTGATTTGCGTTCTCAAACACAGGGTCGTGGAACATTTACTATGGAATTTAAAAAATATGGAGAAGTTCCAAAATCAATTAGTGAAAAAATAATTGGTGAACGTGCAAAAAAAGCATAATTTTAAAATTTAAAGCATATTTTTAAATATTAAAGTATAATTTTAAATTTATAAATTGTTTAAATTTTAAAAGCAACTTTTTTTGTTAAAAATAAGTTTTAATTTAATAAATTAAACTCTATTTTAATTTATGATTTTAATTTGTTTTACTATTTAATTTAATTGATTATTTGCTAAATTAACTGTTAAATTAATGATGTGTTGATAATGTACTGATAGAATTTTTAAATTAAAAGTTGATATTAATATAATTTTATAGAAGTTAATATTATTTTATATAAATTTTAAACTTTAATTTTATAAAAAATTTAACTTTAATTTTGTAAAAAAATTATATTTTCAATATGATATTTTTCATGTTTAACTTTCAATTTTGCAAGATATACTTTAATCTAAGTAAAAATAAATTAAAATTTTTGTAAAAATATAAAAATTATTTAAAATTGCTTGCTATTTTGTATGTGATTTGATATAATTTTGATGTTAAATTAAATAACAATATATTAATTTTTTAAAGGAGATTATTTAAATGGCAAAGGAAAAATTTGACAGAACCAAGGCCCACGTAAATGTTGGTACTATTGGACACGTAGACCATGGTAAAACAACCTTAACTGCCGCTATAACTTTCTACAGTTCTTTAAGAGGATTGGCTGAAGCTAGACGCTATGACCAAATCGATGGAGCTCCTGAAGAAAGACAAAGAGGTATCACAATTAATACTGCACACGTTGAATATCAAACTGATACTCGTCACTATGCTCACGTTGACTGTCCAGGGCATGCTGACTACGTTAAGAATATGATTACTGGTGCAGCGCAAATGGATGGAGCAATTCTTGTTGTTTCAGCAGCGGATGGTCCTATGCCTCAAACTCGTGAACACATCTTGCTTGCTCGTCAGGTTGGTGTTCCTTACATTGTTGTATTTATGAACAAAGTTGACCAAGTTGATGATCCAGAACTTCTTGAACTTGTTGAAATGGAAATTAGAGATTTGTTAACAGAGTACGGATTCCCTGGTGACACAACTCCAATTATTAAAGGTTCAGCTCTTAAAGCACTTGAAGCTTGTCAAGCTGGCAAAGTTGATGATCCTGCTTGCAAACCTATCCAAGAACTTCTTGATGCTATTGACAGTTATATTCCAGAACCAGCACGTGAAACAGATAAGCCATTCCTTATGCCTATCGAAGACGTTTTCACTATCCAAGGTCGTGGAACCGTTGTTACTGGTAGGGTAGAACGTGGTGTTATTAAACTTAATGACACAGTTGAAATTGTTGGTATGGGGTCAAACAAACAAACAGTTGTAACTGGTGTTGAAATGTTTAGAAAACTTCTTGATGAAGCAAGAGCAGGAGATAATGTTGGTCTTCTTCTTCGCGGAATTCAAAGAAACGAAGTTGAAAGAGGTCAAGTTATTTGTAAACCTGGATCAATTAAACCTCACACTAAATTTACAGCCGAAGTTTATGTTTTGAAGAAAGAAGAAGGTGGACGTCATACTCCATTCTTTAACGGATATCGTCCTCAATTCTATTTTAGAACAACAGATGTTACAGGAACTATTGAACTTCCTGCTGGTGTTGAAATGGTTATGCCAGGAGATAACATTTCTATGACTATTAACCTTATAACTCCAATCGCTATTGAACAAGGATTGCGTTTCGCTATTCGTGAAGGCGGAAGAACAGTTGGTTCAGGTGTTGTTTCTTCAATTATTGAATAATTTATAATGAAAATTTATAAAACCCAATAAATTTTTAGAAAAAGCAGTTTAAAACCCAAAACTGCTTTTTTTTATGTAATAAAAAATTATAACGTTATGTAATTTTAAAATATTAATAAAAAAAGAAAAAAAGGATAGTTTTTAACTTTCCTTTTTCTGTTTTATTTATTTTTTCTATTTTATTTATTTTAAATGAAACTTGTCAATTAAATTGTTGCTAATTTTTAAATTTTAATTTTAACAACTTTTATTAGTGATGACAACCACAATCGCAAGAATCATCACAGCAATCATCATTGCATTCGTCGCAATCACAACCATCAAATTCAACAACTGTTAAATCTTGAATAAAACTTGGAGTTGGCATTTTTTCAGTTGTTATATAACCTGGTATGCTATCTAATAAATCTGCAATTCTATTAACAACTGTTGCACAAGTTAACTCAACTGTTTGTGGACGGTCAACAACAATGCTTGTTGTTGGTTCTCCTTCAACTGTCCATTGGTTGCTATCAAATTCATCAGGAGCATAAACCTTGCCAATACATTGTGTTTCAATAACAATACCTTCTTCTGTTTCAGTTGTTACGACGGCACTCATTCCAGTTGCGTCACCCGCTTTTATTGTCATGCCTAATGTTGAACTTTGTAAATCAGAATTGTGTGTTTGTGGCACACATTTTTGAGTTTGTTTTTTAACAGTGAGTCCCAAATGAGAAGCAAGCCAACCGTTAGTGTTCCACATATAACTTGGCAAAAATTCACCTTTTTCAATTAAGTTTTGTCGTTCTTCTTCTGAAATATTATCTGCGGACGCTATTTCTTTTTCAAATTCTTTTAAAGTTAAACCGGCCCCATGTGCTTTTGCAAGAGCGATACCGTAATCTTCAACATTATATGAAGTTTTGCCAATTATTTTTTTAATACTTTGTGTTGATGATGCAATGGCAGTTATTAAATTTCCCCAATAAATATCCTGATACCCAGAGCCACAAATTGTACAATTATTTTCAATAGCGGTTTTATTAATTTCTTCTGTTATTTTAGGATTACTATTCCAAGGATAAAACGCTTCTTCGCAAGTTGTTATTGCATTAATTCCTAATTTTGCCAGACGAAGTAAAGTTGGACCAACATCGCTCATCAAACTCATAGTTGCAACAATGCAAACATCAGGACAAGTTTTTTGAATTTCTTTTTCTAGTTCATCTGCATGTTTAATAACAATTCCAATTTTTTTATAGTTATTTCCTATAATCTCAGCAATGTCTTTTCCAATAATATCAGGCGAAATATCAAATGCACATACTATTTCACCTTTTTTTTCTAATACATATCTCATAAGATAAGCAGACATTTTGCCACATCCAAACATGGCAACTTTAAGTTTTCTTGTTTTTTCTTCCAATTTAAACCTCCCAACATTTTTAGTTTACTACAATTAATATAGTATTGTCAAATAAAAATACATTATGTATGTTTAAATTTAAAAATAATTTCTATATTTAAATTTATTTTGTTTTTTAAACTGTTTTATTTATTTTTTTTTTAATTTTTTCAATAAAAAAATCATTATTTATTAATAACGATTTTTTATAAATAATGATTATTTGTATTTATTAAATTAATTCATCTTAATTTGATAATCTTGTTTAGATTGTTTATTATACATATCATATAACTGTTCAATTGAAAATTGAGAATAATAATCAGGATTTTGAGTTCCAAAAACTCTGGTCAAAATGTTAATAAAATCTTTTGATAAGTTTGTATTTTCGAATAATATATCTGTTTTATCATATAAAATTTGACCGTTTTTATCGGTTATTTTCAATATAAAGGTATTTAAATTTTTTGAAAGAAAAGGCAGTGTTCCAGCACTAGTTTCTATTTTATCAAATGGTTTGACATCAAGAAGTTTTGTTTCAATAATATGGGGTATTCCATCTTTACAATAAGAAATTCTTATTGTTTGTTCTTTGCTTTTTGTCAATGTTTTAAAAGTTGCTAAGGCTATTCCAAAATAAAAATTTGCGTAAACATCTCTCATTAAATTTGAATTAGTTAAAATTTCCTCAGGATTTTTAAAATTGTTTAAATTTGAATATTTCATTTTTTTCTCCTTATTTGTTTAAATAAAAATTTAATTAATCAAATATTATATTTAGATATAAATTTAGATAAATATCTAAATACTTATATATTTTTAATTCTAAGTAAATGTTATCAAATTTAATTAAAATAGTCAATCAAAAATGAGTTTTTATACAAAAAAATGTTATTTTTAATTATTTTTCGCTTGTATATAAAATAATAAGATGTAAATAAAAAATTTATTGTTAAAAACTATTTTTAAAACATATGATTAAAATTTGTTATTAAAATTTTATATTTTTTATGTTTTTGTTTTAATTTTGATGTTATTTTTTATTGAAAATCTATTATAAGTTTTAATAATTAACCTTGCATTTTTTTTATTTATGTGATAATATATTTTGTATTAATTTGTAATGTTATAAAGGTTGGGGGAGTTTTGTGGACAAGCAAACAAAAAGAGCAGTTAAAAAAAATTCTAAACATTTTTTATGGTTTTTTCTAATCGCGTTTCCAATATTATTAATAGTTTGTTATTTGCTTTATTCAATGGCTGAAGATTTTTTTCTCAAAAATCAATGGGCTGTCATTATGATTCTAGTTGTTGTTGGAGGAATTATTTTTTTGATTTATGATATAATTCGTCGTAAAGTTGAACAAAAAAGAATAAATAAACTAAAAAATGATGACCCTTATGCTGATTAATGTTACAAAATTTTTTAAAGTGTTAAAATTTGGGAGGGAGTATGAAACAAAAGCCTAAAATGTTGCCACATAGTATGGAGGCAGAACAAGCAGTTTTGGCTTGTGTTTTAATTGATGAGGAAGCACCTTTAACTATTTTAAGTTTGCTTCAACCAGAAGATTTTTATAGTGAATCTCATAAAATTATTTTTGAGAATATGAATCGTTTGAATATTGATGGTCAACCTATTGATTTTGTTACATTGGTTAATAAGTTGGAAAGTGCTGGAAAGTTGGCAGAAGTTGGTGGTTTGGATTACATAACTACTTTGACAAACACTTTGCCTAGTGCTGTTAATTTTAAGCATTATGTTGAAATTGTTAAAAATCATTCTCGTTTAAGACAATTAATTTTAGCAGGACAACATATAACCGAAAAAGCTTATGAAGATGTTGACGGGTTAGAAGTTCTTGCTTACGCTGAAAAACAAATTTTTGATATTGGTGAAAAAGAAGATACTTCTTCGCTTGAGCATATTGAAAAAGGTTTGAAAGCGGTTATGAATAAATTTGAAATGCTTGCAAAAGATAAAAATGCTTTAAAAGGAATTCCAACAGGTTTTGCGCAATTTGACCAAATAACTAATGGTTTGCAAAATAGTGATTTAATACTTCTTGCCGCTCGTCCTGGATTTGGTAAAACCAGTTTGGCAATGAATATGCTTAACTATGCGGCAATTAATCATGGAAAATCATGTGCAATTTTTTCTTTGGAAATGCCGGTTACTCAACTTGTTCAGCGTTCTTTGTGTAGTGTTGCATGTGTTAATATGGCCGATGCTTTAAGTGGGAATTTAAAAGATGAAGAGTGGAATAAGATTTGGGTCGCAAATAAAAAATTAAATGATGCAAAGATTTATATTGATGATTCAAGTATAAATACACCTCGTGATATATTATCTAAATGTCGTCGTCTTAAAAGAGAAAGGGGATTAGACATAGTTATGATTGACTACTTACAGTTAATGAAAAGTGGAATAAAACAAGATAATAGAGTTTTGGAAATTGGTGAAATAACAAGAAGTTTGAAAATTGCCGCTAAAGAATTAAATGTTCCTATTATTTTGCTTTCACAACTTTCAAGAAGTGCGGAGTCGCGTAAGGACCATAGACCTATGCTTGCTGATTTGCGTGATTCAGGAGCAATTGAGCAAGATGCTGATATTGTGCTTTTTATTTACAAACCAGATATGTATAATGATGTTGTTAATGAAGATGGCGAAGGTATTTGTGAAATAGAAATAGCAAAACATAGAAATGGTTCTTTAGGAAAAGTTAAAGTTCGTTGGGTTGGTGAGTGGGTTACATTTTTGGATATGAATGCAAATTATCCTAAAAAACAAAAACCTAGTTCTCAAATTAATAATTCAAATTCAACAGATTCTTCTAATAATCAAGGTGATGGCTTTAATGACAATTATGATTTTAATCACATCAATAATAATCATGCGAATGGGGAACAAAATGAAGATTATTCAACAGTTGAAAATTTAGCATCTTTGGAAGATGAAATGAACTATACTGATGCAGATGCTCCTATTCAACAAGAAGATAATGTTTTTTTAGGAACTAATGAAGAATTAAACGAATTAATGAATAAATTTTCCTCAAATGATGAAGATGATAAAAAAGAATAAGTTTGATTTATTCTTTTTTTTTATATTTTTTTTCATTGTTTTTTAATTTTGATTTATTTAAAGTTTAATTATTTCTTATAATTAAATTTTTGTTAAAATTTTTTACATTTTATAATATTTGTTAATTTTTAATTTATTTTTTATTTACTTATAACTATCATTTTTTTATGAATAATTTATAAAATTTAAATAAAAATAAAATTATGAAATATTTTTTTTCTTATTTTTGTATTTGCTTAATATTCTTGTCTTGCGGTTTATCTGCAATTTTTTCTTATCCAGTTTTTTCTCAAAGTGGAACTTTAACAAGTAATCAACAACAAATAATTAATGATGAAAACGAAGATGAAAAATATGTTGTTGGAGGTGTTCAAAGATTAAAAGTTATAAGTTTAAATTGGTTTGATGCTGTTAATACAATTTTTACTAAATATAAAAATACAAAAGTTATTGATGTTCAAACAGGAACGATTTATTATGTACAAAGAACTGGTGGATATAATCATGCAGATGTTGAGCCAATAGATAAAGAAAATATGTTGAAATTTTATGGAATCTATAATAATGAGTGGAGTTGGGTGCGTCGACCAGTATGGGTTGAGATTAATGGAATGTGGGTTGCTGGTTCAATTAATGGTATGCCACATGGCTATTCTCTTATTACAGATAATGGACAAGATGGCCACACTTGTATACATTTCGAAAAAAGTAAAACCCACGGAACAAAACGCGTTGATGAGGCGCATCAAGAGGCGGTGCAAACAGCACTAAAAAGAGGAGATGAAATAAATTATATAAATTTAGATGAATAATTTTTAAGTTTAAGTTGAAGTTTGTAAGAATTTAAATAGTTATAAAATAAAAAAAAGATTTCATATCAAATAGAAATCTTTTTTTATATAAAATTAATATTTTTAAAATATTATTTATAAAACTTAGTTGTTTTTCATATTTTTTTATTTAATGAAATTAATTTACAATTTTATTTTAATAATAGTTATAATAAAATATAAATTATACATTATACATTAATCTGCTTTATAAGGAAGAATTGCCATATTACGAGCACGTTTAATTGCTTTTGCAAGCATTCTTTGGTGCATTGAGCAAGTTCCTGTTTGACGACGAGGTAAAATTTTTCCTTTTTCTGTTATAAAATGTTTCAATTTTGCTGAATCTTTATAATCTATTTGGTTTGATTTATCAACGCAAAAAGCACAAACTTTTTTGCGTCCCTGTCTTTTAAATTTTTTTGGACGTTCTGCAAATTCTTTAACAGAAACTTTCTTTTCAGTTTTATTTTCTTGTTTGTCGGTTAAATTTTTTTCTTCATTTTCAACTGTTTCACTAACTTCCAAATTTTTGTTTTCAATATTTTCTGCCATTTTGACTCCTTTTAATAATTTCAATTTAGAAAGGAAGACTATCGTCTTCAATAGGTTCAAGTTCGCTAACTTCAGATTTTTCTGGTTTTGAAATCGGAGTTTCTTCTCCATTTTGACTGCGAGAGTTCAAAAATTCAACTTCATCAGCAACTATTTCGGTTATATATTTTTTTGTTCCATCATTTGCTTCATAAGAGCGAGTTTGAATACTTCCAACAACTCCACATTTACTACCTTTTTTCAAATACTTATGACAATTTTCGGCTTGATTTCTCCAAACAACAATGTTTAAAAAATCTGTTTCTCGTTCTCCTGTTGAACTAGGAAAGCGTCTACTAATAGCAATAGTAAAACGACAAACAGAAATACCACTATTTGTTGTTATAAGTTCTGGGTCTTTTGTTAAATTGCCAACTAAAATAACTTTGTTCATAATTTCTCCTTTTTTTAAACAAACGCGAATTACTAATCACGAACAGTGAACATTTTTCTTATAATTGATTCTGTTATATTCATAACATTATCCATTTCACGAACAATACTTGGTTCTGCTTCAAAATTCATTAAAACAAAATATCCTTCATTTTTGAATTTAATAGGATATGCAAGTTTTTTCATTCCCCATTTATCAATTCCGAGAACATTACCTTTTTTGTCTTCAACAAATTTTTTAAATTTGGCAATTAAGGCTTCTCTTTGTTCTTCTGTTGTATCTTGAGAAATAGCGTATAGAAGTTCATATTTTTTCATGTTTACCTCCTTTTGGACTTATGGTGTTTAATCTTTAAACACAAGGACGAATATAAATTAATATTCATAGCGAGAAGTATATCATATTTTAAAATAAAATGCAATAGATTTTGTTAAAAGACTGTAAAAACTTATAAAAATTTCACCAAAATCAATAAACAAAAATTATAGATAGAGAATTTTGAAAGTGATTAATGGTTGTGAAAAATATTAATATTTGTAAAAATCATTAAAAATAATAAAAAATACATAGATGGTTGTAAAAATTTATAAATGATTAATTAAAAAGTTTTTTAAGATAATTTGAAATAAGTTTAAAATAATTTTAAAACAAGGTTAAAATAAAAAATAATTTAAAACCAAATTTAAAATAGTTTTAAAAAAGTTTTAAAACAATATTTATAAATAATATTTTGTATAAAAATGTCAAATGTGAATAAAAAAAAATTACTTTCAAAAAATAACTTTGTGAAAAATGATATAGCAAAAGGTGCTTTAATTTTAATTATTGCTGGTATTCTTGGTAAAATCTTAGGGGCTATTTATCGAATTCCTCTTTCAAATATTTTAGGGGCTGAGGGAATTGGTATTTATCAAATGATTTTTCCAGTTTTTTCTTTGGCTTTAATTATTAGTTCTAGTGGTGTAAGTGCTAATATGGCGCAAAGCATTGCTAGATGTAGAGCAGAAAAAATTGGTTGCATAAAAAAAATATTTATTAGTGGTTTTATTTATTCTTTAATAGTTGGTCTTATTTTTGCCGTTATTATGTTTGTGTTGGCAAAAGATATTTCTTTATTACAGGGAAATCAACTTGCAACGCAAGGTTACAAAATTATGGCATTAGCTTTGATTTTTGCAAGTTTGCTCGCACCTTTTAGAGGTTTTTTTCAAGGTTATCAAAATATGGTTCCAACTGCGACAAGTCAAATTTTAGAACAATTATTTAAGGTCGCCTTGGGTTTGACTCTTGCTTTTATTTTAACAAAACAAAGTTTAGAAATGGGTGTTGTTGGGGCTTTTTTAGGAATAACATTTGCAGAATTTTTTGCGATGGTTTATTTAATTATAAAATTTTTTATATTTAAACATTCAAGCAAAACTAATTTTTTATTTAATGAAAATAAAGACAAACTAAAACTAAAAGAAAAATTTGATTATTATAATCAAGAAGATTTAAGTAATAAAAAATTTTTAATTTATAACAAAAATATAAAATATATAATTAATAATAAAAAATTAAATATAAATTTAACAACTGAAAAAACAAGTGGGGATATTAATAAGAATTTGTTAAACAAAAACAAACAATCAAGTATAAACAACAAATCTTTCTTTCTTCATAATATAACGTTTACATTAAGTTTTTTAATAATTCCTCTAATTACAGCATTTGATAGTTTTGTTGTTATCAATTTATTAAATAAAAATTTTGTTGACAGTTTTTCAACGGCATTATATGGTTTGCAAAGTGGAATTGTTAATTCCTTAATTAATTTTCCAGTTATTATTTCGGTTGCTATTTCTTTATCTCTTTTGCCGTCTTTAACTTATCTTTTAACAAAAAATAAAATTGAAGAAGCGTCTTTGAAAATAAAAAAAATCTTTTCAATGTTGTGGATTGTTATTATTCCTTGCGTTATTTCTTTTGTTATTCTTGCACCTCTAATAATGAATTTGCTATATGCAGATATAGAACCTTATCTTCTAACTATTTCTTCACAGTTATTACAAATTAGTTCTATTCAAATTCTCTTTATAAGTTTACTTCAAATATGTATTGCAGTTTTTCAAAGTATGGGCAAAGAAAATGTTCCAATTGGAATTATGAGTATAGGTGCTTTATTTAAAGTTGGACTAACAGTTTTATTAGTTTCTTCCTCTAAATTTACTATTTTCGGTTTAGCAATTTCTAATTTAATTTTTTATGCTTTTTCATCTATATTTTGTTTAATTTTAATTAAAAAAGTTTTTAATTTTACTTTAAGTTTTAAACTTCTTTGTGTTTCGGCGGGCTCATCTTTAATTTTAGCATCAAGTTTTTATATTTTAAATGTATTATCTATTGGAATTTGGGCAAAAATTAGTTTGATTGTAATTTTTGGTGGTTGTTTTTATATTATTCCTTTATTTTTATTTGGTATATTAAATTTTGAAGAAATAAAAACAATGTTCAAATTAAAGAAACAAGATAATAAGAAATTAAATGGAGTTAAAAATGAATAAAAAAAATGTTGTTAAGATTTTAAGTAAAGAAGTTAATATTCCTAAAAATAGAGTTGAAAGACTTTTAGATTCTTTACAAATTTTAATTCTAGATGCATTAAGAAAAGGTGAGGTTATTAATTTTACAGGTTTTATTAAATTTTATACTAGGCAAAGAAATGAAAGAGTTTTTGTTAATTTTCAAACCGGCGAAAGTTTTGTTGCACCTGCAAAATTGGTGCCATGTGTTAAATTTTCAAGTAAATTTATTGAAAGTTTATAAAAAAATATAATTAAAATTATTTGAATATTATTTGAATATTATTATAATTTAATTTTTGTATATAACTTGTTCGATTTAATTAAAAATATAAACTATTAAATTTTTTGTTTAATAGTTTTTTTTATTGAAATATTATAAATTTTAATAAGCATTATTTTTAATTTTATTTCAAACTTAAGTTTAATTTGTATGGCAAAAAATATTAATACTTAAATTATTTTAAAAACTTGATTTGTCTAATAAATTTTGATAATATGTTTTTATAATTTTTGTTAATAGGGGTATTTACTTTTGAAAATTGATAAATTAAATTTTAAGCATAATTTGTTTCTGGCACCAATGGCAGGAGTTACAGATTTTGCGTTTAGAAGTTTAGCGCGAGAAATGGGGGCAGATTTTTCTTATACAGAAATGGTTAGTGCAAAGGGCTTGGTCTTTAACCAGTTAAAAACTAATAAAAAATTATTAGATAAAAATCTAAATACTTGTTTTAATTGTGATAATTCTAATGATTTATGCAAGAATAATGATATTTTAGATAATTGTCAAAACTTTTCTCTTTTAAATTCTTGCTTTGATGAAGAAAATAGTAGTTTAGAAAAGAATTTAACTGAATATGAAAAAATGCTTTATACTTCTAAATTGGAAAATCCTGTTGCTGTTCAAATTTTTGGAAGTGATGCAGAATTTATGGAAAAAGCGGTTAAATTGCAACAACTACAAAAATTTGATATTATTGATATTAATATGGGGTGTCCTGCTCCAAAAATTGTTAAAAATGGAGATGGAAGCGCACTTTTAAAAGATTTAAAAAAGGCCGTTGATGTTGCCAATGCTGTTGTTAAGTCAACAACTAAACCTGTAACAGTAAAAATGAGGTTGGGTTTTGGGGCTGATGAAAATAAAAGCGTTGAACTTGGAAGAATGTTGCAAGATGTTGGTGTAAGTGCAGTATGTATCCATGGTCGAACTAGGGAACAATTTTATTCGGGTAAAGTAAATTTTGAAGCGATTGCAACTTTAAAATCTAAATTAAATATTCCTGTTATTGGTAATGGTGATGTTTTTGATGATGCTTCTTATTTTGATATGTTAAAAACTGGCGTTGATGCAGTTATGGTTGGAAGAGGTGCGTTGGGAAAACCTTGGATATTTAACCAATTATTACATTTTAAAAAGTTGTGTAAAAATAAAAATAATGAAAACAAACAATTAAATACTCATTATGATGAATTGGATAATATTTTAATTAATAAAAATTTAGATAAACAAAAAGATGATGTTTGTTATGATAATTCTAATTTAATTAATAAAATAGATATAACATCTTCATTTAAAAAAGAAATAATAAAAAAACATATATCTATGCTTCAAAAGGTTTATTCGGAAAAATTTATTGTAACGCATATGCGAAAACATTTATTATGGTATGTTAAAGAAATGCCAGATGCAACAAAATATAGACTTCAACTATGTAAAATAAATAGTGTTAAGGAAGCGTTAATTTTATTAGACCAAATTTTTATATAATTTTAAAGCATTTAAATTTTGTTAAATAATAATTTTGCAATTATTTTTAAAGTTTATATTTTTTACAATATTATACATATAAAGATTAGTTTTTCATACTGTTAAAATTAAATTTTAATAAAAATAATTTTTTTAAAAAATTAAAATGATTTAAAAATTTTTATAATTTATAAAAAAATAATTATATCAAATCTAATTTAAAGGCATTAAGTTTAAATAAATTTGTTATTAATAGTTAAAATGTTTAACAAAATTATTTAAAATAAATATTTTGATGTAATTTAATCTTGTCAAAAAGTTGACAATTTAATTTATTTGTTTTAATCTTATTAGATGTATTAATTTTGAAATATAATTTTAAATTATCTATTTTTTAATTATATTTTTATTTTACATTTTTATTTAAATTTTCATAATTTTTAATTTTATTATTTTATTTTATTTTATTTTATTATTTCAATGTTGTATAAAGTTTATGGAGAAAAAATGGAAACAAAAATTAACCTTTTAAAAGAAAAATTAAATCAGGAATTAAAGAATATAAATGATAGCAAAAGTTTGTATTCTCTCCAAAGTTCTTATTTGGGGAAAACAGGAGAAATTTCTTTAATGATGCGTGAGTTGGGAAAGGTAGATAAAGAAGAACGTCCAAAATTAGGTCAGATTATTAATCAATTAAAAGAGTGGGCTATATCAAAATTTTTTAACGCATCTCAAACTATTAAATTAAACGAGTTGTTAAGTCGTTATAAAAATGAAGAAATAGATGTTACTTTGCCTGCAAAATCTCAAAAATATGGTTCTCTTCATCCGATAACTTTGGTTACTAATGAGTTGTTAGATATTTTTACAGGACTAGGATTTTATGTTTATGAAGGACCGGAAATTGAAAATGATTATTACTGTTTTACTGCATTGAATTTACCAAAAGATCACCCTGCAAGAGATATGCAAGACACTTTTTATTTATCAGAAGATTTATTACTTAGGGTGCAAACTTCTGCTGGACAAATAAGAGCAATGGAGCAAAATAAACCTCCGCTAAAAGTTGTTGTTCCAGGTAGAGTTTATCGTATTGATGATTTAGATAGTACACATAGTCCAATGTTTCATCAAATGGAAGGTTTGGTTATAGATAAACATGTTACGCTTTGTGATTTAAAAGGTGTTTTAGAGATTTTAGCAAAGAAAATGTTTGGTGAAGAAAGTAAAACGAGATTAAGACCTTCATTTTTCCCATTTACCGAGCCAAGTGTTGAAGTTGATGTAACATGTTGTGGTTGTGGTGGTAAGGGTTGTAAGATTTGCAAAAACACAGGTTGGATTGAAGTTTTAGGTGCGGGAATGGTCCATCCTAATGTAATAAAAAATGCAGGACTTGACCCCGAAATATATTCCGGATTTGCATTTGGGGTGGGATTGGAAAGAATTGCTATTTTAAAATATGGAATTAAAGATTTGAAATGGTTATATGAAAATGATGTTAGATTTTTGAGTCAATTTAAGATTTAAATTTGTTTAAATTCATATTTTTGAATATAACCATATTATATTTATTTTAATTATTAATTATATTATATTTGTTTAATTATATTTGTTTTTAAAGAGGAGAAAATGATGAAACTTCCTATTAGTTGGTTAAATGATTTTGTTGATATAAAAAATATTACTATTGATGAATTAAAAACAAAACTTTTTGATATAGGATTTGAGGTTGAAGCAATAATTGACGTTGGCAGAGAAATTTCCAATGTTGTTGTTGGACAAATTGAAAAAATAGAAAAGCATCAAAATAGCGACCATTTACAAATTTGTATTTTAAATTGTGGGCATTTTGGACAACAAATTCAAATTGTAACAGGGGCTCAAAATGTTTTTGTTGGAGCAAAAGTTCCTGTTGCCCTTAATGGGGCAACTCTTTCAAACGGGGTTAAAATAAAAAATGGTAAACTTCGTGGGGTTGATAGCAATGGTATGTTGTGTAGTGGCACTGAATTGGGAATTGATGAAAACTTTTTTGATGGTGCAGGGGTCGATGGCATATTAATTCTCCCTCAATCAACAGAAATTGGTTTAGACATTAAATCAGTTATTGGTTTAAATGATTTTATTTTTGATTTATCAATAACTGCTAATCGTCCTGATTGTCAAAGTATTTTGGGAATTGCTCGCGAAGTTGCGTCTGCTTTTAATTTAAAATTAAAAGAACCAGAAACAGATTATATGCTTCTTCTACAACAAAAACCTGCCAAGTTTTCAAACAATTTAACAGTTAATATTAATGCAAATGCAAAAGAAAAATGTTTGCGCTATATTTCAACAGTTTTGCAAAATGTTAAAATTGAAAAATCTCCAATATGGTTACGCCAAAGACTGTTGTTATGTGATATTATTCCTAAAAATAATGTTGTTGATTTAACTAATTATATTTTACTTGAATTAGGTCAACCAATGCATGCTTTTGATTATAGTCAAATAGAAAATAAAACTATTCAAGTTAGAGTTGCAAATCATCAAGAACAAATTGTAACTCTTGATAATAAAAATCAATCCTTAATTAATTCAGATTTAGTTATTTGTGATGGAATAAAGCCTATAGCATTGGCTGGTATAATGGGTGGGGCAAATAGTGAAATTCTTGATTCAACTCAAACAGTTGTTTTTGAAACTGCAACATTTACTAGAGAAGGTATAAGAAAAACTTCTCGTCGCTTAGGCTTATCCTCTAATTCATCTCTTAGATATGAAAAAGGTGTTGATGTTTATACAACTGGATTGGCGTCTAAAAGAGCATTGTTCCTTGCTCAAAAATTACAAATTGGTGAGATAACTGATTTTTATTATGATAGTTTTGAATGTTTGGAAAATAATCAATTATTAAAACAAAAACAAATTGAAGTTCCTATAACAAAGATTAATCAATTGCTTGGAATAGAAATTCCTAAAAAAGATATTATTGATATTCTTAATCGTTTAAATTTTAAAATTGAAGAACAAAATGATAAATTAATAGCAACAGTTCCATTATATAGAAATGATATTTCTATTTACCAAGATTTAGCGGAAGAAATTATTAGAATGTATGGTTATTCAAATATAAAGTCAACTTTGATGGAAAAATGTTCTATAACACAAGGTGGATTAAGTAATTATCAAAAACTAAGAAATTCAGTTAAAAATATTTTAGTTGCACAAGGAATGTATGAAATTAAAACCTTTTCTTTTTACAGTGAAAAACAACTTGACAATTTTAAAATTGATGTTAACGCAAAAGAAAGAAAAGTTATTAAAATTTTAAATCCTATAAATGAAGATTTAACTATTATGAGAAGATTGCTTGCTCCTTCTATGGTTGATATAATTAGTAAAAACTTAAAAAGAGGAGTTGACAATTCTAGATTATTTGAATTAGCAAATATTTACATCCCTAAAACAATTCCTCTTCAAGACTTTCCAGAAGAAAGACCGATTTTGTGTTTAAGTGCTTTTGGTGATAATGAAAATTTTTATACTTTAAAGGGTTGTGTTGAGGCGGTTTTAGAAAGATTGAATTTACAAGCAGAGTATCAATCTTTTGAACAAAATTCTTTACCTTTGTTTTTGCATCCTTATCAAAGTGCAAAAATTTTGGTTAATGAACAAGAGGTTGGATATATAGGAACTATTGCTTATGATGTGTTAGAAAAATATGATATAGAAAAGCCAGTTTATATTGCAGAAATTGACTACGATTTAATAATTGAAAAATTTAATAATAATTTTCAAGTTGTTCCAGTAAGCAAATTTCATAATATTGAAAGAGATTTATCTTTCGTTGTGCCAGAAAATTTAATTTCTGGTGAAATTGAAAAAATTATAAAACAATCAGCCAAATATTTAAGTAAGGTTATTTTATTTGATGTTTATAAGGGAGAGCAAGTTGAAAAAGGAAAGAAAAGTTTAACATATCATTTAACATTTACTCCAAAATTTGAAGAAGAATTGACTCACGAAGAGGTTGATAAGCAAATTCAAAAAATATTAAAAAATTTAAAAGAAAAATTACAAATAACAATACGTGAATAAAAATAAAAAACTTTTTAATTATAATATATTTTATTTTATAACTTAATTTAGATTTTTATCTAAATAATATTATATCAAATATATTAATTTAAAAAGTTTTTTATTTTTTTATATTTTTTTTAATATTAATTATATTTTTTTTAATATTAATTATATTTTTTTTAATATTAATTATATTTTTTTTAAAAATTATTGTTTTTTTAATAATTATTAATTAATTATTATTTTTTTATAAAGAATTTTTCCATTTTTATATTTTTATATCTAATAAATATATTTACATTATATTTACATTATGTTGTTTATAAAATAATTTGTCAAAATTTATTATTCTTTAAAACAAGAATTTATAATAAAACTAAAATCTTTTGGATTTAGACTTGCACCTCCAATCAAAAATCCATTTAAATTTTTTATTTTATTTAATGATTTGCAATTTTCCTGAGTAACGCTTCCTCCGTATAAAATAGGAGTGTTGTTTGATAGAGCAGAATTATATAATGAAGCCAAAATTTCTCTTATTAAATTAATTGCTTCTTCTATTATTTTATTTGTTGCAACTTCTCCCGTTCCAATAGCCCAAATTGGTTCATAAGCAATTATTATATTTTTAAACTCATTTTCATAAAGACCATTTAATGCTTTTTTTAATTGATTAGTTATAACTTGTTTTGTTTTCAACATTTGTCTTTCATCTCTTGTTTCACCTATACACAAAACAACTTTAACATTGTATTTCATCATTTGTTTTATTTTTTTGTTAATGTCTTCGTCTGTTTCTTTAAAAAATTTTCTTCTTTCGCTATGGCCAATTAAAACTACATCTGTTTCACATTCTTTAAGCATAATAGCACTAATTTCCCCTGTATAAGCACCATTATCGGCAAAATGTACGTTTTGTGCACCAATTAAAATATTTTCATTTTTAAATAAATGCTTTGTTTCTTTTAAACTAACATAAGGAACAAATAAAGCAATTTCATTTTTATCATTTATTTTAACTGTTTGAATAAAATTTTTGCAATAATCTTCAATTTCTTTAAAAGTTTTATTCATTTTAAAATTAGCATAAAAATGTTTTTTCATTTTTCAACTCCTAATTAATTCTATATTTATTCAATATTAATTCAATTATATTAAATTTTATTCTTCTATATCTTCTATAACTTCAACACCAGGCAACATTTCACCTTCTAAAAGTTTCAAACTAGCACCGCCACCTGTTGAAATATGATATATTTTATTGTCTAAACCAAGTAGTTTAATAGATGCAATACTATCCCCGCCACCAACAATTTGTTTTCCTTTTATTGATGCAACTGCTTTTGCAATTCTTTCTGTTCCTTCACTAAAATCATCAAATTCAAAAACTCCCATTGGACCATTCCAAATAACTGTTTGTGCCGATTTTATGATTTTGGAAAATAATGACATAGTTTTTGGTCCAATATCCATACCAATATAACCATCTGGAATGTTAACATTTCTTGTTATTTTTGCTTTAACATTTGAAGAAAAAGTATTTCCACATTTATGGTCTATTGGCAACTGTATTTTAACTCCTCTTTTTTCCGCTTCAATTAGCATTTCTTTTGCCAACTCAACTTTGTCTTCCTCTATCATAGAATTACCTATTTCATAACCTTGTGCTTTTAAAAATGTATAACTCATACCGCCACCTATTAAAATAATATCGGCTTTCTTTAATAAATTCATGACAACATAAATTTTGTCAGCAACTTTTGAACCACCTAAAATAACAACAAATGGGTGGTTTGGATTTTCAATAACATCTAATATTGTATTAACTTCTTTTCCCATCAAAAAGCCCATTGCGTTTGGTAGAAGTCGAGCAACTCCTGATATAGAAGCATGATTTCTGTGTGAAGTTCCAAAAGCATCATTAACATATATATCTGCCAAGTTTGCAAGTTTTTTCGCAAAAATTGGGTCGTTTTTTTCTTCTTCTTTGTGAAATCTTAAATTTTCCAATAGTAAAATTTCACCACTTTTCAATTCTTGAGACATTTGTTCTGTTTTTTTGCCAATGCAATCAAAAGCAAATTTAACTTTTGTTAAAGGTAAAATTGTTAATAAACGCTTTGCAACAGGTAAAAGCGACAATTTTTGATTTGGTTCCCCATTAGGACGCCCTAAATGAGAACAAATTATTAATTTCGCACCATGTTGTAAAAGATATTTGATAGTTGGTATTTCTTTTAAAATACGAGTTTCGTCAGTTATTTTGCCATCATCATTTATTGGAACATTAAAATCAACTCTTAATAAAACTCTTTTATCTTTAACATCTATATTTTCAATTGTTTTTTTCATAAAACCTCCAAATTATTTAATTAATTTTAATTAATCAAATTTTATTTTTGCTTAAAAATATTTGCTTAATTTTTGTTCTTCATGTGTTTAATATCTTATACAAATTCATGATAACAAATTTTTTTGTTAAATGCAAAGAAATTTATTAAAATTATGAAAAGTTAAGATATTTTCAAAAAAATAAACATTAAAACTTAATTTTATAACAAAGATTTTTTTAAACAATATTTAATTTGACTTTTTAATTTGCATGGTTTACAATTCGTTAGAGGAGGTTAAGTTTTATGAATTATATTTTCTATATTCTTTTAGGCGTTACAGTTTCTATGGCAATAGTTTTTATTGTTTTGTCAAAAGGACAAACTTCTTTAAAAAGTTTAGTTTTTAAAGCAATTGCTAGTTTTTTATTTACAGTATTGGGAATATTTGCTTGCTTTGCTAATGGTTATGGTTCTGGTTTAAACACAGAAACTGAAATTGCTTCAATGTTGTTTATTTTAGGATTTATTGCAAGTTGTTTTGGTGATATAATATTGGCTCTTCCTGATTGGGAAAGAAATAGTGATATAAAAAATAATTTGATACTTTCAGGTGGTTTGGCTTTTGCAATTGCACATGTTTGCTATTTTGTTGCTATGATACTTCTTTTCGGTTTTGCTTGGTATATCATTTTAATGGCGTTAGTATTTGCTTTATTTTTCTACTTATTTAATGTTGTTATTATGAAAGTTGACTATGGAAAAATGAAGTTGGGTATAGTTGTCTACGCTCTTTTTATATCCATTGTTACTTGCCAAGGAATTTATTCTCTTATAGCATTAGAAGGATCGCTTTTCTCAATTTTGCTAGCATTAGGTTTTTTGTTCTTTTATGCCTCTGATGTTGTTTTAATGAATATCTATTTTGGAAATCAAAAGAAGAATAGTTTTCACTATTATTTTAACTTATCCTTTTATTATTTAGCACAAATATTAATTGCAACTTCATTATTTTTTTTAGTTTAATAAATTTGTCTTTTTCTAAATAATTGATATAATTATTATTTTTATTGTTAATTATTCTTTTTTAAATCATTATTGTTTTATTTATTATTTATTGTTTTATTTATTATTTGCGGTTTTATTTTTATTTTTATTTTTATTTTTATTTTTAATAAAAAATTTCTACTTTAATAATAATTTTAAAAATCTAACTTTTGTTTGATTTGATTTTATTAAATTTATTTTAAAAAAATGTGGTATAGAAATTCAAAGCCAACATCTTTAAAAAAATAAAAAACCATAAATTTAAAGATATAAAAAGGTTATATTTTGTAATAACTTAAAAAATACTTTAATTATATTGGTTTTTTTATTATTTATTTTTATTTTAATTGTTATTAATTTTTTATATTATTTTTTCGTTAGATAAATGATTTTTGTTTACAATTGGTGGGTCTACATAATAAGGATTATATGACAATAAAAAACTATTTTTTTCAACTTTTTTCATTTTTATTAAAGGAAGTTGTTTGAAGGCTTTTTGAAACAATGTTTCAGGGATTAAAGACAAACTAACATTATGAGTATTGTTAAGGGCGAGTTGATGAATTATTTCACCTGAATCTGTAATACATGTCACTAATAAATTTTTATCATTAAAATTCTCAATTATTCTAAAAATATATTTTTTTTGATGTTGTTGATTTAAGATTGTGTCTAAAACAAATATTTGAGAATTTTTGCTATCGGGGAAAATTAATTTTTTATTATTGTCTTTGGAGTTAACTTCCAAATCGAGTTCTTTTTCAATAGGGGAAAATTGAAGAAATTTTAACCCTAAAATTTTATCTTTTTTTGTATTGTCTTTAATAAAAAATGATGTTATTGTGTATTGTTTTATTTCATCATTTTCTATAATTTCAATCTTATACAACTCGCCTGTATAATTTTCATATTCAAGATTTGCTATTTTTTGTAAACTAATAGCATTGTCAAAAAATATCTTTAATTTTTTTATATTAATCATATTCAAGGGAGATTCTTTGCCTTCGAAAAGAGAAGAGAGAATGAGTTTTGCCTCTCTTGCCTTTATTGTTGAGTTTATATTCGACTTGTTTGTTGAAATATTTTTTATGGTTGATAAATTATTACTCAAAAATTTTTTTATTTTAAAAATTTTCATGTTTCACCTTAAATTACTTTATTTTTAATTATATCATATTAAAAAAAATTGTCAATATTGAAAAATTTGCTAACCAATAAATTTACAATTTTACTTGATTTATGATAGTTTTGTTTATTAATTTTATTGATAGTATTTTTTTATTGCTTATGATACTTGACATATGATATTGATGAATAAATATTATTTGTATATATAAGAAAGGTTTTTGAATTTTGGTAATTTTATTTTTGCAATTAATTTAATTAATTTTTTTTATTTTTATTGTAATATTATTAAAATTATGGTATTCTTAAATTATGAACCTTAATTAACATAATTTTATTTATTTTATATTATTTAAACTTTTTTAAAATTTAACTTTTTTAAAATTTAACTTTTTTAAAATTTAACTTTTTTGAAATTTAACTTTTTTGAAATTTAAATATGATAATAAATTTCTATTTACATTAAACTATTTATTGATTTTTATTTCATATACTCACTAAATTAAAATAATTAATATATAAACCAATATTAATTATGACATTAAAATAATTAATTATGACATTAAATTTATAACTATAAAAATTAAGTCAAAAATTAAGTAAAGGATAAGATTATTATGAAAAAAATAAAAAAAGAAAAATTAAATACAAATTTTCAATCAAATTCAAAAAGTTCTATTAACAATAAAGATATAAAAAGTTCTATTGAAAATAGTGATGTGAAAAAACCTTTGAAAATTGCACTTTTTATTGACACTTATTATCCTATGATAGATGGTGTTGTTTTGGTTGTCGATAATTATGCCAAAATTTTATCCAAGTTTGCTGACGTCGCAGTTTTTTGTCCTAAACCTGATGATAAAAAATATAAAGATAATTTTTCTTATAAAGTCGTAAGAAGTAAAAAAATAAGTGTTTTTTTTCTAGATTACAATTTGGGTATACCGCAATTTGACAAAAAATTTAAACAAGCAATTATTAATTTTAATCCAGATATAATTCATATTCATTCACCTTTTAATATTGGTAAAATGGGTGCTAAAATGGCGAAAAAATTAAACATACCTTTGGTTAGTACCTTGCACAGTCAATTTAAACAAGATTTTTATAGGGCAACAAAAAATAAATGGTTAACAAATAAACTTTTAGCGAAAACTATGAAAGTTTTTAATCAATGTGATGAATGTTGGGCTGTTAATGATTCTATAAAAGAATTGTATGAAAATGATTATGGATTAAAGGCTCCTTGTAAAGTTCAACAGAATGCAACTGATGTTAAACCAATTGAAAATTTAGATTTCGCTAAACAGCGTATGAAGGATTTGTTTAATATAGATGAAAATGAAAACCTATTTCTTTTTGTTGGTAGAATAAATGCATTGAAAAATATTTTCTTTATAGTTCAAAGTTTGAAAATTGTAAAAGATAAAGGTCTTCCTTTTAAAATGCTATTTATTGGTTCTGGTCAAGATATAGAAAAACTTAAAGAAGAAGTTAAAAAACTTAATCTTGAAAATGAAATTATCATTGCTGGTAGAGTTGAAGATAGAAACGATGTTGTTTTAGCGTATGCAAGGGCTGATTTATTTCTTTTTCCTTCCTTATATGATGCTAATTCATTAGTTCAAATAGAAGCAGCAACTCAAAAGACTCCAACTCTTTTTATTAGAGGAAGTAAAACTTCATCAACAGTTCAAGAAGATATAAGTGGATTTATGGCGAACAATAATGTTGAAGATTATGCCAATAAAATAATATCAATTATGAATAATAAAGATTACTACAATAAAGTTGCACAAGGAGCATTTGATAATCTTTATAAGAATTGGGAAGATGTTGTTAATATAGCGTATAAAGACTATTTAAAGTTAATTAAAGATAAAAAAAATAAAAATAAAAATAAAATTTAAAATTTTTAATGTAATTATGTTAATTTTTGTTTTTATATTGAAAGTTTATAAGTTTTAATATTAAAACAATGTTCTATCATATAATATTATATGAAATAAATTCAAAATAATAAAATTAATTAATACTAAAACTAATATATGGAGAGTAGAAAAATTTAATTTAATTTAATTTTTTTAAATAAAAATATGGAAAATAAAAACAGCAATAATTATAAAAAAGGAAAAGAAAAAAACAATTTTTATTCTGCAAAATTGAAAAAACAAAAAAATCAAATAAATAATAATCTGTTAAATAATGAAAATAATTTTGAAAAAGAAAAAAAGAATGAAAGTTTAGAAAGTTTAAACACCTTAAACGATGATTTACATTTTCAACAACAATCATTAAGTGAAAATATTTTGGAAAAACAAAATAGTAATTTAAAAACAGAAAATAAAATTGAATTATCTAAATTAAACTCTAATAATGAAAATATTAAAGAAAAAAAACAAGCAAACAAAATAGAGCGTAAAAGAAAAATTATAAGACTTTTAATAACAACAATAATTTTAATTGTTGTTTGTTTGGCTTTTTATCTTCCACTTAAATTAACAGGAACTTTGGATAAAATTGATAGTTCAGAGGAGTTGATTGCGTTAATTAATTCTGGTGGAATGTGGAGTTATGCAATTTTTTTTATCTTGCAGTTTCTTCAAGCAACAATTTTTCCTATTCCTGCCATGGTAACAACAATTGCAGGTGCTTTGGTATTTGGTCCTTGGATAGCATCTCTAATTAGTTTTTTGGCTATTTTTTTTGCAAGTATTTTTATGTTTTATTTGGGGCGAAAAGTTGGTAAAAAACTTATTAATTGGATTGTTGGTGAAGAAGAAGCAAAAAAATGGGAAGAAAAATTAGGAAAAGGTAAATTTGTTTTTTTCTTAATGATGCTTTTCCCTATTTTTCCAGATGATATTTTGTGTTTAGTTGTTGGGGCAACAACAATTTCATTTAGATTTTTCTTAATAACTATATTGATTGCTCGTCCTATTGGTATTTTAACAACTTGTTTCTTTGGTAGTGGTTCACTCATTCCATTCAGTGGCTGGGGCATACCTGTTTGGATAGTTTTAATTATTTTAATGGCTTTTGCTTTTTATGCTAGTATTAAATGGCAGAAACAAATTGAACAATTTATAATTAATTTAGGACGAAAAATGGGCATAAAGTCAAAATCAAATAAAAATAATGTGGAAAATAATCAATCGCTAGATAAATTAAAAATAAATGAAAATGTATCAGACAACAGTTTAGAATGTGATAAAAATGAAGACATTAACAATCAAGAAAATAAACATAATGATAATAAAAAGTTAAATAATGACAAAAATTAAGATATTTTAAATATAAAAATTTTTTATTTGTTTATTTAAAATTTTATAATTATGTCGTATATGATTAATAAAAAATACTATTATTAACAATAATGGAGTGGGGGATGTTATGAGTGGCATTATAGTAGACTTAATATTTCTAGCAGTGCTAGCAATATTTGCTGTTGTTGGCATGTTTCGTGGTTTTTTTTCAACTCTTCTTTCATTATTAGGATTTGTTGGCGCCGTATTAATTGCATGGCTATTTAGAGAACAAACAGTAGTAATTTTAGATTCTTTATTTGGTTTGACTAATTGGTTAAATAATGTCGTCGGAGAAAATATTGCCAGTGTTTTAGCACCAGCAATAGCGATAATTGTTGCTTTTGTTTTGCTTAAAATAATAGTTTTTATTCTCGAACACACTTTGGGTAAATTGTTTAAAGGAGGATTGGTTGGAAAAATAAATTCTGTTTTAGGATTAATATTAGGCTTAATAAAAGGAGTATTATTTAGTTTAGCATTTTTTGCAATAGTATGTGTTTTGACACTAATACCTTCTGTAAAAACTTTTGTGGACAATACCATACAGGGAACATATGTTGTAAGTTGGGTTTATAATATAGTTAACGAACAAATATCAAACAGTTTTGGTAATGACGAAAATGAAAAGGGAGATAATTCTAATGAAGAAAATGGGGAAAGTGGAGATGAAGAAAATTCGAATCAAGGAAATATGGGGAATGAGGGAGTTGTTGCTTAATTAATAAAATAATAAAAATATTTAAAGAAAAAGCAATTTTTTTTAAAAAACTATTGCAAAAAGAAAAAAAAAGAGTATAATAGACGTATTGATAATTAATCATAAAGATTAAATAAAGAAATCAATTTAAGGAGAGTTGGCTGAGCGGTCGAAAGCGGCGGTCTTGAAAACCGTTGTAGTGAAAGCTACCTGGGGTTCGAATCCCTAACTCTCCGCCACGAACTTGTCCATCCGTACTATTATGGTATGGGTGGATTTTTATATAAAAAAGTGGTATAAACCACTTTATTACTTTAATTCTTTAATTAAAAAGTTTGCAAGTTTTAAATCATTTGTCATTTCTTCAAATAGCAAATTAATATTATTCAATACATATCTTAAATACTTCATATTTATAAACAATAAAATTAACTTTATACAATCTTCTTTTGTCGCTTTTTTATTGTATACACCATGAGCAAGATCATGTCTATTTATATTTCCTTTGTTTTGAATATTAGTATTAACATTGCATAATTCATAAAATTCCTTAATTTTGCTCCACCACTCATCATAATAATGCATATTTAATTTTTCAATAAATTTATTTATTTGGTTTGTTCGAGTGTTCCTTTTGGCTTTTTCATCTGTTTCACTCATTTTCAAATATTCATTATCTATCAAAGCAAATAGAGTTCTAGCACACGAATTATAGCAACCATTTTCTAAACAAAATATTGCTTCTTTTAGATCTTCTATTTTATATTTTTGCAATTGACTATCAAAAGTTTTTATACTGAAAATTTCTGATAAGTTAAACTTTAAAATTTCAAAATTATTTTTAGAATATATATCTATAATATATTTTTCAAGATTTTCATCTAAAGTATTTTCTAGAATTTTATCCGGCATCATATAAAAATATAAAATATATCCTAATTGTGCTAAATTTCTCATTTTTGAGATATATTTTTCACTAAACAATGTTTTTCTATCTTGATTAATTAATAATATGTATGAACATAGTTGTTTAAAATATTTATACTTTATTTCATCTCTCTTTTTTAATATATCATTTATTTTTGCAAATTCTGGATATTTATTAAAATCTTGAATTACCTTAGCAAATTTAGTGGGTTCAGTTTCTTTAATTTTAAGCGTTTCTTCAAAATTTTTGTTAATATCATCATAAAATGGAATGTTGTTGTTTTGTAAAATTTGTTCCAAAGGAATTGCTTTTACTAATTGTTTATACTCATTCGTAATTTTTGATAATTCATCATCTAATTTATTTAATTTTTCTTCTTCCTCTAATTGTTTTTTTAATATACTTTCAAACATATATACCTCACAATAGCTAATTTGTTTATATAAATATATTTATATTCTAACACATTATAAAAAAAATTGTAGTTATAAAATAATGGTTTTTTTAATGAATATATTGTCCTGTTAATAAAAATATATGATATAATTTATCTATAATCATCATTAGGAGTATACGAATGAATATTTTAAAAAAATTAAACAAAGCAGAAGATATTTATAATTTTAGTTTTTATGGGCTTAATGATTATGCAACAAACTTTGATGTTCAAGAAATTATAGATAATGTAGATCAAATCAAAGATTATTATAATCATAAATCCAAAGAAATTTCAAATAGAGATGATTTCATAGATTATTTATACCTAAACAAATTTAATCAATTTAATGACTTAGAAAAATATATTGATGAAAAATATAAACAAAAATATAGCGATATTATTAAATTCTTAAAAACAGAATTTGATCAATACGATTCACAAAATTTAATTCAATATATTAAAAGCGAAGGAATTTCTCTACTTAATGAAGATAAGTATTACTTAAATATAAATATTTTTGAAATATCTTTTAAATACCATAATGCTTTAAAAGAAATAATAGAATTTATTATAAAAAATAAATTTTATATGATTCTACATAACTTCAATGAGATTAAAAATGTAATTTTAAAGTATGAAGACTTATCATTAGAAATATTAAAAGTATCCAATTTTGAATATGCAAAGTGGTCTGCTTTAAAAGATTATTTTAAAATATTAAAGTTTTTCATAAATAAAAAAAAGTACAATAATGAAATAGATGAGAATATTAAAGTAATTGTATCTTATGGCAACAAAGTTTATGAAGAAATAAACGAAGATAATTATCTTCAATACAACTTGATTTATAATGAAATAGTTAACTTTTTAAGAGAAATCAATCATAAATCATATATACCCTTTGAACAGAAACTAAAGAAAATAAATAAAGTTAAAGATGATTATATAAAAAAACATGGACATGAATTTTCTATCGAACTTCCTATACAAAAATTATTAGAATATTTTAAAAACGATAAAATTAGCATATTTAATAAAATGATAATGCTAACACACACCAAAAATGATAACTCCCCCCAATTAATTAGTTATTTTACATATATTGCTAATATGAAATCACAATCTTTAACGGACATTTTATGTTCAACAACAACGCCTCATGATGATTATTTTACAATTAGTAAGCAACATACATTGAATTTATTTGATTATACTTATTTATCATGTTTGCAATATTATATTTGTAAAGATCGAATTAATCAATTCATTTCTTATTTAGGAAATTCAATTAAAGAAATTTGCTATAGTTTTAAATTAGACTATGAAGAACTAGAATTGGAAACAGATTTTAATATTTTGTTAAATATGTTTATGGAACTTTTTAGAGTTATTCAAAGTGAAAATGATTTTCTTATGTACGGAATGTATTATTCTATTTCAATGTTTGAAATGGCATTGATTGAAAAAATTTTAAGAAATCTATACATTTCAATAAGTGAAGAAAGTTTTATAAACTCTAAATGGGCATCTTTAGGCACATTATTATCGGCAGACAACAAAGAAATGTCAAATTTATTAGGTTCTGATAATGTTAAATATTATTCATATTACTTAATAAAATATAAAAATCAAATTGGATTTAATTACCGAAATAAATTTGCTCACTATAAAGATATGCAAGTTAAAGATATGAATTTTGGAACTCTTTTAAAAATTAGCCAAATCATGCTTTGCATTATAAATGAATTAAATTTAAATAAAGAATAAATTTGGTTTCATTTTTTATAAAAACCGTGCTTTTTAGGGCACGATTTTTTATTGTTATCTTTTTTGAAGTACTGCAAAATATTCTTTTGAGTAGAATATTGATAGGTCTATGTTTTTATTTATTTCTTGTTCAGTTAATAGTTTTTGTTTTTCTTGTTCTAAATCAAAGTTGTCTATAATGTTTGTTATTGCACTTTGTGTATAGTTTAAATCTGTAAAGTTATAAAAGATTACAATTGCATCGTTATAAATAATAATTTGTTTAATAAAAGTTTTTACAATATGTTTTCTAACTTCATAATTTTCAATATCGCCACAAATAATTTTTTTGAAATATTCCATAACCATATCTTCTGTTAAAAATGATAAATTCTTTTGTTTTTCTTGTTCAATAGCAATATCGTGTTCTGCTATTTGCATTTCAAGTTCTTTTAATCTTACTTTTGTTTGTTCAGTTATAATTCCTAATTCAACAGCATTTATAAGATTTTGAGATGCTTTTAATAATTTATCTCGACTTAATTCAAGTGCTTTAATTCTTGCTTCTTCTTCGTTATCACTTTGACATTCTATAATTCTTTTA
The DNA here is from genome assembly GCA_944376905.1 of uncultured Clostridia bacterium. Taxonomy (GTDB): domain Bacteria; phylum Bacillota; class Clostridia; order Christensenellales; family UBA1242; genus UBA5489. Next base: position 207,764 of record CALWEA010000001.1, read on the forward strand.
GCAATCTTTTTTAAGTTATTATTGTTAGATAGCACTTTCCAAGTTATTTCCATAACTTCTTTTTCAAGTTCATCTTTCTTATTAGATTGCATTAGACAATTTAAATGCTTTCTTCTTCGTTTAGTTAAGCAAGAATAATATCTATATTTAATTACTTTTTTAATTTCTTTACCCGATTCTCCAACCATTTTATGTTTGCAATAACCACAAAATAATTTGCCAGACAGAATATAATCATAAGAATCTTGTTTTCTTATTTGTGCGTGTTTATATGCCTTTCTTAAATCTTGTACTTTTTGCCAAGTTATTTCATCAATGATTGGTGGATAAATATTTGTGTAAACTGTATCACCATGTTGGACTTTTCCAATATACTTTGTATTAGCAATTATTTTATATATTTTCTTGTCATCTATTAAAACGCCTTTTTTAGTTCTAACATCTCTTGCTTTTAAGTCTTTGGCTATATCTACACCTGTATAACCTTGTGAAAATTTTGTAAATATTTCTTTTACAATCTTTGCTTCACTTTCATTAATAACATTTCGTTTTTCAACAACATCATATCCATATATTTGATTTCCACCTGTAAAGTAGCCTTTAATATAACTTTCATTTAAACCACGAAGCACTTTTTGAGATAGTTCTGCTGAATAGTATTGATTCATACCTTCAAGCAAACTCTCTAAAATAATGCCTTCAGGTGTATCTGGTATGTTTTCCATAGCAGATAATAGTTTTACACCATTACTACTTAAGGTGTGTTTATGTATTGTTGTTTCATATTTGTTTCTACTAAATCTATCTAGTTTATATACAATTACATAATCCCATTGTTTCTTATTGCTATCCTTTATCATTCTTTGAAAATCTGGTCTATTATCGTTAGTACCAGTCATTGCTCTATCAATGTAAGTGTCAAGTACTATAATATTATTTCTTTGAGCAAAATCTTTACAAACTCTTAATTGTCCTTCAATAGATTGTTCTGTTTGACTATCACTTGAATATCTTGCGTATATCACAGCAGTTTTCATATTATACCTCCATATATCTTTTATTAGAGGTTACAATATTGTTTTTTACATTAGTATCAAGTCTATGTTTACTTTGTAAATACGATATGTATATAAAATGTTTCAACAATATTTCTTTAACATATCTTTTTTGTAAACTTGTTTTAACAAATTGTTCTAAAAACATATAGTTAACCTCCTTATCGAAAAATTTTTTCGACAAGAAAAAATCATCAGAGAATGGGCGCAGATGTCAAAGAACAAGAAAAAAATATTGTCTTTGTAATTTTAAAATTAAAAGTTTTAAGCAATAATTTTTTCCTTTGACAGCCAGAACATTCTATGATAAATTTCCCAAACGAAAAAGGATGTTAACTTAAAACCAACAAATAGAACAATTTGTTTGATATGTAAATGATATAAAAGTTTTACATATATGAAATGTGAATTGTATAAAAAGCATACAAAATCTAAACATTTTGTTAATACCATTGCCACTATTCTTTCTTTATAATTGTTTCAGAAAGGAGGTGAAATTATGATTCAGAAAAATGCAAAAGAAACAAAAGTGAAATATGTAAATGCTTTAATCAAATTAGAGTTAATGACAAGCGAAGAACTTGATACTCTTGTAAAGAATTTAACAACACAAATAAATCAATATTATAAAAACAAAAAAATTAAAATTTAAAATTTATTTTGTTTATATGTTGACTTTTAAAATTTTTCGTGGTAATATTTGGTATATGTTGGACAAAAGTCCAAGATAGCAAAGGAGATATTCCATGAGAACAAAAAATCAAGAGTTGATGAATAGCATTATTTCATTAGTTGATAGCGAATATGATAAAAATCGTAGAGTGCCTACTATAAGAGAAATTGCATCAAAATTACAAATTTCTAAAAGTAGCGTTGGTGATTATTTAAATGCTATGGCGAAAAAAGGTTTAATTAAATTAAACAGCGGTAGCAGAGGTATTATTACTAATAAAATGCAAAAATCTAAACTTGATGTTGCGCAAATTCCTATTGTTGGAAGTATTGCTTGTGGAACTCCATTGTTTGCAGAAGAAAACATAGAATCGTATATTCCTATTTCAAAAGAATTTTTGGGCAACGGAAATTACTTTATATTAAAAGCAAGTGGTAATAGTATGGTTAATGCTGGAATATGCGATGGAGATTATGTTATTGTAAAACAACAAGAAACTGCCGAAGAAGGTCAAATTATCGTTGCTTTAATTGATGATGAAGCAACTTTAAAAAGATACTATTTGGATAAGGCAAACAAAAAAATTAGATTGCACCCAGAAAACAATAAAATGAAAGATATGTTTTTTGATTCTATTGTTATTCAAGGTGTTGCTGTAAAGGTTATTAAAGACCTTGTTTAATTTGTTAATACCGTAAAATTGCCCCGTTTTGCGTTATTAAATATATAGAATACAAAAGATAAAAGGCTTAGGTGGTGGAATTCCCAACCCCACATTCAGTTTTTTAAATCTACACTTTTGTATTTATGGGAAGGAGGTTTTTTATGGAAAAGTCTTCACAAAAGGCTATTCAAATTAAATGCCCTGAATGTTTAAATAAAATGAATGTTTATTTATATACTGATGGAACTTTTAGAGGAAACTGTAAGCGTTGTAAATCAGCAATCATTCAACAAAAACATTCAGAGAAAGAAAAACGCATTCGTATAATTAAAAATTAAATATTTAAATTCGTTTATAAAGCAAGAATAAGGTCGGACTGAAATAGTGTCCAAACAAAACCTTGCCCACTACTTTATAAATAAGATTCGTGCCAAAGGCTAAATGCCTCTACGAATAAAAATCTTGTATTAGGTTTTTGTCGTAGAGGCTTTTCTTTCGACAAAATCCAGCAATAAAGTTAGGAGGAATTTAAATGTTAGATCTATCAACAATTAGAGATGATTTAAAAGAGATTAGATATTACTATTCTCATAGAGATATATTTGAAAAAGCGTCTAAACAAATTGGCGAACATTCTTGTATTGAAAAAATAAGCAAATATAATAATGCGATTAGGTATGCACCTGCAAGATTATATGAACTATATGTTTCGTTGTATTTAGAAAACAATACATTAGAATCGCTCGCTGATAAAGAAGGCTATTCTTATGTACACATACAAAGAATTCACGGACAATTAGTTAAGTTTTTTCAAGAAAAATTAGTGTAAGGAGGAAAATATGAAAAATATTGCACCAGAATTTATGATAAATGCAGATAATGTTTATCGAACTAAAAGTTATATTGTAAAACAAGTTTTATTGATTGAAGTTTTATCAAACGAAAACAATGGTATTAAAAGTTATGATACATACTACAAAAGAAACAAACTTCGTGATAAACAATATGAATTAATTTTTAATGAAAGAAAATCTATAAATGGGAAAAGACTTCCTAGTACAATGTTTTCAAGAAAGTATATAAATTGATTATAAGCAAGGTTTACGCCTTGTTTTTTTGTTACTTAAATGACAGAAAAAAGATATAGAAAATTTATAATAAATATTCAAAAGATACACATAAGTGATGATTTTGTTAATGGTAATGATATGCGTATTTATTCTATACTTTGGGTGTAATCAATAGCAAAGGCATATTAAATGGCGAGTTTCTTATGCGTGAAATTTCGTAAAGGTGGCCACCTACGGTATAAAATCGCACGGGAACGAATTGTTTTAAAAAAGTCCTTTGATTGATTACATTACAACTTAATATGCTTAAAAGCAAAATCAAAATATTTTAGTAAAAGGAGTTTGAAATGGCAAGAGAAAATGAAAGACGCTGGCTTATTCCAAATAGGCGAGCAAAAGGCTATGCAGAAGAACGCAAAGCAAAAGTTCATCAAAGAGGACAAAAAGAAGGCAAAGAGTTAACTGATTACGAGGCTGGACTTCGTTCGGGCTACCTTCAATGTCAAAGCGACCATGCAGGTCTATATAAATATAAAACAGCTTTAAATGAAGGGAAATCAAAAGCTGAAGCAAAAAGAATTTCAAGACAAATTGGAAAGAAAAAATAATTAAAATTTAGGAGGATTTATGGAAAAGAAAGCAGTTGAAAATAAAATCGTAGTTGAAAGAGAAACTTACGAAAGAAATGGTAAAAGTTATTTTAGTTATTTCATTAGAGGAAATATTAGAGGCAAGGATATTCGAGTTTTGATTACTCCACCAGACAAAGGTGGTTTTGCAGTACTAGATATTGTATTTGGTAATGAAATGAAAGCTGACCTTGTGCTTAATCCTTATGAAATGAAAGATGAAACAGGAAATATTATCAAAGGAAACACTTATGCAGTTAGAAGTGTTGATGCTGATGGCACTGTTTACGAATGTAAAATAAAGCCATTTAGAAATTCAGATAAAATGCTTCTTAATATGCTTTTAAATAAGTAAAGGAGGATTTATGCCTGATAAATTAAAAATAATTTTAAGTATTGTCATTGGCTTAGTTTGTGCTGTTGCCCTATTCTGTTTGATTGTTGTTATTGCTTGTTCAGTAAATGGTTTAACTTTTAGTGAACAAATATGCGAATGGTTTGGCAGTAATGCACCAGCAATCGAAGATACAGTAGAACAAGTAACGGAACAAACATCAATGACTCTAATTTAAAGGTTAGCGTTCTATGATTAAAAACATAATCTTAATAATTCTAATCGTTATTTTAGTAGTGTTATTTGGAACTTGGCCTTTATCAATTTTAGGCAAAGTGTTTGAGTACATTGGCATAGCATTAAATTGGCTTGCAGATGCTTTAAACTTCTTTGGCTGGAATGGAATTGTATAAGTAAAGAGCACTATCTAAATGTAACAGTTTATATAGTGCTTTTTTTAATTTTTATTAAAAGGAGAAAATATGAAAGATATTGCTATAAAAACAATAAATGTTGCGTTGATTATTGTAACAGTATTTTTGACTTTAATGAGTGGCGTTTTGTTATATTACAAAACTCTTGGTAAAGATAAAGTCCCCTCTGCTATAACATCAACATATGTAACAACGGTAGAAGACCCACAAACAGGCGAACAACTACCTACTATTGAAGCAAATTATTATTCAAATAGAAATGGCAAAGGCTATGAAGTAGTTGAACTTTTGTTTAATTGTTATAGCGGAATTGCTAAACAAGCAATATATTCTCGTGGTTTTCAACTTGTAATAAACGAAGATGGTACAAAGTTATATCAATACAATAGATATGATGGCGTAAATTTTGAAACAGGACACGAATACCAATGGGGCGACAAAATGATAATAGATATAAATGGCACAACTTATGCTGTTGCTCTTGATGGCGAATATTCAATAACTACAAAAACATTTAGTTTTGGTAAGGCTGTTTGGCATACTATTGCAGGTTTATTTACTGGTTATAACTATGATGAGAATGCTTTTAATTATGATACAAAAGTTTATCAATACACTTTTGAAGATTTGCTTATAAAAGTTGGTCAAATCTTAAAATCTTCAAGTAATGGCACTGGTGATAGTGTGATTTCGCTTGTTGATTTAGGCGACTTTTTGCACATTTATGAAATAGATGAAAACGGACAAGTTTCTGGTGAACCTGTTGGAAATAGGACTTTAACAAACAGCTATTTCACAATGCAAACACACTATGATAATCGTGGTATGGTTTGGGCTAAACAATCTATGTTTGAGTCTGTTGCTGGTGATAGTCAGTTTAATATTAGTGGTATTGCTGACAATGTTGATTATTGGAAAGTTACAAGTGAAGTTGAACTTACTGAAAAAGATTTTGTAGCAAGATATTTAACAAGTGAAAATGGCTATTATTATGCTCTTTCTACTGAAAAAATCAATGAACTTAAAAACTTTAAAAATATAGAAATCAATATTGATTTTAATATTTCAAATTTTGAAGATGTTAATGTTTTAGGCTTAGATTATTATGCTTTATATGGCTTAAAAATCAATTCTTTAACAATTTCTTCATCAACGCAGAGAGATTTTAAACTGTTAGTTGGTTCTTTAAAAGATACAGGACTAACAACTATTGATACAGTGAATGTCAATCTTATAAATATCAATTCGGGGGTGAGCGTATGAAATGGTATTGGTATATTGTTTGTGCAGTATTGATTGTTGTCGGCATATTCTCATCAATCGAACTTGTAGAAATGTTTAATGTTGCAAGTAAAGAATATGGAACGGCAATTACTATTGAAACAAAAAACAATTATGATGAAATAGCAAAATATGACTTTGGAACTATTGGTTTTGAAAGTGATGACTATATCAATTTTTCAAATGTTACAACATTCGCTCCGATAGAATTTGATGGAAAAGATAAAGATTATATTTTGTTATTTAATGACCAACCTGCTGTTAACACGGTAGTTACTAATGGTAAGGTTGTTGGAGATGTAAATCTCGTATTTTATGGTTTGGAGGGCGAAAAAGTCAGCAAAGCAGAATTGCATTTTGTTGTTGAGTATTTTGCAAGTCAAACAAAAGTAACTACAACGATAACAAACGAAAACGATTCTGTTGCTTATCTTGAAACTTATATGGGTATCAATGGAGCAATTTTAAAGGTCGTTGAAAGGAGCGCATTATGAATAGTTTAAGTAAAATTTTAGTATCTATCATAGGCGTTTTGGTTATTGGTTTAATTGGTGTTTTATTATACATTTACTGGCCAGCAATAACTGGTACAGTAAATGGTAGTAAATACTATACTGCTGAAGATGTACAAGAGGCTTATGATGAAGGATACAATGATGGCAATACAAGTGAAAAAGAACTTAATGAAAAACTTGCATATTACAAAAGTTTAGTTGATGACTATTATACAGAAGTTGATACTTTGAATGGTGAAATCAATATCTTAAATGTTGATATTGCTAATAAAAAAGAGCAAATTCAAAGACTTGAAGAACAAAAAAGTGAATTGATTGCACAGGTTGAAAATTTAACAACAATAAAAAATGATAATGAAACAACAATTTCTGGACTTAATAATCAAATAGACACTTTGCAATCACAAATTGCTGATTTATCTAAAAGTGAAACTGATAAAAGTAAAGAAATTGCTAGACTGACTGAACAAGTAAATAACTTACAATCATTATCAAGTCAATTACAAAAAACAAATGAATTGAATGTTGAAACTATTAACAGTTTAAATAATCAAATTAAATCATTAAATACCCAAATTAGTGAAATGAATTATTTAATTAACAACAGTGGTTCAATCGTTTCTTCATTAAATGCTAAAATTGCTGAACTTGAAAAAAGTGTAGCTTATTACGAAGAATATATCGCAAGTATGGAAAGTGGCGAGCAAGTTGTTGCAACATTTGAATTAAACGGAAGCGTTTACAATATTCAAATAGTAAATAAAAATGACATTGTAACAGTAACAACACCTACTTCAACAGATTATGTGATTTTTAACTATTGGACTGTGAATGGAGAAAAAGTAGATTTATCCACTTTTAAAGTAACAACTAATACAAAATTTGTTGCAAATGTAACTTTAAAATTTGATGCTATATTTAAAGTTGATTTTGAAGAATATGACAAACAAATTATAGCTGAAAATGGTTTTGCTACTCTACCAGAAGCACCAACAAAAGATGGTTATGAATTTGATGGCTGGGTAATTAGTGGTAATGAAATTGTTGATGTAAACACTTATAAAATAACTCAAAACACAACCTTTACTGCTAAATTTACTCAAATTCACACAGTAACCTATATGTATGAGAATGACATTATAGGCACAGAGCAAGTTAGAAATGGTAATAGCGTGGTAGGAATTGAAGTTCAAAATACTCCTTACAAAGAGTTTAATGGCTGGACTTTTAATGATACTTTGATTGATATTTCAACTTATAAAATCACTTCATCTATTGTTTTGAAAGCAAGCATAATCTATAAATATGATGTAACTTTTATGGTAGATGATGAAGAATTTGAAACAATGATAGTTGCACAAAATAACTACGCAAGTATATCCTCTACTCCTACAAAACGAGGTTATGAATTTGTTGGTTGGTCGCTTAATAATACTGATATTGTAAATGTTTACAGTATTAAAATTACAGAAAATACAACTTTCTACGCTATGTTTAATAGAATTTACGCATTTGAAGCAGTTGAGTATAAAGATTTAGTGCAGTTAACAGGTCAATATGTTTGGGATGATGGCGAAAATGTTTATTATTCTTATCAAGATGAGCAATTTGTGTTAGATAAACAAACAAACTCTTGGTCTAAAAAAGAATGGAAAGGTCTTGAAAGTTTTGCTGGAAGTTTTATTTGGACAGACGGAACTAATGTTTATTATTCATATAATAGCAACAACTATGTTTTAAATAAGCAAACAAGTGTATGGACAAGAAAAACTTGGAGTGGCTTAACAAAAATAAATGCTAATAATATTTGGACTGATGGGACAAATATTTATCATACTGAAAACGGAACTCATTACATTTTAGCCCCTTCAACAAGCACATGGAAAAGAAAAAGCTGGTCTGGTATCGGTGATCCATACAATACCTATGATATGTGGTTCGCTGGAGAGAATGTGTATTGTGAAACCATTATAGGTGATTATTATAAATTCGATAAAGCAAACGATAAATGGGTTGAAATTACAGTAACTTCAAGTTCTAGTTCTGGTGGTTCTAGTTCATATAGTGGCCATTGGACAGACGGAACTAATGCATATGTTGGTTCAACAACTGTTTATAATATTGAAACAAACACTTGGGAACCTATGACTTGGAATGGCATTGAGGGGTTTAGTGGTCAATCTGTTTGGTTTGATGAAAATGGTAATTTATATTCTTCAAATGGCTATACACATTATTCTTTTGATAAATCTTCTAATACTTGGAGCATAATTGAGTGGAAAGGTATTTCTAGTTTTGATACTACTTACATTTGGTCAACAGACACTAATACCTATTATTCTAACGGAAGTTTGCAATATGTGTTAGATAAGAAAACTATGACTTGGAATAAAAAGCAATGGAATGGTTTAACTTCAATAAATGGCTCTTATGTTTGGACTTTTGAAGGCAAAACATATTATATGGCAAGTAAAGATTATTATGTTTTGAATGAAGAAACTAGCACTTGGAGTTTATTGCATTCAAACGGTACTGCTGTAATGAGTTCGAGTATATGGACAGATGGCACAAATATATATTATAGCCTTTTAGGAACATATCAGTTAGATAAAGAAAGTATGACTTGGACACAATTAAGTGATTATAGCACCAACATTATATTTGGTAATTGTATTTGGAGTGATGGTGAAAATCTTTACTATTCATCTAATGAAGAATTTTTCTCTACTATTCTAGGACAATATGTTTTTGATAAAGAAACAAATACATGGGTTGAAACTACTTGGGAACAATTAGGAGATTATAGTGGTAGAAATGTTTGGACTGATGGCGAAAGAATTTACTATTCGTTAGGATATGAGCAATATGTTTTAAATACTGAAACAAGAACTTGGGAAGCTATGGTTTGGGAAGGAATAGAAAGCTTTGATGGTGAAGATGTGTGGACTGATGGAATAGATATTTATATTTCAAACGGCATTCAACAATACAAAATGAAATAATGGAGTAGTTTTGTGATAACAATAATTTTTGCTCCTCCACGCACTGGTAAAACTTGTTTAATGACTCATTTAGGTCGTGAAATGGCTTTTGACAGAGTTAGGAACAAACTTATGAGTCAAGAATTATTACAAAAAAATAAAAACGGATTTAGTTTGACTATACCCTCTCATTGTTTAAGTGCTAATTATGATATTGTCGCACGCAAGTTTGGGTATAGTCCTAGACTAAGTCGCAAAATTAACCCTTACAGGTTAGGCTTTAAAAATAAGTTTGTTAAAACACATTTCAATTTCCCTTATGAGTGTATTTGTATAACAGAAGCTCAAAAATATCTTAATTCAAGAATGAGTATGTATTTCCCAGAGTGGCAAAGTAGATGGTATGAACAACACGGGCATAACAATCTTGATATCTTTATGGATACTCAAAGACCAATGCTTATTGATGTGAATATTAGAGAACTAGCGCAGTTTATTGAAGTTATAAAATTAGAAAAATTTTATGATGATTACGGTAAAATTTGCAAACTAAAATGGACTGTTAGAAAAATTGAAAATTCCAGCTTATTTGATAGATATATGGCAAGTGGTAAAAAAGATAATAGTTGTTATGAAGAAGAAGTAATAACAGCAAATTATAATGTTTTTGCTTGCTATAACTCTCAAAATTGTAAACCTAAATTTTATGATGGTCATTTGGACGAAGATTTTGATTTGGAGTATTCAAATGAATTAGAAGAGAATTTAGAAGGCTACATTAAGTATTTGCAAGAAAATGATGATGAATTGCCAGAAGAATTTTATCAATCAAGAATTTTTAAAAAGGAGAAAAGCAATGATAAACTACAACAAAAATAAACTAATAAATCAAAATTTAAGTAAGTATTATGAAACATTTAGTTTAACACTTGATACTGTTGATTTTGTCCCAGAAAAGTATAATAAAAAGATTTGTAAGTATATCTTTAAAAATATGAAAAAGTCCTTTAAAAAGATTGATAAAGAAGATAGAAAATATCAACGAAAAATCAAAAAAAATGAAAGAATTAAAAGGAGGAAAATTTATGGGATTTTTCACAGGAGAACAAAAAAAGATGGCTAAAAAATGTTCTTTTTATGATTTACAAAGAGGTTATCAAAATGCAGATTTAGCATTAGAGAGAGCGTCTTATAGTGGTAATCAAAAAGAACTTAAAAACGCTATGAAAGAGCATAGAAAATATGAATATGCACTTTTATATCGCAACACGCCAGAGTTTAAGAAGAAATTTCGTAAACGCTGATTCTAACAATAATAGTTAAATACACAAGTCAGCGCATAGGAGGTTCTATGTCGTATGGTGAAACGAAAGTATATTTTGACGGAAGTCATTTTATAGCAATTCCTCATACGGTTAGACCGACAAAGCGTCGAAGTAAACCTATTGAGGAAGAAATAACTATTATTCAAGAGAGTGAAATAAAGGAAGGTTCTTTGCAAGAAAGCACGCAAGAGCCTTCTATTTCTCTTGAAAATCTTGTAGATGATAAATGTATCGAAGAAAGCAAAGATGTAGAAATTAAGCAAGAAAAAACAACTCGAATAGTTCGCAAACTAACGAAGAAAGAGTTGTTTGAAGAATTATATTCAAAATATATAGATTTAAAGAGAAATGAGCGCAAAAACAAAATTATCTATGAAATGTTACCCTACTTTAAAGATAAAGAAAGTTGTGAAGTTTTTGTATTTAATAATTTTGAAAGGAAACAAAGAAATTTAATTTGTCGTAGGGTTAGAATGTGTAGAAAAGCAAATTTAGCTAATTTTAATTATTTTTGTACTTTTACTTATGATAATAATTTGCATACAGAAAACACATTTAAAAATAAATTACGAACTTGTTTAAGAAATTTATGTTTTAGAAAAAAATGGAAATATATGGGCGTTTGGGAACGAGCCCCTGAAACAAAAAGATTACATTTTCATGGTTTATTTAATATACCTGATAATAATATGCCGGGAGAACTAATTGAGTGTGAAGATTATAATTTTAGTGCTCATAAGCGAATTAAAACTTATCAAAACACTTATTTTAATTCAAGGTTTGGGCGTTCTGATTTTAAAGAAATAAATACAAAGTCAGATTTAATGAATGAAGTTCGTTATATATGTAAGTATATTGAAAAAACAGGTGAAAAAATTGTGTATAGTAAAGGTTTACCACAATATTTCATTTCGGACATAATGGATGAAGATGTAGTTTGTACAATAGGACAAGAAGATAGAAAGTTATTATTGTTTGATGACTTTAAATGTTGGGATGAAGGTTGTCTTATAGGAGAAGTCAGCCCAGAAGTGATTGAGCAAATGAGAAAATCGAATTAAAAGACAAACGGCAACTAAAAAAATGTGAGGCAGAAACGGAAAGCCTGCGCGTTGATGCCCACATTAGTTGCCGTTTGTCTTTATTCACCAAGATTTTAATTGTGAAATTTCTTGCTTTGTTTGTGTTTTGGCGTGTGCTTGTCTGGTGGCGCGAAGCGACACCACTTGTTCAAGACAAGCACACGCCAGGATCTCATTTTTTTAAAAATTTTTGTTAAAGGTGCAAAATAATGTTTGAACAGTTGCGTAATACAAATCTTCTAATTTTTCTATTTGATATTCACCTTCAAAAGGGGTTTTCCATTCTTTATTATTCATTCTATTTATCAACAATGTACCCTGTCTCACCATCTCTATAACTACATATACACACTCATCTTCTCTTGAGTATTTAACAAGATTCCAATAGTAATCTAATGGTGGTGTGTTGTGCATATTTTTAAAATCTAAAATATTATCTGGTAAAGCATAAGAATATTTAGTCTGTTTATCCGTTAATAGTTTTTGTAATTGTTTTATTTTAGTTAACCATTCTTCATTTATATCTTTATTTTATTTAAGTGTATTATAATCAATTAATCTATTCCAAATATCAGATTCAATATTATTATTATAATTCTGATTTATATCAATATAATATAAATCTAAAGGTAAATAGTTGTAGTCGTTTTCATTATATTCTTTATCCTTAACGAAATTTCCTCGAATATTAATTGCTCCGTATCTACTTATTCCTCTATGAAAATATTTTGCCCCATCATACAAAAATGAGGTAGTTAGGAAATTCAGTTTTTTTGCTTCTTTCTCAAAATTATCGAAAAATTTATCAAGAAAGTCATCATCTAATGTTTCAATTTTTAAATCACTAAAATTAGCTTGTTTTAGAATTTCTTTTTGTAACTCAATATTACACCTACTGAATCTATTATAAATCTTCCTAATATGCTTATAAAGAGGATTTAATTTTGCTGCAAATTGAGCTAATGGCAAATATTCCTTTTCATCAATATTATCTTGAAGAAATTCAATAGCTTTCTCTTTAAGTTCATTTTGATGTTGATTTTTTTCGTTTTTTCTTTGTAGTAAATATATAACAATTGAAATAGCTATTGTCGCAAACAAAGATAGTATTCCAACAATCATTGATACTAAATTAATCCAATCCATAATATCTCCTTATAAATATTATACACTATAAACCTTAATTTGTAAATTTAGAAAACTTTTTACAAAAAATTTTATACTAAAAGTGATTTTATATAAAAATAAAGCACATTTTTCAATTTGGCAAATAATTGTATTTTTAAGTATAAAAAATATAGAAAATTAAGGTACAAATCCCTTTTGCCCTACCTTTAATTGCAAGTTATTTAATTTTATGATATAATATTTATGTAATTTAAGGAGTCTAATTTATGAACAATAACCAAATAGAAGAAATATATTCTCTCATATTTAAATATTTCAATAAATATCTTAAAAGTCAAAATGTCAAAATGCCCAATTTGAAAAGTGGAGATAGTTATACTAAAGATGCATTAACCTTGGTTTATTTAGCACAAAACTATCCTAATACAAAAGCTGTTACGAAATCTGAATTGACTAGATTTATTCAACAATTCTATCCTGATGTTAATGATGTGCAACAAGCGAGGCATCTAGGTGCTCAAAAAGGTTGGTATATATTATCAGGAACTAGAAATGATAATTTTACAAATATAAAACCTGGAGAATATAAACTAATTACATTGGAAAGTTCTTATCCAGGATTTACTGGGCAAAAAAGAATTGAAAATATTAGCGGTGATTACTGGGAAGATTTAAAAAGAGCTTATAATTATAGATGTGCGACATGCGGTTCAAAAGAAGGTGAAGCTAATTATAATTGGCCTGAAACTATTACAAAACTGCAAAAAGGTCACATGGATCCTAATAAACCATTGGAAGAAGGCAATATAATTCCACAATGCGAAAAATGTAATCGTGCAGACAGAAATTACTGGATTTATGATTCAAAAGGTCGTGTCATTAAAATAGCTAACGCAAAAGTAATTGACAATTGTTCGATTGAAATTCAAAAACAAATCTATGCTAGATTATATAAAAAATTTAAAGGAGAAAAACCAACAGAATAATATGGCAAAAACTTATCATGAGCTAACTAATTTTTTTAATATGAAATTAGATGTTTTGGCTAAGAAGTTAAAGTATTCTTATGATAATATTTTAATATTACAAGGAAATGAAGATGAATTAAAATCAAAATTTCCGGAAACATATCAAAATTTACTGTCGTGTTTACATAACATGGATAATAGAAAACCAATTGAATATGCACGAGATTTGGTAGCATCATGGCTTTTTGAAGATTTTATGGTTGAAAAATTCAAACAATTAGGATATTCATTAATTTTGTCAGGGAAAGATAAAAATCGTAAAATATTACCTAATATAAGGGTTGGATCAAATAGTGATACTATATTTTGTTATAATGATCAAAATGTAAACTTAGAAATAATAACTGATTTTGGGAAGTTTTGGGAGAAACACAAAGTGTTAGATTTAAGAGATGATAAATATAATAAAATGCTTTCCGAAAAAGCTATTTTACTTGCAGTGTCAATTATTGATAAAAAATTTGCATTGATTCCTATAAGTAAAAGTTTGAAGATAGAACGCATCCCTCTACATAAACCATATGGATATAAGCCAGCAACACGCATTTATTTAGAAAATATTTCTTTTTATAATTTTGATGTGACAGATATTATTAGTAAATTATTATCAATTATTCAATAAAAAAAATAGGTGAAATTTACCTATTTTTTTATAAACTTTGCAACTTGGCGAGCTAGAACTATGGAAAGCAACGGAGGTACAGCGTTTCCTATTTCTAAATTTTTCATACTAGTTGAACCATAGAATTTATAACTATCTGGAAAACTCTGCAATCTGGCTCCTTCTCTAGTAGATAAAGCTCTTGAATCCCTTGGATGAATGCATCTTGAAGAAGAAGGACAAGCAAAATTTCTAGTAATAGTTGGAGCTGGCTTTTTCCACCACATTTTTGCATATGTATTTCCAAAACCGCTTTTAGGTCTTAGTTCTTCAGGTAAATCATTTTTTGAACCGCCATCTGGTAAAGCTTTCATTAATTTTATTAAGTGAGGCCCGTTTTTAGGTGAAATATTATCTTTTAATTTTTCACAATCATGTACAAATTTCTGAAAATCATTTTTAGGATCTGAAGCATATTCGGTTTTCTCTTCGCCACTTTCCATAATTGGTAAATCACTTAAAGCATCTTCTAAAGTAACATATGGCTTTAATCCTTTTGCTGTGCCATGTGTTGGAGAAGGATACTCAAAAGTATTTACACCTTTCGTTCCAACCAAAATCACTCTTTCTCTTATTTCTGGCACTCCATAATCTGCAGCGTTTAAAATCTTATATTTCAAATCATATCCAATGTCTTCAAAACATTTTTGCACTTCTTTAAATAAAGTCCCTTTGTTCATACTAAGAATTCCTGTTACATTTTCAAACAAAAATATTTTAGGTTGAATTATTTTAAGAATTCTGCAATATTCTTCAAATAAATGAGCTCTATCGTCATCTTGCCTTTTCCCTAATGTTGAGTATGATTGACATGGTGGTCCTCCGACAACAACATCAACTTTATTGGGTAACTCTTGCTTTAATAAATCTTCTGTCAAATCCTTTATATCACAATTAATCATTTTTACATCAGGGTGATTCAAAGAGTAAGCCTTCGCGATATCTTTATCATATTCATTTGCTAACAATACTTTAAAATTATTATTTTGATTAAATCCATAGCTTAACCCACCCACACCTGCGAATAAATCAACTACAGTTATTTGTTTCTTATTAAATAAAATTGGCTCCTCTTTTTCTTCTAAATCAAGAAGCTTATTGCCATCTATTTTAAAAACCTTTCCAATCATCTGTAAGTTTTCATAACTTGGTTTACTATTGTTGTTTATCCACTCTGATACCTGTGTTTGTGTACATGAGATTTTTTTTGCAAAATCATTTTGATTTAATCCTTCATCATACATAATGTTCTTAACAAGTTCTCCAATCAACATTTTAGTTCCTCCAAAGGTATTATTTTATAGCAATACCTATAATTTAACACATTTACTATAAAAAGTCAATTTAATAAGAAGCTAAAATATTTAAATTTATTACATAGTATAAGTAACTATTTTATTCGTTATAAAGATTATTTATTGTCAATCCTTTTCTTTTGGCATAATTCATAGCGATTTTTGCACCGCTTGGATTATGCTTTTTGTTTACATAACAAATTAAAGTGTCGCAGTTATCTATCATTTGCTGATTGCTTACAACAATTTTTCTTTTGTAATGTTCTTCTTCTATATCATACATGGTTGTTTTAACATCGGAGTATGGGATGTATTTTTCATCACCAAAGATTGGGTCATGGTCAATAATTGGTTCTATTTCTTTAAAACTTGTAATCACTACTTCTATTTCAATATCTTTATAAATATTTCTTAATTCTCTACAAACACTTAAAGCAAGTTTATCAAATTCGCCATGTGTTCCCATTGTGAAAAACTTACAACCTTTTTTAATTTCTTGCTCAACTACACTATATAGGCTTTCTCTTATTTCATTGTATTTAAAAACATTTCTATGTCCTATAAAACAAATTTTCCTTTTTTGCATAAAAACTCCTTACAATATATTATGCGTCATCATATTAGGCAGTTGCAAGTGTTTTGTCATCAAAATAGGCAATAATATCAGTAAAGTAGTAAACTTTATGGAGATATTATTATGATTGACTTTATAAAATTGGTTGAAAATATATTGGAAGAACAAGGCAAAACTAAGCAAGACTTATTCAAAAACAATGTTATATCTGAAAACACTTTTTTCAAATACAGACAACGCTGTCCAAGTCTTAAAACTGTAATTAATGTTGCAAACTATTTAAAAGTTTCATTAGATTATTTATTTGATTTTACAAGTGAAAATCATTTTAAAGAGTATAAAGAAGATAAATTTCATTTTTATGAAAATTTAATCTCTTATATTGATAGTAAGAAAATTTCCGCTAGACAATTTTGTAAAGATTTAGGTTATTCAAAAGATAATATTATTCGTTGGAAAAATGGAGTTCAACCAACAATTCAAAGATTATTAGAAATGGCAGAGTATTTTGGATGTTCTATTGATGATTTGATTTAATAACTAGCATAAAAATAGCCGAGAGTTTTGCTCCCGGCTGTTTATTTAATTATTGTTTGAAATGTATAATTTATCTGCAACTTTTATTGCTTTATGAGTGCTACCGTTTATTATTTGGTCCATGTATTCAGGTTTACCATCAGCAGTTGCTCGTAAGAAAATATGGTTGTTATCTTCCTCTGCTGGTTCTATGTTTATGTCTATAATGTTTTCAAGTTTATTTACTTCTAGCACTTTTAATCCTTTTTGTATTAGGTATGAACTAAATTGCCATAGTTTTTCAAACATTCCGTTTGAGTCTATGATAAAGCAAAAGTCGTGTTCTGGATAGTAACCTGTAATTCTAAAATAATTTGTCATAATAATTTCCTCCTATATGGCAAGTTGCCTTAATTGTTTATTTGCGTATGGTAACCATACTTTGTTTATAAAGTTCATAACTTTGCTATCTGGTTTTGAATTGTGGTCAGCATAGCATTGTAATATTTTGTGATTTTTTAGTGAATATTCAAGTGTAACAAATGGTTTGTTAGGTTTGTTTTTATTTCTTATAAAGAATATTAAACTTTCTTCTCTTACAAATTTTTGGTCATAGTTCATACTACCAACGCAGTGATGAAGTTTTTTGCCTTCATACACTAAATCTTCTGGACTTGTTGGAATTATTGAAATATACATATCTTTTAGGTTGTGTTGCAAAGACAAATATTTGTTAGCAATGTTTAAAAACTTTAAGTTAAACGCTTTTCTTTCTTCTTCGTCTGCCTTTTGTTTTGCAGTTGTGTATTCATCAATTCGTATATCGTGCCAACGCTTAAAGTTGTGTGGTATTTTGTTCTTGTTTTCTTGCATATTTAGTTTTAAATATTTGCAAGCATTTAAGTAATCAATATACAAACTAGCGCCAATTTGCTGAGAAGTGATATAATTAAAAAATTGCTCAATGTTGCCATTAAACAATTCTTTTATTTCTCTATAATGTTCATTTTTTGAAAATGATTTAATAAATAGTTCTAGTTGTTGTGTTTTATCTAAATCTTTATTTTGTTTATATGCTGTAATAATGGTTGATACATAGTAACTTTTAAGATATATTTCAAGCCTATTTTTAATAAGCCATTTTCTAAACTGTTTATCTTTTTCAATTAGTTTTAGTATTGTTTTACTTGTAGCGTAATATTTTAAATTTAGCTTCATTAAATATTCTGCTTGTGGATATTTCTCATAAGTTCGCAAGTATTTTATGTAGTCTTGATATGTATATTCATTTGCTAAACTATATTTATATTTTTCAAATTTTAAAGCATATTCACGATTAACAATAGGGGCAAATGGGTCAAAGTATTTGTCTTCGGCATAACCCCAATTTCCGTATTCATAATATTTTGGTTGCTTTTGTAGTCCTTGTTCATACCAACCAACACTATATCCTGCAATCCAAGTATATTCTATATCTTTTATAAAGCAATCTTTTGAATTTACTCCGTGAATTGCAACTTGTTTACAATACCAATTTTTGCCTTTGTTTTTAACTGCAACTGTTACTTTAACAAGTTCTTTATCGTTGGTTGTAAGGTAAGCATAAAATCGTTTTTGACTGTTTTGATTTAATCTATCTTGTTTATCTGCTTTTTTAATCAAGTTTAGTATATATTTGGGAATAGGTTTAATCTTTTCAATTTTCATTTTTTACTCCTTTAAGGTTAGTTTATTTTCAAGTAATGATGCTAAAAATTTAGCGTTTTCTTTATCAAAATTATTTACAGGTGATTTACTTAAAATTTCACCCGTTTCTTTTGATATAATCTTTCCATTAAATTCAATAACACTTTCATTGTTTTGCGTTTGTTTTTCTTTTATATTTTCAACATTGTCATCTTTATTTGTGGATAAGTCCATAAGTTCAAAAAGCGTTGGTTGTTTATTTTCTTGTTTAGGTTTTGTTGTTGGTTTAGAAGGTGTTATAACTTTTATTTCAGGTTTATATTCAGTTCCATCTTCGTTATAAAGTTTGCCTTCAAGTTCATTTTCTTCAAAATAGTGAATAGCCCAACCAAAAACTGTTTTATCTTCAATACAAGCATAATTTGCTCCTTGCTGTGCTAGTTTTCTTGCTTCTTCGTTTGCATATTGCATAAAAGTATCAAGCGTTTTTTTATTGATTAAAGTCTTATTATCTTTAACAATTTTCACGCCATTATTTATTTTGTCAGCAAGTTTTTCACTAACATTATTTTCTAAATATTCTTTGATTATTTCGTATTCCTTCTTGTTAGTTTCAAGATTTAGTTTAATCATAATTTCCTCCTAAAATGGTAGTTCTTTAAGTAATTCACAAATTTTACCTTCTAGTCTTTCTAATGTGGTAAAGTGATTAAAACCACCTTTGTAATCAACTTCATTTTTTGCTGTTCTAATAAGTATGTGGTTATACCAATCGTTGTTAAAATACCTAACATCACTAATTGAAATATATATACATCTATTTTCCATTCCACCTTTAATAAAGGCAGAAAAGCAATAGTGATTTTTGTTTACTTTTATCAAACGCCAATTATTGTTTTTACAAATAGTTTTAAGAAAGTTTATATACTTCGTTTGAAAAGATATGTAGTCGTTACCTGTGTAGCAACCAGATGAAAATTCATAATTTATATATGATTTTAAAGCGTTTATATTTGCCATTGTATTATTCTCCTTTAACATGTTCTAATAACACCACCATATTGTGGTTTAATTCCTATTGAGCCAAATTCACTAAAATTTTCTTCATCTTTGTTTACGACATAACATAAAGCAATATCGTGTTTAATATCGTCTTTGTCATAGTCCCATTCTTGTTCATGTTGAGATACATAAAGCAGTGAATATAACTCACCAAATTCTGTGTAATTGTGGATAACATGATAAACAACTGCATTGTATTTTTCTTCAAATCTTTTAACCATTTCTTGTTGCTCATTATCTAGCCAAAATAAAATGCCACCATGTTCGCTAACATTGATGACATTTTCTTTTTCAAATTCTTTAATTGCTTGTGAATATATTTTTAACATTTTCATTCTTTCAATAGCTTCTTGTTTTTGTTTGATTTTTAATTCTTCCATAATTTAACTCCTTATATAATTTCAATTATTCCATTTTCATATTCTTCTGCTGTACCTGAACCTATGTATTGTCCATAAGCCTCAAAATCTATAAAATCAATTAAATTTTCTGGTATGTTATAACAACAGTTTTCAAAGTATTCTTTTCCATAGTCAGCCCAATCGTATCCTTTCCAAATGGTGATATCATCGTCCCAATGATTGCCACGAGAGTTTACTAAGTCTTTCCATTCTTCAAAATTTCTAACTTCAAGATATGCTTGCATAACTTCGTATTTATAACTGTTTTCAAGCACTCCTGACTCTTGTAAAATTTCAAATAAATGTTTAGGGTGTTCATAGTCCCAATTGTTGTAAACATCAATTCCTTCAATGTCTTGTATAAATAGTTCTTCATCAATGCCATTTAGTTCAAAGCCTTCTTTTTGGAGTTCTTCTTCAATTTCTTCCCAACTTGAATAGTCGGAAAGAGTTAACCATTTTGAACCTAATGCTTTTTCGTTACAAGCGTTGTATGAGCCCCAAGAACCAATAACAATTTTAATTTCATCTAATGTGTTCATAGTTTTTACTCCTTAATCATTAATTTTTTCAAAGTTGTCAATATCTATTTTTGAAAATTGACAACCATATTCAAAGTATAAATTGTTGTTTTTATCTTTTTTCAAATCGTATTCAATAACACTGATTTTTCCAAGATTAGTAACTGCAAGTTTAATAATCATTTTGTCAGTGTTAATGTCAACAATGTTAAAAGTGATATCGTATTCACCATTGAAAAACTGAAATTCTTTTAAATACAATTTTTCTATTGAATACTTTTCATTTTCTTTTTTCATATGTTAAACCTCCTTATATAAATTTGCCTTTTGGCGAAAGTGGCGAAGTAGCATTGTTTGGTAAGAAGGTTGTTTTATTTTTAATTTTTAAGTAGGAGTCAACGAAAAAGAAGAAAATATTGTATTAAAATTTATTGATTGCAACAAAAAAGACCAGGTTAAAAACCTAGTCTTATTAAATACATTTATTATGTTATTAAATTGTTTAAGCAATATTTACTTCCGTTTACTCCTACGAAAACTATGCTACAAAAGACACTCAAAAGGCAAAGAGATATAAGGGAGAATTATATTTTGTTTAATTTATATTTGTTTAAGGAAGTTTATAAACACATAAATCATTTATTTTAATTTTTTTTAATTTATGTACATATTTTTGATCTTCGATAACTATAAAACAAGCATATTTTGCACGAGTTAACGCAATATATGTATTTGACCTTGTTTTATTTTTTAGTTCTAATGGTTTAAAAAACCAACTTATCATGTCTTTTGTTAAAAATAATAAAGTATAGTCAAACTCTAACCCTTTAGATTTTCCAACATTTATTGATTTTAAATTACCATTATAATAATTTTTATTATATCTGATTACTATCGGGTTTATTAATTTGGTTAATTTATCCATTTCTTCTGGAAAAATAAAATAAATACCATTGAATTCCCCTGTTTCGTTTAAATCAGATAATGATGGTTGTAAATCAGGATATAAATTGTTTGCTTTTTCAATTATTTCTTGATTGCATCTATGAGTTGTATTTAAGGTATTTTCATCAATTTGACATAAATCTTTACAATGAGTTGAGAAAAATTTTTTTATTTCAAATCCAGAGTATTGTTTATATTTACTATCATAATGAGTAGTAAAAGTGCTTTGTCTAGGATCACCAACCATTATCACTTTAATACCACTTTCCATTATATTTTTAATTAATTGAAAATCATAGCCAGCCATATCTTGAATTTCATCTATAAAAATATAATCATATAATGTTTTAAGTCTATTTAAAACAAGATTATTATTAATAACATTACATTTAATTGCAAATTTTGATATTTTATCAGAAAAAATGTACATTTCTTTTGAAAAATAATGATGCTTTAAATCTGATTCTGGCCAGCAGACAGGCACCCCATTCAAATAACATCTTACAGCAGATTTCCCTGAAATTAATATCAAACCATTAATTTCTTCTTTTAGTATTTTCCCTTGAAATGGTCGCACGCAATGCTCTAAAAGAAAGGAAAACCAAGGTTGCACTTTTATAAAAGATGGAATAGATTTATTTTTTTTAATAATTTTATTTTTAATCGATTCTGTATTTTCATCAGTAAAAGTAGTTATTAAAATTCTTTTATTATTCATCTCTAATGCTTTATTAACTAGAAATGTTGTTTTACCTGCGCCAGCACATGCGATTAATAATTTACTATCCATTATCTTGCCCCTCAAATGCATTCATAATATAATTAGGATATTTAATTTTTTCTTTAGAATTAAATATTTTTAATGCGCAATCTGTTTTATTGGCATGCATATGTATTAAAAGTTCTTTTTCTGTTGCAAAATTTTTGTTTAAAATTCTATTAAAAATCTCTAAAGTGTTTGATTTAAGCAATTTCGGTTCAAGTGTATTAAAATTAAATTTTTCTCCATCATCTAGTATGAAACCATCACTATCAACTACATCATCATAGGAAATATAAATATTTTCTTTTTTGTTTTTTCCTAAATAATTTTCATATTTTTTTTGCAAGTTTTCAATATTTCCGTCATTATCAGTTACTACGCTTACTTTAATATTTAATTTTTCTGCAATCTCTAAAAATCTTAAAAAAGATAAACCAACAGACATAACATCAATATTATCCTGAATAGGTAACTTATTGTGTTTATCTAAATATGCTCTTTGAACTATTAATTCATCAGAGTCACCTTCGACTAAAATTATTTTTTTTGCAAGAATTAGTCTTAGTGTATCATAACCTGAAATTCTATTAAAAAACATATATGTATCTTCTGTTAAATCATTTAATGATAAAATTTTTTTATCATTTAAAAGTCTTAAAGATTTTAAGCCTAATTTATTAGCAACAAAACTACTATGAGTAGTTAGTATTATTTGTTTCTCTTGATTGTTAGTTTCTAATGTGCTTATTAGTTCATTTAATTTAGCATATGTTAAATGGTTTTCTGGTTCTTCAATTAATATCACAGATGCTTTTTGTGTTTGTTCTGACACCAATGCTAAATTAGTTTTTATTATCGCCTGTTCTCCTTTACCTATAAAAGTATACGGTATTCCATCCATTAAAGTTGTTAATGTGTTTTCCCATGCATTTTTAGTTTGCAACTCTACTGAAATGGAAATCTTTTTATTTGAAATTTTTGTTTGATCTTGAATTTTTAAATTAATGTTTTGAACATCAGAATTATTCCTGAATTCATCTACTAATTTTCTGTGAGATTGAGAAATTTTTACTTTATCTTCATCCGATAAAGCATCCCTTAAAATTTTAGTAAAATGTACATCACAACCACTAAATGATTTTATGGAAGATGAATCTATAAAAGATGATTTAAATTTTAAATCTCTTGGTGTAAATTTTTTACGAGCAAAAGTTGTCCATGTTACATCATAATATTCTACAGGTAAACTTGTTATTTCTGTAGCGGAGTGTGTAAATTCATCATAAATTTTATTAAATTCTTCATTGTATTTTATCTCAAATATAAATCCTGAGTATTCGCTATTATCATAAAAATTTGCATCTCCTTTATAAAATTCATCATCAATTTGATTGAAAAAAATTTCAATCTCAATACTTGGTAATTTTATAGGTGAATCAGATTTTAATCTCTTTAGGTATTCTTTTACACATTCTGCATTAAATAAATTTTGAGATATTTCATTTTTAATTAATTTCCCATCGTAAGTACCTGAACAGGCTAAATGAATTGCTTCTAATATTGTTGATTTTCCAGCTTCATTCATTCCTACTAAAATATTTAATTTAGAATCTAAGTCTATGAAAAAATTATCTTTAAAAGATTTAAAATTTTTTATTCTTACTTTTGATATTACCATACGCACCTCGTTTTAATTATACCACATTAGTCTTAAATAAACAATAATTAAAACATATTGTCAGGAAATAAATAATTGAACATTGATATACATATGATATTGTATTTAATAAATTTGCAGTACGGTTCTAAAGTTAAGCACTCCGCCATGGACCTGTCCACCCGTACCATATAGTATGGGTGGATTTTTTTATAAAAAAGCGGTAATTAATTGTAACACTTCGTTTTTTTATTGTTTTCTTTTTTTTAATACTGCTTTAGTTAATAATTTTTGTTTTTCTTGTTCTAAATCAAAGTTGTCTATTAAGTTATGGAGTGATGAATGTAAAAAATATATCATAAACTTTTAAGCAAAGCAGATACAATAAGGTATATAGCTGAAGAATACACAAAAACTTGCATGTCAGAAACAAATGACTATATGTTTAAAAATTCTTCAAAGGTTATTGCCTTATTTAATGCTTACAAGATGGAACAAAATCAACTATTTAAAGAGCTAAATAATTGGGTGTGATGATTGATATTATAGGAATATAATATGACTTATTATAAACTTTTATAATTTTATATAAAATAGAGACAAAATATTTATTATATGTTATAATATTTTCATGGAGGTGTATATGAAGAAGTTTTTAAAATTGTTCATATTATTAATATTTATTAGTCCGTGCATTTTTGTATTTTCGGCGTGCGACTCTGGGAAAGACAATAGACAAGCACCAGTATATCAAGGAATGGTTGTTTCTGCAGTAAATGAGCCAATGATGATGTCGGCAATGCATTTTAATCCCGATAATCCATTTGGTGATAATGCCGCAAATATTGAAGACCACGCAAGTTCTTTGTTTGTCTTGGATTCAACAGAAAAAATGTATTATGCAGATTCTAATGAAGATGTGTTTATTACAATAAAATTATCAAATCCGGATAGTTTTGAAATAATGTCATTTACTTTAAACGGAGTTAAGTATAGCTCATATATGTTTGAAGATGGTTCAGATTTGGAGAATTTAATCCTTAAAGTAAATGTTGGCAATATTGTAGGAGTAAAAGATTATACGATAGATGCTATAAAATATGTTGATAAAACAGAAATTAAAGATGTTGTTATGGATGGAGATAAAACCATAAAAATTGGACTTGGAGCAAGCAACTCCACTTATTCTGAAGTAACAAACTCAAGAGTTTATCTTAACAAAATTAATTTATCTATTAATTTGATAGACATTTACAATCTTATAGAAAAAACAAATGGTAACACTAAAGTTGTTATCTATGATGGTGTAAGCATTATTGATTATAAAGATTTAGCAGTTGGTCGAAATGATATAGTTTTTGATAAACTTAACCCTAACACAGTTTATCAATTTGCTATAATTTCTGCCTATGACGATTTAAGTGGAAATGGAACAAAAATGCATACATTATACAAAAATGCTTTTTGTACAAATGCAATTCTATCATTTAATGTAGAATCGATAAATCAAACTTCAATAAATTTCAATTATATTTGGGATAATGAAGTTGAAAATAAAACAATTGTATCTCAAGAATTATATTTAGATGAAACAAAAATTTCAAACATTGACATTTCTCAAACTTTTATACAAGATTTATTAAGCAATAGAGAATATACAATTGTTACTACCTATAAAAACTTAAATAATATTAGTGAAACAATACAATACACATTTACAACTTTTGCAAAAGAAACTCCAAATATAAATTTAACACAAAAATCATTAACACAAACTGATTTTGAATTTGTAGTTGATATTGAAGATTTAGATAATGTTGGCTCAATTGAAAAAATTGAATTATTACACGATGATGATGGTGCGATTATTTTAAATAATGAAGTAAGAACAATTTCTGATTTGTTAAGTGATAATGATTATACGATTAAAGTTTCTTATTCTTATGATGTAAATGATGGTTCTGGAGAACAGACAATAATTAAAGAATTATCATTTCATACATTATCAAAAAGCGCTCCAGTTGTAGTATTTAAAGATATTTCTTCATTACAAAGTGAGATTACTTTTAATTATGAATTAACTGATAATGATAACATTTGCACTGTAACAAAAGCGGAAATTTACGAAGAAACAAATAAAATAAAAACGATAACAGATTTAACAAATAAAACTTTTAATGAATTAAATTCAAATACAGAATATACAATAAAACTTTGGTATAGTTACGATTTAAACGATGGTATGGGAATTAAAGAAACTTTCATAATGACTTCATACTATACAATGGCAAGCGAAATAACAGTTACAGCTATTTCTACCTTAAATGAAACCAACCCAAAAGTTGGCGAAGAAATTCATGTAAGCATAGCATTTAACAATCCATCTAACATTGAAATTAATTCTTTCTATATAAATGGAATTAATTCAGAAGTTGTTGGAGGCAATAAAATATCTTCAGCAATTGTAAAATTTATACCTGATTTTGAAGGTGGAGAATATCAAATATCATTAACCAAAATTTCATATTTAAGAAATGGTAATTTACTTACACAAAATATTAGTTCTGATTATTCAACCTCTATATTAGTATTAGGAAGTTTAAAGGTTAAATCTTTTGAAAGAGAAAGTCAAAAAGATTATTTTACAACAAATGATGATAATATTGTTATAGAATTAGACAACCCAACAAATTACAATATATTTGATATTCATATAAAATATAATTCAACAGAAAAAATTATCACTTCAGACAATTTTGAAATAAGTAACAATGTTTTAACTTTTAAAGCATCAACATTTAATTTGGGTTTAGCAAGTACATTGACACTTGAATTAACTGCTATTACTTATGGAATTGAGGGAGTAACAGCAAAGGCAGACTATAATTTAACTCCTATTATAATAACATATTTATCTGACAGTACAGTAAATGAAATTACAACAATTGAACAATTTAAAAATATGCAAAATAACAAATCATATAAACTAATGAACGATTTAGATTTTGCAAATGAATCTTGGACTCCTATTGTATTTGAAGGAGTTTTAGATGGCAATAATCATAAAATCAAAAATTTGTCTTATGTTACTGAAGTATTAGTATCCACTAATTACAATTTTGCATTATTTAGTCAATTTGCTGGTGTTATTAAAAATTTAGAAATTGATTCAATGTATATTAGTGTTTATGGCTCTATGAATATTAATATTGCTGGCATTGCTATTACTACAGGAAATAATATATTTGCAAACACAGCAATTATAAAAGATTGTATTGTAACTGGAGATATATATATAAAAAGCAATAATCAATCACAATCAATGGTTGCTAATATTGGTGGTTTAATATCAAAATCAGATGCCATCTGTAAAGCAATCAACTGTTCAACCAATGTTAATATCAATATAGAAGATTGTGAGGGTTATGAAATTAATGCTGGTGGTATTATTGGTAAAGCTTGGACAACAGATAAAAGAATAGAAATTAACAAATGTTCTGCGTTTGGAAATATAACTATAAACAAAGCATCTACTGTTTATGCTGGTGGAATTGCCGGTTATGCTTATAAGAGCATTGAAATAAATAACTGTTATACAACGGGAGATATGACTGTTACTACAAATGAGGGAGATATTGATATTGGTGGTTTGGTAGGACATGTTCACATTATATCTATTTCTAATTGTTATACAACAGGTAATTTATATGCTTACTCATATTATTCAACAGTTAGTGTAGGAGGTTTAATGGGAGACTTAAATCTATCTTCTGTTGTTAATGTTAATAGTTGCTACACTGTGGGAAATTTAACAGCTATTTGCGAGACAGATCAATGGAATTATGCATCTGCAGGTAGTATGATTTCAATAGGACTGTCCTCTTTGCAAGCACAAAATTTTTATAAGTATGAAAACCAAGTAATAAATACAAAAGGTTATAGTGCAAATCAAATAGAAGCAAATATGCAAACAATATGGGAATTTATTCAAAGCAACTGGGATTCTTCTATTTGGAATTTACACGCAGATAAAAATCCTACATTAAAATAAAATTGGCAAAATAAGCCAAGAGATTTAAACTCCTGGCTTATTTTTTATATTCATTATAAATTTATATCTTTTTGTAAATTTATGCTAAAATAAAAATATGGAAAACAATGATATTGTTAATAATGTAAAGAAGTGCAAACGCAAAAGTAATAAGGAAAGAAAAGCTAAAATGGAAAGCATTACAATTTAATGGTCAATTTTAGGATTGTGCTTTATCTTTTTAATTTTATTCAATATCGCAGTTGTTTAAAATTGGAATATTATGAAAGTGGCGAAAGGTTATTAAACACAGTTAAATCTGTGTTTTTCAATTTTTATTTCTATCTGGTATGTCAATCTTATCATCAGCCTTAATTGATTTATGTATAGTTTGGTCTATGTATTCAGGTTTGCCATCAGCAGTTGCTTGTAAGAAAATGTGGTTGTTATCTTCCTCTGCTGGTTATATGTTTATGTCTATAGTGTTTCCTAGTTTATTGACTTCTAGTACCTTTAGTCCTTTTTGTATTAGGTATGAACTAAATTGCCATAGTTTTTCAAACATTCCGTTTGAGTCTATAATAAAACAAAAGTCTTGTTCTGGATAGTAAACTGTAATTCTAAAATAATATGCTTGCATAAATGTTATTTATAATATATAATAGATGTATATTTAATTATATTTTGTTGCATTTGTGCGGTACGGTTCTAAAGTTAAGCACTCCGCCAAGTGAAACTGATAAGAACACATTTTGTTTTTATCAGTTTTGTGTTTTTACTAAGGAGGAAATTATGGCTGTTCCTGGTTATCAAGAATTTATGTTCCCTATTTTGAAATTTTTATATGATAAAAATGTTGTCTCAAAAGCAAATATTGTTAGTGGTATGGTAAAAGTTTTTAACCTTAATCAACAAGATCTTTCTGAAATTTTACCTTCACAAACTCAGCCAACTTATAAAAATAGAATTGGTTGGGCTTTAACTTATTTGAAAAAAGCTGGTTTAATAGACAGTTCAACAAGAGCAAACTTTCAAATAACACATGAAGGGTTAAAAATAGTTGATAAAAATGTAATAGATTTGGATTCAAAATATTTGGAAAAATACGAATCTTTTTTAGAATTTCAAAATTTATCTCATAAAGATAGCAGTAAAAAAACTGATATAAATTCTCAATGTGAAGCGACGCCTCTTGAAAACATAATTAATAGTTTTGAACTATTAAAGAAAAACACTTGTGATGATTTATTAAACAAAATATTAGAACAATCTTCTGATTTTTTTGAACAATTAGTTGTTAATTTAGTTGTGTCTATGGGGTATGGTGGAAGTATAGAAGATGCAGGAAAAGCCACTAAAAAAACAAATGATGAGGGAATTGATGGGGTAATAAAAGAAGATAAATTAGGTTTAGATAATATTTATTTACAAGCAAAACGTTGGCAAAAAAACAATGTAGTAGGAAGACCAGAAATTCAAAAATTTGTAGGGGTGTTAGCGGGGCAAGGTGCAAGAAAAGGTATTTTTATCACTACATCAAATTTTTCAAAAGAAGCATTGGAATACAAGCCTAGAAATGATACATCAATTATTTTGATAGATGGCAAAAAACTTGTAGAATTAATGTAAGAATATAACGTTGGTGTAACTATTGAAAAAGAATTTAAAATTAAGCGTTTAGATAATGATTTTTTTGATACATTTTAAAAAATAATAAAAATACAAACACTTATATTTAAAACAAATGCTTTTTAATCTTGGAAAGTGTTTGTTTTTTTATTTATTAAAAAGCCATAAATCTACTTGTGGGTTTTATTAAAAATATTGTTAATCTATTTAATATAATTAGATGCATTATTGTAATCAATTTTCAAGTTCTTCATAGTTTATTTTATGATTTTGTGAATTTGAATTATATTTATCAACAAATATTTTGACAGACATATTCCCATATAGTGTTATATTGTTAGCGTTGCTCGAAAAAATATTAGAAATGTTTGCTGTTTCGCTGATATTACCTTTTATAATTATTTGTTGTAAGTTTGCATTAGCATAAAATAAATTATTTTCTAATGAATTAATGTTTTTGCCTATAATAACCTTTTCTAAATAATAATTACCTGCCAACGCCCAAGCGGATAAAGATATTAGTGAATCGGGCAAAGATATAAATTTTAAAGTAGGAGAATTGCTGATTGATAGTGGTCCCAAAGAAATTACCCCTTCAGGAATTTCTATGCTATTACAAAAATTTCCTGAAAATGCATGGTTTCCTATTTCATAAATTTTATTGCCTTTAAAATTTATTTGGGTTATGTTTGGAGATTCGTTATATGTTGCATAAGGCCAAAACAAAAAACTTGGAACTCTTATAACATTTTCACCAAATTCCGCTGTTATACCATACCATTGTTTTCCTGTTTTATAAAAAGTAAAATTATTACCGTTGTTAAAGTTTATTTTATCATAACTTAAATCTTGAAGATTAATGCTATTAATTGTTATATTTTCGACATATTCTAAATTATAAAAAGAGTAGTTGCCTAATTTTGTAACATTTTCACCTATTGTTATTTCATTAATAAAATTAGAATATTGGTGCCATTCTGGTAAACTTTCTAACGTATAATCTTGCATTTCTCCGTTACCATATATATCCAGTTTTCCAGTTTTTATATCTAATTTCCAGTTGACATCTTTACTTGTTCCATCAATTAATTCTTCAATAAAATCGGTTGTGTAAATAAATTCATTATCTGGAAATAATTTGGACATTTTTGAATTAACAAACGGTATAGTTTTTTTTGATAATTCTTTTGAATAAACATAACCAAGTGGGATTGATTCATCATTATAAAACTTATTATTTTTTATTTGGGGCATAGATTCTTTATTACATGCGTAAATAGCAAGCATTTGTTCAGAAGAAGCAAAAAATATATTATTATTTATATTAAATTCTCCTATAACATTATTTTCGTAATCGGCATCATGAACCCAAGTTTTTATGTGTGCTGATTGACTTTTATCTGGGCGAGTTTGAGAAACTCCATATCCAGAATAGCGTAAAATATTATTTTGAATTTGATATGATTTAATATATGAATTTTGTTTGTCTTGTGTTGTTGATTTTGAAACATTCCAATATTCAATACTATAATTACATTTTTCAACAACATTATTTATAAATTTTACATTCTCTACAATGGTATTTGAAGTGTTTGCAGTGTATTGAAATGTTATTCCCGCATCATAAACTTCATAAATATAATTATTATCAACAACAAATCCAGATTGAACTTTATATCCGTTGGTTTCTGTAACTTGACCATATATTTCAATCGCATTTCCAAATCTTACGTTATCTTGATTTTGTCTAGATCCGCCTATGTAGCCGAACTCACAATTTGTTACAGTTAAATTAGCAACACTCCCTGTTCCTATTCCATGGTTGCCGGCAAATACAATTTTAAGGTTATCAACAACAAGATTTGTTCTACCATATATTCCATTAACACCGAAAGAAAATTCTATTTTATCAAATCGAGATTGGGGATTAATTGAAGAATAAACATAAATGTATTCTCCAGTATTAACTCCGCTACTTGCTTTTCCAGTATGATAAAATTCCAAATCATTTTTAAGAATAGTAGATAACTGTAAACTACTTTCATCAAAACTAGAATCAAATGAAACTTTTTGTCCTATTTCGTATGAAAAATCACTCCAATCGTGTTTGTTAGAAAGTGAGTTGTCATCTTTAAAAAACCATATAGCGCCAACGTCAGAATTTATTTTTTCGCTATATTTCCATATATTGTTTTCTGTTTCAATCCAAGTTCCTTCAATAGAAGCATCAAAAGGTGAAACATTAATTTCTGGCTTTGGCTTTGATTCATCTCCATAGGAACCAATTAATATATTGTCTTTAACAACATGAATATTTCCTCTAAAAACATCGCCTCGGTTAAATAAAATATAATCTCCGCTTTGAATCGTGTCAATGAATGCTGATTGTAGTTTAGAAAGTGTTTTCCATGCGGTTTGCGGAGTTTTGCCATCATCTAAATCATTTCCATTGTTGGAAATATAATAAATGTTCCCAGTTATATTTTGAATATTTGTATTGGTTGTTTGTCTAATCTCATTTATTCGTGAAAGTGATAATTCTTTAACAGATAATTGTTTTGTCGTATTTGGTATTGGCAAACAAAAATAAATAATGAGTCCAATAAAAATTATACTAAAAAAAATAATAAAAATGATAAATAATTTATTGTTTAATTTCTTCATGATAACCTCTAAAAAATATTATTTGTATTGTAACATAAAATTTATAAAAAATATAATAATAAACAATAAAAAAAATATTTTTATTTATAAATTATAACTTTAAAATATGTTAACATTATTGTGTGATGATTATAGTAAGACTAAATTTATGATGATTATAGTAAAACTAAATTTATGATAATTATAGTAAAACTAAATTTAATTGTATTATATTAATTTTTAATATTGTTTTTTTATTAATTTAATGGTATAATACTAAAAATATTTTGAATATCAAGCATAAAAATATAAATATAAGTAAAATATTTTTTAAAAATGGTAAATAATGAAAAACTCTAGAATATTTAAATTAAGTTGGTGAAAAATTTATAACCTTATTTAAAATAGAAA
Source organism: uncultured Clostridia bacterium (assembly GCA_944376905.1). Lineage (GTDB taxonomy): Bacteria > Bacillota > Clostridia > Christensenellales > UBA1242 > UBA5489. The sequence goes on from CALWEA010000001.1 coordinate 240,757, forward strand.
ATTGGAGAAATACATTACATTAAATACTAAAAACAAAAATATTGAATAAAAGGTAAAAGTATGAAATGATTGATTTAAATAAATATAAACAAACAAAAAAAGAATTTGATTTTGGATTAGAAAAAAAATATACTTTTGTTATTAATGGTGATAAATATTTTTTTAAACTTAATACAAAACATAATAAATTAAATGATGAAGTAGATGGCGAAATAGATGATGAGATAGGCGAAATTTTAGATTTTGATGATTATTGGGAAGATGAAGAAAATAGCGTTTCTTATAATCAAGCACTTATAGAAGTTATTGTTTCAAATTTATTTGAAAAGGTTGGTCTTAAAAATTTTGTTAAATATAAATTAGCGGAATGTGATGGCGAAATTGGTTGTTTATGTAAATCTTATTTCGAAAAAGAAACTTCAACCGAAATTCAAATGTCTGATATAATTGTTTTAAATTATCTTAATCAACGTGATGGATTTTTGCATCCAATTGACACTAATTATAGTGATGAGGTATGTGATGAATCTTATGAATTTTATTCTGTAAGCAAAAAATGTTGTGTACCTTTTATTGATATACATGGACAGTACACATTTAGCGTTGATGATATTTTAGAAGAAATTATTAAGTTTGCAAAAAATTATAATTTTGACTTTGATGAAAAACAAATAAAAAAAGGTTTGGAACAAATAGTTGTGTGTGATTTTTTTACATGCAATAATGACCGAAACTTAACAAATATTGGATTTATATTAAATGACAAAGAAAAACCTTTTTTAAAATTAACTCCTATTTTTGATAATGGTTATTCCTTTGGAAAATCCTATGTTGGAAAATTGAGACCTCATCATGATTTGCCAATGTTTTATATGTCTTTGGGGTTTTCAGATATTGGAAAATATAAATTATTAGAAAATAGTTTACTTGAAAAAGGTGGAATTGTTGCTGTTGATATTTATGAACTTGCTCATAAGGATGCCGATATAGCAAAACTTGTAAATGGTTTTTTAAAGGCAGATATAGAAGAAATAATTGATGAAATAGAAAAAGAGAATGGAATTACAATTAATTCTAACCATAGAGATTTTCCTAACAGATTTTTTTCAAACAGAGTAAATATTTATAAAAAAGTTTCTCATAAATTAGATAAAATTTTTCTAAAAGACAAAGAGATTTGTAAAATTTAGAAAAATTTTTTATTTATAAAAAATTGTAACTTTAATTTTATAATAAAAGCGATATAGGTTATTTGTATAAAAAATATATTGATTTTCACAAATTTTTATGATAAAATTCCTACGTTTTGTCAGGTTTTTTTTATTTACATATAATAGATAATGTTGTGCTAAAATTTTTCTTACTAATATAATGTTTGTAATAATAATTAATTTTTAATTTCAATTATGTTTTGTTAAATAAATTGATATAAAAAAGTTTTGAGAAGTTTAATTTTTATTCAACATGTAATGAATTATAGAAAATAGATATTATAAAATAGAAAATAGATATTATAAAATAGAAAATAGATATTTTAAAAATGATAAAATAAAAAAATGAAAAAATATAATATATAGGATTATTAGAGGTGAAAAATGAAGGCTTATAATTTTGTTTTTGATATGGATGGAACTCTTATAGACCATGAACAAAAACTAAAAGAAGGTGTTGTTGAAATGTTTCAAACTATTGCAGACAATTCTCCTAATGCAACTTTTACAATTGCTTCTGGTGCTAGATTTAATCAAATTTTAAAAACAGTTAACAATATTAATGCTGGATTAAAGGATAGACAAATAAATTTTAATATCATATCAAATACAGGAGCGATTATTTATCAAAATGATAAAATAGAAAAAAATCATTTAGATTCATCTCTTATAGAACAAATTTTTAATATAATAAAAAAATATGACGAAAATTTTATTGTTTTATTTAGAGGAACAGAAGAAGATTATTATTTAAAACAAGAAAATCCAGAGTTTGATAAAATTGTGAAAAAACATGCCAATATGGCCAAAAATTTTGGAATAATTGCAATAGAGAAAACCTTAAACGAACTTTCAACATTAATAAAAAATCAAGATGTTTTAAGTCTTGAAATTGTTCCTTCAAAAAATAAAAACAAAGTATTTGAAGCAATTTATGAGTTTTGTATTAATAATAAACTTAATTCATCTAATGCTCCTTTTGCTATTGAAATAAGTAAATTAGGAAAAATTAATGCAATGGCAAAAATTTTTAACAAAAAAAATGAACAAGGTGAGATTGTTGCTGATTTTGATAATGTTGTTTATATGGGCGATGGGGCCAATGATGTAGAGGCCTTTAAGGTTGTTGGTATTTCGTTTGGAATTGGTGATGACTTAGAAGTTGTTAAACATGCAACTTTTGCTATAGAAAATTACAAGCAAGCAACAGATTTTCTTTTTCAACCAACAACGCTTGACCTTTATTCTATTTCTAGTAAACGAATAAGTTTATTAGAAAGATATAAATTGGCGGAGACATATTCTAATGTGCCTAATAAGACATATAAACTTTTTAAACAAATAAAATATAAACTAAAAATGAAAAGTGGTTATATAATAAGCAATGTTAAATGTTTTAAACTAAGTCAAGAAAAATAATTAATATATAAAAAATTAATAAAAAAACATAAATAAAGGATAGGCTGTTTTGAAACTAGCAAAAGAAAAGGAACTATACATATAAGTAAAGTTCCTTTTTCTATTAGTTAAAAAAACAATAAACTAATTTTATGTTTTTTTAACAAATAATAGAGATATTTTTAATGGTGTTAAGAATTTCTCCGTCCATAATTCCTCCTAAATAAATTTCGACTTTTACTTTGTTCCAAGATTAACTTGTATAACTACATATTTCCTACCTCCTTTAATTAAATTATAAAAGGAAAAAATTCTAATTTTTTCTAACTTTTGCTAATTAGAGGTAATGATTTGGCAATAAAAAAAATAACCCTAAGATTGAACTGCAACTCCAAAAGTGTCTAACTTTTGTGGTTTCCTCAGATAAAGGGTTGTTTTTTATTTTGAAAGACTTTATTTCTTGTAATATTTCTTGAAAATATCCATTATTTTTAAAATGTCGTTGTAGTGTGATAATGTATACTCATCGAATGCATCAACTTTTACTTGCTTTAGGAATCTTTCATATGATTTAATTATATCATCATACATTTCTTTATTCATAGGTTTTCCTTTTAAGAGATGGGTGCATACATCAAAATCTACTGATTCTACAAATAAAATATTGTCTGTGTTATCAGTTTTATAAATTGATGGATATGATAAATTTTTAAATCTTTTCAATATCTCTTTTTCGTAATCAGAAATTTTGATTTTCATTTTATATTCTCCTTTAACAATTTTATGGTTTCAAGATATACCAAATTGTTCAATGTAGAAAACTAATCAATTTTATCTTCTAAACGAATACCTTTTTTATCTTTAATTTTCTTTTCTTTTATGACTTTATTTTTGTTTTCTTTATTTATTGGTTGTGTTATGCGTTTTGCGTAAACATAGCGTCTTTCTTTTTTAGGAAGAATTTCTTTGCAATATTTTTCTAATAATTGGCAAAAAGTTTCAAATTCTGGAATAAAATTGCCGGGTGCATCAAATGTAACAACAAGTTCTTTATTAAAATTTTTTCTTTTTGTTTCAAAATTTTTATACTTACAATCTTCAAATGCCAAATTACATTTAAATCCAGTTCCACTAAATGCCTTGTATAAAGTTGATTCAATTTCAATAGTTATTTTAGGAACAACTGCTTTAATAACATGTTCTAAATCTATTGAAAATTGAGTTGAAAATAAGTTTGAAATACCATTTATTAAATAAAAACTATGAACGATGGGGGTATCTTTAGGGTCAATTTTTAATGTAAAAACTTCGTTTTTATTCATAAAATTAGAGGCAACAATACTTATTCTGTCTATTTTAATATAATAGGAACCGTTTTCCCAAGTTTTATACATTAAAATTCCAGCTTTAGTTAAAAGATTTTCTGGTGTGTCATAATAAGTTGTTGTGTATCTATGTTTACCTTCATAACTAAAACTATCAATGTTTAAACTGTGAAAAGAAGCAAGAATTTTTCTTTCTGCTGTTTTAAGTAGAATGTCATAGTGTTTAATAAGTTGTGTCTGTTTATTATTTAATAAAGACATAAATCACCTCTGTTTTTATGTTAAAAATTATTTCATTTATTTAACCAATTAATCATTTTTTTTTAATGTAAAATTTTTAGTAATAGTAATAATTGTAATAGTAATTTAAATTAAATTAAATTGTTATAGTTTAAAATTTAAAAAAATTTATGAGAGCGAACATCATTAATAATTTGAATATTATTAATCATTTATTTTTTTAACTAAAATGAAGTCTTCAAAAAAGTTTTAAAAATTTAATGCAAAATATGAATTTAAGATTTGTTAGAGTTGTGTTTCAATGTGAGTTTGTATTTATGTCGGCCTATAAACCAAAGCCAGCATAAAATTAAAAGCGGAACAAGAATAATAAATATTAACCAAATTTTATCAAGATTTATATACAAATAAAGTGTTAAGTAAACAGATAAAACAACGGAAATGATTAATAACGACACCATGAAAAAATTATAATACATGTTTTTCCACATAAATTGTAAAGAAACCAAAACAATAGAATTAATGGTTAGGGCATAGATAAAAGTCATCCATATATTTGGCAGGTTAGTTAATAAACTTAATAAAATAAAAACTCCTGTTGCAATAAGCCAAACTAAAATTGACGCACAAGATGTTGCGAGCATCTTGCTACTATAAATTTTTTGAAAAAATTTGCAACCTGTTTTTATTTTTTCTTCTTTATTAGAAACTAAACTATCCAATGTTACATTAAAAATTTTTGCTATATCGTTTAGTACAATAATATCTGGTAAAGCATCACCTCTTTCCCACTTAGAAACTGCTTTATCTGAATAATTTAATTTTTGAGCCAATTCTGCTTGTGTTAGTTTTGCTTTCTTACGAAATTTTATTATATTATCGGCAATAATTATTCTCATATTGTTATTGTCAACATTATCTGTTCCCGTTGTTTGATTATTCAAATTTTTTAAATTTAAATTTTCCATATAACAAATATGTCATTTAATAATAATATTGTCAAGTGATTTTATAAATTCTACTAATAAAATAATTAATTCTACCAATAAGAGAGTTGAAGTTTTTCTCTCTACAATTACAATTTTTTTCAGTATACAAAAATTTTTTGGGGTAGGTAGACTTTTTTTAAAAAAAATCATAATATTTGGTAGTCAAAAAGACGAATTTATTGTTTGGTGATTTATATTTTTTATCATTAAGGATATAATTTTATAGTTTGCTTAAATGATGATATTAAGATAAAAAACTTAAAAGAAAATAAAGAAAATATTAATTTTAATTATGTTGATTTTGTTTGTGTTAAATTTAAAAAACAAAATATTAATTATACATTCGTTTCTTATTGACATTTATTAGTTTGAAAAATTTTTAAATTATACATCTTAACATCTTAGAAAAATAATTTAAAAAAAATAATTTTATTTACAGAATATGAACTTTTTTACAGAATATGAACTTTTTTACAGAATATGAACTTTCAATTTATTTATTTTTTATTTAATAACTTGCAAAAGATAAATTTTAAATAGAAAAATTTTTTTATAAAAATAAACAATTAAAAATTTTATTTGAAATTTATTTAAAACAATTATACAAGGAGAATGGTTATGAAAAAATTAAATATTACATTAATTGGTGATTCTATTGCAAAAGGTATTACAACAGAAAATATGAAATTAACCCGTCTTGAAAATTGTGCTTCCGTTTTAGTTGGGCAATATTTGAACACAGAGATTAATAATTTGTCTGTTTATGGGCAAACAATAAAAAGGGTTGATGAAAAAGGCATTGTTGATAAATATATAGCAAATTTAGATAAAAGCCAAAATAATAAACTTGTTTTTTCTATTGGTGGAAATGATGCTGATTATGATTGGGTTGATGTTGCAAAATCTCCTAGTGAAAATCATGAACCCAAAACTCCCGAAGCAGAATTTTCATATATTTTATGTAAATTAATAAAGAAATTGCAAGATAATGGGGTTGAGGTTTGGTTAACAGGTCTACCCCCTGTTCTTTCAAAACTTTATTTTAAAAATGTTATTTGTAAAATTGCCGATGGTGATAAAATTTTGGAGTTTTATGGGGGAGATATAACAAACATTCAAAGACATCAAGAACTTTATAATTTAAATTTAATGAAAATTGCCAATAAAATGAATTGTGGTTTTTTTGATATACGTTCCGTTTTTCTTCGAGAAAGAAATATTGAAAAGTTATATAGTTTAGATGGGGCACATCCTAATAGAGAAGGACATAGAGCAATAGCAAATGAGATAATAAGACAAATAATAGATTATAAAAAAAAGAGTTTTATATTACACCATGAAAAATAGTACTAGTTTATTGCAATAAAAATAAAAATACTTTTAAATTGTTTGATTGTTATAAATTGTTTAATTGTTATAAATTGTTTGATGGTTATAAATTGTTTAATGCTGTTGATACTTTAATATTGCTCCATTATTCCATTGTTGGTTAATTTTAAATGTATTGGTCAATTTTGATAATATTATTTAAAATTATGCTATTTTTTTGTTGTTTTTATGGAATTTTGTCGTTATTTTATTTGATTATTTAGAAAAATATAAAAAAATTGTTGACATATTATTTTTTTTATGATATCTTATCAAAGATTTGGCGGCGTAGCTCAGTTGGTTAGAGCGTACGGCTCATACCCGTAAGGTCACTGGTTCGAATCTAGTCGCCGCTACCAACAACAAAATTTATTTTTGTAAAATCTTTAATCATAGAAACAAACTTAGTTTAGTTGTTTGGTTATTGAAACAATTTTTGTTTCCTAATTAAAGATTTTTTTGGTCCCGTGGTCAAGAGGTCAAGACGTCGCCCTTTCACGGCGGAATCAGGGGTTCAATTCCCCTCGGGATCACCAATTAACACCTTGGAGGTGTTTTTTTATTTTTAATTTATTTTATTGTTAATGAGATTAAGGTTATTTACAAAATTTTTTTTGATATATCAATCTTGACTTTTAATCTTGATGTTATATTCTTTATAATCTTTAATAATTACTTTAACGATTACTTTAATGATTACTTTTTTAATTATTTTTAACGTTTTTTTGCTTAACTTATAAGTTTAATTTTAAATAAAAGAAATATAAGTTTTAATCTTGTTTTATTACTAACTCTTATATACTTTATATTAGCAAACACATATAGACAAATGTATGTTGACAAATATATAGACAATAAGAACTTTATATTAGAAACTTTATATTAAAAACTTTATATTAAAAACTTATAGTAAAAACTTATAGTAAAAACTTTTTATAAAAACTTTATGATAAGAACTTTATGGTAAAAACTTTATATAACTATAATAAAAAATTTTATATAATATATAATTATGATAAAAAAATTTATATAATATACAATAAAAATTATATATAACCTATATATAATTATTTATTAAAATAATATTACTTTTATTTTGCAAAAGTATGTTGAACATTGAATTATAAATATATTTAATGATAGTGAATATAATAAAATATGAATTTAGACATTTCAATTTTACACTTTAAAAATTTTTATAAACTAAAAATTGGATACTTTATTGCTGGTTGATTTTTATTTTTTATTTTTTTATTTGTTTTATTAAAAATTTAAGTATTTAAAATTTATAAAATAACAAAAAAATAAGAAATTTTTAAAATTTACACAAAATTTTAACTAATTTTTATTGTTTTTGCATGTTTTTTTTAACTTTTTTTAATTTTTTAAAAGTTGGGTATTGATTATTTAATTATTTTGTGATAAAATAGAGAACAAGTGAAATTACGCTTACAAATTTTTAAAATTTATACATAGTAGATAGGAGTACATAATTATGGATTTTTTGGAAGCACTTTTAAATGTTTTAGCTATTATTGGTATCATCGTTGCCGCTGCTTTTATAATATTTTTTCTTGGTGATTTGTTGCTCTCTGTTTTAGAACCTCGTAGACAAAAACAAAATGAAGAACATTATAAACAGTTAACTAATACAGATGATAGTGATAACAAGGAAATTAATTATTCTTCTTATGAAGAGTATTCAAAAACTAAAAACAATTCTAACGATATGGGAACTGTTACAGCTTTTGTTCCTGAACCAGAAACTGAAAATATTAATCAACAATCTGAACCAACTGCTGTTAATTATGAAGAGGCTATAAATGAAAGACGTCATTTAGGGTTTGATGATGATTCAACTAATTTTATAAGCAATAATAATGAAGTTGTTGTTTCTAATGAAAAAAGTAATGAAAACGATAGCGACCCTGATTTAGATAATTTGTTTAATGAACAAGATTTTAATTTTAGTGATGATTTCGATTTTAATTTTGGTGATGAGGAAACTCAAAAAGAAATTACAGAAATTAATGAACATATTGAAGAAACAGACAAATTAGCTGAACCTCTTGTTGTTGCTGAAAAGACAACTAAAAATGATATTCAAACTGCAACTAATTATGATTATGTTCAAATTTCTCAAGATGAAAACCCTGTTAATATGATTAACGTTGTTAGTGATGATAATGCAGTTAAACAAGCAGAATTGAACGCTAAAATGCAAGAAGAAATTGAAAAACTTCGTCAAGAACTTGCAAATCAAAAAAATGAATACGAACGCTTACGTCTTGAAGCAGAAAATAATAAAGAAAAATTAGAAAATGAAAAAGAACAATTAGAACAACTTTATAAATCTGCAGAAGAGGAAATTCAAAAGGAAAAAGAAATTGCTAAAACTCCTTTGTTAAGTTTAGAAGAGTATGAGGCTCGTCTTGAAGTTTTAAAAGCTAGACTTAAAGCAAATGAAAAAGAACTTAAAGCAAATAAACGAGAATTTTTACCTCTTCGTAAGGTTAGAAAAACTTTGGATAATGATAAAAAGAAACTTCGTAGAAGAGAAGCGTTAGTTGCTAAACAAAAGGTTATTCTTTATGGTGTTAACAACATAATGGAAATCGACGAAGCAAAAGCCAAAAAATTGGCAGAAGATTTAGACTTGTTAGATGGTCTTAAAGTTTCTGTTCAACATTGTGAAGAGGTTATGGAGGCTAATAAAGAAAGATATCCTATCCTTGAAACAACTTACAGAATTTTAACTTCTGTTAATCAAGATTTGAAAGATGATATCGCTGAATGTGAAGAAAATATCGCTAAACTTAAAGCAGAAGCGAATGGTGATGAAGGCGCTATTTTAGAAGCAAAAAATATTGTTAATGGTAGAAATCTTGAAAATAAAAATATTGCAAATGATAACTTTGTTGAAAAAGATGCAAATTTACAAAATGACAATTTAACAAATGTTAAAGAAGATAATAATATTAATTTAGTATCTAATATTGAAAGTCAAAATGAAAAAAATAATGACAATTTAAAGGAAGAATTGGTTGAAGTTGCAGTTTCTAAACCAAATAAAAAGAATGAAAAAAATAAATCTAATAATACAATTATAAGTCCTGTTGCGGCTGAATTAATTGAAGTAACTCAAAATGCAAACAACGAAGAGCAAGGGTTAGAAACAAATTTGATTGATGATGAAAAAAAGGCAGAAAATTTATCTTCAAATGATGATTATTCAGTAGTAGATAATAGTAACAATGATTTTGATAAAGAATTTTTGAATAGTGTAAATGATGAAAAAAATGCTGAGAATCAAGACAAATCTGTTTCAAGTGAAGATGACAAAGATTTAATAAATGATTTCAATTTAGATGAAAATAGTGATACAAATGATAATCCTTTTAATTTTGAAGAAGAATTTGCAACTTTTGAACAATATCAAAATCAATTAAAAAACAAAAAAGATGAAAATAATTTAACAGAAACCAAAGACGAGAATAGTGGGGAAGACAAGACGAAAAAGGACAAGAAAAAAAGTTCATCAAATACCGATAAAAAAGAACAACGAAGAAAAGGTGGACGTCCTCGCAAAGAAGATATTGGTGATATAGATGATATTTTGTAATTGAAAAAATTTTACATTTTAATTATTAAAAACAATAAAAAACCACCAGTGGATTGGGGTGCACCCTAAAAGTTGGACAACTTAAGGAGGTTCACTTCATGAATATGGTGGTTTTTTATTATATCTATTTTTTTAAGTTAATTTAATATTATCTTTACTAATCAATAAAAATTGATATATAAATTATTGAATAAGCATTACTACGTTTTTAATTTTAAACATTTAATATAATTTTTATAAATAATAGTTGTTAAATTTTATTTAAATTTTATTTACGTTTTATTAAATATATGAAAATATTTTACAAAGTTAAAGTGTTGTTATTTAATTTAGTTCTTTTTAAATTTTTTTTATTTTTGTTTAAAATAAGTAGAGAACATATTGTATTTAAAACTTCTTCTTGTGTTAAATTAGATGTATCTATATAAATTGCATCTGGTGCTTGTTTAAGTGGTGAAATTTTTCGGGTTTTATCCATCTCATCTCTAATTTTCATTTGATTTTCTAAATCTTCAATTTCTGATTTTGTCATCTTTTTATTTGTTTGTTCCATTATTTGTTTTGCTCTTCTAATTGCTCTTATATGTGGGCTTGCGTCTAAATAAAATTTATTTAATGAATTTGGTAAGATTTCAGTTCCAATATCTCTGCCTTCAATAATAATATTATTTTGACTTGCTATATCTCTTTGAAGTTTTTTTATTATTTCTCTTATTTGTGGAATTTGTGAAACTTTTGCTACATTATCTGATACAAACGATTTACGCAACAAATCTGTTACATCTTCATTATTTAAAAACGTATGTTGTAAACCATCAACATAACTAATTGTTATTTTCATATTTTTAGATTTTTCTATAACTTCATTTATATTGTTTAAATCAACATTTTGTTTTAGTAAATATATAGTTGATGCTCTATATAGTGCACCTGTATCTAAATATCCCCAACCCAATTTTTTTGACAACATAGTTGTTATATTACTTTTTCCAACACCTGCTGGACCGTCAATTGCAATGCTTAGCATTTTTATCTCCTTTTAGTTTTAATTATTACATTATTATAACCAAAAAAAAGCGATAAATTGATATCGCTTTAAAATTATTTATTTAAATCTTTATTTTGTTGTAAGGACTGTTGAGTTGTTTCTTTTTTTGTTTTTGAAATATTGGTTTTTACTTGTGGTTTTTTAGTTAAATTTTTAGTTTTTAAAGAAACTTTATCAAATTTGTGTAATTCTTCTTTTGCTACTTGCATTTCCGCATGTTGAGCCATTCTTAAAGCACGTTCACTAATAAAATGAACTAACCAAAGTCTGTTTTTTCTAATTTTATTCTTTTTTGCAAGACGTTTTATACCATCAGGTCCTAAAAAATATTCACTTTCTTTATCGGCAAAGTCAAAATAATATTCATTATATCCTTGAATATTAAAAGGTATATTATTACATTCACCAGCATATAAAATCTTTTTATTGTTTAAAAATAATTCTACAGGACAAGACATACTTTTGTCTTTATGTGGAACTGCTAAGAAATTAATCCAATTAAAACCACTTTTTATAGGATCTAAAATTTGACAGTCTATGTCTGGCTTTATTCCTCTTTTTTTCAAGATATCTTTATCAAAACTTATACTATCTATTAAAATAGGAGTGTTTCCAGTTTCTCCTTTTGCGAAAGCAAAAAATTCTTTAAGATCGTGGATATGATCAGGACTATCATGGGTTAAAATTTGATAAACTTGTTTAACATTTTTTAAAACGCCACTTGTTTTAACTGCGTCTAAAACACCAACACCACAATTTATCATAATCATTATACCATCTTTTTTGTAATAGCAACTTTTATCATTAACTGCTTTTTTGCCATTTATTTTAGATTCCAAAAATTTTAATGTTTGACTCATTTATTTCTCCTTACAATAAGTGGTAAATGTTTCAAGTAGTTGTATAACATCAAAGATATTATACACAATTTTTAAAAAAAGTCAATGCAAAAAATTTAAATGTTTTATAAATTTTTATAAAATGATTTGATATTAAAGTATTTTGTGATAATATAACTTTATCTCTGGTTATGTTAACATGATTTCACATCATTTGCTATTAGATGAAATATAATTTAATCAGTAAATTGAAAAGTTTAAAGATAAAACATTAATGTTTTTAGTTTTGTTATTTTTTATTTTCTTTTTATAAATAATAAGGAGTTTATGATTTTTATGAAAAAAATTGCTTTAATAACTGGCGCTTCAAGGGGCATTGGCGCTCAAATTGCTAAAACTTTTGCGCAAAATAACTACACAGTTATTATTAATTATAATTCTTCTCAAAAATTAGCGGAAAATGTTGTCGCTGAAATAATTGGTTTTGGTGGCGAAGCATTGGCTATCAAGGCGGATGTTGCAAATAAAAATGAAGTTGAAAAGATGTTTCAAACAATTATAAAAATTTTTGGACATCTTGATGTTCTGGTAAATAACGCTGGTATTTCTTTAAATAAATTATTAATTGATTGTGAAGAAGAGGATTTTGATAAAATCATTTCTATTAATCTTAAAGGTACATTTTTAGCAAGTAAGTATGCTCTTAAATCTATGATTTCTCAACAAAGTGGTTGTATTGTTAATATATCTTCTTTTTGGGGGCAAACTGGTGGGGCAAATGAGGCGTTATATTCGGCAAGTAAAGCAGGTGTTATAGGTTTAACAAAGGCAATGGCAAAAGAATATGCTTTATGTAATATTCGTGTTAATGCAGTTAGTGCGGGAGTTATTAAAACTCAAATGAATGACGAATACGGTGAAAATTTTTATGAGGAGATAAAACAACAAATTCCAACTGAAAAAATTGGTTGTCCTCAAGATGTTGCTGATGCTGTTTTATTTTTAGTTTCTAAACAAGCAAATTATATAACTGGTCAAATTCTTAATGTTAATGGCGGAATTTTAATTTAATTTTTAATTTTATTTTAATTTTTTTTGGTTTTTAATGTTTTTAATATTTATAATATTTTTATAAATAAAAAATTTATAGAACAAAAACAATTTTGTCAAATCTAAATAAAGTATATTTGTTACAAATTTAAATTTAAAATAAGTTAATTGGATTGTTAAAAATAAAATAGTTTAAAATAAAATAGTTAAAAATAATATTGTTAAAAATAAATAAAAATAAAATAGAAAGAATATAAATAATGAATATAAATAATGAAAAGTATAAAAAACTGAGTGTAAGTGATAAAAGTAATAAATAGATATATATAATTTAGTACACATACTATAACAAAACAAATATAACAAAACAAACTTGAAAAAAATTATTTATTGAAAAATTAAAATTTATATCAACAACTGAATTATTGGTTATATTTTTTATATAACATAATAACAAATTTAAGAAGATAATGTGTTAATCTTGATAAAATTTAATGAATTGATATTAAAAAAATTTGATAATAATTAATACTTCTAGTGTTAAAAAAGCACGAAAAAAATAAAATTGTTGGTTTTTTTTTAAAACAGTTGATTTTTTTTATGAAATTGTATAAACTACTTTAACGGTTTTCGTTATTTTATTTTATAATTCTATAAAACTAGACTAATTTATTAATTAGTTTTTAACATAAAATAAATTATTGAAAAATTTTTATGATAACTAAAATTTAAAAGAGGTATAAATTGAATAATAAAGGTAAGTCTGGAACTAGATTTTTTTATTGGATACTGGTTGCCATTTTGGTTTTTTTGATTATTTTTTCATTTACTGGAACTTCTTCGTATGGCAAGAGAACTTATTTTAATGAAGTTGTTGAACATTTTGAAAATAATGAAATAGAATCATGGTATGTTGTTGGTAATTCGAAAATTATTTTTAAATTGACTGATGTTGCTGGCTCTAAAGTTGGTGAAAATGAATTTCCTAAAAAAGCAGATTTTTATATTGCTTTTAACTCACAAGAATATAGTGTTTTGTTAGAAAATGAAAATTACAAAGTTCTTTATTATGGTTCTGAACAACCAACTGGTTCTATCATTGATTATATTTATCCAATTCTTATGATTGGATTGGGTATTGCTATCATTTACTTTATGTATAGAATGTTTTCAGGTAAAGGTAATGGTGCTTTAAGTTTTGGCAAAAGCAGGGCAAGAGCTGTTGGGGGTATTAAAGTTAGATTTGCTGATATTGCTGGGGCTGAAGAAGAAAAAGAAGAACTTCGTGAAATTGTTGAATTCTTAAAACAACCTTCTAAATTCACTGAATTAGGTGCTAGAATTCCAAAAGGTGTTTTATTAGTTGGCCCTCCTGGAACTGGTAAAACATTATTAGCAAGAGCAGTTGCTGGGGAAAGTGATGTTCCTTTTTTATCCATAAGTGGTTCTGATTTTGTTGAAATGTATGTCGGTGTTGGCGCTGCAAGAGTTCGTGATTTATTTGAACAAGCAAAAAGAAATAGTCCTTGTATTATCTTTATTGATGAAATTGATGCCGTTGGGCGTCAAAGAGGAGCGGGGCTTGGTGGAAGTAATGATGAAAGAGAGCAGACTTTAAACCAAATGCTAGTTGAACTCGATGGTTTTGAAGCAAACACAGGTATAATTGTTCTTGCTGCAACAAATCGTGCGGATGTTCTAGACCCTGCGCTTTTAAGACCTGGGCGTTTTGATAGACAAGTTTATGTTCATCCACCAGATGTTAAAGGGCGTGAGGGTATTATTAGAATTCATGCCAAAAATAAACCTATTGACGATGAAGTTGACTTTCAAACTCTTGCAAGAATTACTAGTGGTTTCACTGGTGCGGATTTGGAAAATATGCTTAATGAAGCCGCAATCTTGGCGGCCCGTGGCAATAGACCAAAAATTTTAATGCAAGACATAACCGAAGGTATTAACAAGGTTATCATGGGACCACAAAAGAAAAGCAGTCTAGTTACAGAACGTGATAGAAAAATAACTGCTTATCATGAAAGTGGACATGCAATTTTGGCAAAAAAACTTAAACACACAGAAGAAGTTCAAGAAGTTTCTATTATCCCTAGAGGTATGGCAGGGGGCTATACTATGAGTCGCCCTATAAATGACGATAAATATCTAACTTATAACAAATTAAATGATACAATTGCCGAATTAATGGGTGGTAGAATTGCAGAAGAATTGATTTTTAAAGATGTAACAACAGGTGCTTCTAATGATATTCAGCGTGCTAGTGAAATTGCTCGTAAAATGATTACAGAGTGGGGTATGAGTAAACATCTTGGATTTGTTAGTTTTGGAACAGATAATGAAGTTTTTATAGGTAGAGATTATCAACATAGGGCTTTATATAGTGAAAAAATGGCGGCGGATATTGATGCTGAAATTCAAGATATTTTGGACAAAAACTATCAAAGAGCAAAGAAAATTTTAACAGAAAATAAATCCTTACTTGATGAAATGGCTAGTTTGTTGCTTGAAAAAGAAACCATTTACAAAGAAGAAGTTGATATGCTTTTAGACGGAAAAAAGGTTAAAGATATCATTTCTCAAATGGAAGAAAAAGAAAAGGTTCGCAAGGAAAAAGCTGAAAAAAGTCGTCGAGAAAAAGAAGTTCAAGGTAAACTTAGAGAACTTGAAATGAAAGTTAAAACGAGTGAGGTTTTCTTAAAACATGGTATCCTCTCACAAGAGGAACATGATGCGTTGGTTAAGCAATTAAATGATTTTAAGTCTAATATAAATAATTTTTCTGAGGTTGTTGAAAATGATATAAATTCCGAAAATGCAACATCACAAAAATCAAATAATTTAGAAAAAAAATCAAAAACAACCAACAAAGGTAAAAGTAAAGAAAAATTAAGTAATGTTAAAGAAGAAAATGTTGAAGAACATCAAAAAGACCATCAAGAAAATAACAATGCTGATGTTTTAGATAAAAATATTAATTTGTTAAAAGATAATATTAAATCAACAGATGAAAAATTTATTGATAACTCTATTAAATCTAATAAGAGTGATGTTAACAACATACAAAATAATCATTCACCAAATAATAAATCTAAAAAAAGTGTTGATGATGTTAAGGTAAGGAAATCTAATAATCAAAAATCTAATAATCAAAAATCTAAAACGTTAAATGAAACTACTAAAACAAAAGTAAATTCTAAAAATTCAACTGACGAAGGAGTTAATGAATGAAAAAGAAAATAGGTATTGCAATTGCTTTTACTTTAATTTTTGTTATTGCTGTTGCTGTTATTGTTATGGTTTGTGTTAAGGTTAACTACAAGCCGGAAATAATTAATCCAACAACTATAACCGTTTTGAATAGTGAAAAAAAATCAATAACTTTGACTGAGGATAATGAAAATTTATATAATCAACTTATAGATGAATTTGAAAAAAGTTTTACAAGAACTTATTTATCTGCCTTATTTGCAGGTCAAACCTTTAATAATTCAAAAGTAATATTAATTGATGGTAATAAAATTGAAAATTTTGAACAATATAAAATAACTTTCAATTATTCAAATAATCCTCAATCTTTAATAGTTGATGGAATTGAACAACCTCAACAATATAGTCAAATTGTTTTTGGAGTTAGTGAATTTGATGGCTATCAACAAATTAACATATATTTTAAACATTCAATTCAAACAGGACAAGTTGATAAGTATTATTCTTTAACAACTTATTCTTCTCAAAAGAATTTTTACGATTTTTTAAATAGTATTGAAGATTATAAATAAAAAGAAGATAAATTTTAATTTTTAATAAATTTGAAGTTGAGTTTTTGCTTTATTTATATTAATTTTAGCGAAGTTAAGATTTTTATTTGATTATTATCTAGTTTAAAAAACATAAATTACTTAATTTATGTTTTTTTTATTAAATTTATTAATATTTAAGAAATACTTTTATTTTTCTTTATTTTTTTTAAAGTATGTGATATACTAACCATAGTTACATATTTATTAAATAATTTTTTTAAAAGGTAACCTTTTTTGTTTGTAATTTATATAAATAAGAGGGATCAAGGAGGATTTATGAAAAAAAGAAAATTTTTAATTTTTTTGTTCGCAATTTTTATGTTTGTTCCTTGCACATTTTTAATAACAGCATGCGGAGAAGAAAATTCAACTCCAAAAAATGTTGTTGTTACTCTTGAATTAAATGGTGGAACAATTAACATGGAAACTTCTTTTAATTTAAAAGAAGGTGAAAAAGTAAACAATATATTAGATAATGTTTATCCTGAAAAAGTTGGATATGAATTTCATGGTTGGTATAGTTCTTCCAATTTTGATGAAAATTCTTTAATTACATCAGAAACAATTATTAATGCAAATTCTACTTTTTATGCAAAGTGGATTGAGAAAACATATCAAGTATCTTTATTTCAAGTTACCCAAAGTAATTCTGTTATTGGTGAATCTATAACCTTTGATGTTTCATATTCTCAATTTGATGTTTCTCAAATTAATACAAGTATTCCAGGGTATATTTTTGATTGTGTTGTTTTAGATATATTTGATTTGGGAAATACAACCTTATTGGATAACAATAAAGAGTTTTTGCCAAATGTTGTTTATGATAATAAAACTTATACAAATGGTGATGCGAATTGGCTTTTCGATGGAAATTCAAATCAAGAAATATGTTTATGGTCTGTTTTTATTCCTAAAGAAACAAATTTGATTTTTGTAAATAATAATTTTTATAATTTAGATTTATTATATAATATTTCATATAATCCATCTTATTTAAATATTGGTATTGAAGATAAAAAAGGTTACGATTTTGTTGGTTTATATTTTGATGAAGAGTACACTCAACAAATTATGGACAAAGATTATAATATAGTTGAAGAAACTCAAGAAACTTCAAAATATTATAATAAATTAGAAAATGGCTCTTTTCTTTGGAAGTATTTTGACGATGCGGGCGAGAGTGTTGAGTTGAATATTTATTCTATGTTCACGCCTAAAACTTTATCAACTTATAATTTAAATGATGCGTATAATATTTTAAATGATTCTTACTACTTATCTTTTACATTTGATAGTAATGAAATAGAAATATTTAAAAATCAAAACAAAGTTAATAATTTTGAAACTTCACAAGGTAAATTTTTAGAAGGAATTTATCTTGATGAGCAGTGTACGATAAAATTAATAGATTCACAAGGTAATTTTGTTAAAAATGTTTTTTATGATTCCGTTCAATACACAAATGAAAATGGTGAATGGGTTAACGATGTTAACAGTTTATCATTATATGTAAAAGGTGATTCCTATTCTTCAAAATTAATATTACCAGATGATGATTTAATTGATGATAACAATGAATATATAACAATTAAATATGGTTACGTTAATTATATTGAATTGCCAACAGATTATGTTTTGCCAACTTTAAATGGTTATGATTTAATTGGTTTTAAAATTAAAGGAACAGAAAATAAATTAATTCAAATTCGTGACATAAGTTCTAGAAGTATTTCTCTTGTCAGTTTAGAAGGCTACTATCAATATTCAGAATGGATTCATAGTGTTAATACTAATACAGAAATTATTCTTGAACCATTATGGCAACCTCAAACTTATACATTAGCGTTATATAAAGATAAAGATTTATCTTCTTTCTTCGCAACAATTAATGTTGTTTATAATAGTTCAAAAATTACACCTCAAAATATTTCTGGATTACTTAATTCTGGCAATATAAAAGGTTACAATTTTATTGGATTGCAGGTAAGATTAGAAAATGGTAATTATGAAACAATAATTAATATAAACAATAACGGAGATATGGTTTATGTTTACAATTTGACTGATTTTATTGAAGATGGTGTTTGGATTAAAGATTTGTCTGCTATTGAAAATTCTTATAAATTGCAATTAGTAGCACTCTATGAACCTAAAACAACTATTATATCTTTTCAAACAAATGATTCGAATGTTTCTTTAAATACACAACAAATTTCAATTGAATATAATAATTCTTCTTTCAATGAAACAAATTTTGCTCTTGCTTCTAAACCAAATTATCAATTGGTTGGTTATGCACTCAACCCTGACGCAGAAATTGATGAAGTTTTATTAAACGCAGATTATACATTTAATAATGATTATATATTTTATCAATATTATAGTAATGGGGCTTGGGTTTATGAAAATGAAAGTTTAATTCTTTATCCTATATTTACTCCAAATTTAACTAATTTGTCTTTGCATATAATTTATTCATCAAATAATGAAGTTGAAACTATTTGGAATCAAAATATTGAGTATGGTGTTAATAGTAAAATAACTATTACAACAACTAATACTGGCTATAATTTTATGGGCTACTTTACAGAAAATAATGGAAATGGAATTAAGGTTACGGATGAGGAAGGTAATTTACTTCCAAATGTTGCAAACTTGACTGATAAAGATTCAAATTGGATTTATAGCGTTGAAAATGGTGTTGGAAATAATGATTTTGACTTATATGCTTACTATACTCCAAAAGATTTCTCTTTGAATATTGATTACACTTATGGTGGAAGTGGTCCGGAATCAATATCAATAACATTTAAAACATCAACATTTAAAAATTTTGAAAAACCAACTAGAACAGGATATACTTTTAATGGTTTTAGAGATTTTGGTGGAAATAAGGTTGTAGATGCAAATGGTGAACTTTTGAATTATAACAATGGTGGATTATATACACAATTAGATGAAACAACTGGCAAATATATTTGGATTGGAACTTACAATTTGCCTAAATTGTATCCACATTGGGAAGTTCATTCAACAGAGATAACTTTTGATTATAACTATGAAAATGTTGAAACAGTTAAAATTATTATTGATTATGGTGAAACTAAATTTTTGACCAACACTTTAATAACCAATAGAGTGGGATATGTTTTTGCTGGTTTTACTTATATAAAAGATAATCCTTATACTGTTCTTGTTGACGAAAATTTAAGTCTTGTTAAAGATGTTGCAGGTTACACTTCAAGCGAAGGTGAATGGATTTATAGTATTGATGAAAGTAATGATTTAACTCTTTACGCTTATTGGATAATATTGGATACTAATGGAAGTTATAAATTAGTAAACATTGATGAAGATGCTAATTTAATACCTAATCCTGAGTATTTGCGTTATTTGAATTCTTGGAGAAATACTAAAATAAAAGAAATTGCAGAAAATTATACAGCAACTATACAATTAAATTACAAAGATTCAACAAGAGACTTGTCTTTGACAGGTACGATTGAAAATACTTATGATGATACAGTTAATTTTTCTTCTTTTACAACTAACACTATTCTTACCGATGGTTTATATAATTATGAAATAAGTGGTGGCGTTGATGTTTCAGATTTGAATAATACCTACAAAATAAAGCGAGACCAACAAGAAATACCTTATTTAGTTGATGAAAAGATAACTTCTTTAATTATAGATATGTTGAGTATTAATATTGCTGAAAAATCTCTTTTTGATGATTTGAAATATTATGTTGCTCTCGATGAAATTGCTTTTGTTAAAGTTAAAGTTGTAAGTACAAATGCTGACAATACTATAAGTGAAATTTATTATATATTTGACGCCAATAATACTAATGATTTAATAGGATTTAGTGTTTTTGTAACAGAGGCCGATGGAACTAATTATAGTGGATTGATTAGATTTTAATAGAATAATTTAAAATAAAAAATTGTGCAATATTGCACAATTTTTTATTTTATCATAATATCTTATTTTCTTATTCATTATTTTCTTATTTTTATTATTCATTATTTTCTTATTTTCTTATTTTATTTTATTTTATTTTATTTTATTTTATGTTTTGATAAATGTTGTTTATTCATTAATGAAAAGCATAAATTTTTTAATTTATACTTTAAATTTAACTTTTTTATATTTCCAAATTTAATTCATTATTAAATGATTTTTTATTTATTTTTTTCTTTTTTTTATATTTTTTTGTTATGGCTGATTTGTTGTTTACATCAAAAATATTTATCATTTTTGTTATCATATTATATTCGTCAATTATTAATTTTTTTAAATATTTTTGGTCTATATTAGGAGCATATTTACAAAGTTCAAATAAGTCACCTTCAGTATGAGAGTCTATATAATATTCAATAACCTCTTGTAGTTGATGTGGTTGAGTGTTGTAATTTTTGTTGTTTAAAATATTTATAGCAATTCTATAAGAACCAATTTTGTTGGCTTCATGTAAAATAAAATTTGCATATTTTTCATTATATAATTCTTTTATATTTAATAACTCGGCTAAAACAAACATCGTTTCTTCTGTTGGTGCGCTTGGAATTAGACTGTTAAGACAAAAACCATCATTAAAAACAACGCTTAAAATATTTTCAAACATACATTTAGTTGTGTAACACGCTTCATCAAATTCTTTTTTATTAAAATCAAAAAAGTACTCGTTACAATTTTTTTGTTGTAATTCTAAAATTTTAATCAAATTATCATAATTTTTTTCATTTTGTAAGTCAATTATCCCTTTTTCATTTTTTAACAAATGATGATGTGTTGTTAAATATTGATAAAGTAGTTTTAATTGATTTTTTGCATAGTGAATTTCTTCTATTTCAGAATTATTATAATTTTTCTTGTATTCAAAAAATTTGGAAATATCTTTATGGAATTCTTGGAAAGAATAGTCAAATAGTAGAAAATCATAATTACTATAATCTTTCTCAATAAAATAGCCATTAGGATTTGTTAATTTTTCATATAAACCAATTGTTTCTATTTGTTTTAGTTTATATATAATTTTTTCTAATTTAAATAATATTATTATAAGTTCATTCAAACTTTTTGGTTTTTCAAATAGTGAACTATTTAAAACAAAAGATATTTCATCATTATAAAATATTGCGTTATTATATGTATTGTCAAATTTAAATTTGAAAATTTTTAAATTTAATTCTTGAAATTTTAATTTTATATAAGTGTTTAAAAAGTTTTTATATCTCTTTTGTCCGTATTGAGAAGAAATAGTTGAAAAAGTTAACAAATATTTTAAAATTTCAGGGTTTATTATTGTTTCCAATTCCCTATTTATTTTTGTTTTAATATTTGTTTGTTGAATTTCAGATTTTTGTTTATTGTTATATTCCATTCTAATACCTATTTAATCTTTTATTTTTTTATTTTTAATTTTTTCTAACTTTAAACTTGAAGTTTAATAAATAGTATTATAATTTTCTATGATTAATTCTTTAAAATTTTTATTCGCTTATAATTTATTAAATATTTTATGGTTAATGTAAGTTTAATTTAATAAGTATTGTTTTATTTCAAAATTACCAAATTTTTTAAAAAGTTAATTCTTGTTCTTTATTATTAATTTTTTCAGAAGTTGATGTTTTTTTGATTTGTGAAGAATTGGAGTTGTTGGAATTGATTGGTTGCATAGTTTTAGAAGAATTTTTTGTCAATAAATTAGAATTATTACTAGATTTTTGAGAAAATTTTATTAAATCATCTTTTGCTTTATCATCTGTTGGTGTGTTATCGTTACTTAATTTTTTGTCTTGATAATTATTTGCCACATTTAATTCTTTATTTTTCTTTTTTCTTGGTTCAAATAAAAAAATTTTAGATAAAATTTCTTCTTCTATTTGTTGTGCCAAAGTTTTTTTCTTTTTCCCTAAGTTGTAATATTCTAAAAAATTCATTATTATTAAATCACGATTAAATCTATCATAAAAAGTATCTTTTATTAAATTGCTGTATTCTAAATCTATTGATACTAAATCTTGATAAAGTTTAAAAGAATCTTGGTTTTCGTTTTTCAATAAAATTATATTTTGTTCCAACAATTCTGCACGATTTTTTAAAAAAATTAAAAAATCTTGAAAACGTGCATTATCCTCTTTATTTGGTTTCATCATTTGTATGCTAGCAATTAAAGATTTTGTGTTATTTAATGCCATAAAAAATAAATCCGCAACTTCTTTATTTCCTCGTTCTAAAAATTTTTCTGCGACAACAACATTTTTGTTTTTAGAAATTCTAAGCATTCGTTCAACATATTCTGGACAAAAATTAAAATGGTTATTAAAAGGATTAAAACCTCTGGTTTGGTAAGCAAGTCCAAGAGCAGGATTACATAAATTAAGAGCATTAAAAATATTATAATCTATTTCTTTTTCTTCAAAAGATTCTTGTTTATTATTTTTTATATGATTATTTATACTATTATTTGAAGTTGAAATGACAGTTTGTAAATTCATATTCATTTTTTCCTCACACGTAATATATTAAATAAATGGAAAGAAACTGTTTATTTAAAAAAATATTGTTGCTAAAATTTTTGTTTGAAAATTTTTTAAAAAATCTTTATATATTACTTTTACTAAATTATTTTTTAATAAGTTAAAATCAATTTATTAACATTTAAAAACTAAAAATATTATATCATACAAAACTTTAATTGTCAAAAAATTATAAAAATCTTATATATTTAATTGATTTTTTTTTGTTTTTAATGTATTATTCACTTGTAACATTTTGTTTATTATTAAAAGGAGAATTAATATGGAACTTAAAGGCTCTAAAACAGAAAAAAATTTATGGGAAGCTTTTGCAGGTGAAAGTCAGGCAAGAAATAAATATTCCTACTATGCATCAAAAGCAAAAAAAGATGGGTTTGAGCAAATTGCTTCTATTTTTGAAGAAACTGCAAATAACGAAAAAGAACATGCAAAAATGTGGTTCAAGATTTTAAAGGGTGGCGCAGTTCCTGCAACTTATGATAATCTTTTAGATGCCGCAGATGGAGAGAATTCAGAATGGACTGATATGTATAAAAGAATGGCAAAAGAAGCTCGTGAAGAGGGTTTTGATGATATTGCAGAAAAATTTGAAGGTGTCGCAAAAATAGAAGAAGAACATGAAAAAAGATATCGTATGCTTGCGAAGAATTTGAATGAAGGCAAAGTTTTTGTTGCTGATGATGTTGTTGTTTGGAAATGTCGTAATTGTGGGCATATTCATGTTGGGAAAAATGCACCAGAAGTTTGTCCAGTGTGTGACCATCCGCAAGCTTATTTTGAAATTGTTAAATAATTTATTATAAAATGAACAGTTAATTTTATGTATCTAATATGATAATTAAAATTAATTGTTTTTTTTAACAATTTTTAATTAAAATTTGATATATCGATAATTTAGGGTAAATTTTTTTTAAGTAAATATTTTTTTTAAC
Organism: uncultured Clostridia bacterium; assembly: GCA_944376905.1. Classification (GTDB taxonomy): domain Bacteria; phylum Bacillota; class Clostridia; order Christensenellales; family UBA1242; genus UBA5489. The sequence continues at coordinate 265,142 of CALWEA010000001.1, forward strand.
TTTACTTTTTTTTATTAATTATTTTATGTATAAATTTTTATTATAATATTTTTAAACCTCTAAACCTTTTTTGGAAAAAATTTTTTATTTTTTTGTTTTTTTATGTTTTTATGTTGATTGATATATAATAATTTTAATACATAAATAAATTCATTTTTTAATTTTTTTAATTACACTATTTTTCTTATAATTTCATAAAATGAAATGAAGTTAAAACTTCAAAAAGGAGAAAAATTATGTCTTGTAATTATATTTGCGCGGGAAATTGCGTTAATATGTGTAGTAGTTGCCGAAATGTTGTTGCACAAGGTCCTCGTGGTTTTCAAGGCTTTCAAGGTCCAACTGGTCCAACTGGTGCAACGGGGGCAACTGGGGCAACAGGAGCAAGTGGAATAACATTAGCCAATGCTTATGGCAGTTTTGTTTCAAATACTCAACAAACTGTTGCTAATGGTTCTGAAATTGCGCTTGCTGTTAACAATGCATCATCAAATGTAACACCAAATGCTGGCAACACAGGTTTCACGGTTAATATAACAGCACCTTATAAAATTTCTTATGGTGTTATTTCTAGCAGTGCAACAGGTAATTTTGCGTTAGCAGTTGATGGAGCGGAAGTTCCTAATAGTGAATTGGCTATAACACAAGCAAATCAGGAAAGAAGTAATGATATAATTTTAAATCTAACGTCTGGAAATGTTGTTGGAATAACAAATACAGGAGTTGGTTCATTTACTTTGCCGGCTGATTCGGTTAACGCTTTTTTAACTTTAAATAGATTAATTTAAAAAAAGGGCATTTTGCCCTACATATTAAAAACAATAAATTTTATTGTTTTTTATTTTTTTTGCTTTTTACTTTATTTTATTTTATTTTATTTTATTTATTTTATTTTGTTTCATTATATTTCATTATATTTTATTATATTTTATTATATTTGTTATTTAGATATTTATCTAATAACTTTATAAATATAAAATAATGTTTTTATTTTTTACCAATTTTAAGTATATTTATAATAAAAAATAAAAATTTTTATAATTATTTAATTTTTATTTTATTTAAAGATATGTTGGTGTTTAATACAAATAATATTATGTTATATTTTATTTTTGATTAATTATTTGATTATTTATAAATATTTTAATTTAATTAAATTATAATTTTTTTATTTTATATTTTCAAATTTTCAAAAAGTTTTTTGTTGTGAATAACAGAAGGGTGATTAGGAGAAGATTTTTCTGCTAATAAATTATAATTTTTTGCAGAAATTAAATCGCCGTTTTGATATGAACAAACGCAAAGTTGTAAATAGGGAATTAATGTTTCAAAATCTTTATCTATAAAAATATGAGATGATGAATTAGCGTTGCTTATTGCCAGTTTATACCAATAAATTGCTTGTTGTAGTAGATTTTGGTAAAAAAACACATCACCTATTTTGCAAAATAATTTAGATGAAGGTATAAAATTTTTTAAATTTTCAAAATAAAAATATAAGGCTTTGGGGTAGTTTTTTTGAAAAGTATAGCATTCACCAATAATTAAATTTGCTTCAAAAACATCAGCCATATTATTTTTTTCTTCATTAACAAATTTTTTTAAGATTGATATAGATTTTTTATAAAATTTATGATAATAAAGTTCTCTGCCATAATAATAGTAATCTCTGTTTGTAAAAATTCTTCCTTCTTTTAATGCCAATCTATATATATTTAAATTTCGCTTTGTGTAGGGTTTATTTTTATCCTTATTATGATTGATAGTAATGTCTTTAAAAATAAAATTTCCTTGAATTGGTATAACTTCATGAAGAAAACCTATCCATCTAAGATTTGGTGAATTTTTGATTAATCGTTCTCTGTAAAAAAAAGATGTTGCCTCACCATTTTCATTAATTGCGTTAACATATTTCATTAAAACCATATCTGTTTTTGTTGTTAAGGTTGATTTTAATTCTATTATTTTTTTTTGATTATCTTCTGTTATTATGTCATCGGCATCTAACCATAAAATAAAATCTTTTTTTGCTTTATTAAATGTGTAGTTTCTTGCTTTTGAAAAATCATTTTGCCACCAAATTTTATAAACTTTGTTAGTGTAGTTTTTTGCAATTTCAATTGTTTTATCTGTTGAACCTGTGTCGGCAATGATAATTTCGTCGGCAAAACTTAAAACACTATTTAAACAATTTGATAAATTTTTTTCTTCATTTTTAACAATCAAACAAACACTTATTTCTATCATATTATTTTAATATGAAAAAATTTTTTCTATTGTTAAACTGATTTTAATAAAATTTTTTAATGATATTTATAATAAATATTTAAGTAATAAAACAAAAAAATATAAAAAAATAAATTTTTATTAAAAATATATGATTTATAAAGTTGTTTTCAAATTTGTATTATGCTATAATATTTTATAAATTATTATAATTTTTGATAAAAGGCTTTTATTATTATGAATGAGAACAATTATTGTTTTTTAAGCAAAAAAAAATTAGAGCAAATTCAAAATAAAATTAAAAATAATGAAGATGTTTTGATTTTGGGTGTTGAATCAAGTTGCGATGAAACAAGTGTAAGTATTGTTAAAAATGGTCGTCAAATTCTAAGTAATATTATTGCAACTCAAATTCCCATACATAAAAAATTTGGCGGAGTTGTTCCTGAGGTCGCTTCAAGAAATCATATTTTAGTTATAGATAAAGTTTTGAAAGAGGCTCTTGATGTTGCAAAATGTGATTTGTCATCTATTGATGCAGTTGCTGTTACTTATGGGGCGGGTTTGATTGGGGCTCTTTTGGTTGGTATTAATTTCGCTAAATCTTTGGCTTATGCTCTTCAAGTTCCTTTAATAGCAGTTAGTCATGTTGAAGGACATATTTGTGCAAATTATCTTTCTCATCAAAAATTAAAACCTCCTTTTTTATGTTTAATGGTTAGTGGGGGACATACCGCTATTTTAAAAATTGATTCCTACACTTCTCATAAATTAATTGGAACAACAATTGATGATGCAACAGGAGAGGCTTTTGACAAAGTTGCTAGAGTTTTAGGGCTCGGTTATCCTGGAGGGGTTGAAGTTGATAAATTGGCAAGGCAAGGTGAGGCTAATATTCAATTTATAAAAAACAATTCTTTAAAATCATCATTTGATTTTTCATTTAGTGGCATAAAAACTGCAGTTATAAATTATGTTCACAAATTAAAACAAAGTTTAAAACAAGATTTAAATGAAAAACAAAAAAAAGATATATGTGCTAGTTTTCAAAAATTTGTTATTGATGAATTAACTTCTAAATCTTTACGGGCATGTAAAACTTTTAATTTGAATAAACTTGTTATTGCTGGGGGAGTTGGTGCTAATAGTGGTTTAAGAAAAAAATTTGATGAAATACAAAAACAAGAAAATATTGAAATTTTTTATCCAAATCTTGATTTATGTACTGATAATGCTGGAATGATTGCAAGTGCGGGATACTTTCAAATAAAAGATAATATTGGTATAGCAAATCTCAATTTAACAGCAAAGCCAACAATAAATTTATAACTTAGAAAATATTTTTTGATTAAAATAATTTTATTATATAAGTTAATTTTTTATAAAAAAAGAACATTAAATAATAAAAGTTTATGTATTAGTAAATTTTTTATAAAAATTTAAGTTAAATACTATCAAATCTTTGTAATATAATCTTAATATTTTTTAAATGTTTCTCAATTTTAAAAGGTGGTGTAGAATGAAAAAGAAAACTTATCTTTTAAGTGGGGCAATAACAAATATAGTTTTTTCTGGTATTGCTTTTGTAGTTTGTTTAGTTGGTTATATTTTGTTATTTGGAATTGAAAGCCCTAACAATCTTGTTGGTGGTTTTGCCGTTGCTTTGACAAAAGCTTTAATGATGGTTATTGTTTTTTTATTAATGATAGTTTTTGCTGTTAATATTGTTTTATCTAGTTTAATATTAGTTGCATTGAAAAAAAATAATCATAAAGCGATTATGGGAATAACTATAACCGTTTTTGTGTTCGATTGTATTTTTGTTATTGGTTCATTTTTTAATTTTGATTTGTGGTCGATAATTCTTATGTTTTGTTTTGCTCTTTCTGGCTCTTTACTTTTAATTGGAATAATTCAAGAACATAAACAAAATAAATTAAATATCTCTTCCGTGCAAAATAATGTTGAAAAATTTTCAGAAATTAAATTAAATAATGAAGTAGAAAATGTTGCTAATTTTTCAACAAATAACGACGAAAAAAAAGATAATCAAAATTAAGATTTTGACTATCAAAAATAAGAAATAATATTTAAAAATTTTCTATTTTAATTTAAAAATATTTAATTTAAATTTTAATTTATAAAAATATTTTAAATATTTATTATTGTTTATAACTATAAATACTATGATTTAGAGGGTAATTATATTAACAAAATTAATTTTGATTAAAGTAATTATAAATTTTTTGTGCTAATACGGGGTCTATGCCTTTAACCAGTATAAGTTCTTCTGGTTTGGCTTTTTTTATTTGGTCTATTGTTTTAAAATGTTTTATAAGTTCATTTTTCTTTACTTTTCCTATTCCTTTTATATTATCAAGTGGACTACTTAAAGCAGATTTTTGCCTTAAATTTCTATGAAATGTTATAGCAAATCTGTGTGCTTCATCTCTTATGTTTTGAAGAAGTTTTAATTCGACACTTCCTCTTTTTAACATTATGGGCATTGATTGATTCGGCTTATAAACTTCTTCAAATTTTTTAGCCAGAGAAATTATTTCAATATCTTTTCGATGTTCAAATAAAAGAGTTGATGTTTTTGAAAGTTGACCTTTTCCGCCATCTATAACTATTAAATCAGGTTTTTGTGAAAAACTTTCATCAACACCTTTATCCAGTTCCGCTAATCTTCTATTGATAACTTCTTTTAAACTTTCAAAATCATTAGGGCCAATTATTGTTTTAATTTTAAATTTTCTATAATGTTTAGTTGCTTTTTCTCCATTAATAAAAACAACCATACTACCAACACTGTTGCTTCCTTGTGTGTTTGAAATATCATAACATTCAATTCTTTTAGGGAGATTTTTTAAATGTAAATGAATTTTTAAATTTTGTAGTGCACCCAATGTTTTTTCGTATTTGTTTTTTTCTTGAATGTTTGCTCTTGTTAAGTATTCGTTAGCATTTTGTGTTGCCATATCTATAAGTTTTTTCTTATATCCTTTTTGAGCAGTTTTTATTTCAACATTTTTTCCTTTAATATTTATTAAATATTCTTTTATATTATTAGAATCATTTATATCATGGCTAACTAAAATTAAATCTGGTATTTTTGCATTTTGATAATATTGAAAAATAAAAGATGATAAAATGTCTGTTTCCTCTAATGACGCATCTATAGTTGTTATATTTTGAACTCCTAATATTTTTCCTCCTCTAACTATAACAAAACTTATAGCACCGCTTATATTATTGGTTGAATAAGCAAAGACGTCTATATCTAAATTTTTAGGAACTTCTGTAACAACTCTATCTTTAAGACGAGATATCATTTTTAATCTTTCTCTAAGAATTAGTGCTTGTTCAAAGTTTTCTAAGGTTGCTTCCTTTTGCATTTTGTCTTTTAAAATTTTTTCAACTTCATGGTCATTGCCGTTCAAAAAATCTATAACTTTTTGAATAATTTTTTGATAATCTTCTTCAGTTATTTTATGCGTACAAGGTGCACTACAAATGCCAAGAGAGAAGTTTAAGCATTCTCTATTATATTTTTTTGTGTTGTCAATATTTAAAGAGCAAGTTCTTATTGGAAAGGCTGTTGTTATAATATTTAATATTTCGTAAGCACTTATTCCGGAAATGTAAGGGCCAAAATATTTGGCACCATCATTAACAACTTTTCTAACAACTTCCAAATAAGGATATTTTTTTTGTTGATTTAATTTAATATAGGGAAAAGATTTTCCATCTTTTAATAAAATGTTGTAAAAGGGTTGATATTTTTTTATAAGATTATTTTCAAGGGCAAGAGCATCAATTTCATTTAAAGTTATGAAGTAGTCTAAGTCGTATATCTTATCAACCATTGCTTTAACTTTAAAACTATAACTATTAGATGTGTTTTTTTTATTAAAATATTGACTTATACGATTTTTTAAATTTTTTGCTTTGCCAACATAAATAATATTCCCGCTTATGTCTCGCATGACATAAACACCACTATCATTAGGTAAATTTTTTAATTTTTGATTTAAAATTTCGTTTAAATATTTCATAAGATATATTGTAAACCAATTTAATTAAAAATACAATATTTATAAAAAATTTTTTTGATAATAAATTTAATATATAAATAATACAATATAAAATACAAGCAATACAATACAAAGTGGGATAATGTAATAATATAAAAAAATATAAATATTGATAACCAAAAAAAACAAAATAAAAATTAAAAAAGAAATAAGTATATAAAAATAAAAAATCATTTTTTATTTTTAACCAAAAAAATTTATGGTTATATTTTGAAAAAATGATTTTTATACTTTTTATTTTAACATTTGAAATATTTAAAGTGTTAGTTTATTTATTTTGTTCTTGTTGCTCTGTATTTAAATTTTGTTGTAAACCAAAGAAAGATTTAAGTTGTTTTAAAGTTGTAAATTTTTTCTTTTTAGAAATTTTGTATTTTCTATAAAACAATCCATTTGGTAAAATGAAATGAGGGTCTTGCACTTTTATAATGTGGATTAATTTATTTTTATTCAGTTCATAAAGATGATTTTGTAAAGAATTTCTATTTATTTTTATAAAATAATTTTTTTGATTATTACCATAATAATTGCCTGTATCTTTTGCATATACAGTGTTTTCAACATAGTTTTTTATATTTTCACATGAAAGATTATAGTATCTTAAATATTTGGCCATTTCGCATAAAATTGACATTTCATACCAATATGTTCCTAATTTTTGATGATGAAGTCTATCTTGTAAATTTTCAACAAATTTATTAATAAAATTTTCAATGTCTTTAACTGTAAAAATGGAAGGGTTATTCACCATAAAAATAAATATATTTTGAAGAAAATCAGCGTGGAGTGCTGGTCTGTGTGTGGTTGTTATTGAACATTCTGTGAAATGATTGCAAGGTGTTGTTTTAGTAATGTAATCATTGAAATAAAAGTTATCTATCCATTGACAAAAAAAATCATGAGCAATTTTAACACATTCATCATTATCAAAAAGAAAAAAATTTTTTAATTCATTGATATTGTTAATGTTTGTAAAAATTTTGTCATCTGTAAACAAATATGAATAATATGATGGAATTTTCATTCGTCTTAATATGGTTGATATAAATTGGCCATTTAAAAGTGTATTTGCTAAATAAGTTTTTACTACATCTTTTAAACTATCATTATTATTTTTTTGCTGATTAACCCATGTAACAAAATGTTCTGTTGTTTGATTTAAGTTAACTAAACAACTTGTTTTATTATCAATATAATATTTTTTATATAATGTTTTCATTGTTTTTTGCATGTTATAAAATTCCTTTGAATAATGTTTTATAGGCTTTAAATCTATCAAAATAATGTTTATAATTTTTAAATTATATTTAACTTATTTATCATAAAATTCATTTATAGTAAAGAATATAAAAACCTTAAAAATTATAGATTCAATATATCACAATGAATTTTTAAAGTCAATATCGAAAAATTGTGTAATATAAAATATAAATTATCATATATAATTAAGTGGTGATTTTAAAAGTGTTGGTGAATTAAAAATAAATTTGACAAACAGTATATTTTTATGGTATAATACAAATTTATTATGATATTTTATTGATTTATTTATAATTTTTGTAAATAAATATGATAAAACTTTAACTAAGATTTTATTTTAAAATAAAAATAAATAATTTAAAATTAATTTTTGTTTTATTATAAAGTTATTTTGTATATGTAGTGGTATGAGATTTTTAATATGAAGGTTAACATTGTGTTTTACAAATAAACATTTGTTTTTTGATTTTTATTTTAAAATTTATTCATACTTTCTTCATTGTTCATTTTAAATCATGTTTAAATTGTTTACATGTTTATTTATTCATATATTTATCTTTCATAAACACAATAAAGTTTTTGTTATTAAATAATATTTTTTAGTTAGTGTATTAAAATTAAATTTTAGAGGTAATTTTTATGTTAAAATTATTAAAAAAACTTGGATTAAAAGAATGGATATTTTTTGGAATCAGTATTGTCTTTATAGTTGGGCAAGTGTGGCTTGATTTAAAACTTCCAAATTATATGTCTGAAATAACAGAAAAATTAACAAATGGAACCATCACTATGGAAAATGTTTGGGTTAGTGGTGGATTAATGATTGCTTGTGCTGTTGGTAGTGCAATTCTTGCTATTGCAACTGGTTTTTTTTCTGCTAAAATAGCGGCAACTTTGGCGAAACGTATTAGAAGTTGCGTTTTTAATAAAATCAATTCCTTTTCGCTTGGCGAAATTAATAAATTTTCAACTGCTAGTTTAATAACTCGTTCAACAAACGATATAACCCAAGTTCAAAATTTTGTTGCAATTGGTCTTCAAGTTATTATTAAAGCACCTATCTTAGCAACTTGGGCTATTATAACTATTTTGGGGAAAAGTTGGGAGTGGTCTGTTGCAACTGCTGTTGCTGTTGCTATTTTACTTTTAGTTATTATTTGCATGATTATATTTGTTGTTCCTAAATTTAAGAAAATTCAGACACAAACAGATAATCTCAATCGTGTTGCCAGAGAAAATTTGACAGGTGTAAGAGTTGTTAGGGCATATAATGCGGAAAGTTTTGAAGGAAAAAAGTTTGAACAGGCTAATGACGATTTAACCAAAACGAATGTTTTTGTTAATAGAACTTTTGCAATTATGAGTCCTGTTATGACTCTTATTATGAATGGACTTACTTTGGCAATTTATTGGATTGGAGCATTTCTTATTAATGCACAACTTGGAACTTTGATTAATGCTGGCAGTGTTGAAGAAGTTGAGCAAATATATAATCAATCAGCGGTTATTTTTGGTGATATGGTTGTTTTTATCGCGTATGCTATGCAGGTTATTATGGCATTTATGATGTTAATAATTGTTTTTGTTATGTTGCCTCGTGCAATTGTTTCGGCTAGACGTATAAGCGAAGTTTTAAACACTAATGCTAATATAAAAGATGGTAATTATCAGGGAATTTTTGAACATGATGAATTAAATAAAAATAAGCATCATAATCAAAATAATCAAAATAATCAAAATTCTACAAATGTTGTTCAGAATCAAGATAAAATAAAAACTCATACAAAAAAAATGTATTATCCTTATCAAAATGGAAAGCCAATAGAAATAGTTGAAACAAAAAAAGGTGTTTTTGCTGTCGAAGAAGAAAAATTGGTTTCTGGCAAAATTGAGTTTGTAAACGTTAGTTTTAAATATCCTAATGCTGAAAATTATGTTTTACAAGACATATCTTTCGTTGCAGAAAAAGGAGAAACTGTTGCTTTTATTGGTAGTACGGGAAGTGGAAAAAGTACATTAATAAATTTGATTCCAAGATTTTATGATTGTACAAAAGGTGCTGTTTTAATAGATGGAATTAACGTTAAAGATTATCCATTAGAAGACCTTTATAATAAATTGGGTTATATTCCTCAACAAGCGAAGATGTTATCTGGAACTGTTGAATCAAACATATCTCTTGGTTATGTTAATGGTGAAAAAGTTAAATGTGAGGATATGAATGAGGCTTTAAAGATTTCTCAAAGTTTAGAATTTGTTAATAAAATGGAAATGAAGGAGAAATCGGCAATTGCTCAAGGTGGAACTAATATTTCAGGAGGGCAAAAACAAAGATTGTCAATCGCTAGGGCTATTGCAAGAAAACCAGAAATTTTTATTTTTGACGACACATTTTCTGCCTTAGATTATAAAACGGATAAAAAATTGCGTAAAGAAATATCAAAACATTTATCAAACTCAACATGTCTTATTGTTGCTCAAAGAATTGGGACTATTAAAAATGCTGATAAAATTATGGTTTTAGATAATGGTAAAATGGTTGGATTTGGAAAGCATAAAGACCTTTTGAAAACATGTGATGTTTATAAGGAAATTGCTTTGTCGCAATTATCAAAGGAAGAATTAGAGGAATAATAAATATTATTTAATCTAATTTATATAAATACAATAAAAGAACTTTTAAAAAATTGTCAACCATAAACTTTTAAGTTAATTATATAAAATATTATTTAGATTAATATCTAAATAATAAAAATTAAATTATTGAAACAGGTGAAATATGAGAGTTAAACCACAAAACGTAAAATTTGATAAAACTGCCTTTAAGTCATTGGGTAGTTTAGTTAAATATAGTAAAAAATATTCGGTAACTTTTTTAGTTGCCATGGTTTTAGCAATGTTTGGTGCTATATTAAATTTAATAGGACCTTCACAAATAGGTAAAATAACTGATTTGGTTACTGAGGGGTTGAAAATTGGCAATGTTGATATGAGTGCAGTTTTAAGTATTGCTTTATTATTAGTTATAATTTATAGTGTTAACGCAATTTCTTTTTATTTAGAAGGTTGGATTATGGCAACCGTAACCGCACGCCTTGCTAAAAAAATGCGTAAAGATATATCTTCTAAGATAAATAAAGTTCCTTTAAAATATTTTGATGGAACAACATATGGGAATGTATTGAGTCGTATAACTAACGATGTTGATATGGTTAGTCAGAGTTTAAATAGTAGTTTAACAACAATTGTTGCATCTCTTGCCTTATTTTTAGGGTCTTTAATTATGATGTTTGTAACAAATTGGATTCTTGCATTGTCTGCTGTTGGGGCAACCATTATAGGATTTTTAATTATAACATTGATTATGAGCAAATCTCAAAAATATTTTGTTATGCAACAAGAAAGTTTAGGGCTTATTAATGGACATATTGAAGAGGTTTATTCTAGTCATAATGTTATAAAAGTTTATAATGCGACAAATGAAAGTAAAGAAACTTTTGAAAAGCATAATAACTCATTATATAAAAGTGCATGGAAATCACAGTTTTTATCTGGCCTTATGATGCCTTTAATGAATTTTATGGGTAATCTTGGCTATCTTGTTGTTTGTGTTGTTGGTGTTTTACTTTCTATTAATGGAATGATAACTTTTGGTGTTGTTGTTTCTTTTATGATTTATGTTAGACTTTTCATGCAACCACTTTCTCAAATTGCGCAAAGTTTAACAAGTTTACAATCCGCAAGTGCTGCAAGTGGTAGAATATTTGAGTTTTTAAATGAAAAAGAGTTAGAAGATGAATCTCAAAAAATCTTAGTTCTTAATCCAGAAGAAGTTCATGGAAATGTTGAATTCAAAAATGTTAAATTTGGATATTCAAAAGATAAAACTATTATAAAGAACTTTTCAGCAAAAATTAAAGCAGGCCAAAAGGTTGCGATTGTTGGACCAACAGGAGCGGGTAAAACAACATTAGTTAATTTATTAATGCGTTTTTATGAAATTGATGATGGAGAAATTTTAATTGATGGTGTTAATACAAAAAATTTAAAAAGAGAAAATGTTCATCAATTATTTTCTATGGTTTTGCAAGATACATGGCTTTTTCAAGCGTCAATAAAAGATAATATAAAATATAGCAAAGAAGAAGTAACTGACGAAGAAATCTATGAAGCGTGTAAAACGTCGGGCATAGAGCATTTTATTAAAACTTTGCCAGATGGCTACGACACAATATTAAGTGATGAAACAACAATTAGTGCTGGGCAAAAACAATTGTTGACCATTGCTCGTGCTATGGTACAAAATAGCCCAATGTTAATTTTAGATGAAGCAACAAGTTCTGTTGATACAAGAACAGAAATTTTAATTCAAAAAGCAATGGATTCTCTAACTAAAAATAAAACATCTTTTGTTATAGCGCATAGATTATCTACTATAAAAAATGCAGATTTAATTTTAGTTTTAAAAGATGGGGATATAATAGAACAAGGCTCTCATAAAGACCTTCTTAAACAAAATGGTTTTTATGCTGAATTGTATAATTCTCAATTTGAAGATTAAAAAACTATTTTTAATTTTTTATTTATCATTTATGAATATTTAATTTTATTTATAACTTATCAATATTTCTTATCAAAAAAAACAATAAATAGTTATATGATATTTTTGTATAAAAATTTTATTTTCTTTTAGTTTTTCATTAATTTATTTTTATGTAAATATTTACAATTTTAAATAATTAAATCTTTTTTAAATAATTAAATCTTTATTTTCAAAAAATAAAAAAACAAACTTAACTATTACTTGCATTACCTTAAAATTTATTGTATTATAATTGCGATGATATTTTAATAATTTAAAATCTTGCATGATACCTTGCTTGTCTTTTATTTTGGTATGTCGTTTGATATATCATTATAATATGCGAAAATATTTTTAAATGAAAAATATTTCTACCCAAAATGTATGTTAAATTGGAGAAACAAATGAAATTTAGTAAATTTTTAATACCAACTATGGTAAACAATCCTTCTGATTGTGATAATAATAGTCAACGCTTGATGCTAAGAACTGGAATGATAAAAAAAGTTTCTAACGGGCTTTATTTTTATTTGCCTAGTTTTATGCGTGTTATGGAAAAAGTGACAAGGGTTATAAATGAAGAAATGCAAAACATTGGTTGCAACCATGTTAAATTTCCTATATTAGTTTCAAAAGATTTACTGGATATGTCTGGACGCTGGAATGCTTTTGGAAAAGAAATGTTTAAACTTCAAGATAGGAATGACAAGTTATATGCTATTAGTCCAACCAATGAAGAATATGCTTGTCTTTTGGCTCAAAATTTTGTAACCAGTTATAAAGATTTGCCTTTTGCTATTTATCAAATTCAACAAAAACATCGTGATGAAATTCGTCCACGCGGTGGAGTTATGCGTGCTCGTGAATTTATAATGAAAGATGCATATTCTTTTCATGACAGTGATGAAAATTTAAGTGATTTTTATAACAAGGTAAAAAATGCTTATATGACCATATTTAAGCGTTTGGGACTTAATGTTGTTGCAGTTAATGCTGATAGTGGGGCAATGGGCGGAGAACAATCTCAAGAATTTATGAGTATTTGCGAAACTGGTGATGCAGATATTGCTATTTGTGAAGATTGTGGATTTGTTGCTAACTTGGAAACAGTTCCATGTTTAAAGCCTTTACAACAACCTTTTACTTTGCAATATTTAAAACCTGAAAAAATTCACACACCAAATATTAAAACTATTGATGAACTTTTAAATTTTTTAAAAATTGACATTAAAAATTTTGTAAAATCTATGATTTTTAAAGCTGATAACTCTTATGTTATGGCATTAGTAAGAGGTGATAGGGAAGTTAATGATGTTAAATTGGCGAAATATTTAAAAGTTAAAAATATAGAATTGGCAAGTGAAGAAGAAATAAAAAAGAATTTTAATACAGAAATTGGTTTTATTGGACCTTTACTTCAAAATATAAAAATTTACGCTGATTACGAAGTTGAAAATATGCAATATTTTGTTGTTGGTGCAAATGAAAAAGATTTTCATTTAAAGAATGTTAGTTGTAGAGATTTTAAAGCGGAATTTATTGATTTGCGTTGTGCAGAACAAGGTGATTGTTGTCCGGTTTGTGGTAAACCTTTAAAATTGGTCAAGGGGAATGAGTTGGGGCATGTTTTTAAATTAGGTAAGCACTACACAGAGAAATTAAACATAACTTTTGTAAATAAAGATGGTAAAAATCAAACTATGACTATGGGATGTTATGGAATTGGAGTTGAAAGAACAATATCTGCTATAATTGAACAATTTGCCGATGAAAAAGGAATTGCGTGGCCAGTTTCAAGTGCACCATTTGTTGTTAATTTAATAACAGTCGACATAAAAAACCAAGAACAAAAACAGGCTTCAGAAGAAATATATAATAAATTATTAAATGCTGGTATTGATGTTTTATGGGACGATAGAGAAGAGCGTGTTGGTTTTAAATTTAAAGATTCAGAATTAATAGGTTTTCCTTTAAATATAATTATTGGAAAAAATATTTTAAATAATCAAGTTGAATTTCAACCTCGTCTTGCCGAAAAGCAAATAATAGATGTTAAAGATATACTTTATAATGTTAGGGAATTTTTAAACAAAAATTAAAATTTAACTAAATTTAAAATAACAAATTTAACTTTTTTATATAATTATATTGATTTAATTATAACACTGCTAAAAAATGCAGTGTTTTTTGTTTAATTTATAAAATAAAAATTTTATTAATTAGAATATAACTTTTTTATTATTTAAAAATTAAAAAAAAATAAAAAAAATTAAAATTATCACTTGACAATTTTTTAATAAAATGATATAGTATTCGAGTATTCGCAAGAATTTTGCTTAAAATTAAATAAATTTGGGGGTATAGCTCAGTTGGCTAGAGCACCTGCCTTGCAAGCAGGGGGTCAGCGGTTCGAATCCGCTTACCTCCACCATAATCAAAAATTTGTATATTTTGTTAATTTGAAATTCTAAAAATTTTTGAGAGATGATAAACTCGTAAAAACATACATAAAGGATTGTAGCTCAGCCGGTTAGAGCACCACCCTGATAAGGTGGGGGTCGGTGGTTCGAGTCCACTCAATCCTACCAAAAACAAAAGGCAATTAGAAGTAATTGCTTTTTTTTATTTCCCCACCTTGTGTTGCTAAAGGCAACACGCAAAGTTAAAACTTTGCAATCAGGGTGTCCTGTTGCCGAGCGAAGCGAACGCCAACCGCACGCAAACAAACTTGACGGGCGGTTATAAGGTGGGGGTCGGTGGTTCGAGTCCACTCAATCCTACCAAAGCAAATATCACTCGGAATATTGCATTCCTGAGTGATATTTTCATTTTCTGAGGTTTCTAGCAAGCCATATTTTTCCAAGTCAGCGTTTGTGATTGACATTTCGGCAATAGAACCCTCATAAGGTAAAATATTGATAAAGGTTTCAACTCGGTCTTTATAAACCACCACACGATTAAGCAAAGTGTTGATAATTGTTCTTTGGTCTTCAACTTTTCCGCTTTTTAATAATTTCAAAACCTTGCAGTAAGAACGGCGAACTTGGTCTTTTGTAATAAACTCAGCCAAACCCATATTTGTTTCGTTTTTAAGATTTGCAAGAATTTTAATTTTTTCATCAGTAAGAGCATCCAACTGAGTTTCAAACATTTCAGTATATTTTCCTGTTTCGGCCACTATCTTTGTCAAGTTGCCAATTTTACGCTCAATATCTTGCAAATTCTTTTCAAGCCTTTTAATAATTTCGCTGTTGTTATTTCTTTCTTTATAGAACTCAGCAAAACGGTCAAGTATGCTTGCAACAAACTCTCCACTTTTTACAACTTTTTCAATTTCTTTTATTACAAAGTTTTCAATGGCTTCTTTGCGAATAGATATCATTTTGCAGTCATCATTATTACGCCCGCAACGATAATAGTGATAAGGTTGTCCGTTTTTGTAGTGAGTAGAGCCTGTAAATTGAGCTCCACAATTTCCGCAAACAATTTTACCAGTCAATAGATAACTAACCAGTGAGCGAGCATTTGGTTGATGTTTGCGAGCATTTAGCATTTGCTGAACTTTGTCAAAGTCTTCTTTGTCGATTATTTTTGGCAGCCCACCTTCGTTGCGTATTACTTCGGTGTCCATATAATTGACTTGTTTACCTTTGTTATACTGTAAAATATAAACACCTGTGTAACGCTCATTTCTTAAAATTTTATCAATATTAGTTGCTTTGAAATCTCCACCTTTTGAATTCTTGTAGCCACACTCTTTTAATCGTGCTAATATTTCATTTCTACTTGCACCAGCCAAGAACATATCAAAAATAAGTTTTACAGTGGCAGAATGTTCCGGGTGGAGAGTATAAATATTTACGGGTTTAGCCTTTCCAGTCTTGCTATATTTTTTAACAATATTGCCATTTTCATCTAATTTTGGTGTCAACATATAGCCAAAAGTGCAACTTCCAACGCTTATACCATTTCTAACATTTTCAACCATTCCGCCCAATACACCACGAGCAAGATTTTTTACATAGTATTGATTCATTGCTTCAAACAGACTTTCTATGATTTCTCCCTCGGGCGTATTCTCAATTCTTTCAATAACTGAAAAGACAGAAACACCATTTTCTTTTAGTTTATGTTTAGCATTAGCACTTACAAACTTATCACGAGAGAATCTATCAAGTTTCCACACTAGCACTAAATTAAACCCTTTCTTTTTACTATCCTCTATCATTTTTTGAAAGTCTGGTCTTTCTTCCGTTGTTCCAGAATACCCGTGGTCAATATACCAGTTAATTATTTTAATTCCATTCTCATCAGCATATTTTTGAATTTCTCGTTGTTGGTGGTCTAAACTTTCTTCTCGCTGTTTATCGGTTGAAACTCTACAATAGCCAACCGCAACCTTATTTGATTCTTTATTCATTTGTTTGTCCTCCTTTGTTTTCTTCTTTTTGTTCATTTTTCAATTCTTTCATTATTAGTTCAAATAAAGGGAAAAGTTCTTTTTTATCAATTTCTTTTAATGAACCAATAGTTGTATCAACTGTTTGATACTCAATTTTTTGTTTTTTCGCAATAAAGCGTATATTCATAATTTTTTCGCAAAAATTTAACTTGCAATTTTATTAAAGCACATTAAAAATAATAATGGAACCTTATAAAACACAAATTTCAATTTTGCTCATACCTCCTCATCTTCTTTTTTATTTTTTAAAATTAAAACTTTTTTATCAATGCAATTTCTTTTCTTTTGTGTGGTAGGGTCATAGTATTGATGTGATTTAAAATACACTTCATATTCTTCACTATTTTGCAACGCAGAATATTCTTCTGGTGTAAATAAAACATCCTTACTTTTTGCTCTTGGTAAATTTGGACTAATGTAAATTATTCTTGCACCTTTCGGGTAGCGGGTAAACTTATTGTCCTTTCCATTGGTCATATTATGTTTTAGATTTGTTAGATAATCAAAAAGACCAAATCTGTTTTTGACAGCCTTAATATCAACCAAACCCCAACCCCACATTTTGTGCAAATCTTCGCAAGTCAAATCAATATTTTTACTATCAAAAACCAAAATACAATGTATATGGAAAAAACCATTTTTTTGCAATTCAATAAATCTAGCAGTGCCAATAAAATGATTTTTTACTTTTTCACGAACCTCGCCAATAAAATGCTTAAACCTTTTGCTAACTTTGTTATAAATGTTATATTTCTCTTTGCTTATTGTAAGGGAAACAAAACGACAATTTTTGTCAATCAAGTCCAGTTCAAAAAGTCTTCCAAAATTATGATATTTTGTCCTTTTTAATGCTTTTTTGGTCATAGGTTCGTTGCGATTTACGGGCGGACACCGACATCGCTTTTTAATGAAACTTTTAGCACCATTTATAACCTTTTTACCCACGATTGCTTTGCGACCATTTGAGTATGTTATTACTTTTGCTTGAATAAATTGCTGTGGTAAAACGGGTAAATCTTTACTTTCAACTTTCATTTTTTGCTCCTTTTTTGAATTGAGATGGCAAGTATTTTTATTTCTTGCCTCACTTACAAATACAAAACCTTGCAAAACTTCTTTCATTCTGATATAATATTTTTATGAAATGTGAGAAATGTCAAAGAGAACTTGCCAAAAACGGCATAAAAAAAGGTGTGCAATATTATTACTGCACACATTGTGGAAAATCTTATTCAAATAAAAAACCTAAAAAATTAAAACATAATATTTTTGAAGAGTATATTGCACAACTGATGAATGAAAATTGCGTTGAAAAGAAAAATGAATTTACGCAAACTGTATGGAATATAAATCAAGTAGCTCGTTTATTAGGACATCAATATAGAGATGTTCAAAAATGGTCTAGAAAAAAAGCTCCTCCAATAGATGCTCAACTTATTGAATACATTGAAAGTAAAAATAATGGTTTTGATATACTATGCGTTTTAGGCATTCGCACGGCAGAAAATCCTAGCGAATTTATAAATGAAATAATCACTAGAAAAAAGCGTCCCAAACTTCAAAAAAAGAAATGGGAAAAACTTTTTAGCATATCAGATTTAGAATATTTAAGGCTGGTCAATATGCCTATAACAAATAGAAAAGAGGCTATATTTGTTTTGGGTGCATTGCTCGGTTGCCGCACTAGTGAAATCGTAGGCGTAAAATATTCTGACATTGATTTTGACAAAAAAATAATACACTTTCATCGGACTGTTACATTTGGAAAATACTTTGAGATTAGTGAAAGAAATAAACTAATAAGCAATAGAAAATACCCTCTTACTGATAGAATGATTAAAGTAATTAAGTGGTTAAAAGAAGATAATGAATGCAATAAAAATAAATTAGATAAAAAATTTTATAAAGAATATTCAGACTTTTTATGTATTCAAGAAAATGGCTATTTTATTAACTCCAACACTCTAAATAAAGACACAAAAGATATTCGTGAAAAATGCAAAATTGAAACTGAAATACCATACATTCGGCAGTCTAAAACAGACGGAAATGTGTATGAAAATGTTAGAAAATTTCAATTCAAATGGTTGCGTTACACGGTTAAACTTATGATGATAAAAGCAGGAGTTAGTGAAAATGATATTCAAAATATTTTCGGCTATAATAATTGGTCACACAATGCAAATGATTTTGAAATAATGCGAAAAGCCTATGATTTGTTAGATAAATACATAGAAGAAAAAAGCAATCAGGTAAAAAATAAGTAAAGTAAAACAGCGGTTATAAACACCGCTTTTATTGATAGAATAAAACCACAAACCAGTCCTCAACCAGCCTTGTAAAAGAATTGTCGGGCTTGTGAAACACAATAAAGTAAGAAATTTCAATAAAAATATCGACAAATGTTTCCTTTTTTGCATTCATTGTGCTATAATACTATTGCGACCTTACAACTTCATATTTTATTTTTAGCACGCAAGCGATTTAATTTTGTTTGGCTATTCACTGATTACCCAACGCTTTGCGTGAGTTGTAAGGTCGCACTTCAACGAGGGTGTCGGTATTAGCACTGTGTCGCTCTCATTGAGGGCGGCACTTTTATTTTGTGCCAATTTTAAGGAGTAGATATGGCAGAAATACCAACCGAAAAAGAATTACAAGTTTTTGCATTAAACTTTGACAATGCGGTCATTCGCCCACTTGTTAGGGCTGGTTATGATAAATACAATGTATTTGACATTTTGAATATTAACCGACAAGAATTAAGGCATAGTGATTTTTTGGCGTTTCTTTTAGACCCTAGCAAAAGTGGAAATATCGGTCATCAGTTTTTAAGAAATTTTTTGACGCTACTTGCAAAAGATATAACGAGCGAACTTGACTTTTTTGATATGCTTTATGGAAACATTGACAAAGTCAATGTGTATCGTGAGATTGCAGTAAAAGATGGGCGAATTGATATTCTTTTCGACCTTGAAATTACAAAAAATGAAACTCAAAAAATTGTTGTTGCTATCGAAAACAAAGTTGATTCTGACCAGCACGACAACCAACTTGAAAAATATAAAAATTTCCTTTGTAGCGGAAAATATAAAAACCATAAAAAAGTTATGCTATATTTAACCCCAAACAAAGCAAATTCAAGTTATACTGAATGGCTTGAAATAGACTACAAATTTATATTTGATGTTTTACAAAAAGTCAACATAGACTCAGCCGACAACATAATTAAAACACTTATTGAGGATTACAAAAAAATAATAGAAAGGGAATTTGATATGAACAATGAATTTGAATTGAAAAAACAAGCATTAGAGATATATAGAAACAATAAAAAAGTGTTAGATTTTATCTTTGAAAGCAAGCCAAATTGGATACAAGAAACATCAAAGATTTTATCAAAATTGCTTGAACAAAAAGGTGCAACCATTGTAACGGAAAATAAAAAACAACTTGTTCCAACTACAAATAGAGGTCAAGTGAATTTGATGTTTAGAATAAATGAACTTGCAAATTACCCAACCCATTACTTTCAAATATGCGTAAATGAAATGTCTTTGTTGTTTGTAAAGAATTCCACCCAAAACCAATGCCCAAAACAATGGCTGTTTGGAAATAAGCAAGATTCAAGTGAGGCAGTTGAAAAATACCAACAACTTGTTTTGAATGACAATACACAATTTTTGGAAGAAGATTGCAAACAAATGGTAGAGAAAATATTTGAGCCAAATGGTGCTATTTCAAAAGCACTTGCAACACTTAATTAAGGAGTAAAAATGAAAAAATTTGAGGTGACATTTCGCATAATTCCTAATTCCTTTCTTGGCATTTTAACAATGACAGAAAATCAAATGATAGTTTCTGCATATAGTGAGGGTTTAGCCAAAAATAAAGTAAAGCAAATGTTCGCTGGTCAAAATGTTCAAATATTATCTTGCAAAGAAGTAAAGTAGCATTAACATTTTATTTAAAATTAACCCGAATAGATTGGACTAATATATTTTTTTAAGTTTTAATGGAAATAGGATGTAAAAATGGCAGGTGCATTTATCGCACTCGGTGTGGCAGTTTTGGTCACAGCAATCGTTTTAATTACAGCAAAGGTGTGGAAAAAGAAATCATCAAAAGAGGAAAATCCACTTACAGAATTAAACGAACTTAAAGAAAAGGGCTTAATAACTAAACAAGAATACAATGAGAAAAAAGCAGAAATTTTAAGTCGTGGAGGTAAAAAATGAGTAAGAATGGGCAACCTAGCAATCGCATAATTTCACGAAAGTTTGTTGAAACAACAATTATCATTTTGTTTGCGTTAACATTATTTGTTAGCGTAGGCTTGTTATGTGCTGGCATTATTCTTAGCGTGAACCACGAACAAGATGCAATATACTTATATATTGCATCACCTACCATTTTACTTAGTTTTAGCACCTTTATTTCATTTTTGATAGTTCATATTTTGAAAGTTTGTGAGTTAGAAAAAATAAACAGTCACTTAGAAAATGAAAGCCCAAAACAAAGCACGACAGAACAATTAACATATTTGAATGACTTGCAAAATAGAGGCGTTATATCAAAAGAAGAATATGAAGAAGAAAAGAAAAACATTTTAAGTAAAATGTAAATTTAAAGAGTAGTCAAGTTTGCCACTCTTTTTCTAGCAAAATTAAGGAGGTAAAATTATGTCATTAAAATATTCTTTGCCTAACACTTTCAAACTTGTTGATTCTGCAAATGTTTCGGTAATTTTCGGTGAGAACAATGAAATTTGTGGCGACCTTGCTAGCAATATTTGTTGTTACCATTTTGAGAATTATGAGTGTTTTAATGCAGAAAAGCCAAGCGAAGCGATAAATAAAGTTAAAAAATTACTAACACAACATAAAACTGAACACCTGGCAAAAATAGATTTATTTGTAATAGATTTAGATAAAATTTCAAATATATTTGACAGCGAAAAACTTTTTGAATTGCTTTTAGAATTAAATGAATTTTCAAAAGCAAACAGCCTCAAAATGCTTGTGTTGTTCACAACTGAAAACAATTCGTTGATTTCAAAAGTTTATTCAAATTTTACACCCGAGCAAAAACTACAAATTCTCTTTTTGAAAGTGAATGACACAAACCCAATAAAACTTGTTGTTGAAACGGGAAAGCATAAAAGCGAAAGCATTTTTTATGCTGTTCGCACCGAATTAAGATTTATGCAAGAAGTAAATTAAACTGATATTAAAAAGCATAAAACAAAGAATTGTCAGCCCGTATAACGCAGTGTGTCAGTTTTAACAAAACACATACGAACTATAACTCAAAGGAGTGGTCAGTAAAGACCACTCCTTTTTAACTCTTAAACCAATATAAATGTCAAGAGGAACAAACTAAAATAAATATTTTTCCTCGTCTTCAACTTTTTCAATATAACCAAAAATGTCTTCCATTATTTCTTCATAATTGTTTACAACTCTTTGGTCTTCACATGGTGTTTTCTGTTCTAATGCAATTAAAGTTTTAACGCAAGCA
The DNA here is from genome assembly GCA_944376905.1 of uncultured Clostridia bacterium. Lineage (GTDB taxonomy): Bacteria > Bacillota > Clostridia > Christensenellales > UBA1242 > UBA5489. Next base: position 287,289 of record CALWEA010000001.1, read on the forward strand.
TAAAGCCATTTTACTTTTTGCAAATTAAATTGATACATAATGACAAACCTAGATTCTTCTGCTGGTGCGTGTTTGTTGCGATTAAAACGATATTTGGTAATCAACCCCATTTCTTCCAAAATTTTAATACTTGTTCCTTTTGCTTTTCTTCCAATTAACCACTTTTCCCAAATGCTAGGCGAAACAAAAAAAGATACTTTCATATTAAACTTTTCAGCGGAGTGATAATATTGATGAGATAGTAAAGCAAAAACGCGAGTCACATTCAAAGCACATTGCTTGTTCTGTTGACTAGGGAAAAATTTGTTTAGATAAAGTAAAAAGAATTTTTCCAGTGGTCGAGGAACGACCAAAAACTCTGCTGTTGGCTCTTGCAAATTAAGTAAAGCATTTTTAACTATTTTGTGAAGACCTATCTTCTTTTCAAATTGTTCCCAATATATTTTCTTTTTTTCAAAAAATTGTTTTCTATTCATTGCAGCCTCTCGGCTGATAAGGCTAACTCCTTGTTTCCTAACGATATTGTTTTCAATACTCATAATTAACTCCTAAACTTATAAATCAAATTTTCTACCCCTTTGACGACAACTTTATAATCAAGTAAAAATTTTAATAAACTCGCAAGTCAGTCCTCGCAACTACTGAACGCAAAACAAAGAATGCCCAAAGAATTTGTTTTTTATCAAAGTGTTGCATATCATTTGACAAATATGGTAAAAGTTTGTTATTATCAAAAACAACAAAAGGTTTTACCGTATTTTGAATTCCGAGTGAACAAACGGCGGGGCTACCAAAAACAAAAGGCAATTAGAAGTAATTGCTTTTTTTTATTTCCCCACCTTGTGTTGTGGAACAACACGCAAAGCAAAGCTTTGCAATCAGGGTGTCCTGTTGCCGAGCGAAGCGAACGCCAACCGCACGCAAACAAACTTGACGGGCGGTTATAAGGTGGGGGCGGTGGTTCGAGTCCACTCATCTCTACCAGTCTAAAACCCCGATTTTATCGGGGTTTTTGCATGGTCTAAGAAAAATGAAATTTTTATGTCTGTGCCTATTTTTTAAAATTTTTCTAAAAATAGGCACAGGATTTTAGGACTATTTTTCACATAAACTCATTTTTCTCAAAAAATGCAAAATACTAACATTGACTAACATAAACTAGTATAAAACTGGCACATAGGCACAGGAATAGGCACAGGATTTTAGTTCTAAAAAAGGAAGCAATTCGCTTCCTTTTTCCTTACATTTCAAAGTCTTTATTTCTTCGTTTAGGTTTATTTTCAGGCTCTTCCTCAGGCTCATTAAACACTTCGTTAATGTCGTTTTTAAGGTCTAATGCAGGGATTGTTCATCTTGAAGCTGAACAACTTTCGCTGTGTTTTGAGAAAATGGGTGAAGTGTTGAAAAGTGGCGGATATTTGTTTCTAGTGTATGGTTTTGGGAAAGACAGTGTCCATTCTGTGACATATAATGGTGAAGTTTATGCAAGAAATTTTATTTCGCACACAAGAGAAGAAATTCTTTCTGCAATGAATGGTAAATTTGAGTTTGTCGAAGAACTTGAGCCAATAAGATATTTTAAACACAGGTAAGGTGTTCCCACCCAAAAATTTGTGGATTCATAGTAAACTTCCTTTTAACAATACTACTTTATAACAAAAACAAATAAAAGTTAAATATTTTTATAATTTTATGTGTTGATTATAGGCAAGTTATTTTCATCATAATGCCAATATTTTTGTTCATTATTTGATAATAATGTTTCGCTATAGATATAAATTTCAGCATTAGATATATTTTTAGCCCACGATGGTAGCTCTTCAAATTCTAAAAATACCGGGACCTTTTCGCTAGAACTTACAACAAAATTTTTTACAAATTCAATTGTTTTAGGAATAATAACATATTTATTATTATCAAAATGTACAAAGGACATATTATTAAAGGAAAGTACGCTACCATCTCTTGGTATTACAAGATTTTGAGTAAAGAGTATCATTTGTTTGTTACTTTTGTTGACTATAGCATTGATATTATTTCCAGAGAAATCTTTACTTGTGTAAATTTTATTGTTTTCATCAACTATTATAGAATTTACATCAAAACTTCCGCCATAGAAAGCATTTTCGCTTATAAATGTGACATTTGCTGGGATATAAAGGGTATCAAATACACAGTTTTCAAGTACATAATCGCCTATTACATTTAGACTTTTTCCAAGAGTTAAACTTATAATATGCCTTCCCAACATTCCGAATCTTATATTTGTCAAGGACTTTACTTCGTCGCCAATAACAACTTCAACATCATTGTTGGCAGAATATATCGAGCCTATCGCAAATAAATTGTTGTTTTGGCAATCGATTGCGTTATATGTTATTTTTGAGATATTTAAGCAATCGCAAAACGCTCCACCGCCAATAGAAGAAACATTTTTGCCTATAGTTACTTCTTTAATTTTATCATTTTTGCATAGAAAACTGTTTGGCAATGTAAGGACACTATCATTGATTATTACATTTAATCCCTCACTCGAGCCAAAATCATCAAATGAATTTTCTCCATATGAAATTAAATTTTTTGCGCAATAATTCAATTGACTAGCTGGCAGGTCATTAAAGACATAATCAGCAATCGCAGTAACATTCTCATCTATATTTACTGTTATTTGATTTGAGAATGGTTTATCCGATAAAAATATCGCATCCCAACTTTCCAAGTCAATTAGTTCACTTGTTTTGTAGTTTATAGTTTTTATAGAATAACAGTTTCTAAATGCACCATATTCAATGTAATTTAAAGTAGACGGCAAATTTATAACTTCTATGCTTTCACAACCTACAAATGCATAATTTTTTATTGTAGAGAGCCCTTCATAGATAGGCAACTCTTTTAAGTTTTTGCAACCTGCAAACGCAGATTCTTTTATTGATTCTATTGAACTGCCACCAATCACGCGTTCAAGTTTACTGCATCCTGAAAAACAATGCGCATCAATTGTTTTGATTTTGTTATCTAGAAAGTTGACTTCTACAAGCTGTGAATTATTGCTTAACAAATAAGGAGACAATTTTTCTGTATTTTTTACATATAATATAAGCCCATCGTTACTTCCGGCGTTTTCAAAGTAGGCTGCATCTCCTGCTGCGTCAATATAAGATGAAACAGTGATAGTTTTAAGTGACGAACAGTTTGCAAAAGCATATTGTCCAAGGATATTTAAAGATGACGGTATTACGATGTTTTGGAGCGTGATACAACTTACAAATGCGTAGCCTCCTATTGATGTTAAAGTTTCAGGAAAGTTTATGCTTTCTAGTATAGTATTACCTTGGAAAGCATAATCGGATATTTTTGTTATCTCTATATTATTTATTTTGCTTGGTACATCAATGTGAGATAATGTTTGTCCATATTCAGTGAGCGCTTGTATCGTATTGCCTTCGACATTAAAAATAGCAGTCCACTTTGCATACAAATTTACATCGTTATATATCGGCATTGAAAGTTTAGTAATTGGAGTATTAAAATCTTGATCTAAATACCAGCCGTCAAATTTGTAACCTGCTTTTATCGGCGCGGTCAAAGAGATATCATCACTAAGAACAGTAAAATTCTCGGGGTTGTTTAAGTTTTCTCCACCATCAAGAAAATAATTTATCGAATAAGTATGCAAGCCCCACTTTGCATATAAAATTACATTTCTATCTATAATATGGTCAAATGTGTAAGGAACAGAAAATGTTTGATCATCTTCATACCAGCCTTCAAAATCGTAACCCAACATATTTGGAGCCGGTAGAGTAACTTGTGTGTTGTATGGCAAATTAATTGTTGAGATTTCATTGCCACCGTTTGATTTAAATTGTATAGAATAATTGTTAATATTGAATTTTGCATATAAATTTATGTCATTTTCGGTATAAAGAGATATCTTTTCTATTTTTGTAGTAAAATTATTGTCAGTATACCAGCCGTCAAATGAATATCCTCTCTTTTCAGGTGCAAGTAGCGGAATTTCTTCTAATTGAGAAAATGATGTTGGATTGTTTGAATTATTCGTCCCGCCGTCGAGGTTATAGTGTACATTATGTGTAATCAGGTCCCATTTGGCGGTCAAGGTTATGTCCTTGCATTGTTTGGTATTGATTGTGTCTATTATATTCCCATCATTTGTTTGCCAACCTACAAAATTATACCCATATTTGCTAGGAGAAAGTAGTGGGAGATTTTCATCTTCTATTGTATAGGTGGATGGATTTGAAACACTTTCACCGCCATTTAAGTTGTAGTCAATATTGTACTCAATTATAGACCAGGAAGCGTAGATATATATATCTTCATTAATTTGGATGTTTTCTAAAAAATCAGAATTTATTATAACATCATTATATTCCCAGCCTTCGAAAGTATATCCATTTTTATTTGGAGCAGTTGGGAAATTAAAATCATTTGTTTCATCATAATCTATTGTATTATAAATATAGTCATCTACAACAAAATATATTTTAAAATATTCTTCCTTGTTGCATGCAAATAAAGTTAATGATAAAATAAATAAAAAAGAAGTGCACAAACAACTTGTTATAATTTTTTTCATAAATACCTCTAATTCAAATAAATACTTGATTTATTATAACATATAAATTAAAAAATAGCAAAAAAATTATTTATTAACTAGAAATTATTTAGTTTAAATAGGTCAACATAAAATATAAACTATGTGATGTTAAAACTTAAACGAGTTAAGTTTTAATTTTGCTAATCGCAAAATACACAATAAATTGTGTTCATCACATAGTATGTATGACCATCAGCCTCACCCTTGCAAGCAAGTTCGGCTTCCGATAATATAAATAACGAGAAATTGAAAAAATTTAACAAAAGTGTTGGCAAAAGGGGAATAAATATGTATGATCTAAAGTGCAAATTGTTTCAAAGATTTAAATGTTAGACGAGAGGTTTGCAAATTGTCACAAGTTAAGTGACTTTGAATTGTTATAAGATGTGACGGACAAAATATAGAGATGTAGCTCAGTCGGTTAGAGCACCACCCTGATAAGAAAAAAATTGGGGTTTGGAGACAGTGGTTCGACTCCATTCATTCCGGGAAAAACTTAATATAGGATTGTAGCTCAGTCGGTTAGAGCACCACCCTGATAAGGTGGGGGTCGCTAGACCATAGTCCACTCAATCCTACCAAAAACAAAAGGCAATTAGAAGTAATTGCTTTTTT
>CALWEA010000002.1 GCA_944376905.1 uncultured Clostridia bacterium
TTGTTTACTTTTATATTTTAAAATTAAAGTATGATAGAAAAAAGTAGAAATTGGTTTTTATATAAATATAATATATTTAATTTGACCACCTTTTTTGAATTTTGTCTTTTATTGTCTACATATTTAAAGACCTTAATGCTACGGGTAATTGCCCGAAAAACGCATTAAGGTCTTTTTTTTGAAAAAAATTTTTAAAAAAATTAAAAAACTTTTCTCGCGTGTTCAAATGGTGAACACGCGACATTGCTAAGATATGCGTGTCAAAACAAAAAGAAATTAAAAGGAGGTGATAGAAGGTGGACTTGAAGAAGTCAAGCATAACAGCAGATATATTAAATTTATTATCTGATAATAAAGTGCATACTTTGCAAGAAATTGCAGATGAAATTGAAATATCTAAAATGACTGTTCGAAGACATATTCAATCACTTTCTTATCGCTATCCGATACAAACTTTTTGTGGTGGCATAAATCGTGGTGGAGTTTATTTAGATAAAGATTATATTTATCAAGGTAAAACATTATCAATTGATGAGCTGCAAATCATCAATAATGCACTTTCGCTTTTGCAGAAGCAAAATGCAAATGTTGACCAAAAGTTATTACATAGTCTTTTAAATAAATTTTCTCTACCAAGCAATAAGGAGAGTTTTTATGAACAATGAAAATATAAATAATAAAAATAAAATAGATGACAGTAAAGAAATTGTAACAATAGACTATTTCGATAGAATTAACAGGAAGTGGATTAAATTAGATGTTACAAAAGAAGTTGCTAAATTTTTAGAATCAAATAAGAAAAAATTAAGAAGAAAACAAAATCAATATAACTATTTCAATAAACCAATTGACGCTATTTTTAATGAAAGTAAACCAGAAAATGAACATTTTTTGATAGATGAAAATCAAGATATTGAAAAAAATATGGAATTAAAAGAATTAGAAGCAATCGAAAAGGCAGAAGAAAATCATAAAAGGACATTGATAGAGAATTCTTTATATGAATTAACTGAAAAACAAAGAGAAGTTGTAGAAAAAATTCTTTACGAAAATAAAACTAATAGCAAGATTGCAGATGAATTAAATATTAGCAGACAATCTGTGGGAGAAAGATTAATTAGTGCAAAGAAGAATATAAAAAATCACATAAAAAATACACAAAATTAAAAAATTTTCAAACTTTTTTTCAAAAAATTGCTAATTTATACCTGACAAATAGAAAAAACATGTCCTTAATAAAGTGAAGGGGGTATGAAGTTTTATGGATTTTATAAAAAATTCAAATTGTAAAAATAGGAGGGAAAAAAGTGAACGAACAATACACAGTTAGAGTTTACAATTCAAGAGATGTCGAAAAAATAGAAAGAGTTTATAAAAGGTGTCGAGATATTTATAATACTAAAAATCCATTTTTTGTTGATTGTATCAAACGAGGAATGGAAGATATTGAAAAAGAATATTTTGGTGAAAAGAAAGTAGAAACACTTACTGAAATTTATGACGAAATTGAAAAGACAGTTAAAAGACTTGATGAACTTGTCAAATTGTCAGAAAAAAACGCCAAAGAAAACTATGCTAATTTGCTAATTATACAAAAATTGTTATCTGCAAATTACAATATGCTTTTAGGGATTTCGTCTGAAACACCAAAACAAGAGAAATATGTAGAAGCTGGAATGTATGATAAATTGCCAGAACGATTAAGTGAAATACTTGAAGAAATGTTGAGAGTAATTTTGGAATAAAAATGAATGTTCCTAATGTAAACTTTTTTATCAACTATGTTGATTGCTTATCTGGTAAATTTGAAGATAAAGAATTTATGGAACTAAACAAAGAAGCTCGTGATTTTTATGGAAGTAAAAACACATTTGACTATGTGGGTTATGTAAATAAGGGAAGTAAAGAAAAAATCGATTTTGTCGCATATTCTGGAAACAACGAAAAAAGTCATGGTGTCTTTAACCAAAATGGACTTTTAAATGACGAACAAATAAAAGAATTAAGAACAAAGTTAAGGCAAACTAAAAGTGTTATATGGCATGGATTAGTTTCTTTTGAGGAATCATTTGGAAATACGTATTGCGATACAAGTGAAAAAGCAATTGAACTAATGAAATATGAATTTCCAAAATTTTTGAAAGATGCGAGATTAATACCTAGTAATATTATTTGGTTTGCCGGATTACACGAAAACACTGATAACAAACATATTCATTTTTCTTTTTTTGAAAAAGCACCATTAAGATACAAACAAAATCAAAATAATAGAGTTTATTCAGATGGGCATATAAGAGTTGAGGCAATACGAAATGCAAAAGTTTCAATTGAATTAAAGCTTCTAACTATTTCTAAGGATTTAAAGGCAAGTAGAAATAATTTGATTAAAGAATTCAAAGTATTTAAAAATCAAGAAATAGGAGCATTTATGAAAAAAATAAAAGAATTACTTTTAATAATCCCTATATCCGGGCGATTATCCTATGATAGTGAAAATATTTCAAAATATAAACCTAAGGTTGATAATATTATTAACGCATTATTGATGAGTAATACAAAACTTAGTCAACAAGTAAATGATTTTGACACAATTTTAACGAAACGAGATAACGAAATCAAAAATATTTATAAAAAAATGAAATTGGATTATTCGGACAAACTGATGAAAGACAAATATATGAAAGATTTATATAGACGTCTTGGAAACATTGTTTTGAAGGTTGTAAGAGATATTAGAATACAACAAGAAAAACTTAATTTTGAAACAAAAGATTACAAAATAAAAAAACGAATTGAAAGAGCCAAACGGAAGGCGCTTTTTAAAAATTGTGCAAGGTTAAATGAATTAGCCACAAAAGAAGCAGTAATAGCCTTTCAACAATTCCTACACAAACTTGATGAAATGGATTATAAGAGACTACAAGAAGAAGGTGTAATCGATTGAAAGTCTTTAAGAACTCTATAATAATATTTATTATAATATTATTTTCTTTTTGTGTAGGTTATTTAATTAATATTTTTGTAAGTAATAATTTTGTATTTAAGTTTAGTATATCAAGTGAAATATTGTTATCATACAAGACGTATTTGTATGCTTTTGAGGTCTTTGCAATTATTATGCTTATTTTTCTTTTTGTTTGGTATAAAGGAGCTTTCAAAAATCCAAAAGCACTTATGAGCACAAATGAAAAAGATGTAATTTACACTGGACTTGAACAAGCTCATTTTCAAACAGATGAAGAAATAATAAAAAACTATAAAACAATTTCATATAACGATTTACCAAATATTGAAGTAGAGGGAATACCGGTTAAAGCAGAAGAAACAAAAAAAGATTTTAATATAACACTTGCAAAACCAGCCCATACTTTGATTATAGGAACCACAGGTTCAGGTAAAACAACAACATTCATTAGTCCAACAATTCAAATATTGGCAAATACAAAAAGTAAACCAAGTATGTTGATTTCTGACCCAAAAGGTGAATTGTATGCTTTGCATGCAAAAAGCTTATTGAAACGAGGATATGAGGTTAAAATTTTAGATTTAAGAAATCCATATTGTTCAATAAGATGGAACCCCCTTGAAAAACCTTTTGAGATGTATCAAGAAATGTTATCTCTCGACAATAAAGTTAGTGTTAATGAAGAAGAAGGTTATTATATTTTTGAAAATAAAATTTACTATGATAAGGACGAACTTAATGCGGTTATACAAGTAAAAAAACAAGAATTATTTGATGAGGTTTACGAAGATTTAAACGACATTTGTTCGGTTCTATGTCCGGTTAAAAACAAAAGCGAACCTATTTGGGAAAGTGGTGCAAAGAATTTTATTCTTGCAATCACACTCGCTATGCTTGAAGATAGTGAAAATCCAAATAATGAAATGACAAAAGAAAAATTTAATTTTTTCAATATTATGAAAATAGCGACAAACACTCAAAATGATTGTGAGGACCTTATGGAGTATTTTAAACATAGAAGTCCAATCTCAAAAAGTGTTAGTCTGTCAAAACAGGTTTTAGATGCTAGTGACAAAACAAGAGGTTCATATTTATCTACAATATTTGATAAACTGTCAATGTTTAGCGATATGAGTATTTGTTCTTTAACAAGTGCCAATGAAATTGATTTTGCCGAAATATCAACAAAACCAACAGCATTGTTTTTACAAATTCCAGATGAAAAGGAAACAAGACATACACTTGCTGCAATGGTTATATTGCAAGCATATAAAGCACTTGTTGCAAAGGCAAACACATATCCAGATTTATCTTTACCAAGAAGTGTATATTTCTTACTTGATGAATTTGGGAATTTACCACAAGTTCATAAATTAGAACAAATGATAACAGTTGGTAGAAGTAGAAAAATATGGCTTGCTCTTGTAGTTCAATCATACGCACAACTTGCAAAAGTTTATGATGAAAAATCTGCTGATATTATTAAATCAAATTGCAATATTCAAATCTTTATTGGAACAACTGACCAAAAGACTATTGAAGAATTTTCTAAAAAATGTGGTAACTATTCAATAATTCAAAAAAATGTTAGTTTTTCATCTTCTAATGACGGAGTAGGGAGTTCTGTCTCTGTTAAGGAAAGACCACTAATATATCCAACTGAGCTTGCACAATTAAACAATAATCAAAATATGGGAAATGCAATTGTATCAATTTTTGGATATTCACCAATTAGAAGTAAATTTGTTCCTAGTTTTAAAAGCAAATATTTTGTGTTAGAAAAAACAAATCAATTATTATCTGCCGGAAAATATTTTAATGAAGAAAAAGTCTTTTATGATATGTTGAAAAGAAATGAGCAATTTAAACGAAAAGTAGTTAAAGTTAATCCAAAAGAAATAGATGAATTTATAAAGAGAATAGAAATAGAAATTGATAAGGGTATTGATTTTGAAATTATGCCAGATGATGATTATAAGATAAAGATGTTAGAGAAATTAAACACAAAAGATTATGTTGGATTAAAGGATATGTGTGATGAATTACAATATCAAGCAGAAAAAAAGAAAATAGAAAATGTAAATATTTATATAGAATTAAAGAATACAGTTGAACAATTAATAAGGTTGGTGAGAAAATGACAAAAGCCCTAAAAAAAATTTCTCTACTAATTCTTTGTATTGTATGTTTTATACCATATCTACTTGTTCTCACAGGACATGCTCAAATTATAAAAGGTAGTGGCAGCTCTACAATGGGAGTTATTATTGGACCTATTATTCTTCCGGGTGATGGAGGAATAGTAATTGATAGCGAGATACCTGTTCAAAATGATTGGAGTGCTGTTACTGGTGTGATAAAAAACACCCCTTATGAAAATGGAGCTCTTAGAAGCTATAAAAGTTTATATGTTGTTAATGATAAGTTTACTAAATCATATAAAGCTGATAGAAAATATGCGTCGTTTGTTAAGTATTTCAAAGTTGTGAGAACAGATGGTCGGCCAATTTATGATGACGATGGTGTTTTAGATGTTCGTTGGTGGAAAAATGGAATTTTCACTGAAAGTGATGAAATTATAGATTATGCTGCTGACCTATATGTAAGCACACAAATGTTAGATTATGATTATAGAGGATTTTTAGGAACAGTTTTATATTCAAAATTTGAAAGAGGTGAACTTTTAACAACATTTTCAAGGGAACAGGACCCGGAAGATGTTTTCAGTAGTCCATTACATGATAAAAATCCTAATAATTATGGCGCAGGGGCATATAAAAATAATGGACTTAATCCGGCTTTTGAATACTACAAGTTGGTAGATTTACACAAAACTAATTCCCCTTATGTATTTGTTGAACTTAATGCAAGAGCTTATTGGGAAAATTGTTTTTGGGGAGGTTGCTATGACTATATAAACATTTTGGATTGTTTATCTGGCTTTATGCCACGAGCTAATAGAAATTGGGCAAACGAACTTATTACAAAAGAAGTTGTTGAAGAAGGATTTTATAAAGGTTGCACAACATATTATTCGCCAAAAGATTTTACAGTTATAGCAACAAATTTAAATAATCTTCTCAAAGTTAATGATATTGAAACAAGTCCAAAATATGGGACAAGTGTAGTGCCATATAAAGATGGTCATCATATTTCAATTAGCGAGGAAGGTTTAACAAAGGTCCAAATAGAAAATGGAGCAGAAGGTCGTTACACAACTTACTATTGTTTTATTGATGAAACATTACCAGATATTAATTATACTTTTCACAATGCAAACGCACTTGAAAAAAGAGTGGTCGGTAATATTATAACTAACTTTAATGTTTCAAAATCTCAAACTATTTACGAAGGAATTTTTAAAGACCAAGTTCAAATAAATTTTGGATATGATGAAAATACAGAAAGTCCAGAATTTGCAACTTGCACATTTAATGGAAATACTTTTGAAATTCAAAATGGGCAATGGTTCAATGAAGAAGGTGAATATACAATAACAGTTACAGACCTTGCAGGTAATACAACTATTAGTAAATTCACTATTGATAAAAATGCACCAAGTTATAATTTAAATCGTTTGCAAAGTGATAAGACATATAAAATTTCAAAATGGTATTTAACATCAATTCCTTATGGTTATACAAGTTATGGAACATACTCTTTTAAAGAACAAGCAGACGCTTTAAGCTTTGCTTGTGAAGTAGAGAAACAAAACAATGTTACAAAGTATTATCTAAATGATGTTGATGATTTCATAGATACTCATCTTGTAGCTAGTGGAAACGTTGTAAAGGCCGGAGATTATTGGTATTACAAATCACGAGAAAATCCAGACCTTTATGTTTATTATTTTGATAAAAATTCATTAGAAGAAGTTATTGAATATTATGCACAGGATTTTGTTTCTGATGAGCAAATTTATAGATTAAATTCTTCTATTTATCCAAATAATTATGGAAACTCACTTGATGATAGTATGTATGACAACATTATAGAAAAGAATGGAATCAAAGCATATATTGTAAACAATTTTACTTTTAAATATGTAGATGACGTTGAGGCAAGTAAAATTTATTATGATTATGCAGAAGATGACAAAGAGAATTGGATTGAATTTCAATTTGATAAAAGTTTTGCAAGTCAAGTTAATGCACATGGATTATATAAAATAAGAGAAGTTGATTTTGTAGGAAACAAAACAGAATATTATGTTTTTCTCGATAAAGAAGCACCAATGTTAGATATTCAGGTAAAAGTATATGGAAAAGATAATCCATTTACACAAACAATTTCAGTAAATGATATTCCAAACAATGGTGAACTTGTTTTATATTATGAAGATTTTGAAATCCTAAATATAATCGAAGATGACAAATGGTATGTATTAGAAATCAAGTCACCAGATGGGACTACAAAAAGATATACCTATTTAGACAATTTACCAGATTTCTCATCAATTGGCGCAGGTGAATATACTATAACAATTGCTGATAGATTAAATAATCAATTTAAATTCAAAGTTAATTTGTTAGGAGAAGCACCAAAAGCCAATTTTGAAGTTATAAATTCAGGAAATCAATTAAAGGTAAATATAACAACAGGCGAAGATTATAACACATTAACAGACTTAAAAATTTATAGAAATGGAATTTTGCTTAATAGTGAAATTGGATATGATGAATATCCAGATGATGATAATAATTCTTTAATTTTTATCAATACAAACACTTTACAATATATCTTTAACAAAGGTGGAATTTACAATGTTGAGTTAAGTGATAATTTTAACAGAACATTATCTTATGAATTTAAGTTTGAGAAAGAACTACCAACAGGAATATTGACAGGAGTAGAACACAATGGAAGAACAAAAAATGATGTGTCTTTCATTTACGATACTAATAAATATTTTGCAGTAGTTTATAAAAATAATCAATCAATTATAGTAGAAGAAAACATAAAAGATAATCAATCTACTATTAATTTTGTTGCCGAAGAAAATAGCGAAAACAAATTTAATATTTACCTTTATGATAAAACTGATAACGAAAATTATAACTTATATACTTTTACAATAAAAACTATTAAACCAATAATCAATCTTTACGGAGTAGAAAATGGTGGTAAAACAGGTGGAAGTGTTTATGCAACTTGGGAAAATACTGATGAACAATACACGTCAAATTATATTCTAAATGGAAATAGCTATGAATATAAAAAAGGTCAAGTTTTATCAGCAGAAGGTGAATATACAATCAATCTAATTGATGAAATAGGAAATACCGGGGTTGTTACATTTGAGATTGATAAAACGATAGATTTTGCTATTGCAGATGTCAATGGAAAGACATATACATTAGATGAAATTTCGTTAATAAATTTTGATATAAGAATTATCAATCTTGAAGAATTAACTTGTGAAATTTTTAGAAACGATAGGGCCATAGATTATGAATTTGGTCTAATTATTAGTGAAGAAGGATATTACAAAGTTAATCTTTATGACGACTATGGAAACACTTTTTATTTTACATTTGAGATTGATAAAACACCACCAAAAGCAACTCTTTATGGAGTAGAAAATTTTGGTGTTACTAATGGTAATGTTTGGGTAAATTCACAAGAGAGTAATTTGACATGTTGGTATATTTTAGATGAAAATTTTAAATCAGATTATAAACTTTCCACAGAGTTAAAACAAAGTGGAAAATATGTAGTTTGCATAGCTGATAAAGCAAAAAATGTAACCACTTTTGAATTTACAATTGACAAAAAAATTGACTATGAAATTAACACTTATTATGGTGGAATTTCAAATGGTGGGGTTAGAATTATTGCTAACGAAAATTTAAAAATTATTATGTTAAAAGACGGACAAGCTTTTGATTATTCTTTTGAACAAATCTTAAATGAAGAAGGTGAATATTCATTTACTTTATTTGACGATTTAGGAAATAAAACAAGTTTTTATTTCAACATAATAACTAAAAGAAAACAATCAATAAAACATCTTTTACAAGAAAATATTGAAGTGGAAAGTGTATTAAAAAATGATGAAAATTATGAATTTACAATAACCGATGGAAGATTATATTTATTTGATGAAGGACAATATTTGGTGAATATTTTAGACAATAATTCCGGGGAAAAATATTCATTTAATATTACTATTGACACAACACCACCAACACTTGAACTTGTTGGAGTTGAGAATGGTGGAAGCACAAAAAAATTAGTGTCAATGAAAAATATAAGTGAGGATAATTGCACACTTGTAGTTATGGTTGACGGAATGTATTTTGATTACAAATTAGGTGATGAAATCGAAAAAGCAGGGCGCTTTGTTGTTACCTTAACTGATGAAGCGGGCAACTCAACAACTTATACTTTTGATAGGATATATTCTTTAAACGGAGCAAGTATTGCGGTGCTTGCTGGATTTGGAGCATTAGTAGTTTTACTAATTGCATTATTAATAAAATCAAGACATCACTATTATAAAAATGAAGTAATTGAAGAAGAAATTGAAGAAACAACAATTACTGATGATTTTGATGATAATGGTGATGAAAATAGTGAAAATGATGAGAATTTGTAGGCCGGATTATACAAATTTATTAGAAGCAGGATAAGGAAATAGACTCAAAATTGGTTTTTTGGGTGAAAAAAGTCTTATTTTATAATACTTTCTGACGATTCACCCCCAAAAAGCTAAAAACTCAATTTTGCTTCATTTCCCCTTATTAAAGCAAGTGGGATACCCACTTCTTTTTTCAACACAAAAAATTAGAAATAGAGAGGTTAATAGAATGAAAATAAAACAATTTTTTGGAGGATAAAAAGGTATGTTTTCAATGTTAAATGCTGTAAGAAATTCAATGCTTGCAGCTATTGATTTTAATCCGGTTTTAGCACCGGTTTTGGAAGTATTAAATGCAATACTTTGGCCAGCAATTGGTCTTGTAGGTTCTATTGGTATGATTTATTGTATAGTGCTTGGAATCAAGGTCGCGAAGGCAGACGAGGCCGGTAGTAGAGAAAAAGCAAAGAAAGATTTGATTGGAGCAATTATCGGTTTTGTAACTATCTTTGTTTTGATTGTTGCACTAAAAATTGCAATGCCAATTTTACAAGATTGGGTTGGAACACAAATTACAACTTAACAAAAAAGGAGATGATTTATGAGAAATAAATTGCTTATTGGAGCAGGTATATTATTGACAATATTTATTGTCTTTTTAGTCATTATTTGTGGAGCGTCAAGTGGAGGAAATAATACATTACCAGAAGATGATTTAAAGCAAATTGTATATGGTGTATCTTGTGATGTAAAGGACGAAGAAAGTATTGATTATGATATGTCAATTCTTTTAGACGAAACTCAATTCAATGATAATATACAAAATAAAAATTACACAAAAATAAAATTTAATCAATCACAAAATTTCGATAGTTTAGGAATTGCTTTTATGGTAAAAGCAAATGAAAATTGTAGTTTAAATTTCTCTTTAATGAAAGGCGATGAGGTTTTAAAAACTACTAATATAAGTTTAGAAAATGGTGTTGTTCAAGATGTAAATTTAACACTTGAAAATGCGGTTAGTATAAGTGCCAATGATGAATTTTATATTAGTATAAATCAGACCGGTGAAAGTCCATTTGTATTCGATACAATGCTATTCTTTTTAAGTGAGGAATAGTCTATGGATTGGTTAACAAATTGGATATTTGATTTGCTATATAGCTTTCAAAAAACTATTTGTTATATCATAGATTTTATAAGAGAAATATTTTACACATTAGCGGGAATAGACACTGTTAACATTAATGGTGAACAAACAGATTTACTATCTCATTTTATTTTATCTAACACAGTCAAGACAACTTTCTTTTATATATTCTTAATTGCAATAATCTTGTTAGTTGTATTTGTAATTATTGCCATAATCAGAAGCGAATATGCGTATGGTGATAACAAAAAAAGTAAAGGACAAATACTAGCAAAATCTTTTCAAAGCTTTGCAATATTTTTAATGGTTCCATTTATTTTGATTGCAGGAATTACTTTAACAAATGTTGTTATGGGGGCAATAAATCAAAGTATGAACCCTTATATATTAGAAGCCGGAGGACAAGCAAGTTTAGGTGGGCAGATACTTGTTACAAGTGGTCAGTTTGCTTATATTGGTGACCCCGGTAGCAGAGTAGAAATAGAGAGATTATTCTTAACAGGTCAGTTAGATTATTTTGACATGAGTGTAGTTAGTCAATATTACAACATAAGAGATATTGATTTTCTAGTAGGTATTTTAGGTTCTATCGTAATAATGGTTATGTTTGTTATGAGTGCAGTAACCTTTATTCAAAGAATATTTGACATAGTTCTTTTGTTTATAATTTCGCCAATTAGTGTTAGCACTATTCCGGTTGATGATGGAAATAGATTTAGAATTTGGAAGGAAATGACAATAGCAAAAGTTTTAGGAGCTTATGGAATTATACTTTCAATGAATTTGTTTTTTATCATTATTCCGCAAGTTCAGCAAATAACATTTTTCACTGATAGTTTTAAAAATGGAATTGTAAAAATTCTGTTCTTAATAGGTGGAGCATTTGCAGTAACAAAAGCAAATATTGTTATAGCTCAATTAACAGGTAGTGAAGCCGGTGGTCATGAAACGCAACAACTACTTGCAAATATGAGAACAGGTGGAAATATTGCAAGAGCAACTATGGCGACAGGAGCAACAATTGGTGGAGCAATACTTGGAGGGAAAAGATTTGTTGATACAAAGAAATCTACTCGTTCATCTATTACAGGTTTAAAATCTTCATTTGCAGCGGCACCAAGTAAATCATACTTAAATAAAAATAACGAACCAAGCAAACTTGCAAAATATGGTGGTATGCCAACTCGTATAGCGACTATGCCAATAGGAATGATAAAAGACTTAGCAACAGGTGGAATTGTTGGAATGACAAAGAATATAATTCCAAGAGCAAAAAATATTGTTAAAGGCGATAGTATAGTAAATCATGCACAAGGAAAATCAATTCTATTAAAGGAGCAAGAAAATGCGAATAATACCGAAGAACACAAAGGTTAAGTTGCAGTTTTATAAAGGCATAGGTATCTATGATGTCATTTTGGCGATAGTGGCCCTTGCCTTTATTGCTCTGATAGTTACAAGTAATTTGCCAAGCAAATATATAATTGCAATGATAGTTTTAATTGTTGTTGCACCAATGTATATTCCAATCGGAGATATAAAACTATATCAAGCATTAGGTTATGCAATTAAATTTGGTGTAGCAAAAAAATCATTTTATAAAAACAAAAATGGGAATTCACACATAAGCACAATTATTCCATACGCAAGTATAAATGATAATTGCATAAATCAAAAAGACGGAACATTTACAGGTGTAATTGAAATTAAGCCAATTGAATTTAATATGTTATCAGAGAACAAACAAAACTTTTTGATTGATGGAATAATTTCTAATACATTAAAAAATGTTGGTATCTTTCAAGAGTATGATTTAATAAAACTAGAAAAACCAATTATATTTGATAACTATCTAAAAAATGAACTTAATCGTATTCAAAAATTGATAGCAGAAAATGAGAATAAAAATCTCACAGAAGATGAGTTTAGAAAAAGAGTTGAGATTATAGAAGATAGAATGAACCTTATTGATAGTCTCAACACAAACGAAAAAATATATGCAAGCGCATACTATGTTGCTTTGCATGATATATCAAAACAAAGTCTTGAAAACTCATTAGAGATTATTGAACAAACATTAAACAATGGTAGTTTAGAAGCAAAAAGATTAAATGATAAAGAACTTGCAATATTCTTAAAATATTCTTATGACAAAGAGTTTGATGAACGAGAATTTGATAACTTTAAGAAAAGTGAATATCTACAAAACATTTATCCAGAAAGTGTTCAGTTTAAAACATTATCAACAAAACAAAATGGTAAAATCTTAACTCATTTTGTGATAACAGATTTTCCTTTGAAAGTTGAAAATGCGTGGGGACAACAATTGTTTGATATTCCAAACACAAAAGTTGTTATGAAATGTAAGCCGGTAGAGAAGTATAAAGCAATCAAAAGAATTGATAACGCTATAAATGAAATCTTATCACAAAATACTTTGGGAAAAGCAAGTTCTCAAATTGATAGACAAACTCATCTTGAAAGTTTGCAAATTTTACTTGAAGGATTACAAAACGATAATGAAGTATTTTTCGACACAACACTTATGATTACAAGTTATGATAGTGATAAAAATGTCGAAAACAAAAAATATGTAAGAAGAAAATTAAGAGAGTTAGGTTTTAAGTTTAGTGAAATGTTTGGCAGGCAAATAGAAAGTTATTTCTCATCTAACATAAATAACTATAATAAAACAAATATTTCAAGAGGTTTTAACTCATCTATAATTGCTTCTTGTTTTCCTTTTGTAAGTAATGCAATTCTCGATGATAATGGACTTTTGATAGGTGAGAACCAATTGCCAACATTTGTGGACTTTTTTAGACGAGATGAAGAAAGAGTTAACTCTAATACAGTTATTATTGGTAAACCCGGTTCAGGTAAATCTTATGCAACAAAAATGCTATTAGCAGAACTTGCTAGCGACAATGCAAAGATATTTATTTTGGATCCAGAAAACGAATACACCAATTTAACAAAGAACTTATATGGAAAAGTATTAGATGTGTCTAGTGCAAAAGAAGGAAGAATAAATCCATTTCATATCATTGTTAGTTTAGATGATGAAAATAGCGATGGAACAAACAATTCTTTTTACTCTCATCTACAATTTTTAGAAGAATTTTTTAGGTTAATATTACAAGGTATAAATAGTGATAGTTTGGAGCTTTTAAACAAAACTATTGTTGATGTATATGCCAAAAAGAACATAAATGCAAATACAGACTTAACAAAACTAAGTGCAAAAGATTATCCTACATTTCAAGATTTAGGCGATGAAATTGATAGAAGAATGAAGAACGAGAAAGACGAATACAACTTGTCTTGTTATAAAGTTTTATCAAATTATATTTCTAAATTTAAGAAAGGTGGAAGAAATAGCGCACTTTGGAATGGACCAACGACATTTGCACCACAAGAAAATTTTGTTTGTTTTAATTTTCAAAAATTACTTGCAAACAAAAATAATGTTATAGGAAACGCACAAATGCTTTTGGTTCTTAAATGGCTTGATAATGAAGTCATAAAAAATAGAGATTACAATATGCTTTACAATGCTAACAGAAAAATAATCATAGCAATAGATGAAGCACATGTATTTATTGATGAGAAATTTCCTATTGCTCTTGATTTTATGTATCAATTAGCAAAACGAATAAGAAAGTATAATGGTATGCAGATTGTAATTACACAAAATTTAAAAGATTTTGTTGGAAGTCCAGAAATAGCAAGAAAATCTAGTGCAATTATAAATGTTAGTCAATATTCATTTATTTTTTCACTCTCGCCAAATGATATGACGGACCTTTGCACGTTGTATGAAAAAGCAGGACAGATTAATGAAAATGAAACTGACAACATAGTTAACTTGCCAAGAGGAAGTGCTTTCTTGATAAGCGGACCAGCAAATAGAACAAATATTAGGATAGTGGCAACACCACTTGTAAAACAAATTTTTGAAAATAAGGAGAATAGTTAATGGATAAATTAATAACATTAGAAGATTTAACAAAGGCAGTTCAAAATAATTATTCAAGGTTAATTAAAGAAGGACAAGTTAAATCTATTTTAAGAAATATTGGAGTTTTCGTTGACCAAACTGTTGATAATAGCATTTTAATCTTGTTGCAAAATCCAGATGCGACATGTGTTAAAAGATTAACAGAATGGAATTACTACAAACGAAATATTAAAAAAGATGAAAAAGCAATTAAAATTATTTCTCATCACATTTATTCAAATAATCTTGGATTTAAAGAAGAAAATGGGAAAATTTACACTGACGGAACAGAAAAACTAAAAGTTGAAGTCGGATATTTGTTTGATATAGCTCAAACTGTTGGTAAAAATTATGAGTATCTAAATACAAACAAAGAAACAATTGCAAAGTATTTTGATTGCACTAAAAAAGCACTTGAATACACAGCAAAGGGTTATAAATTTATTTATGATGATTGTGAAGCAAATTATCAAATAGATAATGAAAAGAAAGAAATTCATATTAAAGATGGAATGACATTAGACGAAACAATAAACACTTTAATTAAAGCTGTTTCTATTGTGGCTTTAAATTCTAGGCATTATGATGGACTTAAAAAAGAAAATCTTGAAAATATAGATGATGTTGAATTGTGTGGAACAATTTATGCAGTTAATTCAAGATTAGGGCTTGATTTACCAGAATTTGATTTTTCAGCATTAGAAAATTTAAGTGATGAACAGTTGGAGGATTTTAAAGGCAATTTGCAAAAAATACGTTCTGTTTCAAAACAACTTATTGCGAATGTAGAAAGCAATATTGAATACACAATTAGGAACTTACACAAAACTCAAAATCAAGAAACAAAACAAGAAGATACAAAAGAACAAAGTCAAAAAGAAGTGGAATCAACAAATAAAGAAAATGTAGAAGCAAGTGATAGGCCAAAGGCAAAAAGAACAACTAGAACTAAATCGAAACAAAATACAAGCGAGGTGGAATAGTATGTTAAATATCGGAGGCGAACTTGCTTTTATTTTGCAAGATATTGATTATGCATCAAAACAAGACTTATTGACTAAACTTCGAGCAATAAGAGAAGATTTAAAAAACTATGATGAAGAACAAAAGAAAATTATTAAACCTATACTTGCTGTATCAATTCAACAAGCTTTTTATTCAAGTAATTGGGAACTTATGAATTATAAAAGTTTTTGTGATTTTAGGAGGAGATGTAATGGACAAGGTCAAAGTGTTAATTAAAAAACCCGGACAAGAACCTTATGTTGAAGAAGTCGAAAATAAGTTGGAAACATTTCAAGAAATCGTTGGAGGCTATATAGAATGTGTAGAATTTCCGGGACTTGAAAATGTAGATTTGTTTGTTAACGAGGAAGGCAAATTAAATAATCTTGAAGGAAACTTTTGGTTGCCAGAATATGAAGATTGTGTTGTCGGAACTTGTTATATGGTGGGATTTGACCCAGAAGAAGGTGAAAGTGTTGATATACCTGAAAAGGCAATTGAATTTTGCAAAAAATATATCAAAACTTTTGAAATTCCGGTTGGGTTAGACTTATATAAAGATTTCTACATTTTGGAACCATTTATGAAAAATCAATACAAAAAATACAAGAAACAAATGGCGGAGATGTAATATGGAAATAAAAAGAAAAGGTTTGACATTGCGAATTTTTGAAGATGATATTGAGGACCCAAGAGAATATTACAAAGATACAAATGTTACGACTATGGTTTGTTTTCATAGAAGATACTCGTTAGGAGACAAACACGATTTTCAGTCATGGGAAGATTTTAACGAATGGTATAACAAAAATAAAGATAAAGTGGCATGTATTTTGCCACTTTATCTACTAGACCATTCTGGACTTACCATATCAACACACGATTTTCAAGACCCTTGGGATAGTGGGAAAGTTGGATATGCTTATATATTGAAAGAAACATTAAGACAACATAATATGGCAGAAGATATAGGTAGTTATGATGTTTGTAGGACTATGATTGAAACCGAAGTTGAAGAATATGATAATTGGTTAAGTGGTTGCCCACAATATTATGGATTTGAAATAACAGATGAAAACGATGAAAATATAGAGTGTATGGGCGTTTTTGAATTGACATCTATGAAAGAAATGTTTGATGAAATGAAAGAACGAAGTGAACATAAATACGATTTTCTATTTGATGAAATGTTAAAGAAACAAGAAAATTATATGTGAGGTCATATTATGGGAAAGACAAAATCCATAATGTCTTGGGGACAACTCATTCTTTTGTTTGGTGTATTTTGTTTGTTTATATATGCTTTTACTCAAAGAGTAACATTTGAGAAATTGGAACCAACTATTGCAGTTGAAGGATTTGAATTTAGTGGAAATACAATAACAAAATATTCTGGTAGTGATGAAGTTGTTGAAATACCATTTTCTTATTCTTATGGAGAAACAACAAATTTTAGTGGAAGTATAACATTTAATAATAGAAGTGAAGCTTTTGATTTTTTACAAGAACATTATACTACCGGGGCCGATGGATATTATGATTTCTATAATCAAATTTATTCTCAACAATATCCTTGGAAATACGATTATTCAATAGATAAACCTAGTTTTGTTGAAGGTAGGGATATTCAAATAACATCAATTTCACGAGAAGCTTTTGAAGGCAATAAACAAATAAAGAAAATTATATTACCAAGTTCAATTGAAAGAATAGAACTATTTGCATTTAGAGATTGTTTAAATTTAGAAGAAATAGAATTTAGCGAAGGACTTAAAGTGATTGGTGACAGTTCATTTTGGGGAACTAATATAAAAAAATTAGTTTTACCAAGCACTGTTGAACAAATTGACCCTTACGCTTTTTTTAATTGTAAAAACCTTGAAACGGTAGTTCTATCTACAAGTTTAACCAAAATGACATTAGGCACATTCAATGGGTGCGATAATTTAAAAACAGTAACATTTTTATCAAAAAATCAAGTAGTTGCAAGTTCTACAACAGCATATCAACCATTTTCAAGATGTCCAAATTTAGAAAGTATTTATGTATATAGTGATTTATTAAATTATTATCAAACCACTGAGCCATGGAATTTATATCAAGACAAATATAAAAGTTTAATTTAGGAGGAATAAATGTCAACAAGAAGCTTGATTTGTAAACAAATAGATAAAGATAAATACAAAGCAATTTATTGTCATAGTGACGGATATTTGACTTATAACGGTGCAATGCTTATCGATTATTATAATGATGAGAAAAAGCTAGATGAACTGTTAAATTTAGGAAATATATCTTGTTTATGTGAAAAAGTTAACCCAGATCCAAATAGACCACATTTATTTGATTATGATAAAAGACAAGATGATGTGGTAGTTGCTTATGGACGAGATAGAGGTGAAAAAGACCAAGAAGCGCGTATTTGCACATTAGAACAATTAAGAAATTGGGATTGGATTGAATATATTTATATCTTTAATGAAAACAAAGAATGGGAATATGCGAATTATCCATTTGATGATTTTGAGAAAGTTGTAGATGGTTTAGCAAAGGAATACAAAAGATTAGGAATAAAAAGGCCAAAAGATTTTTATGGGTTTTGGACTGATACAGCATTAAAAGAAGAAAAGAAAAAACAATCACAAGAGGAAATGTAGGAGGGGAAAATGCCAAATTGGGTAAGAAACAGATTACGAATAATTGATGATAATTATCAAGATATTATAAATCGAATAACCACATATAAAAACAAAGAAGATGGTTTTCAAATGGATTTTGAGAAAATAATTCCTATGCCAGAAAGTATAAGAAATACAGAATCATCAACAACAACTCCAACTTGTATGGGATTATTTATAAATTCAATAAAGAAAACACCTGATTTTCAAAAATATATAACAGCATTAGTTTTAAACAAAGGAAATTTTGTTTCATATAGCGATGAACATCAAGAAAGATTAATAGAGGAAATGATTAAAAATAATGAACGCTTTAAGACAAAAGATGATGTGTTATCCTATGGAAAGCAGTGTTTTGATAATTTAGTAAATTATGGAGTTATTGATTGGTATGAATGGTCAATGAAAAATTGGGGAACAAAGTGGAACGCAAGTAGAACAGAAATAAACGGTAACGAAATTATATTTGAAACACCATGGGATCCTGTTCCAGAATTAATAAAGTTACTATCAAAGGATTATCCTAATGCAGTATTTGAATATGATTACTCAGATGAACAAATTTGTGTTTATTGTGGAGAAATAGAAATTTCAAATGGTCAATATACAAAAGTTGAACAATATGAAGATGGTAGCAAAGAAGCGCATGAAAAAGGTTTTGAATTATGGCCATATTCAAAAAGGTATTTCAAATTTGATAAAAAATCAAATAACTATCAATATATACAAAATGTAGATGATAGTGGTATGGAGTAAAGGAGAACCTATGGTAGTTAAATACTTAATCAAAGGAAAACTTTATGACCCAATTCTCTTTGGTGATGAAGATGATGATTGGGTGGGAGATGAAGAAAATCCAACTTGTGGAGATTGTGGTGTTCATGTTGGTGAAAAGCATTTAGATATGTGCGACATAGAAAGATGTCCAGCTTGTGGTATGCAATTTATTTCTTGTGATTGTGGAATTAAGTATGAATTGCAAGAAAAAGATATGAAGGACCTTGATGTCTATATCAAGAAACAAGAAAAATACAATAAAGAACACTACAAAAGAGTGCAAAGGATTTTAAAAGAGATAGGAGAAAACAAGAAAAAACAGAGAGAACAAAAAAGAAAACGAAATTATGATGAGGAGATGTAGAAATGAGAGATAAAGAATTTAATGATTTTGTTTCTGAATTACAATCCGAAATTGATAATTACAAAAATGACACACTAAAACTATCTAAAAATCAAATATATGACAATTCTTATGAAATACAAGCAATGGAAAGTTTATGTGGATATTTGATGAATGATGGTCAAAAATACAGACGAAGTGATTTTCCAAAAGATAAGATTTTAGAAACTTTTTATTGGAGATTTATGAAAACAGACTATGATTTAACAAGAGCTGATTTAAGTGACTTCTTTTACTTTGAAATTCAAGATAGAAGAAAAATACAAAGAAAATTGAAAAATCAAGAGGAAATGAGTTGAACAGTTTTGATTATGAAAGTTTAAAAAGTAATTTAAGAAGTTATTTAGAAAGTCATAATATCAATACGAGTAAAATGTTTAATTGTATAAATCCAAATCATAGAGATATAAATGCTTCAATGAAATATTATGATGACAACAAAGTATATTGCTTTGGTTGTGGTGAATGTTATAACTTATTTGACGCAATATGTGCAATTGAAAATGTAGGTCCAAAAGAAGCATTTAACAGAGCTTTACAATATTTTTGTCACGGACAAAAGATAACACCTAGACAAATAAAAAAGATTGTTAAAGAAGATAAAATTGAAAAAGAAAATAAGGACTACAATAAAGCATATAACTATTGGCATAAAAAACTAAAAGCAAATAAACAAGCAAAGGAATATTTAAGAACGAGAAAAATTAGTGACAAAACCATTGATAAATTTAATTTAGGCTATAATGAGTTTGATTTTATTGCTGGTGGATTAAAGGCAATTGTTATACCAATAACAGATAATAGTTACACGGCACGCAATATTTCAAATGATGGTAATGTGAGATATTACAAATCAAAAGGTAGTCATACTGATATTTTTAATAAAAAAGCTCTTGTTAATAACATTCCTTTTTGTTTTATTTGTGAGGGTGAGTTTGATTGTTTAAGTTTTGAAACTGTTAATGCAAATTCGATTGCACTAGGGAGCACTTGTAATATAGAAAAGTTTAAAAATATAGAAAAGAATAAAAATAAAGTTTATATTCTTGCATTAGATAATGACGAGGCCGGAGAAAAAGCAAATTTAGAACTTAAAGAGTATTTTAGAGATAATCATATTAAGTTTTTAGATTTTGACAATTTAGGATTTAAGGACCCTAATCAAGCACTTGTGCAAGAAGAAGATAATTTTAAAAATAGTATTAATCAAATAATAGAAAGAGTGAATAGAAAGATAAAACAAGACGAAATGATGTGAGGTTAAGCTATGCAACAATCTATATTTGATTTGTTGGGTAGCGAATTTGATGAATACAAAACAAAAGAAAGTAATGATTGGTATTGGCACTTTAAAGATTATCCTAAAAGTAATGGACTAAAAGTATTTAGTTGCTTTGCTTGTGGGGGCGGTTCAACAATGGGATATAAGTTGGCAGGATATGACGTTATTGGCTGTTTGGAAATAGATAAAAGAATGAATAGCATATATCTTGCTAACCATAATCCTAAATTTAATTATGTTATGGATATAAGAGATTTTAATAAAATTCCAAATGAACAAATACCAAAAGAATTGTTTGAATTGGATATTTTAGATGGAAGTCCACCATGCACAACGTTTTCTATGGCAGGATTACGAGAGAAAACTTGGGGTAAACTAAAAAAGTTTAGAGAAGGACAAAAAGAACAAACACTTGATGATTTGTCTTTTGTGTTCATAGAAACTGTAAACAAATTAAAACCAAAGTTTGTTGTTATGGAAAATGTGGAAGGACTAACCAAAGGTAATGCTTGGAAGTATGTTCAAAATATTTATAAACATTTTCAACAAATAGGATATAGGGTAAAACATTGGCTCTTAAAAGGTGAGCAAATGGGAATACCACAAAAAAGACATAGAGTATTTTTTATAGCTACAAGATTAAATGTGGATTTAGAAAGTATTAATATGTCTTTTTTATATAGACCAATTTTGTTTGAAGAAATAAAAACAAAAGAAGGTTCGCCTATTAAAATCTCTGATAATCTAATGACACTAATCAATTGTGCCAAATACGGTGATAGAAATTTAGAGAACGCTTGCAGAAAATTACGAGGTAAGAGTTCTTTTTTCAATTATTGTTTTGTTTATGATAATCAAGTCGCACCAACAATAACCGCTCATTGTAATAACATACGATGGAGTGACAAAAAATTTTTATCGAAAGAAGATATGATTTCAATTTCAACATTCCCACAAGATTACAATTTCCTGTCAGACAATCCAGATAATATTGCCTATGTTTGTGGAATGAGTGTTCCGCCTGTAATGATAAAAAGAGTTGCGGAAAGGCTAATAAATTATCTTAAAAGTGAGGATAAAAATGAAAGAAATAACAGCTAGAAGAAACTTAATATCCAACTTAAAGGAATCAATTAAAGAAATTGATGATAAATATGAAACTTATACAAAAATATATAATCTTTTAAACGATTTTGATTGTGATTATGGAACAGATTATGCAGGATATTTTAGAGAAATATCAGATTTTTTAGATGATGACGATGTAACTTATTGGTTGGAATTAGCATGTAAAGACGGAATAGACAGAGTAAGATGTTTCGTAAATGACACATATAGCGATGGATTATATAAACTTGATGGATATAACAATTTAAGCAATGTTGAACAATGTGATTTTGAGTGTGCAATAGATGATGTTATATCTACCATTAATAGTGATATAGAAGATTTGAAACAAGAAGAAATGTAAAATTTCAAAAATTAATTAGGAGGTTAAGACAAAATTCGAGTTGAATTTTTCACAAATAATGTTTAAAATAAACTCATTTGTCAAAAATTAGACTATGATAAATTGTGAATTATTAAAAGAAATGAAAAACAAAAATTTTGAGGATCTTAACTCAAACGAATTAGTTGATATTAAAAATATTGAGATTGACACATCTAAGCCTAAAATTGAAAAACTAATTGATTTTATTGAAAAAATTAAAAATCCTTATTTATTTAAAGTAGGGGACATAATTGTAAAAATTAAGTTTTCAAACAATAATCAAAGTTTTCAAGAAAAGATGGAAAACATTATTTTAGGCAAAATGCAAAATTAATTTTAATAAACACTGTATTTTTTTGAGATGATGTGTTATAATAATATCGTATTAGATATTTGTGGCATATCATCTCATTTTTTTAATAAAAAGGAGAAGATATGTCAATTAACAATGCTTTATCAAATGAACCTAAAAATAGGGTTTGGAATACAGCCCTTTATATACGTTTGTCAAGAGAAGATGGTGACAAAATGGAAAGTGATAGCGTAAAATCTCAAAGAGATATGTTACGCGATTTTTTGTCTAAAAATCCAGACTTAAAATATTATGATGAATATGTAGATGATGGATATTCAGGAACTAATTTTAATAGAGAAAGCTTTGAGAGAATGTTTAATGACATTCGTAATAATAAAGTTAATTGTATAATAGTTAAGGACCTTTCAAGATTAGGAAGAAACCATATAGAAACTAGTAAATATATTGAAATAGTTTTTCCAATGTTAAAAGTTCGTTTCATTTCATTAACCGACCAAATTGATAGCTATTTAAATCCACAATCAATAAACAATGTAATTGTCCCATTTAAAAATCTATTGAATGATGAATATTGTAGAGATATTTCAATGAAAATTAGAAGCTCTCTAACAATAAAAAGAGAAAATGGACAATATATAGGTTCGTTTCCTAGTTATGGATATATTAAAGACCCTAATGACAAACATAAACTTATTATTGATGAAGAAGCAGCTAATAATGTAAGAACAATTTATAAAATGTTTATCAATGGTAGTTCATTAAGGGGAATTGCAACTTATTTAAATGACAATAAAGTTTTAACACCTAGTGAATATAAAAGAAATAAAGGGTATAATGATAGACATTATAGTTCTCATGACAAAACACTATGGGATTCAATTGGTATTAGAAGAATATTAACAAATCAAATGTATGTTGGCGATATGGTTCAAAAACAAATGGAAATTGTTAGTTATAAAGTTAATATTTGTAGAAGTGTAGATAAAGATAAAAGAATAGTTGTTAAAAACACACATGAAGCCATAATTTCTCGTGAAGATTTTGACAAAGTTCAATCATTATTGAATAGAGATACTCGTATATGCACGAGAACAAATACTTTGGATTTATTCTCTGGATTTTGTAAATGTGGAGATTGTAAAAGAGGAATGAATAAAAAACATATTCATCAATCTTATAAAGATTATTATTATTATATATGTAGCACATTTAAAAAATCAGGGAAAAATGCTTGCACGAAACATGCTATTCGTGTTGAGAAGGTTAAAGAAGTTGTTTTTACATTAATAAAACAATATATAAACATTGCTGTAACAATGGATAATTTAATAGATTTTATTAATAATAGTGCGGAAAAATGCAAAGAAACATCAAAAATTGAGAAGCTTTTAAAAGACAAAATAAAAGAAAGAGATGATGTTAATCGTCTACTTAATGATTTATATCCCGATTGGAAAAAAGGATTTATTACACAAGAAATGTTTTTATCCCTAAAAGATAAATATTCTTTACAAAAGGAAGAAATTGTCAAATGTATTAATAATTTAGAAAACCAAATTGACGCTATTAAAAATGGTCTAACAAAAGAAAATAGGTTTATAGAAAATTTTAAAAAATATCAAAACATTACCGAACTAACACGAGATATCGTTGTAGAGTTAATCAATAACATTTATATTTATGAAAATGGTTTAATTGAGATTGAAGTTAAATTTAGAGATGAATATTTAACTGCACTAGAATATATCGAGATAAATAAACAATTGTATATTAACAAAGAGAAATTCAAAAATTCTCAAATTGCGATTGTGGTGTAGGTGATATATGAGTAGAGTAAGTAAATATGATAAGTCTAAAATTGAAACAAATGAAGTGATTTGGAAGGCAGGACTTTATTTAAGACTTTCAAAAGAAGATGATGTTTCAAAAGACGAAAGTGATAGTATTTCTTCGCAAAGAGAATTATTATTGAGTTTTATAAAAAAGGACCCTAAAATTGATATTTACAATATTTATGTCGATGATGGATATTCAGGGACCACATTTGATAGACCAAATTTTCAGAGAATGTGGGAAGATATAAAAAATGGTAGAATAAATTGTGTTGTAGTAAAAGACCTTTCAAGATTTGGAAGAAATACTATTGAAACAAGTAACTACATTGAAGTAATTTTTCCAATGTTAAAAGTTCGTTTCATTTCATTAACTGACCAAATTGATAGCTATTTAAATCCACAATCAATAAATGGATTGCTAGTTCCTTTTAAGAACATAATGAATGATGAGTATGCTCGTGACATTTCTGTTAAGGTAAAATCTGCACAAAATACTTATAGAAATAAAGGACTTTTTATAGGTTCGTTTCCTAGTTATGGATATATTAAAGACCCTAATGACAAACATAAACTTATTATTGATGAAGAAGCAAGCGCTGTTGTTAAACAAATTTTTCAAATGTATTTAAGTGGTATGGGATTTTTAACTATTGCAAAAAAGTTAACTAATGATAGGGTTAAAAGTCCATTTGAATACAAAGTTCAAAAGGGTTATAATTATAAAACGCCGGTTGCTAAAAACAAATATCACATTTGGAGAGATACTACTATACAAAGGATTTTAACAAATCAAATGTATGTTGGCGATATGGTTCAAGGAACAAGGAGTGTAATTAATTATAGAAATCATAAAATAAAACCAAAATCAAAAGAAGAATGGGTTATAGTTAGAAACACACATGAAGCCATAATTTCTCGTGAAGTTTTTGACAAAGTTCAAAACATGCTGCAATCAAATAAGAAAGATTATATTAAACCATTTAGAACCTATGTTTTAGGAGGTCTTGTAAAATGTGGGGATTGTGGTGCTGTTTTAGAAACGGCTCTTTGTTCTAGTAAAAACTTAAAGAACAAATATTATTTTAGATGTCCAACATATATGCTATCGAAAGGTTTAATTTGTTCTAAACATACAATTCGCAATGATTATTTAGAAGCAACAGTATTTCAAATAATTAAAAAATACATTGAATTGTCAGTAGATATAGAAAGTATTTTAAAAAAGATAAAATTGAATACAATACAAAAAGAGTGTCAAAATCAAAATGCCAAACTAGATTTTGAAATTAAAAAATTGAAAGACAAAATGTCTTTGTTATATATTAAATTCAAAAATAATGAATTAAGTGAAAATGATTATATCATTCAAAAGGAAAGTGTTTTGGAAGAAATTAGGAAAATTGAAAATCAAATTATATCATTGTCAGCAAGTATAAAAAATGACAAATTTCCACACACTAATTTTATCAATTCATTAGCCAAATATAAAGGTATGAATGGGTTAACAAAAGAAATGGCAAATGAACTTATTAAAGAAATACTTATATTTAATAAAAATGAAGTTGAAATTAAATTAAATTTCGATGATGAATTTGCTAATGTAATTGATTTTATAAAAAATAATGTTCAAGAAGAAGAAGTGGAAAGGTTTTTGATGAAATTAGAATAAATCAAAAAAAATTTTAACTTTTTTATGGTCCATAGTTGACAATGGCACCTGCGGCAATGACAACCTTAGTATCTCATTTTAAAGACACTGATACAAAACCAGATGATTATGACTTAATTTTAACGGGGGATTTGGGAAAATTGGGGGAAGAGATTTTAATAGATTTACTTGAAGATAAGGGATATATTTTAGGTATAAATTATTGTGATTGCGGTCAAATGATATATAGAAGGAAACAAGCTCCTTTAATGGGAGGGAGTGGGTGTGGTTGTAGTGCGTCAATATTCAATTCGTATGTTTTAGAAAAATTAAAAAAATTAGAATATAAAAAAATTTTGTATGTTGCAACAGGTGCACTTTTAAGCACAACTTCAACGCAACAAGGTGAAACAATACCGGGGATTGCACATGCTGTTGTTATTGAAAATGAATAAACATTAATTTATATATAGTATGATATATAATATTAAATATACAAAATATAGTATATAGGAGTAGTAAATGACTTATCTTTGGGTTTTTTTAATTGGAGGGTTAGTTTGTTCTTTGGGACAACTTTTAATAATTAAAACAAAAATAACTTCGGCAAGAATTCTTGTTACATTTGTTTTAATTGGAGTTGCTCTTGAAGGTTTAGGATTGTTTGATGGTATTGCCGAGTTTGCAAAAGCTGGAATAAATGTCCCTATAATTGGATTTGGTGCTTCTTTAACTAAAGGGGCTATTGCTGGAGCTGAATCTAAAGGAATTATAGGGGCTTTTTCTGGAGGATTGGAAGCAGTTGCAGGAGGAATTGCAGCAGCAGTTTTATTTGCTTTTATATTTTCTTTAATTTTTAAAGCAAAAACAAAAAAGAATTAATTTTTGATATATTTATTTAATTTATTCAATTATTTTTCTTTTTCAACATATTATATAAAAATGGAATATAATGTTAATAAAAAAAGAAAAAGATTTTTTTCAAAATTATCTCGTAAAAAAAAGATAGCTTTTATTTTTGTTATATTTTTATGTGTTTTTCTTTTAATATTTCTTTATTTATCATTTGTTGTAAATCCAGTCATTCTTCATGCGACAGAGGCAAAGGTTAAATCTTTAACTCAAAAAGCTTTAAGTTCCGCAGTTTATACTGTTATTAGTAATAATGACTATTATGATGATATTATAACTTATACTTACGATAATAATGGTAAAATTGCAATGATAACTGCTAATACATTAGAGGCTAATATGCTTTCTCGTCAAATTAGTTCAATGGCCCAAGGCTCCGTTGAAACTATGACGAATGAGGGTATTGATGTTCACCTTGGAGCTTTTTCAGGACTAATGATTTTGGCTAATTCGGGACCTTTTATATCTATGAAATTAACTCCTATTGGAACTATTTCAACTTCTTTTCGTTCTGAATTTGTTTCTGCTGGCATTAATCAAACAAACCATAGAATTTATATAGAAATTTTTGGAAGTGTAAGCGTTATTTTGCCAACTGCCAGTCCGCAAATAGAAGTTTCAACGGAAGTTTTAATTGCAGAATGTGTTGTTATTGGTGAAATTCCTTCAACCTATTTACAATCTTCTTACTTAGATGAAATGTTAAATTTAGTTCCAGTTTAATTTTAATATTTGAAAAATTAAAAAAATCATATTAAACTTTTTTAAATTATTTGAATTTAATTTTATTTTATGATATAATCTTTTAATCAATTATTAAATTTAACTTCAAATTTAACTTTAAATTTTAGTTGTGATTTCTAGTTGGTTTTAATAATCTTAAAAAGGATTATAAATATATGGCATCGTTTGATTTGAGTAATAAAAATTTTGACAAAGACAATAATTCTAAATCAAAAATTATAGGTATAATTATTGTTATTGTTTGTTCATTAATTTTTTTAACATTATTTACAAATTTTGTTCCAACAATTCAAGATTTTATTTTGGGAGTAATGGGCATTTTTGCCTATCCGTTTTTTATTATTGCTTTTACAATAGGAATTGCTTTAATCAATAACAAAAAATATATTATGCCTATTAAATACATTGTTTACATTTGTTTATCAATTGTTGCTATTTTGGCTATTGTTAATATAATTATTCTTGGAAAACCGGAAAATGTTGACTTTTGGCAATACTTGGCTTTGACATATAGTTTTAAATATACTGCTGGTGGACTTTTAATTGGAATTTTGGTTGCACCGTTTTTATTTTTACTTGGAATAGCAGGTGCTATAATAATATTTAGTGCAATGCTGGTTGTTTTTGTTGCCTTGATAGTTGACTTTCTTAACACTATTAAAGTATACGGCAAAGATTATGTTTTAAAAAATAAAAAAGAAATTCAAGTTATAGATATTACTGATACAAAAAAATCTAAACAAAAACCCAAAAAAGATGAAAAATTACTTTTAGAAAAAAATAATTTAAATAATAAAGAAAACGAGAATTTTGATTTATTTTCTAAAAATAATGAAGAAAACAATTTGGAAGCTAAAAGAAAATTAGGGCTTATAGAAGGCAACTTAGATAGTGAAAAATCTTTAAAAAAGAATCCAAAATCATTGAGAGAATATTTATTAACTCCACCCGAGATTGATTTAACACCATATACGAATGCAAGATTATCTAAAAATAAAAAAAATGAAATTGATTCAAATCTTAATACCTTGAAAAATGAAAATTTTAATTCTTTAAATAATAGTCAGTATTATTCTTCTAATAAAAACAATGAATTTAATATTCAACAAAATAATATGAAAACTGAAACAACTTTTGCTTCAAGATACGATTTAGCACAAAATTTAACAGATAATCCTTTTATAGATAAAAATAAATATGACAATAATAATGAAAATTCAAATTATCAACAAGTAGAAAAAAATAATGAAGAAAATTATGATAATGAAGAAAGAATTCCTTATAAAGAATTTTTAGAAAAGCAATCACAAAAACCTAAAAGAAATTTTGCACAACTTCAAATTGAGGGTACAGAAAAGAAAAAAAATGACAATACTTTAAAAAATATTTATAGACGTCCTCCTAATTATTTTCGTCCACCTCTTGATTTGTTGGAAAATCGTCCAGTTGATTTAGATGCTTTAAATGAAGATGTTGTTAGTAAGCGTATTCAGCTTGAAAATGCTTTAGAAACATTTGGTATAAATGCTCGAGTTATTGGGGTTGTTGTTGGACCAGCAGTTACAAGATATGAACTTGAAATGCCACCAGGTATAAGTGTTAAAAAAATAATTGCACATAAAGACGATATTGCCTTGGCTCTTGCTTCAAGGGGTGGTTTAAGAATAGAGGCTCCAATTCCTGGAAAAAGTGCTGTTGGAGTTGAAATTCCTAATGACAAAATTGCAATGGTTAATATTCGCGATATTGTTGATAGTCGTGAATTTATAGATAGTAAATCATCTGTAACTTTCGCTCTGGGAAAAGATATTAACGGCAAAGTTCAAATTTGCAATCTTGCAAAAATGCCTCATTTATTAGTTGCTGGTGCAACTAACTCTGGAAAAAGTATTTTTTTGAACGCTTTAATTATTAGTATGATTTATAAATCTTCTCCTGAAGATTTAAGGTTTATTTTAATTGACCCTAAAAGAGTTGAATTTTCTATGTATAATGATTTACCTCATCTTATTATTCCTTATGTTATTACGGATACAGAAAAGGCAAATAATGCATTAACTTGGGCTATTAATGAAATGGAAAGACGTTTTGAAATTTTCGCTAATGAGCGTTTTAGAAACTTGGAGGAATACAACAATTCCGTTGAAGTTGTTTCGGGGGATAAGAAAAAAATACCTTATATTGTTATTGTTATTGATGAATTTAATGATTTAATGTCAATTATGAAAAAAGATATTGAAGAAAAGGTTAAGAGATTAGCACAAAAGGCTAGGGCGGCGGGAATTCATTTAGTTTTAGCAACTCAACGTCCTTCCGTTGATGTTATAACTGGAACAATTAAAACTAATTTTCCTTCAAGAATTACTTTTGCATTAACTTCATTTGCTGATTCTAAAACAATTTTAGACCAAGGCGGAGCGGAAAATTTATTGGGAAAAGGGGATATGTTGTTTTTACCTTCTGATGCTAATTTTCCTAAACGTATTCAAGGATGTTTTGTTTCAAATGAAGAAGTTAATGATGTTGTTGAATTTATTAAAGAAAATAATGCTAAAAATTACGATGAAGAAGTTGAAAAACTTATAGAAAATCCTAATAAAAATGAAGAAAATTCTTCTTTCAATGATGTTATGGACCAAAAACTTGACTTACTTTCAATTAAATGTCTTAAATTTATAATAGAGAATGGGCAAGCGTCAATTTCTTCTTTACAAAGAAGATTTTCAATTGGATTTAATAAAGCTGGAAGAATAATTGATGTTTTAACTAAAAAGGGATATGTTGCAAAACCAGACGGAATGAAACCTCGAGAAGTTTATTTAACAATGGAAGGTTTCGAAGAATTATTTGGTGATGTTGATGTTTAAAATATTTGATAAGTTGTTTTCTTTTATAAAATTTAATCTAGGAGTTGTTAAACTATATGACTAAAGAAGATTTGTTAAGAAAAAAAATTTCCGCCATTAGTTTAGGGTGTGATAAAAATAGAGTTGACCTTGAACATATGCTGTATTTATTAAAAGAATATGGTTTTGAAATAGTTAGTAATATTGAAGATGCTGAAATAATTATTGTTAATACTTGTGCTTTTATCAAACCTGCAATTATTGAAGCTGTTGAAAATATAAGTTTTGCTTTACAACAAAAAATTGTTGGCAAAGCTCAAAAAATTATTGTTTCTGGTTGTTTCCCTCAAAGAAATTTGAAATCTTTAAAAGAAAATTTTCCGGAAGTTGATTATTTCCTTTTAATAAAAGAAAATTCAAATATTTGTCATGTTATAGAAAATTTATATGATGTTAAAAATACTTCTTTTTCTTACGATGAAACTGGAAGAATAGTAACGCATACAGGTAAATATGCTTATCTAAAAATTTCTGATGGCTGTTCAAATGGTTGTGCTTATTGTACTATACCACGAATAAGAGGACGTTTTATTTCCGTTCCAATAAAACAATTAGTTAAAGAAGCAAAAGAATTAGCAGAGAAAGGGTATAAAGAATTAATATTAGTCGCACAAGATACTGCTAGATATGGCGAAGACATTTACGGACAAAGTTGCTTAATAGATTTATTACAAGAGTTAAATAAAATAAAAGGAATAGAGTGGATAAGATTACAGTATATTTATCCTGAATGGCTTTCAGACGAACTCTTGGAATACATAAATAATCAACCCAAAATGTGTAAATACATTGATATGCCTCTTCAACATATTGATGATGAGATTTTAAAATCTATGAACAGAAAGACGGGTGAAGCAAAATCTCGTGAACTGGTTGATAAAATTCATCAATTGTATCCCAATATAACATTAAGAACTACATTTATTGTAGGTTTACCCGGGGAAACAAGGGCTAAATTTAATAAATTGTGTAAATTTATTGAAGAGGGCAAAATTCATTACGCAACATTTTTTCCTTATTATCGTGAAGAAAACACAAAAGCTTATTATATGAAAAAACAAGTTTTTGAATTTATTAAAAAGAAACGATTAAAAAAAATAATTAACTTACAAAATATAGTTATAAATAATATTAATAATAAAAAAATTGGCCAAATTGAATATGTTTTAATTGATGATTTTTTGCCAGATGAAAAAATTTTTATAGGACATACAAAAAATAACTCGCCAAATATAGATTTATGTGTTATAATAGAAGAAGATAATGTCCCTAAAAATATCAACTTAAAAATAGGTGAGATTTATAAGGTCAAATTAATTCAAATAATAGAAAATGGTTTTAAAGGAGAAATAATATGACACCTAATCAAATTTCAATGATAAGAATTTTTTTAGTTCCAGTTTTAGTTTTTTTCTATCTAGCAGATTTTATTACATGGAATAAGTTTATTGCTGTTATTATTTTTATAGTAGCTGCTTTAACAGATTTTATTGATGGTAAACTTGCTAGAAAAACTGGACAAGTTACAGATTTGGGAAAATTTTTAGATTCCATAGCAGATAAAATTTTGGTCTTGGCAGGTCTTATTTTAATTGTTGCAGATGGGACAATATACGCTCCATATGGTGCAATAATTGCAATAGTAATTTTATCTAGAGAATTTATGGTTAGTGCTTTAAGACAAGTTGCTGCTGGTAAAAATTTAATATTAGCAGCTGACAAATGGGGAAAATACAAAGCATTTTTACAAGACTTGGCAATTCCAGCTTTTATGTTATTAAATTTTTTATCACAGTATAATTATATTAGCGGTATTTCATTTGAAATAGTATTTTGGATTTGTTGGGGATTAATGATAGTGGCTGTTTTACTAACAATTATTTCAGGTATAAATTATTTTGTTAAAAACAGAGAAGTTTTTATTGACAAAAAAAATCAAAATGAAAATTTAAAAGATTAATCAAATTTTAATTTTTTAGATATTTTTATAAAAATTAATTGTTTAATTCAAAATTTCAAATAATTGCTAAGTTTGAAAATTGTCATATAATACTAATAATTAGTATGAAATCTTTAAATAAAATATATTTTAGTATTGTTTTAGTATTTTATTAAAATATTAATAATAGTATAATTATTTTTATAATTTTTTTTAAAATTAAGGAGAAAAATAATGGAAGAATCAAAAAAGAAAAATTTGGAACAAGCTTTATTGCAAATAGAAAAACAATTTGGCAAGGGTTCAATTATAAAATTAGGTGATAAGCCAGACCAAAATGTTGAAGTTATTCCAACAGGTTGTTTAACTTTAGATGTGGCATTGGGCGTTGGAGGTGTTCCCAAAGGTCGAATTGTTGAAATTTATGGACCTGAATCTTCTGGAAAAACAACAGTAGCACTACATATCATTGCAGAAGCTCAAAAAAATGGGGGAGTTGCAGCATTTATTGATGCAGAACATGCTTTAGACCCTGTTTATGCTAAAAAATTAGGTGTAAACATAGATGATTTATTTGTTTCTCAACCTGATAATGGTGAGCAAGCTTTAGATATTTGTGATGCTTTGGTTAGAAATGGTGCAGTTGATATTGTTGTTGTCGACTCTGTTGCTGCTTTAACCCCAAAAGCTGAAATTGAAGGGGATATGGGAGATTCTCATGTCGGTTTGCAAGCTCGACTTATGAGTCAAGCACTTCGAAAATTGGCAGGTATAGCTAATAAAAGTAAGGCGTGTGTTATCTTTATAAACCAACTTCGTGATAAAATTGGTGTTATGTATGGTAGTCCAGAAACAACATCTGGCGGTAAAGCTTTAAAATTTTATGCAAGTATAAGATTAGATGTTAGAAAAAGTGAGGCAATAAAAGAAGGAACAGAAATTGTAGGAAATAGAACAAAAGTTAAGGTTGTTAAAAATAAATTAGCTCCTCCTTTTAAAGTTGCTGAATTTGATATAATGTTTGGAGAAGGTATTTCTAAAGCTGGAACAATTTTAGATTTAGCTGTTGATTTTGACCTTATTCAAAAAACAGGTTCTTGGTTTTCTTATAAAGATGAAAAAATAGCTCAAGGAAAAGAAAATGCAAAAACTTATATTAAAAATCATCCCGAAGTATATGAAGAATTAGAGTCAAAAATTAGAGAATTAATGACAAAAACTAACGACTAATATAATAACATTTTGAATAATCATTATAATGATTAACAATTATTTTTGTAATTTATACAAAAAACTTTAACTAAATATTATTTAAAAATTTTAGTTAAAGTTTTTTTGCAATTATTCTAATAATAAAAATTATTTATTGTATTGTTATATGGTAATATATTATTTTATATATACCATTTGTTTTTTGTTATATTATCAGTTGTATTAGTTAAATTAAATAAATTAACCATATTACTTTTTTCTTCGTTTATTAAAATTTCTCCATCAGGAGAGTAAAGTTTTGTTATTATATAATAACTTGCTTTTTCATTGTTTTGTATAGTATCTTCGATAGAAATTTCTCCATTTTGACCTTTAACAGTTTGCAAAAGAATATTAGAGGATTTAAAATTTTTGTATACTTCATAAGTTAAATAATCTTTTGCTTCAAAATTTAAATAAACTGTATTGTTTTTAATAAAACCGTTAAGATTTGCTGGTTGACTGGTTAAAATTTTGTTAGCTTGTTGTGAGGGCAAATTAAATCTAGAAAATATTTCTTTAAATTTATATCTTTCAGGAGTTAAAGGATTCGCAATTACAACGTTATGATTATTATTATATTCGGTTAAATCAATATCTAATTCTTTTATTGAAGAAGGACGAGTAAAGTTTTTTGGTTTATAAGTTTTATAAATTTCATCATAATAATTTTTTGCTAAAATAGTTGGGAGAGTTCCGCCAACACAATCAATTTTTTTATTATCCATTCTTCCAACCCAAACACCAACTATATTTTCAGTTGTGTAAGAAATACTATATGCATCTGTATTGCCAGAAAAATCACCCACTGTTCCAGTTTTGCCAGCTATATCAAAATTCAAAGAATTTAATTTTTTAGACGTTCCATTTTGCACACAAGTTTTTAACATATCTGTCATAAGATAGGCTGTATCTTCTCTAAAAATTTTTTCTCCATTATCTTGATTTTTATATATAATTTTTCCGTCTTTATTTGTTATATAATTAACAAATTTAGGGGATTGATACATTCCATAATTGGCAAGGGCAGTGTAAGCTCCTGCTAACTCTTTAAGATTTGTTCCGTAAGTCATGCCTCCTAATGCCAAAGAATAATTATAATCATTTTTATTTAAAGGTATATTTAATTTATTAGCATATTTTTCAATTTTACTAAATCCTAAATAAGAAGCTGTTTTTATTGCTGGAATATTTAAAGATTTAGATAAAGATTCTCTTACACTAACATATCCATGATAAGTGTCTCCAATATTTTTGGGAGAATAGCCATCTATTGAAATTTTTTCGTCTAATATTAATGTTGCAGGAGTTATAATGTCTTCATTAATTGCCGGAGCATAAATTAATATTGGTTTTATTGTCGAAGCTGGCTGTCGCTTGTAATCTAATATTTTATAATCACTTTTACCAATATAAGCTAAAATTCCACCAGTTTTTGTATCTATATCAATAAATGAAAAATCTTTATTTTCTAAATCTTTATTTTTAATTAAACCGTCTAGACATATTTGTC
Organism: uncultured Clostridia bacterium; assembly: GCA_944376905.1. GTDB lineage: Bacteria > Bacillota > Clostridia > Christensenellales > UBA1242 > UBA5489. Next base: position 35,397 of record CALWEA010000002.1, read on the forward strand.
TATCTAAATTTTGGTATGTATAAATTTTGTAACCAGCAATAGCTATTTGTTTTTCTGGCATTTTTAAAATTTTAACCGCTTCATCTAAAGCGCTTTGAGAATAAGAATTTAATTTGTTTTTTGAATTATTATTTATTTTTAAATTTATAGGTTGTTCTATTTCATTACTGTATTCATTATCATTTATATAGCCATCTTTTTTCATTTCTTTTAAAACTAAATTTCGTCTTTTAATACTTAGTTTAGGATTTTTTATAGGTGAATATTTATTAGGAGATTTTATTAAACCTGCCAATGTTGCACTTTCTCCAATTGATAATTTATTTGCACTTTTTGAAAAATAATATTGACTTGCATTTTCTATTCCATAACAATTGTTTCCAAAATAAATTACATTAAGGTAGTTTTCTAATATTTCATTTTTAGATAAATTTTTTTCTAATTCTAAAGCTAATTTAATTTCGTTTAATTTTCTTGAAAATGTTTTTTCATTAGTTAAAAAAGTATTTTTTATTAATTGTTGACTAATAGTTGAAGCACCTTCTAAAATTTGAAAATTTGAAAGATTTTTTATAAAAGCTTTACCCATTCTTTTAATAGATATACCATTATGATTATAAAAATCCTTATCTTCTATTGATATAAAAGCTTGTTTTGTGTAATCTTGTAAATTGTCTAATGAGATTTTTACTGTATTAAATGAATTATATTCATCTATTAAAAGATTTTGATTATTGTATATTTCAATACTCAGATTATTATCTCTTATAACATCCATATTAAACGAAATTTTTGGTGATAATAAAAAATATATTCCTAATCCAAGAATAAAAATCATTCCAATTATTATTATAATTATAAAAAATTTAAAAAAAGTAAATATTATCTTTTTCATAAATTTATTATGGTATGAATTTGTGAAATTATGCTTTAAACATAATCTAAAAAGTTATTATAAAATATTACTAGATTTTTGTTAAGAAATGTTGTATAATAAAACATTATGAATAAAGAAAGAATATTTGATGTTAAAAATAATATTAATAACGATAAAAAGATTGTTAATCAAATCTACAAGTCAAATAATAAAAAATATTTTATAACAACTTATGGTTGTCAATTAAATGTACATGAATCTGAAAAATTAGCAGGTGTTTTAGAAGAATTAGGGTTTACACATACTGAGCAAATGGCTGAGGCTAAAATAATTATTTATAATACTTGTGCAATTAGAGAAGGTGCCGAAGATCGTGCATTAGGTAATATTGGTTCGCTAAAAAAGTTTAAACAAAAAAATAAAGATGTTATTTTAATTGTTTGTGGTTGTATGACACAACAAAAAGAAAATGCTCAAAAATTAAAAAATATGTTTCCTTTTATAGATATAATTTTAGGAACAAGTAATTTGCATGAATTTAAATCTATTTTACTTAATTTTATCAAAGAACATAAAAAAATATGCAATATAAATGATGATTTTAATTTAACAAGCGAAAATATGCCATTATACAGAACAAGCGGTGAAAATGCATGGGTTAATATTATGCAAGGATGTAATAATTTTTGTTCTTATTGCATTGTTCCTTATGTAAGAGGTAGAGAAAGAAGTAGACCTTTAAAAGATATAATTCAGGAAATAATACATATTATTAAAGAAAATAAATATAAAAAAATAACACTACTAGGACAAAATGTTAATTCTTATGGAAATGATTTAAAAGAAAATGAATTTCAAGAAAAACCAACGTTTGCTAAATTGTTAAAAGAAATATGTAGTTTAGAGGGTGATTTTAAACTAACTTTTATGACTTCTCATCCAAAAGATTTAACAAGTGATGTTATTGATGTAATAGCCAATAATGATAAAATGTTAAAAGAAATTCATTTGCCTATACAAAGTGGCTCTAATAAAATATTAAAATTAATGAATAGAAATTATTCAGTTGAAAAGTATTTATCAATAATTAATGAAATTAAAGAAAAAATACCAAATGTTCGACTTTCAACAGATATTATAGTTGGTTTTCCGCAAGAAACAGATGAAGATTTTAACGAAACCTTAGAATTGTTAAAAAAAATTAAATATGATAATGTTTTTGCATTTATGTATTCTAAAAGAAGTGGAACACCAGCATCAATAATGGAAGGACAAGTAGATGAAAAAATAAAAAAAATAAGAGTTAACAAGGTTTTACAACTTGTTAAATCTTTAAGTAAAAAATAATAAAAAATTTTTAATTATATAAACTTGTTATTTTTATTGAATAAAATCACAAATTTTAGTTAGGGGGTTTAATTACTATGGCATTATCACCAATGATGCAACATTATATTAGCGTAAAAGAAGAATATCCTGATGCTATACTTTTTTATAGATTGGGTGATTTTTATGAAATGTTTTTTGATGACGCTATTGAAATGTCAAAAGTTTTGGATATAACATTAACAGGTAAAGATTGTGGTTTAGATGAAAGGGCTCCAATGTGCGGAGTTCCTTATCATTCTGTTGATTCATATATTGCAAAACTAATAAAAGAAGGTTATAAAATAGCAATTTGTGAACAGGTTGGTGAAGTTAAAAAAGGGAAAACTGTTGAAAGGGCAGTTGTCCGTGTTATTACACCAGGAACTGTAACGGAAGATAATTTACTTGAAGAAAATAAAAATAACTATATATTGTGTGTTAGTAAAAATAAAAACACCATTGGAGTTGCTTATGCAGATATTTCAACAGGTGATTTCTACACAACAGAATTTAAAAATACAACTAATTCACAAAAATTTGATAATAACTATTTTTTAAATACCTCTAAATTTAATGAAGAACAAGATTTAATTAACCAAGTTAATGATTTAATTGTTAGGATTAATCCTTCTGAAATTATTTGTAATGAAAATGCAAAAGAATTATTAAATAATATTCCAGCGAATAAATTAATGACCTTACCTAAATTTTATTCCTACTATGAATGGGCTTTTAAGGAAGATAAAAGTATTGAAAATTTAAAAAAACAATTTACAGATTCAGTTTTAAAAATTTATGAATTAAATTTTATGATGGAGGCAGTAAATGCTTCTGGTGCGTTAATTGAATATTTAAATGAAACTCAAAAAAGAAGTTTAGAGCATATAAAGAAAATAACAAAAATTGATAATAATAAATTTATGATATTAGATGTAACAGCACGAAGAAATTTAGAACTAGTTGAAACAATAAGAGAAAGAAAAAAAAAGGGTTCATTATTATATCTTTTAGATAATACAAAAACATCAATGGGAAGTAGGTTGTTGCGAAACTGGATTGATCAACCTCTAAAAGATACAATAGAAATAAATAATAGACTAGATGCTGTTGAAGAACTTTGTCAAAACATTATTTTAAGAGATGATTTAACTGACCAACTTAGACAAATTAACGATATTGAAAGATTAACATCTAAAATAGGATTGTCTATTATTTCTCCTAAAGAATGTGTTAGATTAAAGAAATCTTTGGAAGTTCTACCTAAAATAAAATTTTTAATTTCTAATTGTTCATCAAAATTAATTAAAGAAATTTTTGACAGTTTTGATGATTTTAATCAAATTTATCAATTTTTAGATAGTGCAATTAAAAATGAGCCCTCTCAACATTTAAGAGATGGAGATATTATTAAAGATAAATTTGATAAAAATTTAGATGAACTAAGACAAATAAAAAATGATAGCGATAACTTAATGCTTGAATTGGAACAAAGAGAGCAGGAAAAAACAGGAATAAAAAGTTTAAGAATTAAATTTAATAATGTTTATGGTTATTACATAGAAGTTAGTAGAAGTTTAGTTGATCAAGTTCCTAGTTATTTCCATAGAAAACAAACAGTTTCAAACTTTGACAGATATTTTACAGAAGAATTAAAAGATTTAGAAATAAAAATTTTAAAAGCGAATGATGAAAGTATCAAATTAGAACAAATTATTTTTAATAATATTAGAAATAAATTAAAAGAATATATTGAAAAATTTCAATTTATTTCAAAAAAACTTTCAGAATTAGATTGTTTGTTATCTTTTGCACAAATTTCAATAAAAAATAATTATACAAAACCACTAATAAGTGATAAAATAGAACATATAAAAATAATTGAGGGTAGACATCCAGTTGTTGAAAACTTTTTAAAAGATAGTCAATTTATTCCAAATGACACCTTTTTAAATGAATCAACTGATAAATTGATGATTATAACAGGACCCAATATGGCAGGAAAAAGCACTTACATGAGGCAAGTTGCAATTATAACTTTAATGGCACATATAGGATGTTTTGTTCCGGCGAAATCTGCTGAAATTTCTATAACAGATAGAATTTTTACAAGAGTTGGCGCAAGTGACGATTTAGCATTTGGACAAAGTACATTTATGGTAGAAATGACAGAAATGGCAAATATACTTAACAATGCAACAGATAACAGTTTAGTTATTTTAGATGAAATAGGCAGGGGAACTTCAACATTTGATGGATTAAGTATTGCATGGGCGGTGGTTGAGCATTTAAGTCGAACAATGAAAACAAAAACTTTATTTGCAACTCATTATCACGAATTAACAGAATTAGAGGGAATGTTAGATGGTGTTAAAAATTATAAAATAAATGTTAAAGAAATAAACAATAATATTGTTTTTTTAAGAAAGATAGTCAGAGGTGGTGCAAGCAGGAGTTTTGGTATTGAAGTTGCAGCATTGGCAGGTCTACCACAAAATATTATTAATAGGGCAAAAGAAATTAGTCACAACATTGAACAATATGATTTTAATCTTAATTTGGCAAAATCTAATAAAGTTAATTCTAAACAAGAAAATAATACATTAAATGAAAACAAAAATATTGAAATTATAAAATTTATAAAAAATCTACAAATAGAAAGATTGTCACCATTAGAAGCTTTTGATATATTATCAGAAATTATTAGAAAAATTAATAATTAGAAGAGAGGAAATGAAATAAAATGTCTAAAATAAATCTTTTAAGTAAAAATATATCAAATAGAATATCAGCAGGGGAAGTTGTTGAAAAACCTGCGTCTATTATTAAAGAATTAGTTGAAAATAGTATTGATGCAGGAGCAACAAAAATAACTATTAAAATAGAAAATGGTGGTTGTAGCAAAATAATTGTTATTGATGATGGTTGTGGAATTTTACATGAAGATGTTGAAAATGCTTTTTTGCCACATGCTACTAGTAAAATTAAATCTTTGGAAGATTTGGATAAAATTTCAACTTTAGGATTTAGGGGAGAGGCGCTAGCTAGCATAGCAACAGTTAGTAATGTTTTAATTTTAACAAAAACCAATGAAGAAGATTTAGGCTCTAAACTAGAAATTAATGGTGGTGAAAATAAAAATTTAGAATATGTTTCATGCAATAAGGGAACAGAAATTACTGTTGCCAATGTTTTTTATAACACTCCTGCAAGACAAAAATTTTTAAGAAAACCGAAAACAGAAGAAAGAGATATTACTGATATAGTTGAAAAATTCTTATTATCAAATCCTGAGATATCATTTAAATATATTGTTGATGAAAAGATAATATATAATGCAACTGGCAGTGGGTTAATAGATAATATATATACAATATATGGAAAAGATGTTGCAAGTAATTTAATAAAAATAGACGTTAAATTTGGCGAATATTCACTTTTGGGCTATATTGGGAATCCTTTAATAGCTAAACCTAATAGAACTTATCAAACATTAATGATTAACAACCGTATTGTTAAAAATTATATGATTAGTAATGCTATTTCCAATGCGTATTCTAATTTTTTAATGAAAAACAAATTTCCTTTTTTTGTTTTAAATTTAAATGTTCCTTATGAAAATGTTGATGTTAATATTCATCCAAGTAAGCAAGAAGTTAAGTTTGACAATGCTCATTTTATTTATGATTTTTTCTTTAAGTCAGTTTTTAATGCTTTAAATAATACTTTACATATTCAAAAAATTGAGGATACGCATAATAATTTAGAAAATTTAGAAAAAGATGATACTTCGAAAATAAAAAATGAAAAAATTGAAATTTTACAAAAAATTAATGATAACGAAGGTAATAGTTTTGTTAATAACTCTAAATTGTTGAGTGAACAGCAATCACATCTTGATAAATTAACAAATAATATTAATTTTCAATTTGATGTAGATGAAAATGATAAGCCTTTTGAAAATATATCTTTGCCAGAATATGAAATTATTGTTGATAAAAATTTTGATGAAGAAAAATCTAAAAATATTAACGATAAAGAAAATTTCAATAAAATACAACAAGAAATTATCAATTCTTCTAATATAGATATTCAAAACGAAATCATAGATAAAAAAGATGTTAATAATTTAACAAATAAAGGAGAAATAAATTTAAAAACCCAAGAAAGCCTTTTAAGTAATACAATATTAAAGCAATTTCCTAATAATAAATCTTTTTCTCAACAAAATATTTTAGTTCAAACTTCTTTAAATAATAAAATTCCTCTAAAAATAATTGGTACAATTTTTAATACATATATTATTATTGAATTGGAAAATAAAATTTATATAATTGATCAACATGCTGCACATGAAAGAATTTTATTTGATAAATATAAAAATCAAATCAAAAATGAAAAATTAAAATTACAAGATTTAATGCTTTCTTATGTTTTTAATTGTAGTAATGATGAATATAAATTTTTTGAAGAAAATTTAGAAAATTTAAAAAATTTAGGATTTATAATAGAACCATTTGGTTACAATAAATTTAAAATTACAGCTGTTCCTTTTTTAATTTATAATATAAATTTAAATAATTTTATTGATGACTTAAAATCAAATATAGGATGTTTTCATAAAAATAATGTGGATTTTTTAAAGGAATTTATAGCACAACAAGCATGTAAACATGCTGTTAAAGCAGGTGATGTTTTATCATTCAATTCAATTGAAAAATTAGTTGAAAATCTTCAAAATCAAGAATCTTTATTATGTCCTCACGGAAGACCAATAATAGTTGAAATAACAAAAAAACAAATTGAAAAATGGTTTAAACGAATAGTTTAAAAATTTATTGATAAAATTTTAACAATTAATTTATGCGTTAAAACAATAAATTTATACGTTAAAATTTTATTAAGAAATTAAACTATAATAAGGTGAATAGATGAAAAATAACTTAATTGTAGATAATTTAATTTCAAATCATAAAGATAATAATCTTTTTACTATTAACAAAAATGATGCAGAAAAAATGTTTAATAAAGTTTTAATTATAACTGGGCCAACTGCTGTTGGTAAAAGTTCAATCGCTATTAAATGTGCAGAATTATTAAATGGAGAAATTATATCTGCTGATTCTATGCAAATTTATAAAGAGTTGAATATAGGAACCGCTAAATTAAGCGAAAAAGAACAACATCAAATAAAACATTATATGATAAACATAAAAAATTTTAATGAAGATTATAATGTTTGGCAATTTGTTAATGATACAAAACTTCTTATTAAAGACATAATAAAAAGAAAAAAAACTCCTATAATTTGTGGAGGAACTATTTTGTATATAAAAGCGTTAATTGAGAACTATAATTTTAGTAATGAAAATTATAATAAAATAAACTATGATGAAAATAATTGTTTTCAATATAAAGTATTCGCTTTAAATTTGGATAGAAATGTTTTGTACGATAAAATAAATTTCCGTGTTGATAAAATGTTGCAAAATGGAATGTTAGATGAAGTAAAATTATTACACGGTCAAGGTTTAAATCAAAATATGCAATCTGGTAAAAGTATTGGATATAGAGAGTTGATGGATTATTTGGATAATAAAATTTCATACGAATTTGCAGTTGAAAAATTTAAACAACATAGCAGAAATTATGCTAAAAGGCAATTAACTTTTATAAAAACTATAAAAAATGTTATTTGGATTGATTCAAAAGATGATGAATTGGCAGTGAAAAAAATTATAGAGAATTTTAATAATTAAATAAAATTAAAATTTTTTTATACACGCAATTACTTTACCTAAAATTTGCAAATCTTTTGTGAAAAAGGGAACCATTGAACTATTACAAGGTTGTAGGCGATAACAAGTTGACTCCTTATAAAATTTTTTAACAGTTGTGCCTTGTATTGTTTTTGCAACAATGATTTCACCGTTTTCTGCTGTGTTTTGAGATTTTACTACAATTGTATCACCATCACTTATTCCAGCTTCAACCATGCTATCACCGACAACTTTTAACATATAAATATTTTGATTTGTTCCAAATAAATTTTGTGATACACAAAAAACATCTAATGCATTTTCTTCTGCTAAAATAGGCTCGCCACCCGCTATATTGCCTAAATAGGGCATTTCAACTATATGTGATTTACTTATTCTTGCTTTATCATCGGCACCTGTTAAAAAAATAGCACGATTTTGACCTTTTTTTCTTTCAATATAACCCAGTTGTTCTAACTTTTTTAAATAATATGCAATAGTACTAGTTGAATTAACATGAATAGCATCACGCATCTCTCTAACATTTGGGGCAAAACCATTTTCTTTTATACAATCTCTTATAAATTCATATAAATCTTTTAATTTCTCTTCCATTATTACCTCAAAATTTTATTTGAAAATAGATATTATATTTTTTATAATTTAATTTTTTGTTATTTATTCAGTTCTTATTATATCATAATAAAAAAAAAAGTCAAACAAATGTTCGACTTTAAGTTTTTATAATTTTAATTTTTATTATATTTTTAATATAAAATTTATATTTTATTATTCAATTAAACAATAAATATAAAATAATAAGCTTTATGCTTGTTCTAATTAAGTTTCTTCTAAATTATCTTTTCTAAGTTTAATTTTTGTAGACGCTTTTTGCCTTATATCTTCACTCATTGCCGCATAATGTTTTTTTGTGGTATTAACATCTTTATGTCCAAGAACATCTGCAACTATATATATATCTTGTGTTGCCCGATATAAACTAGTTCCATATGTACTTCTTAATTTATGTGGACTTATATTTTTTAAAGGCGAAATAACTTTAGCATATTTTTTTACCAAATTTTCTACCGCTCTGACAGATATTCTTTTGTTTTGAAGAGAGACAAACAAAGCTTTTTCTTCATTTGAAATATTTTTTAATGAACGTGTGTTTAGCCAATTTTGAAGAGCAAATTTTACTTCATCTGAAAAATATAAAACGGCCTGATTGCCACCTTTTCTTGTTATTTTAAATGATAAGGTTTCAAAATCTATATCTTCTAAATTCAATCCAACAAGTTCACTAACTCTTATACCAGTTCCTAAAAAAAGCGTTAAAATTGCAACATCTCTATCACTAGTATTTTTCAAATAAGATTGTTGTCTTAATGAAAGATTATTTGAAGTTTGTGCTTCATCTAATATATCATTAACTTCTTGATTTGATAGTCTAACTATTTCTTTATCATGAATTTTAGGAGTTGTAACTTTAGAAGCAACATCACTTTTTATATAATCTTGGCAAAATAAAAATTTAAATAATCCTCTTATACTTGCTAATTTTCTAGCTTTACCTTTTTCACCATTTTTATAATTTTTATTATTATAAGTATAGTAAGATAAATAACTTAAAAATGAATGAATATCTAGTGCTGTTATTTTTTCTATATGTTCAAAACTTATATCTTTAATATTTATATTAAATTTATATCTTGAAATAAAATCAAAAAAAATAAGCAAATCATTAACATAACCTAAGCGAGTTAAAGAAGAACTGGTGTTTTCAATTGATAAAATATATTCTTCACAATAACTTGGTAATGATTTTAACTTTAATTTAATTGATTGACGATTATATTTATCCCTTTCCAAAAAATAATTATTATTCATAAGAACATAATATCATAATTTTTATAACTTTGCAAACGCTAACAATTATTTTTATTTAGATTAATTATATTTGCATATTTGTTTTTTAATTATATTATAAAATTAAATTGATTGATAAATTAAAATTTAAATAAAATTATTATTATTTTTAAATTTTAATTTGTTGATTTTTTTTTTAATTAATGATATAATAATATTTCAGTAGGAGATTAAAAATGATAGATATAAATCTTATAAAAAATAATCCACAAAAAGTTAAAGAAGCATTAAAAAAGAAAAATTGGGACACTGATTTTTCTGAATTGTTACAACAAATAAAAATGAAAAATAAACTTCAACAGGATAACGATTTATTAAAAGAAGAAAGAAATAAATTATCTTCACAAGTTCCTATTATAAAAAAAAGTGGGGGAGATGTTGAATCAATATTTGCAAAAGTTAAATCAATAAATAAAAATATTGAAATATTAGATAAAGAAATTAGCGAATTGGATGATAAAATTTTTCAGTTTGTAAGTGCTTTGCCTAATTTGCCTGATGATGATTTATTACCAGGTGGAAAAGAAAACAATCAAGCTATAAGAACATTTGGCAATAAACCTTTTTTTGATTTTAAACCTAAGAATCATGTTGAATTATGTGAGAGTTTAGGATTGATTGATTATGAAAGAGCTGCTAAAATAAGTGGGAAGGGAACATGGATTTATACAAATGAAGGTGCTCGTTTGGAATGGGCTTTATTAAATTATTTTATTAGTGAACATTTAAAAGATGGCTATACTTTTATTCTTCCACCTCATATTTTAAATTATGAAAGTGGTTTTGTTGCGGGACAATTTCCCAAATTTAAAGAAGATGTTTTTTGGTTGGAAAATACTCAGCCACAAAAATTTATATTACCAACAGCAGAAACTGCGTTAGTAAATTTTCATAGAAATGAAATTTTAAGTCAAGATGATTTACCTAAAAAATATTTTGCATACACTCCTTGTTATAGATGTGAAGCAGGAAGTTATAGAACTGAAGAAAGAGGTATGATTCGAGGTTATCAATTTAATAAAATTGAAATGTTTCAATACACAACACCAGAAAATTCCGATTTAGCATTTGAAGAACTTGTTACAAAAGCAGAAAAACTTGTTGAGGGTTTGGGTTTGCATTTTCAAACTAGCAAATTGGCAGCAGGGGATTGTTCACACAGTATGGCAAGAACTTATGATATTGAAGTTTGGATACCTAGTATGGGTATTTATAAAGAAGTATCTTCTGCTAGTAATGCCAGAGACTATCAAGCGAGAAGGGGAAACATTAGATTTAAAGACAAAACAACTAATAAAACAAGATTTTGTCATATTTTAAATGCTAGCGGTTTAGCAACGGCAAGATTAATTCCTGCTATTGTTGAGCAATTCCAAAATAAAGATGGAAGTGTCAATATACCAAAAGTTTTAGTACCTTTTATGGGTGGTCAAACAATAATAAAACCTAAATCAAAACAATAAAAAAGATTAATGAATTAAATTTATGAAAGTATTTGATAAAGAAACAATTGAAGGATTTTCATATGGCGTTGATTTGGATATAATAGAAAAATCTATATCCGAATTATTTTTGATTTTGGAAAATTCTATGCAAGATTTTAGAAAAAGTAATCCTTTTGTAAATGAGAATTTCAAAATTTTACTCGTTAATGAATTTTATAGTGGGGCAGTTTGTCCTCAATCTAATCTTGACGTATTTTTGATTATAAATAGTCCTCAAATTGAAATAAATTCAATAAAATTATCTAAAAATTGGTTTGTTAATATAAAAAATAAAATTATAAAAGCCTATTATGCTCAAAAAAAAGTGAAAATCAATAAAAAAATAAAACAAAAATACTTAAATGATATCACTAAAAAAATTAATGAAGACAAATCTAAGTATAATATTAATGATTTTAATAAAGATATTTTAATTCATATTTCAAAATATATTCCTAATACTAGTTTAGTTAGTTTAAAACAAGGAATAATATCAATAACAGGGGGATTATTCGCTTTTAAAATTAATATTTATCCAGTTATTGACAAATTTGGTTCTTTTAATTTTTATCAACCAAACAAAAATAAATTTGTAAATATTGATTTTAAATATAGATTTAAAAATTTAGAACATTTGATAGAGCAGTGCGGTAAAAATGTTTTAAAATTAATAAAAATTTATAATTCTCTTATTTATCATATAAATAACAAATCTAATTTTAATGAAATTTTAATTGAAAGTCTTATTTATAACTTGCCTAATGAAATTTTTAATAAAAATAATATTTATGAAATTTTTGTTTTTAGCGTTAATTTTTTCTTAAATAAAAATATATCTATTTTAAAGTCTATTTGTGATGATTCTATATTAATTAAAGAAGAGAAATTAATAGAAGATAATGATATAAATACATTTTTAAAAATCTTATCATCAATCATAAAATATTCTTAAATTTATAAAAATGTTAATTATAATTTTCAATATATAATAGAGGTAATATAATAAAAAATTTAATAAAAAATAATTTCTAAAATACAAAATTTTTAATAGGGTATTAACGAAATTATTTTTTATAACTGCGAAACTATTCGCAAAAGACAAGTTTTGCGAATAGTTTTGTTTAATATATTACAAATTCAAAAAAGTTTAATTTATTACATTAAAAAATAATTAAAATCATCATTTATAATTATATACAAATATTCAAATAAATTTTATATTCATTTTTAAAATTTATTATAAAAAATATATAAATTTTAATTTACTATTTTATTGCAAATCTTATAAAGATATTAATTTATAATGTTATATAATGCATAATTTTTTTATCTTTTTTCTATATTTAGATTATATAAATTTTTGTCAATTTAATTTACAATAAGAAAATTAATATATTTCAAAATAAACTAAATTCGACAAATTTTCCTATAAATAGTGGTATTATGCATTGCATAGTACTAAAAAATATTGACTATTAGGAATATTTTTGATATAATCATAATATATTGTTAACATTGTGAGGTGTTACCATGATTAATCAAAATATTCCTAGAGGACAACTTTCTACAATTTTATTGTCTACCCTATTAACTGGTGATAAATATGGTTACGAAATTATAAATGATATAAAAGAAAAAACAAATGGTGAATTAATCATAAAACAACCCAGTTTGTATAGCGCTTTATCAAGATTAGAAAAACAGGAATTTATTTCATCATACTGGAGAGATAGTGATATTGGAGGAAGAAGACATTATTATAGTTTAACAGATTTGGGTAAAAAACAATTAGAAAAATTAGAAGATAATTTTTATATTTCTCAAAAAAATGTTTCAAATTGTTTGTCTGTTAATATATCATCAACAGGACAACCACTTTTATCAAATAATGACATAAATCTTGATGAAAATAAAACAGTAATAAGAGATAAAGAAGAAAATTGTAAAATTGATAATGTTAATATAATGAACAACAGTAATTTAAGCAATAATTTGATATCAAACGATAAACAAACTTCAAGTGATTTGCAAAATTTAAAAAATGAAGAAAAGACTAATCAGGAAAATAATCAAATTATAACAACTGATTCATCAATACATATAGAAGATGTTTTTGAAAATAAAACAGAAAATGCAATTGTTCATCAAAATTCTTTTTTGGGAATGCCTAATACAAGCCTTAAAATTGGTCAAGAAGATTCAATAAATGCATTAAACAATCAAATAAACTTATTTGACAATCAAGAAAATAATTATATAAAAAAACCTTTTAATATTGACAAAGAATTGGCGTATGTCAAAACTGAAAATAAAAGTTTTACTGACGGATATAAAAATCAATCAAAATTATTAAATGACGCAGTTTTACTTAAAAATAATAAAATTCAACCGACAAATTCATTTGACAATCAATCAAATGCTGATGTTGAAAATGATAATAAGGAATTAATTTATCAAAATATTGACCAATTTGAAAATGTATTAAATAAAAATAGTTTAATAAATGAAAATATTGTTTTAAGTGATAATAACTTAAAAGAAAATAAAGATGATGGGGTTTTTATAAATTCCCCTACACCAAATTCTTTAAAGCAAGAAAATTTAAATAATGAGTCAGAAAATATTTTATTTCAAAATGAATATGATAATGGTATTTTTATAACAGAAAAATATTCACCTGATGAATTCCCTAAGGTTAAAAAAATAAATGTAATACATCTAGAAGACAAAAATAATAATTCAATAGAATTTGACAAAAACCAGATAGAAAGTGGTTATACTGAAAAAATAAATGAATTATATAATAAAAGCAATCAAGTAAATGAAAAAGATTTTGAAAATGATGTTACTGTTGATTCTTATGAAAAACTACAAGATTATTATAATAAAATAAATGTTAAGTTTAAAACCTATCCTAACGAGTTAAATAATCATAATGAAAATATCATTACCACTTCTCAAAGTTCTAATAAGATGGCATTTAAAAAATATTTATATTTATTTGCGTTTGTTTTTATTGAAACATTAATATGTTATTTTGCTTTTTCAAATTTTGATTTAACTATTAATTATTCATTTTTATACATTATATTACCTTTAATGTTTTTAATTTTACCTGCATATCATTTATTTCTCATATTAACAAAAAAAGAAGAATATATTTCAGAAATTAAATTAAATTCATTTTGGATTGATTTAATGTTATTCCTTGTTGGTATTGTTTTACTTTATTCTTTAAACATGCTTTTAGGAATGACATACTTAAACATTACACAATATGCAACTACTTTTATATACCCTTCTATCTTATTATTAAACATTTTTGTAAATTATGGATTGAATTTTATAGTTTACAAAAATTTAAAGATAAAAAGATAATAAAAAACAAAAAAATCATTTTACTTTAAAATAGTAAAATGATTTTTTATTGTTATTTTGCAACAGCCGAAAATCTAGATTCCCTAATCACATTTACCTTAATCTGTCCAGGATAATCCATTTCTTCTTCTATCTTTTTTGCAATGTCTTTTGCTAAAAATAATGCCTTTTCATCACTTATTTCATTTGGACTTACTAATATTCTTATTTCACGTCCAGCTTGAATAGCATAAGATTTTTCTACTCCCTTAAAGGAATTAGAAATATCTTCTAATTTTTGCAAACGTTTAACATAATTTTCCAAAGATTCTTTTCTTGCTCCCGGTCTTGAACTAGAAATAGAATCTGCAACTTGAACAATAACAGCTTCAAGACTTTTAAATTCCACACCAAAATGATGCGCTTCGATACAATGAATTATTTCTTGTGATTCTTTATATTTTTTTGCTAAATCAACACCAATAGAAACATGAGTGCCTTCAATTTCGTGATCTAATGCTTTACCTATATCATGAAGTAATCCCGCTCTTTTTGCAATCTTAACATCTGCTCCTATTTCACTTGCTATTAATCCTGCAATGTACGCTGTTTCTAAAGAATGTTTTAAACAATTTTGACCGTAACTTGTTCTAAATTTTAACCTACCTAGAATTTTAACTAACTCTGGATGAATATTAAATATACCAACTTCTTCAACGGCTTGTTCACCAGCTTCTTTTATTTGTTGATTTACATCTTTAGTTACTTTATTAAATATTTCTTCTATTCTTGTTGGATGTATTCTTCCATCTAAAATTAATTTTTCTAATGACAACCGGGCAATTTCTCGTCGAATAGGATCAAAACAAGATACTGTTATTGCTTCGGGGGTATCATCGACAATTAAGTCAACACCCATAACTGTTTCAATTGAGCGTATATTTCTACCTTCTCTGCCTATAATTCTACCCTTCATTTCGTCATTAGGAATTGAAACAACGGAAACTGTTGATTCTGATGTAACATCAGTTGCACATTTTTGAATTGCTAAAGTAACAATATCTTGAGCTTTTTTTAGTGCATCATTATTTGCTTTTTCTTCAATTTCCTTAATCATTTTAACTGATTCCTTACGAGCGTCATCAGTTATTTCTTCAATTAAAAGTTGTTTTGCATCTTCTTTTTTTAGTCCAGAGACTTTTTCTAATTCTGTAATTATTGTTTGTCTTAATTGTTCTTGTTCATCAATTTGATTTTTAAGATTTTCTTTCATAGAAACAATTTGTTTTTTATCATCTTCAAGTTGTTCTATTTTTTTTTCTAAAGAAAGTTCTTTTTTGTCAATATACTCTTCTCTTTGAGCAACTCTATCTTCTGCTTTTTGTATTTCAACACGACGGTCTTTTAATTCTTTATCAACATCTAATCTTAATTGATGTAGTTCTTCCTTTGCTTCTAAAATAGCTTCTTTTTTAACAGTTTTTGCTTCCGCATAAGCTTCTTCTAAAACTTTAGCGGCTATAGATTTATTATTTGATAATTTATTTTTATCAAGTATTTTATTTAAAAAAAATCCTACAATACACCCTAATATCAGTGCACCAATACCAACAAAAACTGAGACAATAGCACTATCCACAAAGGCCATAAAACTATTGCTCATAATTTTACCTCTTTTACAAAATTTTAACTTATTAAAAAAAGTACGGCAAACCAAATTATATATTACAAGATTAAAGCGGAAGTCGGTCCGCCAAATCCTTTTATTCAATAAATCATATATATTTTAAATTTTTATAACGAATTTGTCAAGTAATTAAAAAAAATACTTACTTTTATAAAATATAAGTAAATAAAATTTAGTTAAAATATTAATTAATATAAATCTTTAAAATTAATATATACCTTTAATATGAAAAAATTTTTTTATTAAATCTATATTCATAATTTTGCATTAAAACACTGACTACTTCATCAATATTTTTTATGTTAATTGTGCATAATTTATCAAATTTTTCATTTGCAATTATACACAAATTTTTATGTATAAGTTTATCTATTTTAATGCTATTTGGGCTTTGACATAGTTCACAAGTAATTTCACCTGTATCCATATTTAAAAAAATATTTTCTGATAAATCATTATAGCATGCGGAACAATAATTTAAATTTAGTTTATAACCCATTGAGGTAAAAATATCTATTAAATATTTACATAAAACAATATTTTTTTGATTGTTTTCATAATTTAAGATTTTAAGAGTATTCATTAACTCTAAAAATAGTTGAACATCTGCTTGTCCGTATAAATTTAATTGCTTTACAGTAGACAAAATTGAACATGCTTCTAAATATTTATCAATATTTTGTGATAAATTAGTGAAATTGTCTATTATATCGCATCCTATTACTGTGCCTAAATTAGAAGATTTAAAAATACAATTATATTTTCCAAAGCAAAATAATTCTTTAGACGCTTTTAATTTTGCCTTTGGATTTTTAACACCTTTTAATATTAAATTTACCAATCCTTTTTCAACCGAAAAAAGAGTTATAATTTTATCTTTTTCTTTATAGTCTTTTGATGATATAACAATACCTGTCAAAATTTCTTCCATTCTTATTAACCATTATTAAATATATATTTAAAATTAATTAAATTTTACATACAACGTTCTGTATCTTGAAATTTTTTTATTTTTTTATTGTATAAAGGATTATAATTTTTTAATCTTTGACACTTAATAATAGAATCAGTTATTAAACTAAAATCTAAAAATCCATTATTTTCGACATTTTCTTCAATATTTTTTTTATCATCATATTCAAAAGAAGCACTTGCTTTAATATTTGCGGATAACAATCTATAATTATCATTTCCTGTTTGTGCATAAAGATTATCTAATATATCAATAATATTAAAAGGATTACTTTCTATATTCATATGCAAAAACCTCCTTTAATATTATATGCGCTTTTCTTATAAATATATTATACCATTAATAATAATTAATGCAAGTAATTTTAAAAATTTATTCTAATATACTTTCAGGGTTAATTAAATTACGCCAATTTTTAATAACTTTTACATAAGTTGTTAACATAACCTTTTTTTGTAATAAATCTTCAATATCCAATCTTGCTTTTGAAGAAATTTCTTTTATTTTACTTCCATTTTTCCCAATAATAATATTTTTATGTGATTGCTTTTCACAAATTATATCTGCGGAAATTTCAACTATTTTCTCATTTTCTTTAAATTCTTTTATAGAAACAGCAATACCATGAGGTATTTCTTCATGTAATAAGTAAAGGGTTTTTTCTCGTATAATTTCAGATATTAAGAACTTTAACGATTGATCTGTATATTCATCTTCATTAAAAATAAAATTTAAAACATTACTAATAGGTAATAATTTTAATATTTCAGATAATAAAATATTTAAATTTATATTTTTAGTTGAAGAAAATGGAATAATTGAATTTATATTACTATAATTTTTAAATAAATTTATAGTTTCTATTAGTTTTAATTTACTTATTTTATCAATTTTGTTTATAACTAAAATAAGAGGAATCTTATTTAAATTTTTAATATATTCAAGTTCATCTTGTGTTATATTTTTACTAGAATCTAATACATATAATATGATATCAACAGATGAAATAGCTGTTCTAAGGTTTTTATTCATTTGTTTATCTAAATTATTTTGCGATTTATGAATCCCAGGAGTATCAACAAAAACTAATTGATAATTTTCCGTTTCGGAAAATTTTGTTATTATTCCCAGAATATTATTCCTTGTTGTTTGTGTCTTTGGTGAAACTATAGCAACTTTATTACCAACAATCAAATTTATTAATGTGCTTTTCCCTGCATTAGTTTTCCCTATAACGCCTATATAACCAAATTTATAAACTTTGTTTCCCATATTACACCATATATAGTAGTTTAAATTCATAACATATTCTATATATTGCAGAATTTATTATAAATTTTAAACCTTACAAATATTTTCTTTAATTTCTTCTTATATTATATTTATTTAAAATATTATCTGTTAACATATTCATTTCAATTTCGTCATCATTATTTATATGGTCATATCCTAATAAATGTAAAAAACCATGAATTGCTAAAAAGCAAATTTCTCTTTTATAACTATGACCTAAAATTTTAGCCTGTTCTTTTGCAATTGAATCGCAAATAATTATATCTCCAAGATTAATTAAACCGTCACCTGGATTAATTTCTTTAATCATTTCTTTATAATTAAAATTTTCCCCTTTATTTAATTCTAAATTAGGAAATGATAAAACATCTGTTGATTTATTAATATTTCTAAATTTGTTATTTAATTCTTGAATTTTTTCTTTGTTAACTAATGTTAAATAAACAGAAAAAGCTTTATATTCAATTGGACACTCTTTTAATGCACAATCAAAAATTTTTTTTATTTTTCTTTTTAAACATAATGATTTTATATTGTTAAAATAAACTTTCATATTTTATTCCTTTTCTATTTTTGTAATATAATATCAATTTACAAAACTCTTTCAACCGTAATAACATATTGAATATTTATAATATCGTTAGTTTGATTAATTATATTGTAATTTTCGCTCAATATTATATCATTTTTTAATAATTTTTGTAAAGTGTTTTCTTGACATTTTTTTAAAATATCTTCTTTATAGTCTTGAAACATTTTTGTTATTTTTTTTGTTTTAATTTCTTTATATGTTATAGTTGAAATTGTTATTGGCAATAAAACATTTTTTAGTTTTGTTTGAGTTTGTGTTGTTTCATAATTTTTATAAATAATGTCTTTTTCTTGATTAAATAAATTGACCCCACACAATGAGATGTTTTTTATTGTTATTTCATTACCTGTATAATATTTTTCAATTTGATTTTCATAATGGGTGTATTGTGTTTCAATCCATATTTCGGCATTAATTTTTGCACTGGCTTCAATACATTTTTTATTGTTTAAACTATCGTAATAATATGCAAATACTAAGACATCACCTTTTTTAAACAAACTTCCAGGTTTAACATTTAATGTTCCGCTTATTAATTCTATATTTTTAATTCTACCATTATATTCAGCTACAATATTTTTATACTTGTTATTATCTAAAGAATCACTATTTGCTGTTTCTATTTTTTCTTTTATATTTATTATTAATGTTGAACCTTTTTCAATAACGCTAACCATACTTATTTCGTTAAAATTGGCAAGAAGTATTTTTTCTAAATTTTCGTTATTTATTGAATTTTTAGAAGAAAAACAACCAATTTTATTATTATTTAAAAATTCTAAAATAGTGTTTGAAGAAATATTTTGATTTCCAATTATATCTATGCGTAGTATAAAATTATTAGATATAAATAAAAATGCTGAAAAAATCAATAATCCCAAAACTATACCAACACTAGATAATATTTTATTTATAAATTTATTTAACCCTATTTTTTTTTTGTATATAATTTTAAAATTATTGCTATCTAAATTTTTTTTAACAATTTTTATATCTTTTGTTAAAATTTTAAATATGCTTATAGAATAAGAAAGTCTTTTAAAATCAAAAATTTCAACTCCCAAATTATTTAGTTTATTAAAAAACTTTTCTTGATTTAGACCTTCAATTTTTATTTCTATTAATGATTGAAATTTCATTAAAATACCTCAATTTTATAAATTTTTCCTTGTATAGCTAATGTATTTTCAGAAAGTATTTTAAGAAATAAATTTTTTCCCTTAACTTCAATCTTGCCTTTTTTTATTTTAAAAATAATAGTTTCAGTTGATATACTAATTAAGCCATTATGTCCCTCTATATATAGTAAATTGCCTGAAATATTTATTATGTTATATGAAGTAAACATTGTATCTGGTAAATGCAAATCTTTTTTTAATTCACTTAAATAATTAAAAATATTCATATATTAAAATATGCAATAAAAATTATATATAGAATTTACAAAATAAAATTTATAAAAAAATATAATCACTTTTATCAAAAGATTATGATTTCGTGATTATATTGTTTATTATTTAATTTTTAATTGTTTTATTTATCCTCTTCTATTTCATCTAAAAGTCTATAATATTCATCAAAAACACGCATTGCCCTTGCTTCATCTGTTTCAACAATTAATTGAGAATCTCCATCTTTATTTTCTTCAATAAGAAAAACAATTGCCTCATCATCAGCAACACCTTCCATTTCATCAATAGGTTTAAGAATTGCAAATAACTTTTCTTCTAATGGAATAATTGCAACTTGGTCAAATTTTACTGGATTATCTTCTTCGTCGTATAAGGTAATTGGTGAATCATTGTTTTCATCCAGCAAAACATCTAAGATGTCTAATTCTTCTTCATTTTTTAAATTTTCATCTTCTTTTTTACTCATTTTATACTCCTTATTTTTTGTTTAAGTATGATTCTAAAATAATACACGCTGATAATTTGTCAATAAGTTTTTTTCTTTTTTCTCTTTTAACATTACATTTTATCAAAATTTCATCAGCCTCAATAGATGATAATCGTTCATCTTGAAAAACAATTTCAGCGTTAGTTTGTTGTGCTACAAGAGAAGCAAATTTTTTTGTTATTTTTGCTCTATCACCTTCTGAACCATCCATATTGAGAGGTAAACCAAAAACAACTTTTTCAACATCATTATCTTTGATTATTTTACAAATATAATCAATATCCTCTTTTAATGTTTTAGTTTGATAAACTTCTAAGGGACTAGCTATGATTTGCATTAAATCACTTAAAGCGATACCTATTCTTTTATCTCCATAGTCCACACCCATAATTCTCTTGTAATGCATAACAATATGATATACTATTCTTGTTAATAAGTCAATTAATTATTAATATTGAATTAAAAATTTTGTCATATATTTTTTTATAAAAAATAAAAAGCTTTACTAAAATAAAACTTTTTACTTTTAATATATTATAAAATATTATAACATGTAAATTATCTTTTTCTAAATTGAGGTGCACGACGAGCTTTTTTAAGACCATATTTCTTTCTTTCTTTCATTCTTGAATCACGAGTCAACAATCCAGCCTTTTTTAATTCAGCTTTTAAAGTTTCGTCAGCTTTTACTAATGCCCTTGCAATACCGTGACAAATAGCACCAGCTTGTCCTGATAACCCACCACCTATAACATTAACATTAATATCATACTTATCAGATGTATTAGTCAAAGTTAAAGGTTGACGTAGAACTAATTTTAAGGTTTCTAAAGGAAAATAAGTATCAATATCTTCTTTATTAATTGTTATTTTTCCAGAGCCATTAGGAATTAAAAATACTCTAGCAATTGCTTTTTTTCTTCTTCCAGTTGCAAGAAATTGAATTTTACTTGCCTTTTTTACTATTGCTTTTTTTTCTGCCATTAGTCTCTAACTCCTTTTACTTTAATAAGTTCTGGTTTTTGTGCTTGATGATTATGGTTTTCGTCTTTATAAATTTTTAACCTAGTAATTTGTTTGCGTCCTAAACTATTTTTTGGTAGCATACCCTTAACCGCCCATAAAAGAGCTTTTGGTGAATTATTAGCCATAACAGTTTTATATTGAAATTCTTTTAATCCTCCAATATATCCAGAATGCCAGCGTAATTTTTTTTGTTCTAATTTGTTTCCTGTTAAAATTATCTTGTCTGAATTTATAACAATAACATGATCACCACAATCAACATGCGGTGTATATATAACTTTGTTTTTTCCTGATAAAATATCTGCCACAGCTGTCGCAAGTCGACCCAAAGGCATATTAGTTGCATCAAGAATAAACCATTTTCTTTCAACTTCTTCTGGTTTTGCCATATAAGTTTTCATATGTTTAATTCTCCTTATAAAGTTTTTTTAAAAAACTAATTTTGTAAGGGGCTAACATCACAAAAAAAGTCTTTTAAAAGACTTATAGAGTATACAAAATTATATTTTAAATGTCAAGTGTTTTTTATGTTTTTATATAAAATTTCATTTTTATAATTCAAAAGATTGTGATTTTGAATTAGAAAATGTTTTAGAAGAATCGATTACTAAAACTTGGTTTGTATTGTTTATGGTTTGAGGCGACAATTGAAAAGAAGTTAAAAGTTTTTCGCAAGTCTTTTTAATAATAAATAAATTATATTTCAACTCTTCAGGACAATTAGGAGATTGTAACATTTTCATTAAATTATTTGAAAAAATATTATATATTCTATAATTAAAACTCAAAGTTTTAAACAAAGTTGTTTTTATATAATCTTCTAAATCTAATGTCACATTGTAATTGTTGTTTTTATTTATAATGTTTTGTAAAATTTTATTTTTTTCCACAAATAATAATATTTTATCTAAAATATTTAAACTATAAAATAAGATTGGGTTAATATTATATAATTTATCTAAAATTTGCTGATGTGTCATTTTTTCATTTTTTTCATTCACTTGGTATTTTGACAGTGCATCTAAATATATATCTAAAAATGTAAAAGAACTAAAGGGTCTTTCGCAAAAAGGTATAGTATCCTCTTTATTAACAAAGACCTGTATGTATTTGCCTTTATTTTTATTATTTATTAAAAGAAAATAGCATTCTTTCAAATTTATATCAATCCCCAATCTTTTAGAGTGGTCATTTTTGTTTATAACGTCATTTATATCTAATATATCTTGTTTCATAAAATCCTATAAAAATAATATCTTTATACTAATTTACAATAATTTAAGTATTAAATCAATAAAAAAACAAAAAATAACATTTTTTTTAATAAATTTTATTGTTTTTTAAAATTTTCAGCCCAAGTTTTCAGTTCTTTAGCATGTTCAATAGAGGCAGAACTTTGATAATTCCCACCAGAAAGTTTAGCAATATGTTTGTAAACTTGAGAATCACTTAATGTTTCTGCAAAAGTAAAAGTTTGCTCTTGTAAAGTCTTTTTTGATATGTAAAAATATTTATCAGCCATGACTGCAACTTGAGGAAGATGAGTTATACAAATTACTTGAAAATTTTTAGATAATTTTGCTATACGCTCTGCTATTGCTGAGCCAATTTCACCACTTATACCAGAATCAATTTCATCAAAAACCAAAGTATTAACTTCATCATTAAGTGCAACTAAATTTTGTAATGCCAACATAAATCTACTTAATTCACCGCCTGAAATAGTTTGTGATAAAGGTTTTAATGCTTGTCCCTTATTAGCTGAAAACAAAAATTCAACGATATCAATTCCATTGTTATGACAATCTTTACCTGTCAAGGTTGTATTATTTGATGATAAAGAAAAATTAATTTTAAAGCAACAGTTTTGCATTCCCAATTGACTTAATTCATTTTCAAGTTTTGTTTCCAAATCTTGCGCTATTTTATGTCTTATTGTTGATAACTCAAAGCATTTGTTTAATAAATTTTGTTCAATAATTTTTAACTCTTTTGACAAACTTTCAATTTTTTTATCTGCGTTTAATAAATCATCTAATTCTTTTTTTATGTTTTGTAAATATTTTTCAACATCCTCCAATGATGATGTTGAAGATGATGAATATTTCTTTTTTAAAGATTTTAATGTGTCTAATCTATTATCTAAAACCTCAAATTCATTTTCATTAAATGAAATATTATACAACTCATTGTTAAGACTATTTGATATATCTTGAATTTCCAAATAACAACTATTAAGCCTGTATATGTAATTATCCAATTCGGGATAATACATAACAATTTGTTCTAAATTTTTTATTGACAAATTTAATTTTTGCAAAACAGAATCGTTATATGTTTGTTCCAGATTATCCACAACATTTTTTAATGATTTAGATATTTTTTCTGAGTTTTTCATTATTTCTAATTTTTCTTGAATAATTCTATCTTCATCTGGTTTAAAATTAACACTTTCAATTTCGTTAATTTGATAATTTAAAAGTTCTATTTTATAATTACGTTGATTTTCATCTCCACCTAAAATTGATATTTGATTATCAATGAATTTGTAAGATTTTAATAAGTCTTGAATTTGTTCTTTAAGTAAAATTGTTTTTTGAGGATTAAAATTGTCCAATAAATTTAAATAATTAGATGGCTTTAATAATTGCAAACTTTCATGCTGTCCACAACTATTCACCAAAGTTTCACATAATTCTTTTAACATTGTTAATGAAATTATTTTACCATTTAAACGACATTCACTCTTACCTTCTAAATTTAAGTTGCGATTTATAACAATAACATCTTCATTTTCATAGCCAAAATTTTTCAACAAACAAGATGTTTGTTTTGAATAGTTTTCAAATACAGCTCTTACAGACATAGTGTTTTCACCGCTACGTATATAATTTTTGTTTGCCTTATCACCTAATATAAATTTCAGAGCTTTTAATATAATACTTTTTCCCGCTCCTGTTTCTCCAATAAAAACATTAAATCCTTTTATAAAATCCAACTGCAATTCTTTAATAAGTGCAAAATTTTTTATATTTAATTCTTTTATCATTTTTTCCTTCCATATCTTTGTTATTAAATTAATAAATAACTAATTAATTTTTTTATAGTTATGTTTTAGTTTGTATTATTTTTTTAAATGTATTTTTATTAATTAAAATATATTTTAAAAATAATTCATTGTTTTTTGTATTAAACATTATTTTTTATTTAATATAAATGATATAAATATGTAACTAATTTTAAACTGTGTTATTGTATTATATTGTTAATTATAAAACCAAGTTGTTTAATTTGTTAACAGTGTTTAAAGCTGTGGAATTGGAAGGTAAAATAATCATAACAGTATCATCTCCACAAACTGCCCCCAAAATATTTTCAAGATTAAGTTTATCTATAATTCCACATATTGCGCTTGCCATTCCCTTTATTGTTTTTATAACGCATAAATTTTGTGCTTCTTTTACGGAAATTACAGCTTCTTTAAATACTGAAATATATTTATTGGAAACTGACTGATTTGAGTTTTCAACAACAGCGTATTTATATTTACCACTTTCAGAACTCAAAATTTTTATCAAACCTAATTCTTTTATATCTCTTGAAATTGTTGCTTGAGTAATGTCAAAATGCGACTGTTTTAAAGCAGAAACTAATTCATCTTGTGTTTCAATTTCATTGGTTGATATGATTTCCAATATTTTTGATTGTCTTGCACTGCGAGCCATATTTTCCTCCTAAAGTTTAAAAAAACCTTTATTTTAAAGGGAATTTTTACACAATGTATATTTATAAATGCATAAAAATTCTCTCAAATTAAGTTATTTTTGATTATTATACATTAAAATTTATAATTATGCAAGTATTAATTGTATATTTATGCAACTCAAAATTTATAAAAATAAAAATAATATTTTTTTATTCAAAATAAATTTATAATTATATGTTTTTTTCATAAATATAAAAAAATAAAACCACTATTAAATTTAGTGATTTTTTGTTATATGATATTTGTTATTGCTCATTATTGTTTTCATTGATATTAATTTTAATTTCTTTTTTTCTTCATAGTTTAAATTTTTATCTTGCTTAATCTCTTGGTCTTTTATAGAATTGTTCTTTTTGCATTCAAAATTATTTTTTTCATTATCCAAATCATATTTTTTTCGTTTTGATTTTTGGTTTTTGTTATATTTCTTCCTTGAAAAAATACTTAAAATTTTACCCATAAACAAAACAACTTTTGTCGCATTGTTTGTTGCGTATTGTTTAAACATTGCCTTACCGCCAATTGTCAAACCAGCTATAACTGCAGAAACTAGAGAAGCAATAATAATTGATAATGCAGTTGGCGTATTATTATTAACTAAGTATGCTAATACACTCGCGCCCCCTGCCCCACTTAAAACACCACATACATCACCAACAACATCTGCACAAAGAGAGGCAATTTTTGCTGAATTTTTTATTAAAAATAGTCCTTCCTTTCCACCTTTAACTTTTCTGGCAGACATAGATTTAAAGGGCGATTCGTCACAAGCTAAAACAGCGACACCAATCATATCGGTTATAACAGCAATTGATATAAAAATTAAAACCATTAATATAGCGAGAATTATACCAGTTCCAGACATAAATAATTCACTTAGAATACCAAAAAACATAGAAAGAGCGAATGCTAGAAAAAATATTTTTACAGTCCATTTCCAATAAGCTTCTTTTTTATTATGTTCTTTCTTTTTAATTAATTTTTTTGATTTTACATTTAAATTATTATTTAATGTTTCATTTTTATTTTCATCATACGTTTTTGATTGCTCTTTATTATCTTTATTTTGATTCATATATTTAAATAAATAATACCTTTTAAAATAAAATTTATTGATTTTAAAAAAAAACGAAGGCAACGCACTTAGTAAACCTTGCAGCTTAGGTTCGGTAGGATTTCCCTATTTTGCACTTTACCGTTACCAGTAAAGCAGTTTCCTTTTACGCAAAACTTACACCGAATCGCCACTTAGACCGCACTATAATCCCAAGCACGCCAATCATCATTATGATAACAGTCTAGAAGATTTCCTTAACGACTAAGATTACTTATAGTTCCTTTTGCAAATATGATTTCAAAAGTCTATTTAAAAAAAACAAGGCCAATGTTTTTTTCAACATAACAACTTTTTCCCAACATATCCACTCAGAGCAGGCTACACTACACATAACTTTGCGCCATATGTAGGTTTCTATCCTAAAAAGTAAAATTATTTCTCTTTTCACTTTTTTAGGTCTCCACGAAAACCGGATTAAAATTGTATGCCATTACAATCATCCGATAATCTTAACTCCCAGCACAAACCCCAATTTGGGCAAAAGAAGCTTGCACAAGGAACTTCACAGTTGTGCCCTTTAGCGCTTTTTTCATCGCCCTCTAAGCAATTTTCATCGACTAGAATACTGCACCTTCGCAATAATTATTATATCATAAATTATAAAAAAAAACAAGTGTAGTTATAAAAATTATTTAACAAATTACATATATAACTAAATTTACTAAATAAGCAATAAAATAAATTAGCAATTAACTAAAATATTATATGGTTAAATTATTATAATTTGTAATAAGATAAATAAGATAAAATTAATATTTATATATTTATTTAAATTTTAATTAGTTAATTTTTAAAAATTTGTTCAATATTATTTTTAATAATTGTAATCTTCCCCTCTATTGTATTAAAGGAATTATTGCAAATTTTTAACAATTTTTCACCTTCTTCATATAATTTTATAACATTTTCTAAATCATTATTACCATTTTCCAATTTTTCTATTATACTATCAAGCTTTCGAGATGCTTCTTCATAGCTTAACGTTTGTTCACTTTCTATATCATTGCAATTTTGCCTTGGTTTATTGTTGATAGATTTATTATCATTTAACTTATTTTTTTTATTTTCCATTGCTCCCTCACTACTCTAATACTTTTGCACTAACACAACCATCAAGAAAACAAATATTAATTTTATCATCTTTATTAAGTTGTTTTTTTGAAATTATAGTTTTATTATTTTTATTGATTTTAACATATCCCATTTTTAAAATTTTTTCTGGAGATAAATTATCCAATTTTGCAGATTTTAAAGATAATGCATGTTTAAAATTTTGCAGAACCAAATCAATTATTTTGTTTAATTTTATTTTTTTGACATTTATTTCATAAATTTTATTTGCTAAAATATTTTCTCCTGTTAAAATAAGTTTTTTAGCTTTATTTATTAAATTTGTTTTTTTAACTAAAATATCTTCAACTGCCAATTCAGCCGCAGCACTTGGTGTAGGAGCTCTTAAATCTGCGACAAAATCTAAAATTGTGTAATCTGTTTCATGCCCAATTGCAGAAATAATAAATTTATTACTGCTAACAACTTTTCTAGCCAAAACTTCAGAATTAAAACAATTTAAATCTTCGAATGACCCACCGCCTCTTGCAATTATTATTAAATCTACATTATAATCCTCAAAAAATTCTATTCCCTCACTTACTTCAAAATCACTTCCATCTCCCTGTACCTTAACAGGATAAACAACTAAATCAATAAAAGGATTTCTTCTTTTTGAAATTGTTATAATATCTTCAATAACCGCTCCTGTTTCAGATGTTATAACCCCAATTCTTTTGATAGATGATGGAAACGGTTTTTTTCTACTTTCATCGAAAAGACCTTCCTTTTGAAGCCTATTTTTTGTTTCTAAAAACTTTTGATACAAATCACCCTGTCCTAAAAAAGAAACATTGTTAACAATAAAAGAAAGCTTTCCTCCTTTTACATAAAATTTAGGAGTACCTTTAACAATTATATTGTCGCCATTTTTAATTAAAAGACATTTGCTAGATTCAAAACATATACACGGCAAAATACAAAACTCATCTTTTAAATCAAAATAAGAAATACCTCGAATTGTTTTTAATCCGGAAATTTCTCCTTTAACAGAAATATTATACAACATTTCTTCTGCATCAAAAATTTGTTTAATGTAATTTCCTAACTGACTAACAGTTATGACAATTTCTTGCATTTTTATATTCCAATTTGTATATTAAAAATATTTATAAAAATAATTAAAAATGTTTATTAAAAATAATTAAAAATGTTTATTAAAAATTGTATCACTTAAAGTGCATCACTTAAAATGATTATAAAACAAAATAAATAACAAAAATTTATAGTTTAATTCTATTTTAAAAGGTTATTTTAGCCAAAACTCCGTTTATAAATGATGCACTTTTTTCAGTTGAATATTGCTTAGCTATTTTTAAAATTTCATCTATAACTATTGGTTTTGGTGTGTTTAAATAAACTATTTCTGTAACACCCATATTCAAAAGAGCTAAATCGGTTTTATAAATTCTATCAATTTCATAATTAACTATAGAATTTTCTATAATATTTTTTATATTATCTTTATTTTTGCAAAACGCAATAAATAATTCTTTTGCAAATTCCTTATCATTTTCAGTCAAATTTTCTAAATCTGTTAAATATGAAAATATTTCTTTAAATTTATTTTCACATTCTTGATTATCTAAATCTATTTGCTCAAAAAAATTTATATAAATTAAATTAAAAACTGCTATTCGTGCTTGTGTTCTCATTGTTTTCTTCCTTTCCTATAATAACATTAACAATGTGTATATTAATATTATCTGATTTTAAATTTATCATGGACATTATATTGTTTTTTATATTTTCTTGTACCCTAAAACAAACATCTGGCGCATTATAATTATGATAAACATCAATGTAAACATCAATGGTAATTGTTTTATCATTATTGAATTTAACTTTAATTCCACTAAAATCTTTATTTTTGAATATTGGCAAACCAACTTTACTAATTCCCGCAACACCATTTATTTCTGTTGTAGCCAAATTTATAATAGATAATAAAATATTTTTATTACAATTAACATTCTCTATTTGTATATTACTTTCATTGTTATTCATAAATTTCTCCAATCAAAGAAGTATTATATCATAAAATATTAAAATGTAAAAGCAAATTTACAAAATTTTATATAAAATAAAATCGCAATATAGCGATTTTTTTACTTACAAATTTAATAAAGATTAAAATTATAATATTATTCAACAGGTATTATTTTTATGCTAGATAATTGATAGTCTGTTTGTTCGGTAATAACAGCAACAACTTGTGCAACTTCAGAATTTGTTAATTCTTTTGACTTAACTATAACATTAATGTAGTTTGGAGATGTTGTTATTATTGCATCAGTAAATCCCAAACCTTTAACTAAATATTCTAAAGCCAACTCATTTTCCATTTGTTCTATTAACGCTAATTTTTGAGAATTTGCATTAGATTTTGCTGTTTCGTCAGAATTTTCACTTTGAATAATAGAATCATAATATAAAATTGCTTGGTCTCTTGTTGAACTTCTATCAGTTCTATAAGCATCAAAATAATTGTAGTTAGTTTGCATTTGTGTACTCGTCTCAATGGTTTTATTGTTTAATGCAATATTTAAATATCCTGTAACTCCTAATAAAATAATCATTGCAGATAAAATTATAATTTTTGTTTTTTTCTTTAACATATTCCCTCTCCTTTCATTACAATAATTTATTTATGTTTAATCTAAATTATTACTAAATTTTTAAAATTTTTTTTATTTTTTTGTTTCTTTATTTTCTAAATTAAAAAAAATATTTTGTAATTTTATTTTTTTCATTAATTATGAACTGTTACCTCCAACCAAAACTTCTATATTAGATGTTGATAAATTTAAAAGAGCTTCAACAGCTTTAACAATTTCCAATTTAACCCAAACATTTTTTGCACCTTCAGCAACAACTATAACAGATTTAATATTAGGTATACTATCTTCTTTTTCATCAATATTGTTCTCTGTCATTATCATAACATCAACATTTCCTGCTCCATCAATTTTTGATAATATATTAGTTAACTTTTCCTCAACTTCTGTAGTATAAATGGAAATGGCGGACAAATTATTGTTTTCACTTTTGTTGTTTGTAAAAGAATTAGATGTTGAAGATGAAAAATAAATTAATAAAATAATTAAAGCAAATAAAACGGCGAGAATGATTTCTATATGCTTTATACTTTTTAATTTTTTAAATAAATTAGCAAAAAAATTATTCATAAAAAACTATTTTTTCCTCCTCAATGTTAATTTTTCGCAAAACAATTTTTAAAATGCTTGTCTTTATATCTATATGTGAAATATTTTCATCTATTACACATTTTTTTAAATCTATTGAAACTTGTTCTATATTCAATTCTTCTTCAAAAATATTTGCCTTTAAACCAACTTGAACACCACTAATTCCAAACTCTTCTATATCATTTTCTAGTTCTTTTTGTAATTTATTTAATATTTTTTGATTAACACTTGATAAAAATTCTTCTTGAATAGTTATATTATTATTTTCAAAAATGTCTTCTAATTTAATATCTTTTTTTGATAAAAAAGAAACTATAGGCGAAAGAATAACTATAACAATAACAAATGCGAAAATATTTTTAATAAATTTTGAAGTTGAGCCATTGGGCATGACTAAATCGACAATAATCGAAAGAACTACTACCCCAACAATTCCTAAAATCCACGCAGAAATAGCAGACATTTTTATTCTCCTTTCATCAAATTAAATTACATTAAATTCCAACACTCGTACACATTATTAAACCTACAAAAATAACATACATAAAAGCAACACCTATAATCATTACTATTGGCATTATAAAAATTTTTGAAATAGAAGAAATAAAATTTGAAATACGATTATCAGAAAGAGGTTCTAAAAGCGCACCTGTAAATTTTAAAGCAAGCATAAATAAAACTAATTGTAAAAGCGGTATTAAAATAGTGGAAAATAAAAGTAAAAGGCCTGATGCTCCAATTGCATTTTTTATTAAAACACAACTTGCTAAAATAACATTTAATCCTTCACTTAAATAACCACCTAAAATAGGGACATAAGTACTAAGAGAAAATTTAGCAGTTTTAAAAGAAATACTATCAATAGAACCTGCGGTTATACCTTTTATTGCTAAAAATCCCATAAAAATTGTAAAAACTATTCCTATAATCCATTTAAATAATGTATTTAAAAAACTTGACAACTTATCTAATCTAACTGAATTAGAGAGATTAGAAACAATAGAAAAAACTAATGCAAATATAAAAATTGGCATAAGAATGGTTGTGAAAATCTTCGTAACTATACTTGTTAAAACAACAACAGCTGGTTGATAAACAGCAACTGAAACAGTTCCCCCCATTGCAGTTAAAAGAGTTAAAAGTAAAGGAAATATAATTTCCATTTGTGTAACAATAAGACTTAAAGTATTAGATGTTAAAGTTATCATTTGGGTTGCTACTGAAGCAACAATAACAATAATAACACCATAACAAACAAAATGTATTATATCCCCTATCGATTGAGAATTGCCTTTAAAATCAGAAAGAAGTCCTGCCAAAACAGCAATTGCTATAATACTTGCAATAAATGGCAAAATTGCTAAAAGTTCATCAAAAATTAAGTTTAAAATGGCTTGTAATAAAGATGATGAATTTTCGCTAAATTCACCAGAAATAATTTTATTTAATTTATCTAAAATGCTACTTGACCCAAATATTTCTTTTTGTTCATCAGTTAAATTATTTAAAAAATTTTCTAATGCAGATAAATCTAAGTCTGCCAATTGGTCATTTACAGTATCTTTTAACTCTTCTTCAATATCTTCTAGATTTTCTTTTTCTTCATCACTTAACTCCTTGTCCATCTCATTTTCAAGATTGTTTATTAAAGAATTTATTTCATTTTGATTATTAAGTTCTCCATAAACTGAAATCGAAGGTGAATTTAAAATAGAGGGTATTAAAACAAAAATAAAAGCAATAATTAAAAAGATATATCTTTTTAAAATTTTTCTTTTATTTTTATTTTTTTTATAATTTTTTAAAAATAACTTTTTAAAAATCATGGTAAAATCCCCACAATAATTTCAATAACATTTGTCAAGATAGGCAAAGCCATAATAAGAATGATAATTTTTCCAGCAAGTAAAATTTTATTAGCAAGACTTGATGAACCAGAATCATTACAAATATTAGCAGTAAATTCTGTAAGATATCCTATACCAATAATTTTTAAAACAATAGAAAATAATCCTGGAGATAATTTTGTTTTTTCAACTATGTAATTTAAAACATCAAAAATTTGATTGATATAATCAACCAACATTAAAAGTATAACAACTCCCCCTGCCATAGTAACTAAACTTGCAAAATCAGGTTTAACTTGTTTGACAATAAGAGTTGCAACGCAAGTTAACAAAGCAATTGCAATAATTTTAAAAATATCCAAATTATAAACCCCATATGCAATTATTAAATTTTTTAATCTTATGTTTTAAAAATTAAACATGTCTTTAATACTGCTAAATAAATTTGTTATTAAATCTAACACCATTAATAAAACAATGATTAACCCCGCCAATGTTGCCATGGTTGCAATTTCATCTTTACCACTATGTTTTAAAACCTGGCCAACAACTGCGGTTAATATACCAATTGCAGCAATTTTAAAAATAATTTCAACTCCCATAAAAACACCTCTACCCAAAATCATACTATATATAGTAAATATTTTAATTTTTGTTTTACTAGATATTGTATTATAATAATATTAAAGCAATGGCAAGTCCAAAAATAATACCTAATTTCAAATATAATGGTGCATATTTTTTTGCTTCTTGCTCTGCATTAGAATATAATTTATTTAATTCTTCTTTTTGGCTATTTAATTGTTTTGTTTGATTAAAAACATCAAATTTACCTAAACTTAAAAAAAATATTAATATCATATTTTTTTCTTCATCGTTGAGTATTTTTATATCTTTAAACAAATCTTCTTTTGTAACCTCATTGTTTATTTCTAAACATTTAATAAAATTATTAATTAATTTTTTTATTTCTTTATTATTTGTTTCTTCATGAAAACTTTTTAAAATTGAAATTAATTTTGCTTGCGAAAAATTTATTTCTAAATTTATTTTTTCAAATAAAAATAAAAGTGTTCTAAAAAATTTTAACCTATTGTTATAATATAATGAAAGTCCATATCCAAGATATCCGCAAATAATTACAATAATAATTAATATAATATATTTCAAACCATCTGCCCTCCTCCAATAAAAATTTTTTGCATTGAATGATTGTAAACGGCTTCTATAACGCCAGGTTTAACTCCTTTTTTTAAAACAACATATCTATCGAATAAATTTTCT
Organism: uncultured Clostridia bacterium; assembly: GCA_944376905.1. Taxonomy (GTDB): domain Bacteria; phylum Bacillota; class Clostridia; order Christensenellales; family UBA1242; genus UBA5489. The sequence goes on from CALWEA010000002.1 coordinate 69,971, forward strand.
ATTTTGACAAATTCTTTTTTTTGCTTTAATTGATTTATTGAATCAGCATGAATTGTTGCTAAAATTTTAACCCCACAATTTACGGCGTAATTAATTGCATCAAAATCTTCACTTCCCCCCAATTCATCAGTTACTATTAAATGTGGATTCATTGCCCTAATTCCTTGCAAAAACCCAGTATGTTTATCTGAAAAAGATATAATATCACAAAATTTACCAACTTCAAGTTTATTATTTTTGCCGGCAATTTCCCCTCTTTCATCAATTATTAAAATATTATAGAATAAATTTCTTTCAGTTAATTGATAAATAAAATCTCTAATAAAAGTTGTTTTACCTTGTCCAGGGGGAGAAATTATTAATATGTTTTTTAAACCGTTTTCATCAATAAGGTGTTTAAATATAGGAATAGAACAATTTTTAATTTCATGAGGTATTCTTATGTTAACACTCGTAAAATTAGTTATAGTTTTTATTTTTTGATTTTCTGTTATTATAGTTCCACAAACACCAATTCTTTCACCTCCATCTAGAACCAAAAAACCTTGTTTTAATTCTTCATTAATTGAATAGATAGAAAATTCACTAGCTTTATAAATTATGTCTTCAACCATTTTTTTTGATGCTTTAAGACCTTTTTCATAAGATAAAACAAATCCATTAGAGTCAAAAAATTTAACTTGTCCATCAACATTTAATACAATTGGTTTATTTTCTCTAAATCTTATTTCATTAATTTTATTAAAACCAATTTTTTGAGAAAGAATTTTATAAATATTTGCATCTAAAATTTTATTTAGCATAAAAAAACCTCATCATAATGTATGATGAAGTTTATATTTTTAAAACCTGAATTTATAAATTTTATAAAAATTATAATTGTATGTTTAACATATTATTTATATTAATATATTATTTATTATTATATTAATTTAAATTTTGCATCTGTCTAAACAAGTGTATATTAAATCAAATTTTCCTTTTATAATATTTTTGCCTTTACTTAATCTATTATCATAAGGTATTTTATTTGTAGAAATAAAATCAAAATTATTTCCCTTTTTAACACAAATATTATTTGGTTCTACATCATAACGTGCATAAACCAATTCCTCATTTGATTTTAAATTAATTGTTTTTAAACCTCTTCTGTAACGAGGAGAAGTTTGATATTCACTAATAGGAACTTTTTTGACATTTCCGCTACTAGATATTAAAGTTACACCACCTCTTTTTTCCGTTTGTCCTGCAAAAATAATATAATCATTATCAAGCATTTTCATTGAACGTATTCCTGCAGTTGTTCGTTTTTGAATTGGAAAATCATTTATGTTAACTTTTAAAGAATAAGTTTCTTTTGTTATTAAAATTATATCTTGCGAATTATTATTTTGTAATTCAACATTTATAATTTCATCATTTTCCTTTATGGACATAGCTTGAAAATATGGTCTATTTATCAAATATTCTTGAATACTAGTTCTCTTTATTAATCCATGTTTAGAATAAGTTATGATATTTATATCATTCATATTTTCGCATTTATAATAAGGTTGAATTGATATAATTTTTATTGGTTTTTCATCATAAGCAATTAAATTGTTTAAGTTTTGCAATGATACACCTTTTTTCTTCCATTTAGATTCTGGTATTTCTTTTGCTTTTATTTTTAAACAATTACCCTTATTAGTAAAAATCAAAACATTATCATTATTTTGAACAGAAATTGCATCAACTTGTATGTCAAATAAATTATTAATATTATTTAATACAGCAGTATCTATTGCTCTATTTTTAATAGGTATGTTTTTAATTTTATCATCAGCGGATATGGTTAATAAACAAGGAGAATCAGATTCTTCAACTATATTTTCAACTATATTATCTTCATCTTGCTTGTTATCTATAACTATGCTACTTCTTCGTTTATTGCCAAATCTCTTTTTTATATCCTCTAATTCTTTGATTATTGTTTGATATTGTAAACTTTTTGACGATAACAAATCTCTAAGAGATTGAATTAACTTGATCAAAGAATCATACTCTTCTTGTAACTTAACAATTTCCAAATTAACTAATCTAGCCAAACGCATATCTAGAATTGCTTGTGCTTGTAAATCTGTTAATCCAATTTGTTCTATAATTTGAATTTTAGCCTCATTAACTGTTTTACTTCTTCTTATAATTTTAATTATTTTATCAATTTGGTCAATAGCTTTCAATAAACCTTCAACTATATGAGATCTAGATAAAGCATTGTTTAAATCAAATTTACTTCTACGAATTATAATTTCTTGTTGATAATCAACATAATAAGCAATGACTTCTTTTAAATTTAATAATTTAGGTTTTCCTCCTGCTATTGCAACCATGTTAATATTATAAGAAACTTCTAAAGAAGTTGATTTTAATAACTCTCTTAAGATTGCTTTTGGATTTCCATCTTTCTTTATTTTTATAACCGCACGTAATCCATTGCGATCAGATTCATCTATAATTTCACCAATATAAGAAAGTATTCCCTTATTATCTTCTTTAAGATTTGCAATTCTTTGAAGCATAGCAGATTTATTAACTTGATAAGGAACTTCTGTTATAACTATTGAGTATTTATCATCATTTCTTTCGATAGCAACTTTAGCTCTATTTATAATTTTTCCTTTTCCCGTTTCATAAGCTTTTTCCAATTCATTATTAGCAATTATTAAGCCTCCTGTTGGAAAGTCGGGAGCTTTTATATACTGCATTAAGCCTTTTGTTGATATATGAGGATTTTTAATATAAGCACATACTCCATCTATAACTTCGGATAAATTATGTGGAGGTATATTTGTCGCAACTCCAACAGCAATACCAGAAGCACCATTAACCAACAAATTTGGAAATCTGCCAGGTAACATATCCGGTTCTTTAGTTGTATCATCAAAATTAAGACTCCAATGAACTGTATTTTTTTCCAAATCTCTCAATAGTTCTAGTGCCAGAGGCGTTAGTTTTGCTTCAGTGTATCTCATAGCAGCAGCACTATCTCCATCGATAGAGCCAAAATTACCATGTCCATCAACTAATGGTTCCCTTAAACTGTAATCTTGTGCCATTCTAACCATAGCATCATAAACAGAAGAGTCTCCATGTGGATGATATTTACCCATACAATCTCCAACAATACGAGCCGATTTTCTATATTGTTTATCTGGTGTTAGTCCAAGCTCCATCATTGAATATAATATTCTTCTTTGTACTGGTTTTAAACCATCTTCAACACGTGGCAATGCCCTATCCATAACAACATGTTCAGTGTAAGGAATCATTGAATCATGAATAACTTCATCTAATGATTTAGTAATTATTCCATTATTATCATTGCCATTATTGCCATTGTTATAATTTTTATTATCTAGTCTATTTGATTTTTCTTCATTCTTCTTTTCTAATGTTTTATCTAAATTTTTTATATTCAAATCAAAATTTTTCTCAGATAATGAAGTATTCTCATTAATATTTTTACAATAATTATCAATTTGAGTTTCTTGATTATTGTTTTTGGCATTATTATCTATTTGATTGTTTAATTTATTTTTTTCTTCATTATTTAGAATATCCAATTTATTATCTCCATTTAAAAATTTTGATTCTATTTTATTAGGTAAATTTTTATCACTTTTAATTTTATTATTTGTTTCAAAAAAATTACCTTTTTTACCATCTTTTTTATTATTAACATTTAATAAACTTGAATTATTATATTTTTTATTATCAAATATTAAATTATCAAAGGTCATTTGGTTATCCAAAATCATATTGGAATTTTTTTCTTCTTCTTTTCTATTATTATATAATAATTCTTCATATCCAATTTGACCTTCAATTGGCAAATTATTATTTTCATCTATAATATTATTATCTTCTGTTGTTTCCAATCTTACCCTCTAACAAAATCTATTATTTTAATAATTTTATTTTTTTATTTCATCAAATTTATCTTCTTTATTAAAATTGCAATACTGTGAAATATATTCTTTTCTTGCAGTTATATCATCACCCATTAAAGTTACAACCATTTTTTCTGCTTCCGCAGCATCTTCAATAGAAACTTTAATTAATGTTCTATTTTCTGGATTCATTGTTGTTTCCCAAAGTTGTTCTGGGTTCATTTCCCCCAAACCTTTATAACGTTGAATTTGATATCCTTTACCTATTTGTTTAATAGCGTGTGCCAACTCAATATCATCATAAACATACATCTCTTTATTGTTTTTAAAAACCTTATATAAAGGTGGTAAACCAATATAAACATGACCTTCTGTTATAAGTGGACGCATGTAACGAAAAAAGAAAGTTAAAAGAATAGCTCTAATATGAGCGCCATCTTGATCGGCATCTGAAAGAATAATAATTTTATTATATCTTAAATTATTAATATCAAAATCATTTCCAATACTAGTATCTAATGCACTAATAATAGTTCTAATTTCTTCATTTGCCAAAACTTGATCTAAACGTTTTTTTTCTGCATTTAAAGGTTTACCTTTTAAAGGCAAAATTGCCTGAAATCGCCTATCTCGACCTTGTTTAGCACTCCCACCAGCACTATCACCTTCAACAATAAATATTTCACATAATTCAGGTTTTTTACTTGTACAATTTGATAATTTGCCAACCAAATTATAATTTTCAACAGAATTTTTTGCTCTTGTTAATTCTTTTGCTTTTTTTGCAGCCTCACGAACTTTTGCAGCACCTTTTGCTTTATTTAATATAATTTCTGCTATTTTATTGTTATTGTTTGCAGAAAAAATTCGACCTAATTCACTTATAACAATTTTTTCAACAATTCCCTTAACCTCTGGATTACCTAATTTAGTTTTAGTTTGACCTTCAAATTGAACATTATTCATCTTTATGGAAAGGATAGCAGAAATTCCTTCCCTAAAATCATCACCTATTAAATTTGAATCTTTTTCCTTTAAATAATTATGTTTTCTAGCATAATCATTCATAAATTTAGTTATACCAGACTTAAAACCAACGTCATGAGTTCCACCTTCTGTTGTAGGAATATTATTGACATATGAAAAAATATTATCAACATAAGTATCAGTGTATTGAATAGAAGCTTCTAATTTAACATTTTCCATTTCACCAGATAATTCCAATGGTTTTGCAAAAAGTTTATTTTTGCCCTCATTTATATATAAAATAAAATCTCTTAATCCACCATCAAAACAAAATTCTTCTTTTTCGCCTGTTTTTTTATTTTCAATATTTAAAATAACGCCTTTATTTAAAAAAGCTAATTCTTTGATTCTTTTAGAAATTATTTTGTAATCTAATCTAGCATCTCCAAACACTCTACTATCTGGCATAAATTGAATTTTAGTTCCAGTTGTTGAACTATTTCCTATTTCCTTTAAAGGTGCTAATGGAATACCACATTTTATTTTACCTTTGGCATCAGGTTTACTTTCAAATTCCATAAAATATTTTTTTCCATTTTTATTAACAGTAACCTTTAACCATTCAGATAAAGCATTTGTTACAGATGCCCCTACACCATGAAGACCACCTGAATAACCATAATTATTATTATTAAATTTTCCACCAGCATGTAACTGTGTAAAAACAACTTCAACACCTGATTTTTTTTGAGTTGGGTGAATATCAACTGGAATACCACGTCCATTATCTTCTACTGTAACAGACCCATCTCTTTCTAAAGTAATTTCAATTTTATTACCAAAACCATTGGTAACTTCATCAATGGCATTATCAACAATTTCCCATAAAATATGATGTAAACCTTTAACACCTGTGGTACCTATATACATTCCAGGTCGTAATCTAACAGCTTCTAAGCCTTCCAAAACTAAAATATCTTTTGATTCATACTTACTATTCATGTTTTCTCCTAGTTATTAAATGAATAATGACTTTATATTAAAAAATTATTTAAAATTATAAATAATTTCTAAGATTTTATTCTTTCCAAATTTATTTAATGCTGAATAAGGAATTATATTATCTTTTCCAACATTTAAATTATTAGCCAATTCAATAAGATAAGCATTAATTTTAGATTTTGCAATCTTATCTGTCTTTGTTGCAATTATTTTATATGGAATTTGATTATAAAATAAATATTTGTGCATTTGTATATCAAGTTCTGTTGGCTTATGCCGAATATCAATAAGAAATAAAACTAATTTCAAATATGGACTATTTTGCAGATATTCATCTATTAGAGTTGACCAAAGTTTTTTATGTTGTTTGCCTGTTTTTGAAAATCCATATCCTGGTAAATCAACAAAAAAAAATTCATTATTGATAAAGAAATAGTTAACCATTTTTGTTAAACCAGGTGTTGATGAGGTTTTTGCTAATTTTTTTTTATTGGTTAAAATATTAATTAAACTACTTTTTCCAACATTACTTCTTCCAACAAATGCAATTTCTGACGCTAAATTTAAAAATTGTTTACTATTTGTTGCACTTGTTTTATACTCTGCAGAAAATATTTTAAAATCAATGCTATTTATTTTTTCCATAATGATAAAATTATAACAAAAATTGAAAAAATTATCAACTTATTTTACAAATTATAAAAAAACGGCTTTAAAAACCGTTAATTTTATATTTTCTTAATTAATTATTTCCTGATTTTTTTTGTTGAGATTTATTGGGTTGCATATTTTGTTCCATTTTATTCATTTCTTTTTTGACCATTTTTTCGCTTTGGTCAAATATATCTTTTGCGTATTCATTATTTTTGTAAAGTAAAATTCCTAAAACACTTCCAACCGCCATACCAAATAAAATTTCTTTCATTTTTACCTCCTATCAATTATATTTTGTGATAATTTTAAAAAATTATACAATTTATAGTATCAAAAAGGTTTAAAATTTAATGAAAATAATATAAAAAAATAAATAATAAATAAATTGATAAAATTTGCAAATTCAATTTATTTAATTTTTTTTATTATTAAAATACCATTTCCAATTTCCAATAATTTTGATGATAAATTATGGTTGTTTTGAACATTGGATAAAAATTCTCTTAATTTTATAACAATTGTTCTATGTTTATGTTTGGGATATTGCCCATTATTAACCAACCCTCTAAACAAAACATCATCAGCAAAAATTAAGCCATTCGTTTCCAAAATATTTAATAAATAAGGTAATTGAGAAACATATTTAGATTTAGGACCATCAAGAAAAATAAAATCAAACAATTTGTTATCAAAACTTAATTTTTTTATTATTTCATTTGCATCACCTTCTATTAAATTAACACGATGCAATAAATTTAAATTTTCAAAATTTTCTTTTGCTAATAAGATATTTTTAGAAGAAATTTCAATAGTTGTTAAATTTGCATTTGAATTTTTTAGCATTAAACTTCCTGAATATCCAATAGCAGTTCCTATTTCCAAGATATTTTTTGGATTTTTTTCTTTAACAGTCTTTATTAAAATTTCACTTGATGATTTTTCAATAATAGGAATATTATTTTTACTAGCAAATTCAACCATATTTTTTAAAATTTTATCCAATTTATTATTCCCTTATAAATCGTTAATGAAATAAAACACTTTTATTAATCACTATATCTATCAATAGAAATATTTCCAGAAATACTTTCTAATATAAGAAGTTCAGTTTGAGTTGGCAAACCAATTATTTCATTATCAATTTGTTCACCTTTTATAGTTTTATCTTGCCACACTAAATTAATAGTTCCATTATCTGATTTTGCATTTAATATAAATGAAGCATCTATTAAGCATTTAATATTAATATTGCCTTTTTCAGTAATAATCTTATTTGTATTTTTAACACTTCTAAAATTTGCATTAACCTCTCCAGTTGCTGTCGTTATTAAAATAGTTGAAATATTATCAGAACTAACATTTATTTCAACAGGAGCAGAATTAGTCGCTATAAAAGTTTGACCACAAACATTACCTAATTTTATACTTCCGTTATCTGTAGATAAATTTATATTACCTTTTACTTCATTAATATCCACACCAATTCTACCATTTTCATTAGCAATATAAACATTACCATAAACAGATTTAACATTGAATTTTGTTGTTTCAACATAACTAGACGCAGATAAATCACCTTTTATTGTATTTATTTTATAAATTCCACTTTTAGAATCTATGTAAACATCACCTTCTATATTTTCAATTTCAACGGTACTATTATCAGTTAAAAAATTAACAGATGAATTTTGATTAACAAAACTTTTAGTAGTTATTCTTCCTGTTTCAGATGATAAATTAATATTATTCGTTTTTATATCTCTATTAATCTTAATATAACCAGAAGTTGTTTTTAAATTCAAATCATTACTAACATCAAAATATGAAGATAAATTTATATTTCCTTTTTCAGTTATAACATTTAATTCAGAAGCAACCAATTGTTCTGTTATTTCCGAAGCAGAAGTTCCAACGCCCAATGTTATATCTCCTGAAACTGTTTTTATTTCAATTTTTTTATTTTGACTTCCACTATCATTAATACTCATATTTAAATATAATTTAGTTGAATTGACAATTTTTAAAAAAGAGTAATCAGGTTCATCTAAAACAAATTTTAAAATTTTTTCATTATTATTTATTTCTTCTGTCAAAAAGTATGAATATTCAAATTTACTTCCATTTTTATAAAAACCAGCAGAATTTTTTTGTAGTGAAAAATTACTTTGATTAGCATTGTCTGCCCCATATGCTATGAAAATTTTAGCATCTTTTGCATCTATAACAATTTTATCATAAGAAGATAAACGCAAATCTTCAACGACACCGTTTTTTTCTATATCGCTTATAATAATTGTTCCTTGGTTATTTGCATAAGTTAAACCAAATATGCTAACACCTGGTGATATAAGCATAACAGCACCAATTCCCAAAATAAAAGCACCAACCAAAGAAATTAATAAAATAATAAATGTTTTAAAACCATTTTTCGTACCCTTAGCCATTGTTTCTCCTTTTTAATTATGAAATTTAAATAAAAAATAAATAAAAATTTATAAAAAGTTAAATAACAATTTAATATTATCTTGATATAAATTTATAAAATTTGTAATAATTTGCAATTAATATTAAAATTTTATAATTATATTAAATAACTTACAAATATTAATTCTTAAATTGTCTAATATTTAGATAAAATTATAAAATATTAAAAACGCTAAATTATATTAAAATTTATTATTTTATTTAAATAATTTATATTTCGTAGAAGTATTTTACCATAACCAAGGTCAAAAATCAAGTATGATTTGAGGCATGTTCCAATTTTAATTTTTGATCTTCTCTTAAAAGTTCATCTATTAAAACTTGAATATCTCCATCTAAAAAAGAATCTAAAGAATATATGGAAAAATTGATTCGATGGTCTGTTATGCGGCCTTGAGGAAAGTTATATGTTCTTATTCTTTCACTTCTATCTCCTGTACCAATTTGGTTTTTTCTATTAGCCTTATATTCGGAATCAATTTGTTCTTTGTAGTAATCGTAAAGTTTACTTTTTAATATATTCATTGCTTTTTCCCTATTTTTTATTTGAGAACGCTCATCTTGACAAGTTACTACAATCCCTGTTGGTAAATGAGTTAATCTAACCGCACTATCTGTTTTGTTAACATGTTGTCCACCAGCACCACTAGCACGATAAGTGTCTATTCTTAAATCTTTATCTAAAATTTCAAAATCAACTTCTTCTATTTCAGGGAGAACCGCAACAGTTGTTGTTGAAGTGTGTACACGACCTTGTGATTCTGTTTCTGGAACACGTTGAACTCTATGAACTCCGCTTTCAAATTTTAATGATTTATAAGCATTTTTACCTTTTATAACAAATGTAACTTCTTTAATTCCACCAATTTCCGTTTCAGAAATATCAGTTATTTCTGTTTTCCAATGATTTCTATCAGCATATCTCATATACATATTCATAAGAGTTCTCGCAAATAAGGCTGATTCATCACCTCCCGCCGCCTGTCTAATTTCAATAATAACATTACTTTCATCATTTTCATCTTTTGGCAACAATAAAATTTTAATTTCTTCTTCTAATTCGCTAATTTTTTTATTTAAATGAAAAAGCTCATCTTCAAAAAGAGATTTCATTTCATTATCTTTTTCTATTTTTATAATTTTTTCAATATTTTCTTTTTCAGTCAATAATTTATAAAGTTTATCATGTGCTTCAACAATGTTTTCTAATGAATTTCTTTCTTTAACAAGTTTTTTCCATTCTTTATTATCAGCTATTATTTCAGGATTTGAAATTAAATTAGTTAATTCATCAAATCTATCTTTAATTTTTTGCGTTGTTTCTATCATATTTAATCCTTTTAATTTTCTCATAAGTTTTACTAAATAAATAAAATTTTTCGCTTTATGATTAGTATATAAAATTTAATAAGTTAAAATAAAAATTATAATTTTTCAGCAATAATTATTCTATTTATATTATTGTAATCTTTTAAGATTTTAATGTTTGTAAAATGTTCTGTCAAGAGTTTTTTTACTTGTTTAGATTGATTAAAACCAATTTCTAATAAAAGTATACCACCTTTTTTTAAATATAAAGGTGCTTCAACAGCAATTTTTTTATAAAAATACAAACCATCTATTCCGCCATCAAGAGAAATTAATGGGTCAAAATCTTTAACCTCTTTTTGAAGATTTTTTATATCTTCTGTTTTTATATATGGTGGATTTGAAACTATAACATCATAAAATTTTTTCTTTTTTATATTAACAAAAAGATTACTTACAATAAAATTAACATTAACTTTTAAAAGTTCAGCATTTTGCTTAGCAATCTCAATGGCTTTAACACTTATATCACTACCACTAACTTTTGCATTAGAATTTTTGGCTATTGCAATTGCAATAGCACCACTACCAGTACATAAATCCAAAACATTCAACTTTTTGCCATCAATAATTTTTAAAGCATCTTCAACTAATAACTCTGTTTCTTGTCTAGGTGTTAAAACATTTTTATTAACTTTAAATCTTAAACCAAAAAACTCAGTAAAACCAAATATTTTTGCAATTGGCTCCCCTTTTACCCTTCTTTCAACCAAGTTAATTATATCTTTATATTGAGCATCTGTTATAGTTGAAATAAATTTAAGTTGGAGTTTAGGAATATTAAGATAAATAGAAAGTAACCAGTCTAATTCAGACTTGTCGTTTATTCCAGCATTTAAAAATTTATCTTTTGACTCTGCGTAAACAAAAGAAAAAGCAACAACACCATTTTTGTTTGTGTTAATAATTTCTCTTTGTTCATTATTTTGCATTAAAGAAACCTCACACAATGCAACACGTGCAGTTTGTAATTCAGTTTGATTTGGTTTAGAATTTACAAGCCAACTTGTGAACATAGTTATTTGTTTATATTTTATCCATTTTGTATCTAAAAGCAATAACAATTCATAGCAAAGCGCAAAACAAAGTAACGTTAAGCCCAAATTGGCAAATGGTTTTAACCAAGGCGATATATTTAATCCAATCAAGGATACCACAAAATAAGAAATTAGTAAAGAAAAAACCATGAAATTAAAGTAATTTGTTGCTCTGTGATACTTTAAAATATCATCTTTTTTATTTAAAACTAAATTTCCTGATGAATTGAATTTATAAAAGTTATTTATAGCCGGTATAAAGTAAAATGCAATTAATATTAAATAAAGAACTAAACATTTTGTTAATCCAATACACAATTTTTTAACAAATAAACTATAATTTGCACCAGAAATCCAAAATCCTAAATATGTTGGCAAAACTCCTAAAATAACAATACCTATTAAAACAGATAAAATTGATAAAATAGAAATAAAGAAATAAGAATTAATTTTTTTTGTACTATTTGTAATAGTATTAATCTTCATATTATTATCTTTATTTTTTTTTAATTCATTTGTTTTATTAGTTGTTTTATTTATTTTATTATTTAATTCAAACTTTGAATTTTTTTGATTTAAAACATTATTATTTAAAGTTTGATTATTTAAAGAATTATTCTGGTTATTATTTAAATTTTTGTTAATATCTTTAAAAGATTTGGTCATTCCTTTAAAAAAATAGTATGTTCCAAAAATAAGATATTCAATCCCTCTCAAAAAAATTATATTTTTATGAGGAATTAAAGTGAATTTATTTTTCATACTTTGAACATTAGTATTACCTTTTTCATTAACTGTACAAATAACTGAATTTTTATCAGCAATGCTTAAATTCCCTGTTAATAAAGGAAAATTATATATATTTGATTTCATAATTATATTATTAACAAAAAAATCAAAATTTATTATAAAGAATGAAAATATATATTTAATTATTTTTTAATTTAGGAAATGTTTGTAAGGTATTATTACGGACCTCATTATAAAATTTTTTTATAGGTATTAATTTTAGATCTGCTATCTTTTCTGCGGTATAATGAATATAAGAAGGATTATTTATTTTTCCTCGAAATGGATGAGGAGTTAAATAAGGACAATCAGTTTCAAGGGTTATCATTTCAAGTGGCACTTTTTTTATTAATTCTACAACATTAACAGCATTTTTAAAAGTAACAACCCCACCAACTGAAATTTTTAGCCCTAATTGTTTAATTTGATGTAGTGTTTCAAAAGAGCCACTAAAACAATGTAAAATACCTCCATTTTTTAATAGATTTTTATTTTGTTTTAAAATATCAATCAAATCTCCTGTTGCATCTCGACAATGAATTTGAATAGGGAGATTTAATAAATGCGCCATTTTTAATTGTTCAACAAAAATTTTAATTTGCTTGTTTTTATCAAAAGGGGGAAAATGATAATCTAATCCTATTTCACCAATGGCGACAACTTTAGGACTTAAGGAAACAGATTTAACAAAATTTATGAATTCATCATCAAAATCTTGTGTTGAACTTGGATGAATTCCTAAACTACAATAAATTTGTTTATATTTATTAGACAAATCATAAGCCATAAAAGAACTTTTTTTATCATATCCGGAACAAATAATTTTATCAACATTACAAATTTGACATTCTTTTAAAATATCTTCTACATTTTTTATTAAAAGTTCATCATTTAGATGCGCATGAACATCAATTATCATAAATAAATTATCCTTTTTGAAAATTTTTAAATTTTTAATTTTTATTAATACGAAATTAATAATTCTATTATAAATAATTTTTATAAAAAGTAAATAAGTTTTTATTTAAAATCATATATTTACAATATGAACACAATTTGGACTTATATGATGTTAATTTCTGTTGTGGCTTTAATATTTACAGACCCAGAAATAATTATAACGGAAATGACAAATACATCTTTGGAAGTTCTGCAATTATGTGTAGAACTTATGGCTATATATACAATTTGGATGGGTTTATTAGAAATCGTAGACGCTTCTGGTTTGGGAAAAAAATTAGCAAAACTATTATCACCTTTAATTAGATGGTTGTTTAAAGTTAAGGATCCGGAAACAACTAAATACATTGCCTTAAATATGTCTTCAAATATGTTAGGATTAGGAAACGCCTCAACTCCTATGGGAATTAAAGCCATGCAAAAATTAGACCCTAAAACAGGTGCAATAACACCAGCAATGATTATGTTATTAATCATTAATTCAACAGCAATTCAATTTCTACCAACAACCGTAATAGGGTTAAGAGCATCTTCAGGAAGTTTATCTCCAAGCGATATCTTGATTCCAACAATTTTAGCAACTATGGCAACATGTGTTTTTGGAATATTAATGGCAAAATTATGTGAAAAAATATTTTTTAAAAATAAGCCTTCATCTCAATCTGGTGGGGAAAACATTTCATTTAAAAATTATATACAAAAACCTATTAGTAACACGAAACAAAATAAAAAATAAAGAAAATATACAAACACATAATTTAATATAATATTTAAGATTAAAGGAGCAAGATAATGTATTTTAGTAATTATATAATTCCAATTATAATAATTTTCTTGCTTGTTTACTCTATTTTTAAAAAAATAAACACTTACGATACTTTTGTTAAAGGAGCAAAAGGAGCATTTGATTTAGTCTTAAGTATTTTTCCATACATAGCGACCATTATGTTGATGGTTGCACTAATGAGAATAAGTGGTTTAATGGATATTTTGGTTGGAGTTTTAGCGCCTGTTTTTAATTTTTTAGGAATACCAACTGAAGTAACAGAATTAGTTTTACTACGTCCTTTTACCGGAAGCGGAAGTTATGCTATTTTAAATGATATTTACAATGTTTATGGTGCTGATACATATATTGGAAGATGTGCATCTGTCATAATGGGAACTAGCGAAACAGTTTTTTATGTTGCAACAGTATATTTTTCACAAACATCTGTCAAAAAACTTTCTTATGCAATTCCATTAGCACTTCTTTGTAGTTTATTTGGAACCATAATTGCATGTTTAGTATGTAAAATTTTGTAATTATTGCATTAAAATATACAAATTATTAAACACTTTTAATATTTGTACAAATAAAAACTACAATAAAAGTCAATTATTTTATTAATTGTATCTTATTATTTTAATATTATTTCATACTCCTGATATTAACTTTTATAATTATCATTCATTAAGATTTGTATTAAAAATTTTATAAATATTTTTTATATTATTATTTTTGGCAACCTTTTTTAATGCTTCTTTTTTTGATAAACCATTTTTAACAAAATATTCAACTTGTTCATGCAAAGATAAATTTGTATTATTATTTTCAGTTTTTTGTAATAAACCTTCAACAACTAAAACATACTCTCCTTTGGGTTGAATATTCAATTCCTGAAAATCTTTCAAATTAAAATTTATTGATTTTTCAAACATTTTAGTTATTTCATTAACTAAACAGGCATTTCTACTCCCTAATACATCATAAATATGTGAGATATCTTTTAATAAATTATGAGGTGAAACATAAAATATTAAAGTTGTGGTATAATTTTTTATTGAATTTAAAAATTCAATTCTATCTTTATTTTTTTCCGGTAAAAAACCAAAAAATGAAAAACTTTTACTATTTAATCCACTTAAAATTAAAGCAGACAAACTTGCATTAGCACCAGGAATAACAGAATATGGTTGATTATTTTTCTTTAACACATCAATCAAAACACTTCCAGGGTCTGAAATAACTGGCATTCCACTATCACTAATAACAGCAATATTTTTGCCTTGTTGTAATAATTTTAATATCCCTTCTGCACTAATTTTTTCATTATTTTTGTGATAAGAAATCAGGCGTTTTTTTATATTGTAATGATTTAATAGAATTAAAGATTTTCTTGTGTCTTCGCAGGCAATAATGTCAACAAAATTCAAGACTTCTAATGCCCTCAAAGAAATATCTTTTAAATTTCCAATTGGCGTTGCAACGAAATATAACACTTTCCCCTCTCATATAAAAAAATTTTAATAAAACTAATAATTAAATTTTAATTTTTTGACCTCTTCTAAATATAAACCATTTTTATCATTTGTTATCAAATTTGGGAGAATACGAATCCCCTCTTTTCCTCCCTTAACCGCTTCAATAAAAACTAAAATGGGTTCTTGATTAGAAGCAGATTGAGTTAAAAACATTCTCTTTGGTTCTAAATTGTTTGACTTTAACTCAAACATTATTTCCGCTAGCCTATTGGCGTCATAAACAACAAAAAATTTACCTCTGTATTTTAGTATTGAATTGGCAATTTGAAATAATTCTTTCATGTTTATACATATTTCATGACGAGCAATTCTCACACTTTTTTCAGTGTTTAATTTAATATTTCCTTCTTTTTTATAAGGAGGATTAGAAACAACCACATCAACATCACATAATCCCAGATTTTTCCTAACTTCATAATCATTTAAAATTCTCATGTCTATATTAAACATATCAATTTTTGATTGCAAATTATTAAAAGCAATACTACGATTTGCCATATCAAATAATTCTTCTTGAATTTCTATCCCTATGGTGTGTTTTAAGTTGTTTTTACAAGTCGCTAAAATTGAAATAATTCCACTTCCTGCACCTAAATCTACTAATACATCACTTGACTTTGCTTTAATAAAATTAGACAAAATAACAGCATCACTTGTAAATCTATATAAATTTTTATTTTGAATAATTTTTAAATTGTTATATTGTAAATCTTCTAATGTTTCATTTTCTTTTAAAAAAATATTTTCCATAAAATCAAAATCAATCCTATATCTTGAAATATTAATAAATAGTATAACTTAGACAATTAATTAATATATAATATCTTTAAATTAAAGAATAAATTATAAATTAAAAATAAAATTTAATTTATTATTTTATTTAATTTAGTTATTTAAAAACTTAATTTAACTTAGTTTGTTTTTTTAATTTAAATTTTCACATTCAATGTGTTTATTGTATTTGTTTATTTTTAATTTGTTTAAAGGAAATTCTTTATAAGAATCTTCAAATTTAACCTGAACAGTTTCATTAAGCAAATTATTATAAACAACTTCACCTTTTCCTTCAGGAGTTATTACAATACTGCCAATTAAAGGCATTTTATCATAAATTTCCGCATATTGTTTATTTTCATAAGCCAAGCAACAGAGCAATCGGCCACAAACACCACTAATATTTGATGGAGTTAAAGATAATCCTTGAAGTTTAGCCATTTTAATATTTACATGTTCAAAGTCTCCTGAATTCTTACAGCAACAACATGTTCTCCCACAAACTCCAACTCCTCCCATAATTCTAACTTCATCTCTTGTTCCAATTTGTCGAAGTTCAATTTTCATTTTGAAATCACTTGCAAGAAGTTTAACTAATTCTCTAAAATCAACCCTTTTTTCAGATGAAAAACTTATAATAATTTTAGCACAATCAAGAGTTAATTCTGCTTTTATTAATTTCATGTCTAAATTTAATTTTTTAATATACTGTTTGGTTTTCTGTAAATATTTATCAACTTTATCTTTATTTGCCAATGACTTTTCTATATCTTTTTTTGTTGCTAATCTCAAAATAGGCTTTAACTTATTTGAATTTGGAATATTATTATCTTTATTTTTATTATTGTTGTCTATATTTAAATTTTGTTCGTTAATTTTCTTTATTGGAGTTGCAACTTTCCCCAATTCTACCCCACGAACAGTTTCAACAACAACATAATCTCCAACATTTAATTTTAAATTATTAGTTGTGTAAAAATAAACTTTTGGTTGATTATCAAATCTAATCCCTATTTTTTTATGTTCCATTTGTATTTAACCTCTAAAATTTTAAATAATAAAAAGTCTGTAATTAAATTAGTGTTAACATTTGCTTTAAATTGTTTTTTTGCATTATCGATTAAATCAAATATTTCGCTAATTGCTTCCACTTTAAATTCTTCCGCACTTTTTATTTGTTCGTTTTCTTTTAGTCCTAAATTTATATATAAAATTTCTTCCATTAATTCTTGAAGAATAGTTAAATTAATTAAAAAATTTTCTTTTTTAGCAAAGATAGGGGCAAAATTAATAATAACTTTAGAATTTTTCATTTCGTTAACAAGTTTAAGAACAAAATCATAACATTCTTTAAAATTACCCGATGTTAAATTTAAAGTTTTACCCAACCACCCTTCGCCCATTTCAAGTGCTATATCACTAACTACAATATTTTGTGATTTATAAAAATTTAATACAGACTGCATAGACAAAGGCTCCAATTTAAAAATTTGAGTTCTTGATTTTATTGTCTGCAAAATATTATCAGTGTTAGTCGAATTTAATAAAAAAATAACATTGTTAGGAGATTCTTCTAATGTTTTTAATAATTTATTTTGTGCTTGTTGGGTGGATTTATCAAAATTATTTATAATAAAAATTTTATAATTTGCCAACATTGGTTTAATTTCTGCATTTTCAATAATAGAAGAACTGTCACTAACCAACAATGATGGTCCTTTGGGATATTCCAAAACATCAGGATGAAAATTAGAAAGAAATTTTTTACAATCATCACAATTAAAACATGGTTCAAATTTTTCACAAATTAATTTTAAGGCAACAACCTTGCAAAAATAATTGTTATACTCCTCATCAGGTGAACAGAATAAGTAAGCATGATTAAGTTTATTTGCATCTATAATTGAAGAAAATTTTTTATATGAACTACTTTTTAAAATTTCTGATAAACCATTCATAAATTTCATTTTATCATAACATAACAAAATGTGCAAGCAAAGATTAAAATTAAACAATTTATAATTTATATTTTATAAATGTTTTAACATTTTATTATTAAAAAGTTTTAAAATTTTATTAAATAAATAAAAGTTGATATTTTTATTTTACATATTACATATATTTTTTTATAATAATTTTTTTTGTTAATAATTTTTTATAATTTTTATATTTAATTATTTTCATTAATCTACTAAAAAAATTTATTACTTTTATTTATTTACAAAATTTTGTTATTTTTTAATATTTGTATAGTTTTAAAAAGCAACATTAAGAAATTTTATTTTTTATTTATTGTTGTTAATTTTCGTCAATATTATTTTTTTGTGAATATTTTAACTTAACTTTTAAAACATCACTTCTTTTTAATTTATATTTTGAAAAGATAATAAAAGCCAAAGCAATAGAAACAGCACAACCAACAAAAACAATAAAACCAAGCCAGTTTTGAACACTTAATGCTTGAACTGGTTGTTCTGGGTTAAATTTAATTATATCTAACAAAACACCAATAACTAGAAGTGCCAAACAATTTGAAATATTGTAAGCAAATGTCATAAATCCACTATAAACACCTGAATTATTTTGTTTAGTTGTATACTTTTCAATTGTTATAACATCAGCATACATCGAAATTGGCAAAGAATACAATGCCCCAGTTCCAAATCCACAAACAGCAATACAAAATATTAAACAATAAAAAATTGTTATAGTTTCGAAATAAGTTCTAAAAATAAAAGTTAAACTTGTTATAGCAATTCCTATTAATATAACAATAAGAGAAATTTTCAACGCAGGTTTTTTATCTATTCTATTTGATAAATAAATCCAAAATGCTTGAGAAATAATTGCAGAAATAAAAAGAGTTGCCATTAAAATTGCAATTTGATTACTTGTTAAATGATAAGCGTAAGTAAATAAGTGTAAGCCAACAGAACAAAGAAACGCTGTTGAAATTAAAGCAACAGAATAACCAATTATTATAGGACCAAAATTTTCTTTTTTAATAGCAAGAAAAAAATTATAAAATATTTTAAAGAAAGAATTTGTTGCATTTTTCAAATTCTTTTTTGATTTTTTTTCTTCAATATTATTACCTTCTAAATTTTTAACTGCTTTTAGAGTACCCAAAACGCATATTATACCACAAATTATACCTAAAATAGAAGTAAAATAAGCAATATTTATATAACCACTTTGCAGAAATTGTGTTTGTTGCTCTGCATTAGAATTAGGCATAAAAATTAACATTAATAAACTAGGCATAACCATACCTAAAATAAAAAAAACAGTTTTATATCCTTGCAGTTTTGATTGTTCATGATAATCTGGTGCAATATCTATTCCTAAAGCAACATATGGTGTTGCGAATATTGTACAAAATGTTTCAAGCGTTATTAAACAAACTAAAAGCCAAACAAATTTTACGCCACTACTAGCATCAAAAGGAACAATCCACAAAAGAATATTAAAAAGAGCCATTCCAACTGTTGCAACAATTAAAAAACCTAAACGTTTACCTAAAACTTTATCATTGTGCTTGTCTGAAATATGTCCAACTATTGGGTCTGAAAGACCATCCCAAAAAACACTAATTGCAACAGCAATGCCAACAAGTGTACCTGAAACACCAAGTACACTTGTTCCAAAAAACATTATAAAATTATTAACAGTTTGTGCTATAGTTCCATAACCCAAATTGCCAATACCATAACATACTTTTGTTCGAAAATTTAATTTCATTCTTAATATAGTATGTTCGAAATGTTATAAAATAAAACTAAATTTTTAATAAAAGAAATAAACAATAAGCAACTATAAAAGTTATTCTAAATTTATCATTTAAAAATAATAACAAAGAATAAACAACTAAAAAATAGATTAAATTTAATTACAATCTATTTCTATAATTTCTGTTTTCTCAATTGCCTCTTCAATTAAATCGTTAATATTAAGGAAACTTTCTTCTTTTTCTGCTCTTTCTATTGTTGGTTTAATAACAGGATTTTTAGGTAAAAAAACAGTACAGCAATCTTCGTAAGGTAAAATTGAAGTTTCGAAAGTGTCAATATTTTTAGCAATTTTAGTTATTTCACTTTTATCCATACCAATTAAAGGACGAAGCAAAGGAACAACTTTTAAAACATTATTAGTAACAGTTATACTTTCAATAGTTTGACTAGCAACTTGCCCCAAACTTTCACCTGTTACTATTGCTTTATAATTATTTGTATTACAAATTTTTTCTGCTATTCTCAACATGATTCGACGCATAATTGTAATCATAAAACTGTCATCACAATTAGCATGGATACTTTCTTGAATTTTTGTAAAAGGAACCATAAATACTTTCATTTTTCCATTATAATTCGATAATTTATTTGCCAAAGTCAAAACTTTTTCTTTGGCTTGTAAACTCGTATAAGGAAAACTATGAAAATGAATAGCATTAATTTTTAAACCTCGTTTTGCCATCATATATCCAGCAACAGGACTATCTATTCCACCAGATAATAAAAGTAACCCCTCACCAGAGCAACCAACTGGCATACCCCCACAACAATTAACTTTATCAAAATAAATGTATGTTTTTTTATTTTCTCGAATTTCAATAAGTAAATCAATATCAGGATTTTTTAATTTAACTTTTAGTTGTGGAAATGCATTTAAAACTATTGCACCAACAGACGCAGAAAAAGTATCAGAATGAAAAGGAAAAGTTTTATCAGCACGAGTTACGTTTATTTTAAAAGTTTTTTGTTCCAAATTTATTTTTTCTTCTAAATCTTGAAAAATAGATAAAACAGTTTTGTTAATCAAATCTTCATTTGTTTCTATTTCATATGCAATACTCAAAGAAACTAACCCAAAAATTGATTGAAGTTTTTTTATAATCAAATCACAATCTTCAAAATCAGTTATCAAATACCTTCCCGCAATACGCAAAATATTGCATTTAATATTTTTTAATTTACTTTTTATATTATTTAATAACAAATTTTCAAAGTATCCCCTATTTCTACCTTTTAAATGTATTTCACCATATCTTAATAAAATAACTTTTTTCACAGTTTTACCTTCTTTTATTTTTTATTTTTTCATATAATTCATTAATACAATTTGCCAAAATTTCACAACCTTGATTGACTTCATTTAAAGTTGTTTTAATACTAAAACTAATTCTCAAACTGCCTTCAACTTCTTCTTTTGAATAGCCCATATTTTCTAAAACTCTATTTCCACTTTTTTTAGATGAACAAGCACTACCAGTACTTATCAATAATCCTTTTTCATCACACATATACAATAAAGTTTCTCCTTTTAAACCAACAACGGATAAACTTATAATGTAAGGTGATAAATTCTCATTTTCAATAAATTTTAATTTTTGATTTTTATTAACTAAAATACGTAAATTTGTCTTAAAAATATTTGCAAAATTTTTAAGTCTTTCATATGTTTGACTTGTTGTATCAATTAAATCTAAGGCAGATTTAAAAGCCATAATACTAGCCAAATTTTCAGTTCCAGAACGAATGTTATATTCTTGACCGCCACCCCAAATTTGTGGCAATAATTTTGAAGGATTTTTACAATACAAAGCCCCTAAACCTTTTGGACCGTGTAATTTATGTGCACTAAGAGTATAAAAATCAATATCAAGTTTTTGTAAATTTGTTGGTATTTTACCAAACCCTTGAACACCATCTATATGCAAAATAGCATTAGGAGCATATTTTTTTCTAAGTTGAGAAATTCTTTCTAAATTGTTTATGGCACCGGTCTCATTTGACACATGCATTATAGAAATAAAATCGACATCACCTGTTTTTAATAAATTTTCCAATTCTAAATAATTAATTTCTCCATTTTTTTGTAAATTAACAAATTCTATTGTTAAATTAGGATATTTGGTTTTTAAATTTAATGCAGTATTGTAAACAGATGGATGCTCCCCTGCAGAAAAAAGCATTTTTTTAAATGAAGACCTAACAGAACCCATTATTGCCAAATTAGATGCTTCTGTTGCAGAACCTGTGAAGATAATATTATTTTTAAATTCAACGCCTAATATTTCACAAATATATTTTTTAACATTTTGTATTGCATTAAAATTTTCAACACCTTCTTTATATTTAGAAGATGGATTATAAAATTTTTGAACACTATATTTAATTAAACTATCTACCGCCTCATCACACAATTTAGTTGTGCTTGCATTATCAAAAAAAATCATACCAATTACCTTTTATTATTTTTAATTACAAAATAAATATTAACAAAGTTTATTAACAAATAAAATCATATTTTATATTATACAATTTTTCATACAAAACACAATGAGATTAACACAAATACTTATATTTGTCAATTAATGAAAACTTTTTCCCATAATATTAAATTATCTTGCAAAACTAATAAAATAGTGTTATTAATTTTTATAAAACTTTATAAAATAAAAATCTTAATAAAATAGTTTGGGTATTTTAATGAAAATTTCAAATAACATAGAACTAATCAATTTACATAATTTTTCTTTTGATTACATAAATGTTGAAAATGGTTTTGTTAATATTAAATGTCTAAATATAGAAAATCGGATTAGTGTTTATTTATTTTTAAAAAATTTAAAATTTTCTGAAAGATATATGAGATTTCTTAGACAATCAACAAATAATATAAAGATTAATAATAAACCTTCAAGAATTATAGACACGATTAGCAATCAAGATATTTTAAGTTTAAAATTAGACTTTATTCCAAGTTTGCCTAACAAAATTAAATACGACACAATATGTAGTACTCCATCTTTACATAATACACTTAATATATTGTATGAAGATGACTTTTTTTTAATTATAAACAAACCTTCTCTGCTTGCAACTATACCTTCTAAATCTCATTACACAGACAATTTATTGAAAAGAATATTGCTTTATTATCAAAGAAATAAAATAAACTCCAACAATAATACCCCACGAATAATAAACAGATTGGATTATGATACAGCCGGCATTATTATTGTTTTTAAAAACTTATTTATTTGTAGTTTATTGGAAGAGTGTCGAATATATAAAACCTACTTTGCTTTGTGTGAGGGTTATTGTCAAAATAAATTGAAAATTTCAAAAAATATATTAACCTTAAAAAATTCTGATGGTGTCAACATAATAAAAAGAGTTACGGGAAAAAAAGATTTAAAAACTGTAACTTATGCTAAACCTATTTGGAATAACATTAAAAACAATCTAACACTTTTTGAAATAAATATAAAAGGTGGCAAAACACATCAAATTCGCGTTCATTTATCATCTGTCAATTTACCTATTATTGCAGATAAAATTTATGGCAAACCACACAATAAAATAAAGCACACTTTATTAGTGTGCAAAAAAATTAAAATATTTCATCCATTACTGAAAAAATATATACATTTAGAAATTCCTTTTGAAAAAGATTTTTTAAAATTTTTAAAAGAAAACAGTTATTAGTTATTTATTTTTTGTAATTTACATATTTAAAAATTTTTAAAAAGATAAATTTAATATAAATATTAAAAAAAGTGTTTAAACATTAAACACAGAATTTTAATATGTTACAAACATTTTTATTAAGTAATAAGAAATATAAAGAAATTCAAAATAATTTAAAAATATTTATAAGCTTAATTGTCAAATAAAATTATAAAAGATTTTTATTCAAAAAATTTTAAAACATTATAATTTTTATTGAAATTATATATTTGTTTTTCAATTTAACAATTAAAAAAGTCAATCAATATTTATGCAATAGTTTCACTAACTGTTGTTACATTAAAATTATTTTTTATAAAGTAATCAATAATTTCTGGCAATGCTTCCAAAGTTTTTGCAGTTGGATGCATTAAAATTAAATCTCCACCTTTTGCATCTTTTATCGCCCTATTATAAATAAGATTTTTATCTTGATCGCGCCAATCTATTGTATCTTTTGTCCACATTATAGTTTTATATCCTAAACTTTCTGCAACTGATAATGTCGTCGTATTAAATGCACCGCTTGGTGGCGCAAATAAATTCATTTCAACACCAGTTAAACTCTTAACGATTTGATGAGTTTGAAAAATTTCATTATAGTTGTCTTGTTCTGAAATTTTGTCCTGGTCTTTGTGTTTATAACCGTGATTTGCCAACTCGCAATTATATTGCAATATTTTTTGCATAGTTTCTAAATTTTTGCTTGCCCAAACTCCTCCAACAAAAAATGTCGCTTTAACCTTCTTATCTTTAAGAATTTCGAGCATATCATCAATATACTCATCTCCCCAATAAACATTAATCATAAGTGCAACATTTTTAGAATCTAAATTTCCATGATAAATCGCAGATGAATCAGAATAACTATTAAAAACATTCAAAGTTCCACCAGCAAATGAAAATCCCATAACAGTTAATAGAACAACTGCTATAACTACATTGGAGAGAAAACTAGTTATTTTTTTTTGTTGATTATTTATTTTAAAATATAAAATTTTCATACTAAAAATGTATGCAACAAAAATTAAGAAAATTACATTTTATAAAAAATTATAATTTAGTTACAAGTCTTAAATCTATTCTGTTTCTTTCGTCAATTTTTAAAACTTCAACTTCAACTTCATCACCAACTTTAACAATATCTTCAACTTTATTAACATGATGTGATGCTAATTTAGAGATGTGAATCATACCATCTTTATTTGGAGCCAACTCAACAAAAGCCCCATAATTAGTTGTTCTAACAACTTTTCCCGAATAAATTTTGCCAACATCAAAATTTTCAACTAAACCCATAATAATATTTTTTGCCTTTTCAACAGCAAATGAACTATTTGAAATTAAATAAACTCTACCATCATCATCAATATCTATTTTAACACCAGTTTCTTCTATTATTTTGTTTATGGTTTTTCCGCCACTTCCAATAACATCTCTAATTTTATCAGGATTTATATTAAATGTTATAATTTTAGGGGCATATTTAGACAAAGCAACACGATGTTCCGATATGGTAGATGACATTTTTTCTAATATTTGTATTCTTGCAATCTTGGCTTTCTCTAAAGCTAATTTTAAAATATTCAAATCTAAACCATGTATTTTTAAATCCATTTGAATGGCGGTTATACCGTTTTTAGTACCAGCAACTTTAAAATCCATATCTCCAAAAAAATCTTCTAACCCTTGAATATCAGTTAAAATCTTAAATGTTTTTGATGTTTCGTCTTTAATAAGTCCCATTGCAACGCCGGCAACATGTTCTTTAATTGGAACACCAGCATC
Organism: uncultured Clostridia bacterium; assembly: GCA_944376905.1. Taxonomy (GTDB): domain Bacteria; phylum Bacillota; class Clostridia; order Christensenellales; family UBA1242; genus UBA5489. The sequence goes on from CALWEA010000002.1 coordinate 95,540, forward strand.
CATTAATGATAAAGAGGACGCACAAACACTTGCCATTGAAGATGAACCATTTGAACTTAAAACTTCCGATACTAATCTTATTGCATAAGGAAAATCTTGCTCACTAGGAATTAAATTTATTAATGCTCGTTCCGCAAGTGCACCATGTCCAATATCTCTTCTGCTTGGTGCCCTTAAACTTTTAGCCTCACCTGTTGCGTAAGGAGGAAAATTATATTGATGCATATATCTTTTTAAATCTTCTTCAAAACCATCTATTTTTTGAGATTCACTAATAGGACCTAATGTAACTGTTGTTAAAACTTGCGTCAATCCCCTAGTAAAAACTCCACTACCATGTACTCTTGGCAAAAATCCCACATCACACCAAATAGGACGAATTTCATCAGGTTGTCTTCCGTCTGGACGTACACCAGAATTTAAAATTCTAAAACGAATCTTTTCTTTAAAAATATTAGATAAAATATTTCCAATTTCAGTTTCTTGTTCTGGATATTTTTCTTTAAAAAATTCTTTTGCTTCATCATCAACTTGTTTTTGACGAATTTGTCTTTCATTCTTATCGAAAGTTTCTAAAATCCAATCAATCTTTTCTTTTACAAAATTTAAAACATCATTTTCAAGATTTTTATTGATTTGATGAATATTAAATTTTAAAGGTTTGATATCAAATTCTTTTTTTATTTCATTTTGAAACTTAATTAAATTTTTTATTTCTTCTTGAGCAAAATTAACAGTTTCTAAAAGGTCTTTTTCATCAACTTCGTTTGCAGTTGCATCAATCATTAAAATTGCATTTTCTGTTCCACTAACAATCAAATTTAATCTACTTTCCTGCTGTTCAATTTCAGTTGGATTAATTATTTTTTTGTCATTAACAATTGCAACTCGAACACTTCCAGCAGGTATTTCAAAAGGTATACCAGAAATCAATAATGCAAAACTTGCACCTATCATTGCTAATGGTTCTGGCGAAACATCTGGGTCAATTGACAAGGCAGTTGCAACAATGCTTACATCATTATAAAAACCCTTAGGGAAAAGAGGACGCAAGTGTCTATCTATTAAACGAGAGATAACAACTGCCTCATCGCTTGCTTTTCCTTCACGACGTTTAAAACCACCGGGAATTTTTCCAACTGAATACATTTTTTCTTGAAATTCAACATTGAGCGGAAGAAAATCAACATTTGGTCTTACATCTTCCGACATTGTAACATTAACCATAACAATAGTTTCCCCACAACTAACAATACATGAGCCGTGTGAATTTTCACAAAATTTATTTGTTGTTATAATCAATTCTTTATCACCCATTTTAGATTTAAAAATTCTACCTTCTTTACTTATCATAAAAAACCTCTTTATATACTTTATTTAAATTCAAATAAATTTTAAACTAAAAACAAGAAAAACACAACATAAAACTTAAAATAATAAGTAAATATTTTATATTTATTAAATTATTAAAATCAAACTTAGTTTTTAAAATATAATATAAATAAAAAAAGACGATTAAGGGTATTAACTTTTGAAACTAGCAAAAAACGAACTTATGTAAACATAGGTTCGTTTTTTGCAGGTGTACCATAAAGAAACTAAATTGAACCTAGAAAACTTAGGTTTAATTTTTTTATTTTAATATACTTAAAATTAATTGACTTTTAGGTTGTTTTTTTATAGAATAAGTAAGACAGGTAAGAATTGTAAGAAAGGAGTAATATTATGAATAAAGAGCAAGATAAATTTATATGGACAACGAAATTAACTAGCAAGGGTCAGATTGTTCTTCCAAAACAAGCACGAGAGGTTTTTGGGTTTAAAGAAGGTGACACTTTGATTTTGCTTGGAGATTTACAAAGAGGTATAGCAATTGCAAAATATGATGACTATTTGAAGTTTGCAGAAGAAATTTTTAAGGCAAAAAATGGAGGAAATAGTGATTGAAATTAAAAACATCACAAAAAGGTATTCCAAACTAATTGCAGTTGATGATGTGTCCTTTTCAATTAAAGATAAGGAATGCTTTGCTCTACTTGGGTCTAATGGTGCAGGCAAAACCACTTTAATAAATATTCTCACAACAGGGATGTTGCCTACTTCTGGAACTGCGACTATAAACAATTACGACTTGATAAGAGAAAAAGAAAAGATTAGAAAAATAATCAACATATCCCCACAAGAAAGTGCTGTTGCCAAAAACTTAACTATAAAAGAAAATTTAGAGTTTGTAGCATCATTATATGACATTCAAAATAGAAAGAATAAAATTGATGATATAATTTCTAAATTTGGGCTTAAAGAAAAAGAAAATGTTAAATGTAAAAAACTTAGCGGAGGACAACTTCGTAGAGTTAGTATTGCCCTTGCGATGATTACAGAACCACAAATACTCTTTCTTGATGAGCCTACACTTGGGCTTGATGTGAAATCTCGTAAAATATTATGGGGTATTATTAAAGAATTAAAGAACAAATTGACTATATTGCTTACAACTCATTACTTGGAAGAAGTTGAGTTTTTAGCCGATAGAATTGGCATTATAAGTCGTGGGCAAATGAAAGCGATTGGCACGCGTGATGAAATTGTAAAACTTACAAAAACAAATAGTCTTGAAAATGCCTTTTTAATGTTGTCGGAGGAAGAATAATGAAAAAATGTTTTATTCTAGCACAAAGGAATATTAAAGAAATGCTTAGAGAACCTTTAAGTTTAGTTTTTTGCTTAGGTTTTCCACTTATAATGCTACTAGTTATGCAAATTATATTTACTAATATGGAGTTTGTCCCTGCCAATTTTAAAATAAAAAGTTATGCAAATGGGATTTGTGTTTTTGGATACACTTTTACAAGTTTATTTGTTGCTATGCAAATCTCGTCAGATAAAAACACTTCATTTATTAAGCGAATCAATATCTCGCCAATAAACAAATTTAGTTATTATTTTAGTTTTTTTATCTCTGCCTTGCCAATGGTTTTCATTCAAACTATTCTTTTCTTTTTGGTGGCTCTAATTTTTAAATTCCCATTTGGTGTCTATTTTCTTTTGAATATTTTATATTTATTGCCTTCTGCAATTTTTTATATTTGCATAGGGATTTTAATAGGTTGTATTTGCAAAAATGAAAAGCAAACTGGACCTATAACTTCTATATTTATTTCGCTAACAGGAATCTTTGGTGGAGTATTTATGCCTATAAGTGCATTTAGCGGTGGGTTTGCAACTTTTATAAATTTATTGCCTTTTAGCCATTCTGTTTTAATAGGTAGTGAACTTCAATCTATCGGTGCAAAATGTATTTACCCACATATTCTTTATTTGTTATTTTATATTGTTATAATAATAGCGGTTATTACAATTATTGAAAAAATTAGAGGTTTAAAAAAATAAATTAACCCATTTGGCACTTAAGCGTGTGCTTGTCTTGATACAAGTCGGTGTCGCTTCGCTCCACCGAAAGACAAGCACACGCATATAAACAAAATAAAAATACTAGAATAAAATTAACAGACAAATAAAAACTAAAAATTTAAAAATTAAAGTAAACTGAAAGAGCAGAAATAATAATTCAAAAATTGACTTTTAAATAAAATTTGCTCAAACAAACAGCAAGAACTGACGAAAGAGATGTCGCAAGGCGCAGGCTTATCCATTGCGACATTCTCTTCTTTTTTTGTCAGTTCTTGCTTTTCGTTGTTCTCCTTTTCTTCGCCTTTTGGCTGGTATGTTCGCATAGTTCTCACAACAATTCAAGGGAAATATATATTTTTTATATAATTTTAAGATTAAGGCTTGCCTTAGTCTTTTTATTTGCACAAATATATATTTCTTCTTCCTTGACTTGTTGTTTATGGGATTACAAACTTAAAAATTTATATTGATTTTAATGCATAACATTTTTTATTTTTATAAGTAAGTTGTTAAATATCATTTGCTTTATGTTATTTAAAAATTATCTTAAATAATATTTAATATTCAGTCAAACTATGCTCTTTTTGTTCGTGCCAAAAGGCAAATAAAAGGAGTATATATATGAAAGAAGATAAAAAGAAAGTTAGCATTTTAGAAGATAATGTAGTTATTACATTAGATAATCTTCAAGAATTATCTAAATGCTTTGCAGTAGTTGGATTAAAATCTATTAAAAGGTATGCTTTTAGCGGACTACCAAAGATAGAAAGATTGCAAAAGCAGTTATATCTGGACATTCATTGTCATAGAGAATTAGATACATATTCAGATGCTTACGATTTAGTTCAAGAAGCAAGTTTATTCCTATATAAATTTTTAGGACATAGACTTGGAGAGCTATGTAAAAATTCAAAATCAAAATCTGGAAATATTGATACAATTAGAACAGCTTGTCTAAGAGTAATACAAACATATTTAAGAAAAGAATTAAAATATTACACTAACACTACTGATAATGAAGAATATCCTGAAATTGAAGATGAAAAACCAATAATTAAAGAAAATGAAGATTATACAAAGGTAAAAGAGATAACGAATAAAATAGTTCAAACAGAACTAGAAAAACAAATATTATATTATTTCTATAATGGAGTTACTCCAAAACTTGTTGCTGAATTTTTACAAATTAGCACAGATAAAGTATATAAACGAAGAAGAAAATTTAGAGCTAGATATAATTTATTATTCGCTTAATAATAATTAATCCATACTAAAAAACAAAGTATGGATTTTTTATTGATTAATTTTAAAATATACCTTAACTTTTAGTTCATTTAGTGGCTATATTATGAGAAGTCTTATCAAGTGTGAGCATAAAGTTTGCAAAAATTACCCAAAGAGTTTGCATTTGTTCACAAAAAGTACGCATAAACTACCTATAAATGTCATGGTAATTTGAAAAACTTTGTGATATGATTTCGACTGAATTAAATAGGCATCGCGAAAATGACAAGCCGAGAAGTTTGTTTTATTGGTACGCTCTGAGCCAAAATTTAAGAGCCAGTGGTTGCATTTTGTGGGCGTCGGAGAAAAAGAATCTCTATGTCTTTTTTAATTCCCAATTTATTAAAAGGAGTTAAAAAATGCAAATCACAAAAACAAAAAATGTGATTGACTTATCACTTCTAACAGAAGATTTTTTCTTAGAAGTTTTAAACTTAATCACACAAGCAAAGGAGGAATACTATGCACTATCCAAAAAGTAAAGTATATTTTGATGGAAGTCATTACATAGCAATTCCTCATATAGAACAATCATGGAAGAAAAGAAAAAACAAAGGTATTAAAAACAAACAAGAAGAAACGGTTAAAGAAATAATTAAAAAAGATAATAACAAAAGTAAAAAAGAAAAGATTAAAAATGCAATAGAAACAATAGATAAAGAAATTAATGATACAAAAAAAGCGACAGAACTAGTAAACAAAGTTTTAGAGAAAGAAAAAAGAAACAAGATTGTAAGACTAACAAGACTATATCGAAAAGTAAATTTACAACGGTGGACACATTTTTGCACTTTTACTTACGATAATGAAAAATTAAACGAAGAAGAATTTAAAAAGAAATTACTAACTTGTTTAAGGCATTTATCTAATCGCAAAGATTGGAGATATATTGGAGTTTGGGAACGAAGTCCTAAAAATAACAGACTTCACTTTCATGGAATATTTGTAATACCTGAAATGATTGGAAGTATTATTGAAACAAAAGATTATTCAACAAAAACTCATCAAATGCAGTTAACTTATCAAAATACTTTCTTTTTAGAAAGATTTGGTAGAAATGATTTTAGAGAAATAGACAACAATAAACTAACATTACAAGCAGTTCAATATATGTTGAAGTATATAAGGAAAACAAATGAAAAAGTAATTTATTCAAAACATCTACAAACATATTTTATTTCAGATATTTTAGAAAGTGATATTGTTTGCACCATAGGACAAGAAAATAGAAAACTTTTATTATTTGATGATTTCCTTTGTATAGATGAAGGTGTTGTTATGGGAAAAGTTAGTCCAGATGTTATTAAAGAAATGCCAAAAAGTAATTAGTCTTTCGTGTGCGAAGTTTAAACGAAAACTCACAATAGTCAAAGGTAAAATGTATTGTTTCACAACCTTTGACTATTGTTTTAAGATTTTAAAATTAAAAATATCTATTCGTTTCCGTTTGTTTCGCCCATGTCGAAAGACAGAAAAATTAAATAAAAGGAGAAAAATAGCATGAAAACAGCTGTAATATACGCTAGATATTCAAGCACAAATCAAACAGAACAATCTATTGAAGGTCAAATTCATGTTTGTGAAGATTTTGCTAAAAAACACGATATTATCATTGTAGATTCATACATAGATAGAGCAATATCTGGAACAACCGATGAAAGAGCTTCTTTTCAAAAAATGCTTAAAGATAGCAATAACAAAAAATGGGATTATGTTCTTGTTTACAAACTAGATAGATTTGCAAGAAACAAGTATGAGTCAGCAATTCATAGAAAGCATTTAAAAGACAATGGAATAAAACTTTTGTCTGCTATGGAAAACATTCCCGAGACACCAGAGGGAGTTTTACTTGAAAGTTTGCTTGAAGGTATGAATCAATATTTTAGTGAAGAACTTGCACAAAAAGTAAGTAGAGGACTTCATGAATCACGAATGAAAGGTCATTGTATTGGCTCTGTATCTTATGGTTATACAAAAGAAGATAAGAAATTGAAAATAAACGAAGATGAAGCATTGATATTAAAAAGAATATTTGAAGATTATGCAAGTGGCAAAACAATACTACAAATTTGCCGAGATTTTGAAAAAGAACATATTACTAACAAGGGTAAAAAGTTTTTACCTGAAACAATTAGACATTATTTAAAAAATGAATTGTATACAGGGATATATAGATTAAATAATAAAGTATATGATAAAATCTATCCGCAAATTATTTCAAATGAGTTATTTAAAAATGTAAATAAAAGGCTTGATGAAAATAGATATGGTTGCAGAAAAGATAATCACGATATTTTTAGATTAAAAGATAAAATATATTGTGGTTGTTGTAATAGAAAAATGTACCCAGTATCAGCAATATCGTCTAATGGACAAACTATGAGATATTATAGATGCATCTCTACAAAGAAACAAAACTGTTTTGTAGGAAATATAGATAAAACTTTTATTGAAAGTATTATTGATAAATTTTTAATATCTCAATTTAATATCCCAGAAAACCTAGAAGAAATATCTAATAGAATCTATGAATTAAATAAAAAAAGAGTTGGAAACAACACCCCTCTAAATTCAATTAAAAACGAATTGCAAAAAACAAATACATCAATTTCTAATATTATGATAGCAATAGAAAAAGGAATACTTACTGAAACAACAAAAGTTAGATTAGAAGAACTAGAAAAACAAAAGCAAGATTTGCAAGAAAAGTTAGTTATAGAGCAATCAAAACAAAGGTATGAACTTACCAAAGAAGATATACAAAATTTCTTTAAGTATACAATGAAAAAATGCCCTAATAAAGCAATAGAATTATTTATTCAACAAATTAAAATTTATGAAAACAAAATAGAAATATATTTAAACTATTCTATAACTCAACAACAAAATTTAGAACAATCATCTACAAAAGTTTTTACTGAAACACAAACGACAACTAGAAGATTTAAAGGTGGCACAACAAAAACCTTTACGAAATCATATGATGTGTTTATAGTGATATAGATAACTTATAATTTTTGTTTTTTAAAAATACTTATCCAACTATTAATATATTGTTCTACACCTAAACTTTCTAAATAATTTGGCAATTTTATATAGCTTATGACACCATATTTATATAGCATAACAGAATAAGAAAATAAGAATGCTTCAAATTCAATTTGTTGTGAGTAATATTGCTCTAATTTATCTGGTTTTATATAATTGCAAAATTCATAATCATATCTTTGAGCAAGTTCAGGATTTTGGCAATGTATTTTATCTTGTTTGTACATTAGGACAAATCTTCGTTGGTAAATGTGTCGTATTTCATGTAGAATAAAATACTCTATTTGTAAAGGTTCACCTATTTTATATGCATAGATTACTGAGTTTATATTAATATATAATTTTAAATCTGCCTTTGCAATTCCTACAAATGCTATATTTTCATTTTCAAAAAATTCCCATTCGATTTTATTTTCAAATCCATAAAACTTTACATTTGAATCAATAATACTTTGAATAATAGGTCTATATTTATCAATCTGTTCAGTATTCATAATTATATTTTATCAAAAATATAACAAAATTTCAAATAATTAAGAAATTAAAAAAGAGTATATTTTAAGATTTAAACTTAATTTATACTCTTTTCTTTTCTCAAAATACCGCTAGTTTCAAAACGACTAGACTAAATCGTCTAATTTTTATCTAATATTTAATTTTTTCTTCAAATCACGATATTCTTCAATATTTGATTTTTCTAAATAATTAAGCATTTTTTTTCTTTTACCAACAAGTTTTAAAAGACCTCTACGAGTGTGATTGTCTTTAGGATTTTGTTTTAAATGTTCTGTTAAATGTTCTATTCTTTCTGTTAGTAAAGCAATTTGAACATAAACAGAACCAGTGTCTTTTTCTGAAATTTTAAACTCATTAATAATTTCTGATTTTGTTTTCATATTCCCTCCCAAATTATTATCTATAAAACAAAGCAAATCGCGATTAAGGGATACTAACGATAAACTTTGCAATAAGACTTATTAATAATATCATACATAAATTAAAAAGTAAAGTGTTTTTTTTATTTTATAATTTTTGTAAATTTAAAAAAATAAGTACAATTTAATTTGTTTTAGTTTTTACGTTTTTAATTAAAAAGAATATGCTAATTTGATAAAAATTTTATTTTTTATTTTTTTTATAATTTTTATTTTCTATTTCTAAATTTTTCATTTTGTTATAAACAATTTGTCCTGCGTTATCAAGAATTTCTGAAGTTAATCTTTGGTCATAAAATTTGTTTAACTCAAAAGGTTCACCTATCAAAATTCTATTCCTTTTTAAAAATTTTGCCTTTCTTAAAATATTAACTGGAATAATTTTACACTTTGATTTGATTGCAAGCATACAAACACCATTTTTTATGCTTTGTAGTTGGTCTCCTTCTTTATTCCTAGTTCCTTCTGGAAAGATGGTTAAAAGTTCTTTGTTTTTTAAAACTTTTAAACTATTTTTTATAGCCTCAATGTCTGCAATATTTCTATCAACTTTAATAACACCCATCTTACGCATAAACCATGCAATAAAACGATTTTTAAACAATTCTTTTTTTGCTAAAAAATGCATCTTTCTACTAGTTGCAACACCTACAATTAAAATATCATTATTACTATAATGATTACAAATTAAAATAGCAGACTCTTTTTTTATAACATTTTTTTTACCAATAATCTTTGTTGGATAAAAAATTTTTATAAAAGGCCAACAAAGAATCCATAAAAATCTATACATAATACCCCCTATATATTGTATGTATTGTAATTTTGCATATACATTATTTGGTATTTTTATATTTTGTTAAAATTTCCATTTCTTTTGATGATAACTTTTTGTAATCTCCTCTACTTAAACCGCCTAATTTAATTTGACCTATGCTTACTCTTTTTAATAAAATTATCTCTTTTCCAATTCCTTGAAACATTTTCCTAATTTGATGATTTAAACCTTCTTTTATTTTAACAGACAACCTTGTTTTTATTTGTTGATTACTATCTTTTAATATTTTCAACACTTCAACTTTTGCTTTTGGAAGTTTATTCCCGTTAATAACAACTCCCGCTCTTAAAACTGCCAATTCACTTTCTTTTATATGTCCTTGAATTGTTACATAATATTCTTTTTCTATTTCAAATGATGGGTGAATTATAGATTGAGCAAAATCTCCGTCATTAGTTAAAAGCAAGAGTCCTTCCGTATCATAATCCAAACGTCCAATATTAAACAGGCGAACATTTGGAATTTTAACTAAATCAAAAATCGTCTTTCTTCCTTTAGTATCTTTTGCAGAACAAATATATCCTTTTGGTTTATTTAATTTTATATACAAAAAATCTAATGGCAATTTTATTATTTTACCATCAAATTCTACAATATCTTTTTTTTCATCAATAATAGTTCCCAATTCTTTGACAACCAAATTGTTAACCTTTATTTTTCCTTGAATAATAAGTTCATCACATTTTCTTCTAGACGCAACACCAGAAGTTGATAAAAATTTATTTAATCTCATGCAGTTTATTTAATCATAAAAAAAAATAAAAAGCAACCAAATATTATAAGTTATTTTAAATTTAACTAACTTGCAATACATAATTATTAAAATTGCTTTTTAATTACTATTTTATTTACCATTTATTAAAAATATTTTTAATAGATTCGAAAATTGAATTAGATTTAACTTCATCGGTTGTTATTAATTCATCTTTAAATAGAAGTTGATTATCTAAATAAATTTTTACAGTTCCAATTATTTGTTCTTTTTTAATTGGAGCCTTTAAAAATTCAGGTTTTTCATATTCGTAATCAATTTTTAAAAATTCTTCAGTTGTCAAAGGAAAAACAAAATTTTTTCTAGAATAAATTTTGACTAAACTTTCTTTACCTTTTGTAACAGGAACAGTATCAACTATATTATACGCTGGCAATAATTCATAATTTTTAAATTCGTCAAAAGCTTTTTCCATAAAATAAGAACATTCTTCAAACATTGGTCCACAGTTTAAAACTGTGCAAACAACATCTAAATTTTCTCTAGAAGCAGATGAAACAAAACATCTACCAGCATTATCAGTAAATCCTGTTTTAACACCTGTTATCCCCTCAAAATCATTAAGAAGAAGTTTATTTTTATTTTTTAAATATCTATTTTCAACTTCATCATTTCCGCTAACTACTATATTTTTAGTTGAAACAATTTCTTTAAAATCTTTATTTTGTAAAGCTTTTGCAGTTACAATAGATAAATCATAAGCCGTTGTATAATGGCCGTCTTCATCTAAGCCATGAGGATTTTTAAAAGATGAGTTTTTTGCACCAGCATTTTGAGCAGTTTTTTGCATCATTTCACAAAATTTAGGAATATCACCCCCTACATAATAAGCAAGGGCGGTTGCTGAATCATTTCCTGATGGCAACATCATTCCGTATAACAATTCTTTTATTGTTAAACTTTCCCCTTTTCTTAAATACATTGAAGTTCCTTCTATTCCAACTGCCCTATCATCAATTGCTATTTTTTTATTAATATCTTGACAATTCTCTAATACAGTTAACGCTGTAAATATTTTTGTTGTACTAGCCATTGCAACTTTTTCATTTATATTTTTACCATATAAAATTCTTCCTGAATTTTGTTCAATCAAACACATACTTCTAGCACTTGAAGAACATTCTTTATAAGGAAACAATTCAACAGCATCTTTAATTGTTGTTATTTCTGTTGGATTATTAGATGTGTCAATAGTTTTAAATGTTTTTATATTGAAGTATGTAAAATTAAATGTTAAAACTAAAAAGAAACATATTAACATAATTGTCAAAGCATTATTTCTCATAACAATCTTTATTATCCTCCTTAGAGCAAAATTTATTAACTAATTTATTAAATAAATTTAATGCAGTTTGATAGGCGGTTTTATTTTCTATATCTATGTAATTAATTCCGTTTTTATTTTCAATTAAAAATCCAACTGGTTGAACTGTCATACCTCCCCCACTCCCACCAGCAAGTGGATATGTTGAAATTTTTTTTCTAATTGAAACATCTGCATATTCGCCACCTCCAACAACATAACCCACACTAACCTTTGAAACTGGAATTATAACACTACCATCTGGCGAGAAAAAAGGGTCTCCAATAATTGTATTTGCTTCTATAAGAGAATGAAGATTTTTCATTGTATTTTCAATTAAATTTTCAATAGATTGAGACCCTGGATTATTTTCGTGATACACCATATTTGTTAACTCCTTATATTAATAAATTTAATTTTCATTTATCGTATAAACAAATAATTGATAGTATAACCAAATAAAAGAAAATTGTTAATTTAAGAAATTTACTATAATTTATTATTAATTTTTATTAGATTTTTATACATTATTAATTAAATTATATAATATATATTAAAAATAAAAAAAAATTTCTTTTTAATAATTACGCTTTTTGTTGAGAAATAAAGACGTAAAAAAACAATACAAAATATCAAATAAACATATAGATGCATTACAATAAAATTTAAATTTTATAACCTTTTCATTAAATAATGTTTGAGAATTAACAGAAATTGATGTGCTATATTTTAAATTTTTTAAATAACTAGAAAAAATATGATATATGATATTTATTAAACCTGACAACATCGCTGAATGATAAGCATCACCAGTTCCAATTTTTGAATAAATATTTATGTATTTTAATTTTACTTTTTGTTTTAACTGTAATGTTAATAATTCATAAAATTTTATTTTAGGGTCAGAAAATTTGTATTCTAACTGTTTTCTTTCTTTTTTTGTTCTTATAATAATGCCATTAATCGTCAATTGAAACGAAAAATACACTATATTTATAAAAAAAAGTTTTATAACAACCATTCCTTCATTGTTTAACGGGTCAAAAGATAAATAAATCCTAAAAAACAAAGGAATAATTAATAAAATTAATAAAAATAAAACTATGAGTAACCATAAAGATTCCATAGTTTTATTTTTTTCAAAAAATTTTTTTATATACATTTTTTGTTATTATCGTTAAATTAAGCAAGAGCATTATCTTTTCTATTTTCTTGTTCTTCTTGTTTTTTGTTTAAATTGGCAATATTCTTTAAATTTTCCAAACTTTCTTTTACAAGATTTAGATTATTTTCATCTATGATATTTGAAGTTAAATTATTATCTTGCTTTTCAGAATTTTGTTGTTCTATTTCATTGTTAACATTATTATCTATATTGGAATTATTTTCAAATTCTTCACTATTTTCATGTTCATTACTTTGTTTTTCCTGCGTTTCTAATGAATTATTATTTTGTTCTGCTGAAAGGTCTTGAAGTTTATAATCTCTATATAAACTATCAGATTTTTGCGTTTCTTCTTGTCTAATTATTGCAATTCTCTCCATTAATTCATCGTAGTTTGGTAAAGCATTAAGGTCTGTCAAACCAAATCTTTTTAAGAATTCATCAGTTGTTCCATACAACAAAGGTTTGCCAACCGCATCTTTTCTACCAACAACTTCAATCATTTTATGTTCTTCAAGAACATTTATCGCATAATCACAATTAACTCTTCTTATGTCTTCTATTTCTAAACGAGTTATAGGTTGTTTATAAGCAATAATAGCAACAGTTTCCAATGCCGCTTTTGTTAAAGCCTTTTCTCTAATTGGATTTAATATAATTGAAATATAATCTGCATATTTAGGATTAGAAGATAATTGAATTTTATTTTTGTATTCTATAATTTGTATACCAGAAATATCTGTATTTTCAAGTTTTAATTCTTCAATTGCCTTTTTTACATCACTTATTTTAACTTCAAGTTTTTCTGCAATATAATCAATTTCTAAGCCATCACCAGCAACAAATAATGTTGATTTTATAATTTCTTTTAATTCTTCTTTTTTAAAACTCATTTTTATTTCACCTTAAAAACTTATTTAACATTTTTTGTTAATATCTAAAATTTATATATAATTTTTTATACTTAACTACTCTGTTTTTTCATCAAAATCTGAAACAATTGGTTCATTAAAATTAACATCACTATCTTCATTAAGATAAATAATAATTTGTTGAAATAATCCCTCTTGTTTTATTTTAGCAAATTGCCTTTTTAATAATTCAAGTAATGCCAAAAAAATATTAATCAATTCACTTCTTGTTTGTCCTTCTTCAAATAATTCTTCAAATTTTAAAACCTTTTTTTCCTGCAACGCTTCACGAGTTGAAATTATTTTTTCGGCAACTGTAAATCTATCTTTTTGAATTTTTTTAGGTTCTTCAATTATTTCACGTTTATCAACTTTTGTCAAAAGACCAACAAAAGCATCTAGTAATTTGTCTAAAACCATATCTTTAAGAACAAATCTTGGAGCACCAACATCTTTGTCTGGATTTTTATACATACGATTTAATTCTTCAATCTCATGCAATTCCTCTCCTGCTTCTTTAAATAATTTATACTCTTTTAATCTATTTAAAAGTAGCATTTCACTATCTTCTTCATCTAACTGTTCTTCTTCTGGTCTAGGTAAAAGGGATTTAGACTTAATCTCAATTAAAGTTGCTGCAATTGTTATAAATTCACTCGCTTTTTCCATATCTAATGTATCTAACTGGTCCATATATTCTAAATACTGACTAGTAAGGTCAGCCAAACGAACTTCTTCAATATCTAATTTATTTTTTCTAATAATTTCCAACAGTAAAGCAAGCGGTCCTTCAAAATTTTCTAACTTAAATTTGTATTCATCATCGTCAAATATCATATCTTCCATAAAAATTCCTCAAAATTTAATAAAATATCATTTTTTAATTTTTTTAATAAAATAATCCCCAAAAAGCAAAAAAACCGGAAGAAATCCAACCAATAACATAATTATAAAAATAACCCAAAATAGAATTTCCAGCAAAGAAAGGTAATATTGCAATCAACAGAATAATAAAGCCATATTTATACATAAATTGAACAAATTTATTATCATATCTTAAAAATGTTGCCAAAAAATTAAAACCATCTAAAGGATAAATCGGTAATAAATTAAATATACATAAAACCAAATTAAGAATTATACCAAATTGAAAGAAATATGCAAAAAATATAATAAAGACATTATCATTTGCTAATAAATCTGCTCCCAAAACCGCTGTTAAAACATAAAGACCTGAAAAAACAAACGCCAAAATTAAATTTGTTAAAACCCCACTTAAAGAAACTAAAACCATTCCTTTTTTAAAATGTCTAAAATTATTGGGATTTATTTTAACAGGTTTTGCCCAACCAAATCCAAGTAAAAAAAACATTAATAATCCCCATCCACTAAAATGTGCAAATGGATTAAGAGTTAATCTACCAAATGCTTTGGGAGTTGGGTCTCCACATTTATAAGCGGTTAAAGAATGTGCAAATTCATGAAAAGACATAGCAACACAAATTGCTAAAAAATAAGCAAACACTATTGTTATAAAAATTCCCGCTGGAACTTGATCTATTAAACCAATTAAAAAATATAACATAATAGAATTATTATATTAAAAAAAATGTTAATTTGCAAGTGTTTTTATTAATTAGTGTTAGTTTTAATTTATTCTTTAATTATAAAATTATAACCCTAATTATTCAAGTAATTAATTACAAATAAGTTTTTAAGTTATAAAAACAAAATTTTAGTAATGAAAATTTGCCTTATTTAAACAAATATCAAATACTAAAATTTTATTTAATTACTATATTTAGTTCATATTAAAATATCGTTTGTTTCATGCATTAAAACTCATGAACAATTTTTTTCAATCCATCAATAAATGTTATTTCATCAACATCTATTTTTATTATTAATGGTATTTCTTTGATAATTTTTCCATTTTTACTTATTATTATTTTTCCAACTTCATCTAAATTTTTTAATGGGGCCTTTAAATTTTCATTAATTTCTCTTGTTATTGTTAAATTACTCTCACCATCTTTTGAAGTTATTGCATAAAAATCATCTTTTGCAAAAATTTCAACTTCATTCAATTTAGATTTTTTAATGTTGATTTTTTGAACAGGAATTTCCTTGTCAACAATTTTTTTATTTACAAAATTAGAAAAACCATAATCTAATAAATTAACAGTTTGACTAAATCTTTCATTACTATTTTTTGTTCCCATAACAACTGCTATTAATCGCATTTCATTTCTTTTTGCAGAAGCTGATAAACAATACCCTGCTTCATCTGTTGAGCCTGTTTTTCCAATATCACAACCTTTATAATATCTTATTAATTTATTTGTATTAACAAGTTCTGTTTTTCTTCCAGATGGATGAGTTAATTCATCCATCCAAATAGTTGAGTATTTTAAATATATTTCATTATCAATTAATTTAGAAAGAATTATCGAACAATCTCTTGCAGTTGAATATTGCATCGGTGCAGGTAGACCAGTACTGTTTACATAGATTGTATTTTTCATTCCCAACTCTTTTGCTTTATTATTCATTTTTTTAACAAAGTTTTTCTCACTTCCAGATATATGTTCTGCCAAAGCAACACTAGCATCATTTGCAGAAGCAACAATAACACTTTTTAACATATCTTCAATAGTATACCTTGAATTTGCATCTATGAAAACCTGCGACCCTTCCATACTAGCAGCATATTCGCTAGCAGTTAATTTATCAGTTAATTTTAATTCTCCGTTTTCTAATTTTTCTATAACCAAATAAATAGTCATAAGTTTGACCATACTTGCAATTTGTAATTTATTATCTGCATCTTGTTCAAATAAAACCTCTCCTGAGGAATAATCAACTAAAATTCCTGATTTAGCATTAATGCAAAAATCACTTTCATTTTCCGCATAAATGTTAATTTGTAAAAAATTTGACGCCGTCAAAACAATTAAGATTAATACAAATACAAATAAAATTTTAAAATTTTTTGCTACATAATTTTTCATATAGATTTCTACCTTCCTTGAAAATAGTTTTTCTAAATTAGAAAAATTTATACAATTTTTTTGTAGCAATAAAAATAATTTATAAATATTAATTGTGTAATTACTAATTAATTTAGTAAATTAAACTTTCTACACTTTTTATTAAGTTACTAAATGGTGAAAATACTAAAATTATAAAATAAAAAAATTGGTTTTCACCAATTAAAATTAATTATATTATGCAACTATTAGTTAAATAATTATAAGCATATTAAATTAATTTAAGCCATAAGTTATCAATAATTTTAAAAAAGTTTTGAGAAATATTAGATGCAATTTTTAACACTTCTTCATGATTTAAAGGTTGACTATCCTCAGTTACTGCTTTATTAGTTACACCAGCAAAAGCCAAAAATTTTAAACCAACTGCACATGCACAAATAGCATCTAAAGCCATGCTCATAGAAACAGTATCAGCACCCATTTTTCTAAAAGCAATCACTTCACCAAAAGTTTCATATGATGGACCGGAAGTTTGTAAATGAATACCTTCAAATAGAGGAATTTTAAGTTTTTTTGCTGTTTTTAATGATAAATCTCTTAGTTTTTTATTGTATGCATTACTTAAATCAATAAAAGTAATGGGTTTTTGGGATATTAAAGGATTTGTTCCTGTTAGATTAATATGAGATTTTATTAGCATTAAATCACCTGCTTCTAATTCATTATTAATTCCTCCTGTTGCTGTTGTTGCAACAACTATTTCAATGCCAATTTCTTTAAATAATTTATACAATTGCAGTATACTACTTGTTTCACCATTTTCATAATAATGTACTCTGCTTGCAATTACTGTTGAAATTCCCTTATGCTTCCCAACAATTAATTTTCTTTCATGTCCTAGAATTTGTTGACAATTAATACCTAATTTAGAATAATCAAATTCAACTTTATCTTCAAGAAATAAGTTATTATTAAAACCTGAACCTAAAATAACAGCAATTTTAGGATTGTATTTTTTTAATTTTTTTAATATATTTTTATTCATATAAAAAGCACCTCTTTTGTTAAAACAAATTACATTATATTATAAAAAAATAATCATTGCAATTAAAAATGAAATATTTATAAAACAAAAATTGTTCCCGCATTTAAAACTATCAATAAGATTGTTTCTAATAAATTTACAATTGTTAAAATAGCAAAAAAAATTAAATAAGTTTTCCAAAATTTAATTAAACAGTAACCAAATTTCTTTTTTTGTTCTGCACGATTTATCATTAAAGCAAAATATAGTATAAGCAAAAATGTTATAATAAGTTGAAATGGAAATATAATGATAATACTAGTTATGGCCCCACTAACTCCAAATAAACTAATTAAAATACAACAATTAAAACCCGCCAAATATGTTCTATATGCAATCAAAACAATTCCTATGGGAACTAAAAAAACATTTAAAGAACATATTGACAAAATAATTAAAAAACAAGCATAAGATAATAATCTTGTGAAAAAAAGACCAAAGGACGCCAAATCTAAACTTGTATAATAATACAGATTATAATCATTTAATGTTGAAACAGTAATTCCAGATTTAAAAGCAACAAATATTCCAGTAAATAAGCCAATCAAACACAAAATCAAACAAATTATATAAAAAATTTTATTTTTTTTAAAATTAGCCAAACATGCATATTTTATATTGGAATATTTGCATAAAAAGGCATATGATTTATTCATAATATTAATTTATTCGACAAAATATGTCTTTATGATATTATTCTTAGAACATTATAATTCAAAATCTAAATAATTTTTACAATAATCTTTATTTATATTTTATTTTTTTTAATTAATATAATTTGTAATATTTTGACATTATTAATTTTTTTAAAAACTTATTGTTGAACCATCCAATCCGCATAAATTCCGTAACCTTTTGTTGGGTCAGAAACAAAAACATGTGTTACTGCTCCAATTAATTTGCCATTTTGAAGTATTGGACTTCCACTCATCCCTTGTAAAATACCACCTGTCAAACTTAATAAACGCTTATCAGTAACCCTAAAAACAAAACTTTTATCATCACTTTCTGGCTGATATGATGTTTTTATAATTTCTATTGAGTATTCTTCTCTCACTCCACTAACAGAACTGACAATACTTGCTTTTCCTGTTTTAACTGTCATTCTACTGCCAATTTCTGCTGTTAAATTATAATCAACAATATTTTCTAATTCAGTTACAGTTCCATAAACACCAAATTTTGTATTTTTTTCAATCTCTCCTTTGTTATTAACACCTTGCAAAAAAATACATCTCAATTCTCCTGGATTATTTTTTTCTGCTTTATTAATACCAACCAAACTACATCTATAAATATTACCTTCTTGAACCGGAATTTCAACACCTGTTTCAAAATCAGTAATAGGATGTCCCAAAGCACCAAATCTGTTATTTGATTTTTTAACAAAAGTTAAAGTCCCTATCCCACTTGCATTATCCTTAACCCATAATCCTATTTTATAATCACCTGATTGCAAATCTTTCTCAGGAACAATATCACAAGTAAATATTTCACCATTTCTTAAAATACTTAATTTTGAACGCTTTCCTTCATTTTGATTAAGGATTTCAGGTATTTGTTCATAGTCAACTATATCAACACCATTAATTTGAAGAATAATATCTCCTTCTTTTAATTCAATACTTTTAATTGTTTCAACTCCGCCTGAATTAGATAAAACAGTATTGCTTCCAACAATTAAAAGACCTTTTGTTTTTATAGAAAAACCTAAAGGTATTCCTCCAACAAAAACATCTTCACCTTTTGTCACTTCAACATTAATTTGTTTTAATGGCAAAAATCCAAACAGTTTTAACCAAAGTTTACCATAAGAAGTTTTGTCATTTCCAACTTTTATATCTGCGAGTTCAGCATTAACATATTTACCAAAAATTTTATTATCATTTATGGTTTCAATATCGTTATAAGAAACTATACTATTCGTTGGCAAAGAAAAAATATCAGAAAAATTTACATTTAAACCAATAACAACAAAACAAATTGCCAGTGTTAAACCGCAAATTTTCAAAAAAAATTTTTTAAACATAAATTCCTCCAACAATATTTTATTTTTCTATTTTTCAATAGTATATAGTTTGAAACAATAAATAAATTTTATGTAAAAGAATTGAAATATTATATTAAAATTTTATATTTAAACAATTAAGATAAATTTAAAAGTAAACTACTTTAATATTCTTTTTTATTAAAAACAAAGATATTTTAATTAATAAAACAAAAATACCAATAAACAAGCAACTACAACTAAATATATTGATAAACAAAAATATTTATAAATAGAAATAATTATAAAAAATATAACAAATTTTAAATAATGATAAATTAAAAGATATTAAAAATTGACAATTTAAATATAGATATAAAAATAAATAATAAGATATAAATATAGATACAAATATGAATAATAAAAATGTAAAAAATAAAAAACTGACATTTAATCAGTTTTAAAAATTTTTTAATTAAGATTAAGCATCATACCAAGTTTTTCCAGAGTCAATTTGAACAATTAAAGGAACTTTTAATTTAATAACATTTTCCATGGATTCTCTTAAAATATTTTTAACTAAATCAATTTCGTCTGGATGAGCATCTACAATCAATTCATCATGGATTTGAAGAACTAATTTGCTTTTCAATTTTTTATCATTAAAATTGTTAAAAACTTTTATCATTGCTAATTTTATAATATCCGATGCAGAACCTTGTAGAGGCATATTCATTGCAACTCTTTCACCAAACATTCTTTTAAAATGAACATTTGAGTTTATTTCTGGAATTTTTCGTCTTCTATTAAAAATAGTTGATATATACCCATTCTTTTTGGCAAATTCTATATTATTATCCATATATTTTCTAACATTAGGATATTTTTCAAAATATTTTTCAATATAAAGTTTTGCTGATTTTCTGGAAATTCCAACATTGTTTGAAAGACCAAAATCACTAATTCCATATATAATGCCAAAATTAACAGCTTTTGCATCTCTTCGTTGTTGTTGGGTTACATCTTCTTCTTTAATACCAAAAATTTGTGATGCAGTGATTTTGTGAATATCTTTATTATTTTGAAATGCTTCAATTAAAGTTTCATCACCACTAAAATGTGCCAAAAGTCTTAATTCAATTTGATTGTAATCAGCACCAACAATTTGCCCATTATCAAAACGGCTTATAAACATTTTTCTTAACGAACGCCCTTCTTCATCTCGAACAGGAATATTTTGTAAATTGGGTTCACTAGAAGACAAACGACCAGTTGAAGTTAACATTTGATTAAAAACAGTGTGAATAATATCTCCATTTTTCAAAATAATATTTTTATAAGCATCTAAATAAGTGCTTTTTAACTTTTGAATTTTTCTATATCTTAAAATGAGAGGAATAATTTCATGTTCATCTTCTATTTGTGACAAAATATCAAAACCAGTTGAGTGTTTTTTATTATTAAAAGTTGAAATGTTTAATTTATCAAATAAAATCTCGCCAAGTTGTTTTGGAGAATTAATATTGAAAACTTCTCCAGCAATTGAGTAAATTTTATTGGTTAATTGAATCAATTCTTCCTCATAAAGATTGGACAATCTATTTAATTCATCAACATTTAGTTTAAAACCTTGTTTTTCCATATCGTATAAAACATAAACCAAAGGTATTTCTATATCACTATATAAAGTTGTCATATTATAACTTGCCAACAAGTCAATAAATTCTTTTTTTAAATCAAAAAAGTTTGCAGTATTATCAACATTTAATTTTCCACCACTAATTAGATAAGTAGCCAATCTTAAATCAAAAATATTTCCATTTAACTTTATCTTATAATTGTCTAAAATATGAAGAATATTTTTTAAATCTAATACAATTTTATTTATATTAGCATTTTCAAGAAATGGTTTTAACAAAGACAACGCTTCTTCAATAGAAGGTGAAGAATCAAAAAAATTTATCTCATTTTTAATATGATAAGTAATTAGAGAATTAAAAGAAAATTTTAAATCTTTCTCAATAGATATTGCAAAATTTTGACAAGAAGAATTATTTGTAATTATTTTTGATAATTCATCAAAGTTTTTAATATCTATAATTTGTTTTTTATCATTTGAATCAAATTTTTCTAAATTTTCATTATTAAAAGAAGTATTATTTCCATTAAAAATTTGTTTTTTTAATAGAGAATTGAAATCATATTCTCTTAATAATTCAATACAAGCAGATGAAAAAGGTAAATTCAATTTTAAAGTGTCAAAATCGACATTTATTAAACAATCTCTTTTGATTGTTGCAAGTTTTTTTGACATAAAAGCATTATCTTTATCAGAAATCAACTTATTTTTAATACCTTCACTAATTCCCAAAGATTTTAAATTTGTGTTTTGCAAAGATTCATACAATGTTTCTATGTTTTTAAATATCGTAATTAAATTTGTTGCAGTTTTAGGACCAATACCCTTAACACCTGGTATATTATCACTTGTATCCCCCATTAATGCCTTTAAATCAATTATTTGTACAGGTTCTAAACCAGTATCTTTCAATAAAACATCTAAATCTACTTTATAAATTTCACTAATACCTTTTTTGGTTAACCAAACAGAAGTGTGATCATCAATCAGTTGTAAAACATCTCTATCACCAGACAGAATAACTATATCATCACAATCATATTTAGAAATTGTTCCAATAATATCATCTCCTTCAATACCCTCTTGTTCTAAACAAACAATCCCCATTGCTTTTAAAATTTTTTTAAGAATAGGAAATTGGGACACCAATTCAGGAGGTGTTGGTTTTCTAGTTCCTTTATAATCTTTAAAAATATCATTTCTAAAAGTTTTATGAGCAAAATCAAAAGCAACCACAACATGAGTTGGGTTGTATTCTTCTAAAACTTTTGTAAACATATTTAAAAAACCAAAAATAGCACCTGTATACTGTCCTTTAGAATTAGACAAAAAAGGCAAAGCATAATAAGCACGATAAATTAAACTATTGCCGTCAATAATTAGAAATTTATTCATTAATCAATACCATAAAATTTTAATATATTTTATACTATAAAATTTCAATATATTTTATACTATATTTTATTTATTAATTTAAAAAAACTGAAATATTAGCTGAAGTTTGAGCAAAAATTTCAGGGAAGAATAAAACAAGAACCCCAGCAATTATAACAACTATTAAAATTATTAAGAACAATAATTTTATTGACCTACTAGCAAAATCAACTAATGCAAAAAGAGATAATAATAATATAGGACCATAAGTCAAAACATACATCATAAATTCAGAAGCAAAAAATTCAGTTTCAATAACTCCTAAAATAGCCAACCTGTAAAAAACAAAAAGTGCTAAATAAGCCAATGACGCTAATGAAAAAATAAAATTTAATAAACTTTTCATATTTCCTCCAATGATATATTATATACCACAAAAATAAAAAAAACACAACTATAAATAAAATTTAAAAATTAAAAAATTAAAAATTAAAAAATTAAAAAAATAAAATTAATCAATAAAAAGATATTTTTTTATTAAATTTTAAAAATCTTGTTGACATTTTGACAATAAATCATTATAATTTAAAAGTTGTATTTTGATATAAATATAACTTGCTGAATTGATTATTTGTGAAAAACACAACTATAACCCCACTATTGTGTTTTTATCAATTTCATAAAGCAACTTTTGGTGTTGTATTTTATTAACACCACTCTCCTGCCGAAGTGGCGGAATGGCAGACGCACAAGACTCAAAATCTTGCGAGGGCAACTTCATGTGGGTTCAAGTCCCACCTTCGGCACCAGTTTATTTTTTGAAAAACTTGTAATTTAAAATTTAGTTGAAAGAAAAGTTATTTAAAAAAATTAGTTTGTTAAATAATAGAAATTAATCTATAAAATTTAATTAAAAAATTTATTTACAAAACAAATAAAAATCCACTAATTTAATTAGTGGATTTTTTATCAGTAAATCTAAAATACCCTCCCAAATATTCTGAGGTTTTTAAGTTACAAAAAATGGACGCCGTTACTCCGTCGCCCATTTCCAAAGGTTTTTGGGTATTTTTAAAATTTTTGGAGAAAGATTTTATTATATTAGCAAAAATTTTATTATATTCAGCAATAGTTTATATTATATTCGACAAGTTTTTTTTGTTTAATTTATCAATGATTTTTATTTAATTTAATGAGTATTTTTAAATATGCTAATGGTTTTTTTAGAGTCTTAGTTAGTTTGTTGAGTTATAAGTAAGCACGTTAAATGTATAAGTGTGTTTTTTTAACATATAATGTATAAGTGTGTTTTTTAAACATATATGGTTGGTTTTTAATTATATTATAACGCGTAGACTACCCCTGTTGGTTAGAATGTTTATTTTGCATGTTTAACCCCTTATTCTCGCTCATTCTTTTTCCTTCCCTACGCTAGATTAAGGACAAAAGCGGGACGCAAGGCGTAGGAGTGAGTGACAGAGTTGTTACCCACAAATCCAGTCGAATTGACGTAAATCGCAAAAGTGCTGAGATTGTTGGCATCACCCGAACGCAACCACCAATAATACGCCGAATAATTGTCAGGACTATTTTGCGTTCCTCCTGATGAGTATGCCGTTTCTTTTGCAACTAGATTAGATTGATTTGAACCAGTGTTTGCTGGTGTAAAATATGTTGATAAATTATATGAATCTATTCCATTGTGTATCCAATTAACATGATTATTTCTTGTTGAACCTAATAAAAACATGTTATATTCTACATCGTTATAATCTGTTGAATTAATTTTACTACGATAACTTGTTATTGGCATTGTTTTTGGTATTATTTTTGTTTTTTGATTGCCTGTAAACATTGTATTATATAAACTATTTGCATTATTCTCATCATTTAAAACTTTGTTTATATCTGATACAGAAAAATGGTTATATGGTGATGTGCCAACTCCAGTATCTTTATATGTTGAGCGTAGTAAACCATATTCACTTAAAACTAAAACTTCACTCGCCTTTTGCCATTCTCCACTTGTTGTTTTTCTATATTTGAATGTGTTTGTTGCTTCGTCATATCGCCATAATCCCAAACTTGATGACTCATTTTCTGCTTGATTACCTGTCGTGAATAAAACATGTTGTCCTTTATCTCCGTAAACTCCGTCTGTTACTCCTATAACTATCCAACGTACTGGCTCAACTAAATAATAATTACTTTCTTTTAATGCATATTTTTTACTACCGTCATTGTTATCAACATAATATGTCCCTTGTTGTGTTGCACTTATTTCAGTTGTTGTTCCTGCATAACTTTGTGGATATTCTCCCATTTCTATATAATGAACATAGCGGTCTGATGTGTTAGCATTATTATAAACTGGACCTGTTCCGCTTGTATATGTAAAGACTGTATATGATTGAGAAACACCCCAGATATATATTCGTATATCTTTTGTTACGCTTGTTGATTCTATTATTAAAGTTGCTATTTCATCGTTTGTTTTTGTGTATGTATAGTCTATACCAGAATTTAATTTTGTTCCATCTCTCTCAACTTCTATTGCGTCAGGTAGTTTATAATTTGAATTCGCGGTTATTGTTGCTTGTAGATTTCCCATATCTGGAAAATAAAAACCTGAAGTGTATGACGTTTGATTATATTCAACTGTAACTCCTATGAAACTTTCACTAATTTTATATACTTTCGCACTTACTACAACTATTTTGACGTTTTCATTTGTTCCATTTACAACTTCCGCACTAACTTCTAAATGTCCTATATTATCAGTTACTGTGTATGTGTATGAACTTTCTGGCAACTGAGATAATTCTCCATTAGAATTTTTTATAAATACTTTTAATTTTTCTGGTGCATTATAACCAGCGTCTGGTGTGTATGTTGCATTAAATTTTTCATCTGCATTTATGTAGTTATATTTATTATAATCAGTTTGTAGTATTGAATCAGAATGATTAATCAATACTGTTGTGTTTGCTAAATCATGCTCAACTTCAACTATTTTTTTCATACTTATTTTTATTGTTGTATTTTGACTCGTTGTGCTTGGTAGCGAAATATTTTTAAAAATTTGACTTGAATCTTCTCCGTTTCTTACAATTAATGGTTCATAAAATAATCCGGTATGTTCGTCAACAGGTGTTCCTGTAAACAAAGGACTTTCTATCCATGCTAAAATTGTATGACTAGATGTATAATTTGTTACACGCAAATTTATTGTTTTTCCCAAACCAATTGCATTGGCATCAAACTGTAAACTTTCACTATCGACGTATGTTATATAATCAACATTAACACTGCCGTTTTTGTTGTCAAATATCGTTACATATTCATTTTCATCTATTGTTCCATTAGAACCATTCCCTAAAATATTATCATAGGCAAGTTCAACTCGACAAATTATGTCAGGCGTAAATTTTATACCGACGTTAAATGATAGTTGCGGTGATAAAATTGCATATACTCCAATTCCCATTAATATAGAACTAATACAAATCCAAAAAATTGACGTAATTATTTGTAATTTGTTTTTTATTATCATACTTTACTCCTTTTTTCTTTTGTTTGTAGTTTCTACAATATTAATTTTTATATTCAGTCTTAACAAGATTATATCATTCCTTTAATACTTTTGTCAAAACTTTTTAAGTATTTTTTTTAAATTTTAAAATTTTTAATTTGCAGTTTTTTTAAACATCTAACTCTTTAATTTAAAAATTTTTTAAACTTTTAAAGTATCTAATTTGTATTTTATAAAAATTAAAAAACATATTCAAAAACTCCTTTATTTTAAGACTTTTTTCAAATTTTAATGCTCCTTTCAACTGCGTATTTAATGTATATATACGCAGTTTTTTCTTATCTCAACAATAATATTTTAGCATAATAAAACATAATTATCAAATATTTTTTAAAAATTTTATATGTTTTTATTTTGTTTTATGCTTTTTATGTTTTTATTTACTAAAATTTTTCACTATATATTGAAAATCACTGCGTATATATACATTAAATACGCAGTTTTTTTATTTTTTATCTTATAAAATATTTTTATATCTTTATAGATTAAAATTACTATAAATTTTCTATATTAATTAAATTTAGTTTATTTTTAACTCTTTTCCAATCTGGAAAATTTTTATTCATATAACTTTTAAATTTTATTCCATGTCCTTTTATTAATATATGTCCTAACTCGTGAACAATTATGTAATTCAAACAATCTTTATCTTTTTTTACTAAATATAAATTAAACCATATTCGTTTGTCTTTTGTATTACAAGTTCCCCAACGAGTTTTCATTTTTTTTATATGCCAAGAAGAACAATATAATCCAGTTTTTTCTTGCCAAAATTTTAATTTTTTTTCTATTTCCTCTTTTAGTAATTTTTTATACCAATTTTCTATCAATTTTTTTCTTGACTCTAAATCCAATTCTTTATTACAATATAAAATTATAAAATTATCTTTAATGAATATTGTTTTATTTTTTATTTTTCTATTTGTAATTAATAGTTTTTTGAAAATATATTCTTTTCCCCACAACAATATTTTATCACCATCATTATAGTTTTGAGAATATATCGGTTGATTTTTAATTTTTATTAAATGTTTCAAAATCCATTTCTTTTTTTCTTCAATAAATTCTAATATTTTTTTTATAGATAAATTTTCTGGTGAAGAAACAAATACTTCACCTTTGCCTGTTATTTTTAAATTTATATTTTTAATTTTTTTGTATTGAATGTTAATTTTTATTTTATCTACTTCAATTATCATTTTAATTCCTTAATTATGATGTTTCAAAAACCGTTAAAACATTTAAACATTATTCTATCAAACTAAATAATTATTTTGCTTTTCATTATAACACAATTTATTATTTATATAAACGAATTTATAAATAAAAGTATAAAAAAAATATATATGTCAAAAATGTTTTTTATGAAAACATTTAATTTTATTTTATCCAATACATTAAGATTATGTTTAATCTTCCTTCTTTATTTTATTTGGTTTAGATACTTTTTAGATTCTTTGGTTTGGAGTGTTGTTTTAACCGCGTTTTTAACACTTGCAACAGATTTAGTTTTAAGAATTATTACAAAACGCAAAAACGTTAAAGTTAATTTAAAAAAAGAAGAATTAGCTCGTGCAGAAGGTTTTAGTAATGGCTTTATTTTTAACACGAAAACCGCTTCTTTAAATTTTTATTATGAATTATTATCAGAAAATTTTAAAACAATAAAAAAATCAGAATATATTGTTTTTGAAAAAGAAAATAAAAAATTTATTCTATTCCCCTATTACAAATACAATAATCTTACCGTTGAAGATATAATTTATGTTTTTAATAAAGTAAAACAAACCAATTGTGATGAAGTTTTTTTATGTGTAAATGAAGTTGATGAAATGAGTTTAAAAATCATGTCAAAATTGCCTATCAAAATCACTATACTCGATAAATATGATTCTTATGAAAAATTAATGAAAACTTACAACAAATTTCCAAATACTCTATTTAATTTTCAAACAAATCCCAAATTAACATTTAAAGGATTTTTATCTTTAAGTTTGAATAAAAAACGAGCTGGCGGTTATATTTTTGCTTCATTTATACTTTTATTATCTAGTTTATTTGTAAAAATTACTATATATTATTTAATTATGAGTTCTATTTTATTAATTTTATCTATATTTTCATACACTAACTCTATTTTCAATAAAAAATTACCCAAAAATTTATTTTAAATTACAAATTTTAACTTTATAAGCAATATATGCAAATTTTTAAAATTGTATTTCTTTATTTACTTTAACATTATCTTTATGAAAAAAATTTTAAATAATAAATTTAAACTTTAATTTTAACTATATTTAATTCTTTAATTTGAATTATTGTTAATTTTTAATTTATATTATTTTTAATTTATGAATTAATATTGGTATTCATGATAAAATACTTTAATTATAATATTATAAAATTAAGCAAATAAAAACAACCCACCTTGTATTATATAAAGTGGGTGTTCAGGTAGGATTTTTATCCTACATTTTTATTTTATTCTAAATTTGTTTTTTTATACATTATCATATTATATTTTATTTAATATATTTTTTTATTATAAATTTTAAATATTAATTTAAATTTTTTTTATAAAAATATTTTTATGAATTTTATTTTTTTAAAAAAAATATGTTTGCTTTTTACATTTTAATGTTATTATAATATTATGTTATTGTTATATTAATATTAAGTTATATTAAAACTAAGCAAACATAGTAAATTGCAAAGAATATTCAAAATAAATTTATAAATATTTAGAAATATAAATAAAAACAAAAAATATTTAAAAAAAGACTTTAATTTTTTTTAATTTTGTGATATAATGTCCAAGTTTTATTTTTTAATGATTAACTTTTAGTTGTAATTTATTATTTTAAAGAACGAAGGAAAATATTATGGAAAATTTAAAAATTAGAAATATTGCTATAATTGCTCACGTTGACCATGGTAAAACTAGTCTTGTTAATGAAATGTTAAAACAAGGTGGAGTTTTTCGTAGCAATCAAAATGTTGAAGATAGAGTTATGGATTCTAATGCCTTGGAACGTGAAAGAGGAATAACTATTTTAAGTAAAAACGCATCTTTTTTCTACAAAGATGTTAAAATTAATGTTGTTGACACACCAGGACATGCTGACTTTGGCGGTGAAGTTGAACGTGTTTTAAAAATGGTTGACGGGGTCTTATTGGTTATAGATGCATATGAAGGCCCTATGCCTCAAACAAGATTTGTTTTAGAAAAAGCACTAGCATTAAATTTAAAAATAATTGTTGTTGTTAATAAAATAGACCGTAAAGACAGTAGAATTAAAGAAGTTTGTGACGAAGTTTTAGAATTATTTATGGAACTTAATGCAAACGATGAACAATTGGATAGTCCATTCGTTTATGCCTCTGCTAGAATGGGTACGGCAACACTTAATCCAGATAAACCTGGAGAAAATATGCAACCATTATTTGAAACAATTTTATCACACATTAATCCTCCTAGTGGCGATGAAAATGCTCCTTTTAACATGCTTGTTAGTTCAACTGAACAAAATGATTTTTTAGGAAAGTTGGCAGTTGGAAAAATTGAACAAGGTGTTTTAAAAATCAATGATACTTTAATAGTTACCAATTATTATAATCCTGACAAAAAAATAGAATTTAAAGTCCAAAGTTTGTTCGAATTCCAGGGATTGAAACGAGTTCAAACAACCGAGGCAAAAGTTGGAGATATTATTTGTATTGCAGGTGCTGATAATATAACTGTTGGAGACACTTTGAGCAGTGTTTCAAAAATAAATACCCTACCTTTTGTTAAAATTAGTGAGCCTAGCGTTGAAATGACTTTTATGGTTAATAACAGTCCATTCGCAGGAAAAGAAGGTAAGTTTTGCACAAGCCGTCATTTAAGAGATAGATTATTTAAAGAAGCAATTAAAGATTTAAGTTTAAAAGTTTTTGAAACAGATCAAGCTGATAGTTTTAGAGTTTTAGGTCGTGGAGAAATGCATCTCTCTATATTAATGGAAAATTTGCGTCGTGAAGGTTATGAGTTCCAAGTTAGTATGCCAAAAGTTTTATTTAAAGAAATTGATGGAAAACTTTGTGAACCAATAGAGCGTTTAGTTGTGGATGTCCCATCTGATAAAGTTGGTAGCGTTATTAGTGTTCTTGGAGCTAGAAAAGCTGAAATGACAACCATGAATACTTATGAAAATCGTACAAGAATTGAATTTTTAATTCCTGCTCGTGGTTTATTTGGTTATAAAAACCAATTTTTAACCGACACTAATGGTGAAGGTATTATGAGTAGCGTTTTCGACAGTTATCAAGAATTTAAAGGTAATTTAAGTAGAAGAAATCATGGTGTTTTAGTTGCTTTTGAAAGTGGCACTGCTGTCCAATATGGTCTTTTTTACACACAAGAACATGGAAAATTATTTATTGGTGCTGGTGAAAAAGTTTATGCTGGAATGATTGTTGGTATAACTAATAAACCAGATGATATTGTTGTTAATGTTTGTAAAACTAAACATTTAACTAACACACGTTCTAGTTCAAGTGATGATTCATTACGCCTAGACCCAATTCAAAAACCATCTCTTGAACAGATGCTAGATTTTATTGATGAAGACGAATATCTTGAAGTAACTCCACAAAGTTTAAGAATGAGAAAAATTATTTTGGATCACACTATTAGAGGAAGACTTGATTACAAAAAGAAACATAACTAATTTAAAATAATATAAAAAATTTTTAAATAATATAAAAAAACTTGATATAATTACCAAGTTTTTTATTTTATTTACTTTTTTACAAATTTTGCAAATCATCAATATAATTGCATCTTTATTTTTATAATTATTTTTTTAAAAATTTACTATTTGCATATTTATTAAACACATAAAAGTTGCAATAAATATTTTTATTTTACTGTTCACATTATTCCATGGAAATTATATAATAATAAACTGGTTGAGCACCTTCAATCATAGTTATTTCACAATCTGGATATTTTTCTGCCAATTTTTCTTGTAAGGCAACGGCATCTTCTTCCCTAACGTCCTCGCCGTAAAAAAGAGTTATATTACAAATATCATCATTCATTAATTTTTCAATTAAATTTTCAGTTGTTGGAGAAACTAATTTACCTTTTGATAAAATTGCTTTATCATCAAGTCCTATAATTTCACCAACAGACAAATCAAAACCATCTATATGAGTTGCTCTAACAGCATATGTTACACTAGCAGATTTAACATTGGAAAAAGATTCATTCATAGCTTCAACATTATCATTAACATCTGCTTCTGGATTAAATGATAAAACTGCTGAAATGCCCTCAGGTACACTTTGAGTTGGAATAACAAACAAATTTTTTGCAGTTAACGCTTTTGCTTGTTCTGCTGCAAGTATAATATTTTTATTATTTGGAAAAATTATAACATTTTTAGCGTGTACTTGTTCAACTGCTCTAACAATGTCGTCAGCACTAGGATTCATAGTTTGTCCACCTTCAATAATTTGGTCAACACTCAAATCTTTAAATAAATTTGCAATACCCTTTCCTGGAGCAACAGCAACCATTCCTAATTCTTTCAATTCTTCTTGTTGTTGAGCTTTACGTTTTAATTCTCTATTTTGCTCACGCATATTTTCTATTTTTAAATTATGCAATTCCCCTAATTCTAAAGCATAACCAAGAGCCAAATTTGGATTATTTGTATGAACATGAACTTTAACTAATTGCAAATCGCCAATACAAATAACACTATCTCCTATTTCCATTAGTTTTTCACGCAATTTGTCTATGTCAGCTGTTGTTGTTTTTTTATGCATATTTATTATAACATATTCGGTACAATATCCAAATTCAATTTCACCTAAATGAGATATATCTGGTAAAACATCGTCAACAGTTTCAACAGGAGTTGCCGGCTCATCAAAATCAAAATCTAATTCCTCGCCCATCAAACCATTATAAAAACCTGTAAATATAATAATAAGCCCCTTACCACCAGCATCAACAACTCCTGCTTTTTTTAACACTGGTAACATTTCAGGTGTCTGTTTTAAGATTTCATCTCCTTTTTCTAATAATAAAGGAAAAAATTCCTCAAAATCTGAATGTTTTTTTGCAATTTCAACCGCACCTTCTGCCATAACACGAATAACCGTCAACATTGTTCCTTCTTTGGGTTTTGTTACCGCTTTATATGCAACAGAAGAACCTTCTTGCATTGCTTTTGCAAAAATTTTTGTTGTTATTTCTTTTTGTTGAGCAACAACAGAACAAAATCCTTTTAATATTTGAGAAGTTATAACACCCGAATTCCCTCTTGCACCACGAAGCGCACCTTTTGAAAAACTATCAGCAAGACAAGAAAAATCATTGTCAGAACATTTGTTAACCTCGTTCGCTGCTGATTTTATTGTTAAAAACATATTAGTTCCAGTATCTCCATCTGGAACGGGAAAAACATTTAATGAATCAACTAATTTTTTATTTTGTTCTAATAAACTGGCTCCGCTTAAAATCATTTTGCGAAAAGCCGCCCCATTTATTACTTTCTGCATTGTAAAATAACTCCTAAACTTGAACGCCCAAAACATGAACGTTGATATTTTCAACTATCATACCCGTGAAATTTTCAACGCTATATTTAACAGATTTTTTAAGACTTTCCGCAACAGCTGAAATTGAAACCCCATATTTAAAAATACAATACAAATCAATTACAATTCTATTATCAACAATAGAAACTTTAACACCCTTTGAATAAGGCTGTTTTTTTATAAAATCTTTAATATTATCTTTTATATTTTTAGAAACAAGGTCAACCACACCATAACATTCTTGCGCAGAAAAACCAGCAACGATAGCAATTGCTTCATTACTGATGCTAATTTTTCCATAATAATTATTTGTATCAACTGTCAAAGTACAGTTTACCTTCCTTTTTTTGATAATTATTTCAAATTCTTTTATTTAAGCAATATTTCATTAAATATGATATGAAATATTTCGAGTAAAGTCCAAAAAATCTCGACATAAATTTATGTCAAAAGATTTAAAAGTATGATAAATATTAGTAAAAAAATAATTTTCATCTTTTAATTTTAAGAAAAATTGATGACTTGCAAATTAAACAAAAAATTAAAAAATAAATTAGCAAATTAAAATAATATTAACAATTAACTTTTTGTAACTAAATTAACAATTTAATTTTTAAAATTAAAAAATTCAATAATAATATACACTATAACACATAATTTATCAAGCATTTTATGATTTTTTTACTTTTTTTTTAATTATTTTAAAGGATTATTACTTTTTTAAAAAAAAGACTTGCAAAAATTAAAAAATAATGCTATATTTACAAAGTAATTTTATTAATTATTTTTATTTATGTCATAAAAATTCAACTTGATGTTTGTTAAATGTTAATTTTTTTATAGTTAAATAAAATATAAAAATTAATGTTTAATAGGTCATTTAATAATATAATTTAATAAGTTGTATATGTGATATAATTCAAAAATTTTTTGTAACCTTAAGGAGAAATTATATGAGCAAAGTTTGTGAGATTTGCGGAAAAGGTAAAATGGGCGGACATAAAGTTAGCCATTCAAATAGAAAATCTAACCGCACATATGAAGTTAATCTTCAAGAAACTGTTATAACAGTTGACGGAAAAGAAAAAAGAGTTAAAGCTTGCACAAAATGTATTAAAACATCAAAAAAAGCATAAATAAAACCACAAATTATATTGTGGTTTTTTTATAAAAACAAAATTTTAAAAAGTGTTTTTGTTATAACTTTTTAATCTTATTTTTTCTAATTATAAATTAAAATTCATAACATTTTTAATGTTTACATAAAACGCTAAATTATATTGTTATATAAACAAAATAATTAATTAATATATTTTTTATAATTTTTATACAATGATTATGTAATGATTATGTAAAGATTATGTAAATAAGTTATTTAATAATTTTAATTTAACAATCTTTTAGAATTTAATTATTTATAATTTTTTTACCAAACACTAGTTTAATTAATCCCGCTAAAAATTTTGGGGCTTTAAAACAAAAAATTTTCATATGTTTTCTCCTATATCAATTTATTCAAAATTAATCAAAATTGTTAAAATTTAAAAAAAACAATATAAAATTTAATTAATAATTTTGTTTGGTTTTAAGTGATTCTAAAATTGTCAAATATCTCAAATATCGTTTTTTATCAATGTAACCACAATTAACAGCAGTTTTTATTCCACAATCTTTTTCGTTGAAATGTAAGCAAGACTTATACTTACAATTATTTAAATATTTTAAAAAATCTGGATAATAATAAGGTAACTTGTTTGCTTGTATAGGTAGAAGTTTTTCATCCAAAGCAGAAAAGCCAGGTGTATCAGCAATAAAAGAATTATTGAAAATTTCATATAATTGAATGTGCCTTGTTGTGTTCTTTCCTCTTAAAATTTTTGCAGACAACTCCCCTTCTATTGCTTTACTCTCATTAAATATTGCATTAATTAAAGCAGATTTTCCAACTCCTGATTGACCTGCAAAAGCAGAAACTTGATTTGTCATATAATTTTTTAATTCATCTAAATTTATTTTATTTTGTGCCGATATATATAAAACATCAAAAAACGAAGAATACACTTCATTAATGTAATTTTGCTCAATATTGCTTTTATCTATTTTATTTAAACAAATGATTGGTTTTATATCATTAATTAAACAAAATATAATTAACTTATCCAACATTAAATAATCAGGCTTTGGTTCATAAGCAAGAACAATAAATAGTTGATTTAAATTAGCCATTGGCGGACGAATTAATAAATTATGTCGAGGTAAAACATCTACGATATTTTTTTCATTTATATTAAAGACAACAATATCCCCAACATATACACCTTGTTGTTTTAAAATACCTTTCGCACTACAAACAGTTATTGCCTTTGTTTCTAATTGAGAAATCCAAAATTTATCTGCAATTTTTTTTATAACTATGCCTTTAAAAAATATGGAGTTGTTATTCTTTTTGTCAACTATTTTTTTTGATACATTATTTGATATTTTTATTTCCTTCGCCAACTTTTTACCTTCTTTTATAAAATATTTTTTAAACATATTTATTTGTTTTAAACATATTAATTTATTAGATGATTCAACACATTTTTTAAACATTATATAAATCATAATCTTAAATTATCGTAATTAAATAACTTTAACAATAAAAATAAAAATTAATTACCGTTCATGAATCTTGAAAAAATATTTTATATTGAATATTATATTGATATAAATCATAATATTTTTAATATTAAACAAAAATCATATTTTAAGAATTTAATATTTGATTACATAAATTTCTATATCCATTAACAAAGTCTTTCGCTTTCAAAATTTTGCTATTAGGTGCTTGAAGCAATAGCAATGAAATAAATCCATCATTTGTTTTGACAATCAAACCTTGTTTTGAATTAGCAAAAACAATTTCTCCATTCTTATATAATCGTTTAGGAACAATTCCTGTATAATTTTCCGCTTCATAAACTTTAATTTTTTTATCTTTGAAAATAAAATATGCAACCGGCGAAGGATTATAACCTCTTATTTTATTAACAATTGACATTGTTGTTTGATTAAAATCTATAATAGCGTTTTCTTTGGTTAAAAGTTGTGTATAAGTTGCCTTATCGTGATTTTGTTTGATAAATTGAACTTTTTTATTTTCTATTAAATCCAATGCCTCAACAATTGCTTTTGAGCCAACCTCACCCATTTTTTCAAATAAAGTTGCAGATGTATCTTTCTCTTCTATTACAATTTTTTTTTGTAAAATTATATCTCCGGTATCAACAGTTGGTTCCATAACCATAACACTAACTCCACTTTCTTTTAATCCGTCTATAATCGCTGTTTGAATTGGAGAAGGTCCACGCAAATTAGGCAATAAAGAACCATGAAGATTAATTGGCAGTGCAATAGACAAAATTTCAGGACTTAATATTTGCCCAAAAGCAACTAAAACCAATGCATCAGGTTTTAATTTCTTTATTATATCAACTCCTTCTTTAGAAATATTGTTAAACTGTAAAACAGGTAAATTATTTTTTTGTGCTAATTCTTTAACCGGAGAAATTTGAATCTTTCCTCCTCGTCCAACAGGTTTATCCGGTTTTGTTACAACTGCTAAAACCTTATGCTTTGATTTAATAATAGCGGAAAGACAAGTTGCTGAAATTTGCGGAGTTCCCAAAAATATAATATTCATATAACCTCGTTTAACCTCGTTCTTAACCTTTTTAATTTAATTTTAAATGTTATCAAATATTTGTTATAAATATTGTTTTATAATAATCAAATATTTTTTATATAATAAAACATTTTTTTACAATAATAAACTTTCAAATAATATTTTAATTTAATACTTTATTTTTAATAATTTTTGCTAATTGTAATATGTTTTTTATTAATATTTTTTATTTATATTTTTTTATTATTTTTTAAATGTAAAATTATTTTAAAATTTAACAAAGAAGTCTTTAATTTTTTTAAATCTATTAATGTTAAACAAAAATCATATCAACAAAATTAATTGCTTTAACTATCTTTATTGTTACAATGTTTGTTTTCTTTATTGTTATCTTTTTTTTCTTCTTTAATCATTTTATCTATAAATAAAATTCCATTTAAATGGTCAATTTCATGACATAAACAACGAGCAAGCCAATTTTCCCCAGTTATTGTAAAATTATTTCCATAGCGGTCTTGTGCTTTAACAGTAACTTGTTTTGGACGCTTAACCTTTCCCATAACATTAGGAACACTTAAACAAGCTTCTTTTTCAATAGTTTGCCCTTGTTGATTTATTATTTCAGGATTAACAAGTTCTAAAAATAAATTATTAATATTAACAATAACAACTCTTTTTAAAACACCAACTTGTGGTCCTGCTATTCCGACACCGTTATATTTTAACATTGTTGATGCCATATCATCAAGCAATTCTTCTAGTTTATCATCAAATATTTTAATTTCTTTACTTTTTTTTCTTAAAATGGCATCTCCTTCTTTAACAATTTCTCTATAAGCCATGACCTAATAACCTCCTAATATTAAGCAAGATTTTGTGGATCGATTTCAACGAAAACACTTGGTTTTAAATTTTTAAATGAATTAATAATACCATAAATATCTTTTATTATATCACATTCTTTTGATTTTGTAAACCGCATTAAAACTTGATATCTTATTTTATTTTTTATTTTAGAATGTGGACTTTTCATAACATCAAAAAAGTAAAAATCATAATGATATTTTCTTTCAATTTCGCACAACTTCTTATAAATTTCTTTTGTTGTTTCTAAAACTAATTTTTCATTTTCATGTGTTATTAATATTCTAACAATAGTAGTAAAAGGAGGAAATTTTGTAATTTCTCTAATATTAATTTCTTTGTTATAAAAGCCTTTATAATTATAATTTGCAACAAATTTATAAACATAATGTCTTGGATTATAAGTTTGAAGAACAATTTTTCCGCCACCTTCTTTTCTACCCGCTCTTCCACTAACCTGCGTTATAAGTTGAAAAGTTTTTTCACAACTTTTATAATCAGATTGATATAAACTCTGGTCTGCATCAATTATTCCAACCAAACTAACACTATCAAAATCATGTCCTTTTGCAATCATCTGTGTTCCAACTAAAATAGATGGTTTGGTTTTTGCAAATCCTTCTAATATTTTTTGATGTCCATTTTTATTTTTTGTTGTGTCATTATCCATTCTAAAAACTTTAATTTGTGGAAAAAATCTTTGAATTTCTTCAACAACTTTTTGCGTTCCAACCGCTCCTTGTCTTATATAAGAACTTTTGCAATTTGGACAAATAGTTAAAGCCTTAAATCTCTTCCCACAATAATGACATTTTAGTTTGTTTTCAACTTTATGATACACCAAAGAAACATCACAATCTGTACACTTGGCAATATAGCCACATTCATTACATCTCATAAATGAAGTAAAACCTCTTCGGTTTAAAAATAAAATTGCTTGCTTATTGTTCGACAAACACTCATTTAAATCATTTATTAATTGTCGTGAAAAAATAGAAGAATTGCCTGCTCTAATTTCCGATAACATATCAACAATTTGAATTTGAGGCATCTCTTTTTGGTTAGTTCTAGTTGGTAATTCCAGCAATTCACTTTCACCAATCATAACGCTAAAATAAGTACTTATTGATGGAGTTGCACTCCCCAAAATAAGAGAGCAATTATTGTAAGTTGCACGAAACTTCGCCACTTCATGTGTTTTATATCTAGGATTGCTTTCACTATTATATGACGTTTCATGTTCTTCATCTATAACAATTAAACCAATATTTTTTATTGGTGCAAATATAGCAGACCTTGCCCCAACAACAACTTTTGCTTCACCATTTAAAATTTTTCGCCATTCATCATACCTTTCACCACTAGAAAGTCCGCTATGTAAAATTGCGACATTTTCCCCTAGTCTTGCTCTAAAATTGCTTAACACTTGAGGAGTTAAAGAAATTTCTGGAACTAAAACTATTGCTGTTTTTCCAAGTTTTATAACTTTTTCAATCATTGTCATATAAACTTCTGTTTTTCCACTTCCAGTAACACCATGCAAAACAAATGTTTTTGCCTCAAAAGATGATAATCTTTTTATCGCTCTTTCTTGCTCAGGTGTATGTGTATAATTTTTTGTTGTTAATTGCATTTGCAATGGCTTTCTTTGACATTCAATATTTTCAAGTAATAAAACTTTATCTTTTATAAATTTATTAACACAAGAATTTGAAAACTGTTTATTTAACTTTGATTGTTCAATAGATACTAACGAATTAGTGCTATTATTTTTTAAAGATTGTAAAAAATCAATTAATAATTTTTGTT
Source organism: uncultured Clostridia bacterium (assembly GCA_944376905.1). Taxonomy (GTDB): domain Bacteria; phylum Bacillota; class Clostridia; order Christensenellales; family UBA1242; genus UBA5489. The sequence continues at coordinate 134,804 of CALWEA010000002.1, forward strand.
GTTTGCTACCTTTTCTTATGTTTTTCTCATAATTTTTTAAATCTATTTCGTTATTTATAAAGCAATACTTTTTAAATAAAGGTTTAACATTCCCTTTTCTATATTCACTTGGTATAAATAATCGAAGAGCATCAACCATTTTTATATTATACCTATTAACCATAAACTTCATTAATTCTAATAGTTCAGGAATAATAACAGCAAATTTATCCATGGGTTTTATAATAGATTTTAATTTTGATTCCTCTATATTAGAACTGGTTTTTATATTGATTATAAATCCTTCGACAATTCTTTTTCCAAAAGGAACAACAACACGCATTCCCTTTTCATAATCTCCATACTTTGAAATATTTTGTTTATTACTCTCTTCTAAAACAATTGTAGAATTTTTAGAGCAACAATTCAAAAGTGGATTTTTCTCATCACCCAATTTTATTTCTTCTTCTATGTTATTTATATTGATATCTTGTAAACTTTGGTTATTATTTTCGGGAATTTTATAATCAAAAATTTTATCAACTTCACTATTTTGAACGTCAATTATTACTTCTGCAATCAAACCACCAACCTCACAATTCTCAAAACTCTTTATTTAGCAAATAGTTTATCATAATTTCAACAAAAAGTTAAGTAAAATTAAAAAGTCGATTTAGATTTAAATAAAATATTGTGTAGTAAAAAAAATTCATTACTAATATTTAAATTAATTTTTAAAATTACCAAATCCAAACAAATTACCAAATATCAAATAAAATTATAATTTATGTATTATTTTTTAAACCTAAATAAAAATAAAAAAAAACATAAAAAAATAAAACTAAAAATTTAGTTTTATTTTTTCAATTATTATTTAAACTAATCTTCTATAATACTTTTTTTAGCAAGAGGGCTATCAGAAGCAACAACTTCTTTACGATAAATTTCATCTGCCGCTATACTAACTTCTTTTTTATCACTAGTTTCAAGTTGTTCAGGAATAGTCTTAAACAAATACTTGGCTCTTTTTGCCATTAAACAACATAATTTATATTTATTTCCATCAACAATCTTAACCAATTCATCAATTGGTGGTTCTATCATCATAATAATCACCTCAAATATTTAATCAAATATTAAACATTAATAATTGGTATTATACTAAACATTTAACTTTTTGTCAAGAATTTTTAATAATATCATAAAATTCTTCTTCTTGAATAATTTTAACACCTAATTCTTGTGCTCTCTGCAATTTACTACCTGCATTTTCACCAAGAATAACATAGTCAGTATTTTTAGAAACCGAAGTCGTTACTTGAGCATTCAAACTTTCTAAAAGATTAGTTGCTTGCTGTCGAGAATACTTTGACATTGTTCCTGTTAAAACGACTATTTTATTATTAAAAATTGTTGAAGTTTTAACGGTTTTTAATTCTTTTTCAACAACAACACCACATTCAAATAATTTATCTATTTGTAAATTATTATTACTGTTTCTAAAATATTCATAAATATTTTGAGCAACAATTTCTCCTATATTATAAATACTTTCTATCTCCTCAAAAGAAGCATTTCTTAAATTTTCAAAACATTTAAATTTTTTTGCCAAATCTTTTGAAGTTTTAACTCCAACCCCACCAATACCTAGTGCATTAATAAATTTATAAAAAGCAACATGTTTAGATTTTTCAATTGAATTTAAGACATTATTTATTTTTTTTGTTTTAAATCCCTCTAACAATTGCAACTCATTAGCACTTATTTGATATATATCCGCAAAATTTTTAATTTTAAAAATATTATACAAAGCAGTTATCGTACTAATACTTAAACCTTCAATATTCATGGCTTCTCGACTAACAAAATTAGTCAATCTATCTATGATTTGGTCCTTACAACCATCTGTATTGGGACAAAATAAATTAGCACCATTTTCAATTAAAGGAGTTGAACAACAAGGACAAATTATTGGTGGCTGAATTTTTTTACTATTAGGAAGTTTTTCTGCCAACCCCAGAATTTCTGGGATAACTTCATTACTTCTTCTAATAAAAACCCTTGAACCAATTTCAACTTGCTTTTTCCTAATATCTCCAATATTATTTAATGTTGCCCTTCTAATACTCGCACCCGCCAATTCAACTGGCTCAACAATACCTATTGGAGTTATTTTACCTGTTCTACCAACCTGCCAAACGACATCTTCTAAAACACTTGAAATTTCTTCTGCTTCAAATTTGTATGCCATTGCCCATTTAGGAAATTTTGCAGTTGCACCAAATTCATCTCGATGAGGAACATCATTTAACCTAATAACTAAACCATCAATTAAAATATCAATTTTTGACTTTTCTGATTCTATAAAATCAATTTGTTTAAATATTTCTTCTGTTGTTTTACATAAAACACAATAATTGCCAATATCAAAACCATTTTCTTTTAAAAAATCAAACATTTCAATTTGAGAATTAAACTTTTTGTTTTCAGCATAATGAATAGTATATGCAAACCAATTCAAATTCCTTTTTGCAGTTTCTTTTGGATTTAAATTGCGTATTGCACCAGCAGCAGCATTTCTTGCGTTTTTTAAAGGTTCTGTTGCTGTTTTATTATACTTCTCTAAATTGGAAAGCAAAATCATTGCTTCGCCTTGAACAATTAATTCCCCTTTAAAATTTATTTTTAAAGGAACAGTTTTAATAGTTTTTGCCTGTTCTGTTACATCTTCCCCAATAAACCCATTTCCTCTTGTTCCAGCTGAAACAAAATAACCATCTTTATAAGTACAAACAAGTGAAAGTCCATCAAATTTATATTCACAAGTAAAAGTTGCCTCTGGATAAATCTTTTTAATTCCGTTAACCCATTTTGCCAGTTCTTCTTTACTTTGGCATTTATCCATACTATAAAGTCTATATTTATGAGGATATTTTTTAAATCCTTTTAAAATTTCCCCGCCAACTCTTTGAGTAACGGAGTTTGGTAAGATATTGTTTGTATATTTTTCTATAGCAACAAGTTCATCATATAACACATCATATTCTTTATCAGAAATTGTTGGTTTATCTAAAACATAATAGTTGTACGCATGTTTAGCAACTTCATCAGTTAAAAATTTTTGATGCAAACTTAATTCTTCTTTTGATAAAGATTTAAATTTTTTTATATATTTATTTTGTTCGTTTAAAATTGTATTATCCAAATGACTACTAAAATTTTTTTCCATAATGGAATTATTATCATTTAATAAAGAATTATTACCTAAAACATCAAAACTTTCTTGAAAAAATTTATCATTTTTTTTCTTCATTTTTCCCTCTTATTCTAATTCTAATTAGTCTTTATAATTTTTAAAGGGGCAATTTCCAGCATCAATGTTTTAACTCCAATCTTATCAAAATCTATATCAGCGGTTTTACTATCATTATCAATAGATTTTATAATGCCCATACCAAATTTAGTATGTAGAACAACATTGCCAACACAATATTTTGATATATCCTTATTACCAATTAACCCTAAATTATTAAAACTTTTTGCCCAATTATTATTATATTTTATTGAGTTTTCTTCTTTTTTAAATTCTGAATTCAAACTCTTTTTAACAAAATCAACTTGTGAATTGGTCTTTCTGGAAATAAAATTATTATATAAAGGTTGAGAATAAGAACTTTTGCCTTCTGTTTGTTTACCATATCCCAATTCATTTAAAAAACGACTTTGCAACATATAATCTCTGTGTCCGTACAAATACCTAGTTTTACAATTTGTAAAAAACAATCTTTCTTTTGCCCTTGTTATTGCAACATACATAAGCCTACGCTCTTCTTCCATCTCCTCATTAGAATTAAAAGCCCTTGAAATAGGAAAAATTTTTTCTTCCAAACCAACAACAAAAACTACTCTAAACTCCAATCCTTTAACCGCATGGACTGTTGCTATTATAACATTATTTTCGCTGTTATCCATAGCGTCAATATCCGACACCAATGAAACACTTTGCAAATAATCACTCAATGTTACGCCTTCGTTTTTATTTGAAAACGAACTTATTGCAGAAACAAGTTGCTGAATGTTAAGTATTTTATCCAAATCAGTTTCAATTTGAGAATTATAATTTTCTATTATTTTAAACTTTTTTATAACATCATTAACAAATTCTTCAAGAGGAGTTATTTCATATTCTTTATATAATTCTTTATAAACTTCAATAAAATTATTTAATTTAGAAGTTATTGTTGACGGCAATAAATGATTTTCCGAATTTAAACATATTTCAAGCATAGATTGATTTAATTCTTTTGACTTATCTTTTATTGTCTTTAAAGCAACCTCTCCAATTCCTCTTTTAGGAAAATTTATTATTCGTTCAAATGCTTGGTCATCTTTTTGATTAACTATTAATTTTAAATAAGCCAAAACATTTTTTATTTCTGCTCTTTCAAAAAATTTAAAACCCCCATAAATTTTATGAGGTATATTATAAAGAAGTAATTTTTCTTCAAAAGGTAAGGATAAAGCGTTTAGTCTTAACAAGATTGCAAAATCTTTATATTCAAAACCTTGATTTTGAACAAGGTTGTGAATTGTTCTTGCTATAAAATCCGCTTCTTCTTGTTCGTCGTATAACTCTTTTCTTTCAATTGGATATGTTGTTTCTATGTTACTCCATAACTTTTTATCTATTCTTTGTTTGTTATTCTTGATTAATTTATTTGCACAATCTAATATAACTTTTGAACTTCTATAATTTTGCTCTAATTTAAAAATTTTAACATTTTGAAATTCTTTTTTAAATCTAAAAATATTTTCAAAGTTGGCCCCTCTCCATGTATATATACATTGGTCTTCATCTCCAACAACAAAAATATTTTTATGATACCCACTTAACATTTTAACTAATTCATATTGTATTTCATTAGTATCTTGAAATTCGTCAACTAAAATATATCTAAATCTTTTTGCGTATTTTTCTAATATTAATGGATTGTTTTTAAAAAGATTATATGTTAATCGCATTAAATCATCAAAATCAACAGCATTATTTTCCGCCAATTTTTCTTGATATTCTTTAAAAATTGTCATAATCAAATTTATGTTTGGATAATGTTCATTTTTTAAATGATATTGTTCAAGCGTATCTTTGCCATTTTTACAATTAGACATATGAAATAAAATTGTTCTTTTGAAATTTTCATCTTTCTTTATATCGTGTTTTAACATTAATTCATTAATTATTTTTGATATTTCCGTTTCTGCATAAATAGAAAAATTACTATTATATCTTGGGTCAACAATATTTATAAATGTTCGTAAAATTCTGACACACATTGAATGAAAAGTTGATATCCAAACATCTTTTCCTTCCGGCAACATATCTATAACTCTTGTTTTCATTTCATTAGTTGCTTTGTTAGTGAAAGTAATTGCCAAAATATTTTCAGGGGAAATGTGTAAATCTTTTATTAAATGAACTATTCTATGAGTTAATAAACGAGTTTTTCCGCTCCCCGCTCCTGCCGTTACTAACACTGCTCCATCAACACTATTCATTGCATCTAATTGTTCTTGATTTAAACTTTCTATATCAAATTTCATAATTTTTATTATAACATATAAAACGAAACATGTAAAACTTTTGATAAAACATTTTATAAATTTTTTATAAAACAACTAATTAACTTTTAACATTATAATAAAATTTATTCTTTAACAAAAATAGGATAACCATTATTTAAATTTTCTTTATCATCTTGCCAATTTTTAAGATTAGGGTTTTCTTCTTTATTTATATTAACCCAAGAATTTAACAAATCTTTTAAATTATAAGATGAGCCTAATTCTGTTGGCAAACTTCCATATTCAATTACAACTTCTTGATTTTCCCCAAACGTCCCATAATAAGACCCACTAACTATTGTTCCATCATTTACCCCCACTCCATTTAAACTAGCATTAACACTACTTGTTTTTATTTTTAAATAATAGCAATTCGTTATTGTTGCTGTTCCAGAAGAAACAATCCCCACTATTCCACCAACATAATTATCACCACCAACACTTCCTGTGTTATAGCAATTCGTTATTGTTATTGTCCCCCGCTGAGATTTCCCCACTATTCCACCAACACTAGAAGTACCACTAACATCCCCTGTGTTATAACAATTTGTTATTGTTGCCGTTCTTTCAACATACCCCACTATTCCGCCAACATTAGAAAGACCACTAACACTCCCTGTATTATAACAATTCGTTATTGTTGCTATTTCATAAACATACCCCACTATTCCGCCAACATAACCGCCACTAACACTTCCTTCGTTATAGCAATTCGTTATTGTTGCTCCATTACCATAATAAATATCCCCCACTATTCCGCCAACATCAGAAGAACCACTAACACTCCCCGTGTTATAGCAATTCGAAATTGTTATCGTTTCTTGAACATGCCCCACTATTCCGCCAACATCAGAAGAACCATCACCACCAACACTACCTGTGTTATAACAATTTGTTATTGTTGCTTTATTAAAATTCCCCACTATTCCGCCAACATCAGAAGTACCACTAACACTTCCCGTATTATAGCAATTCGTTATTGTTGCTGTTTCACCAACACTCCCCACTATTCCGCCAACACCATTTGCACCACTAACCTCTGTTTCTTCCGCACTGCAATTAGATATTATTAAATTATTATTTACATTACCAACAAAATTTCCAACATAATTATCACCAACAACCTTACAGTTTTGCATTTTTAAATTTTTTATTTCTGCATCAAAAACATATCCAAACAATCCTGCATTGTCCGTTTCTTGCTCAATATATAATCCTGTTATTGTTTTATTATTGCCGTCAAATGTTCCTTTAAAACTATTTGTTTTATTTCCAATTGGAATAAAAGTGTTACTAAAACCATTTGTATTTCCACAGTTTATCTTATCTAACATTTGTATTGTTGCACCTTCAAATGTTACCGCTGGCCCTGCTGAATTATTATAGCCACAATCTGGACCATAGTCAGTTGTTGTTGTGTCTACTTGTCCTACCAATGCAGATAATTTTAATAAGCCGTTTATATCAGACACATAAAATGTTTTGCCCGTTATATCACTATGTTTAATTGTTACTGTTTCCCCAAATTTTAACCCCTCATCTGAACTATTACTTTTCAAATCTTTAAGGTCTAATAAAAATTCGCTAAATGTTAAATTTATTTTTATCATACCTAATGAACTGCTTGTTACCGTTCCGCTTGTTGCATTTATTCCAGTTGCAATTGTTAAAATTTTTGGCGTCTTAATTACCAACTTTCCGCTATCTGCTGTTGAACTTCCACAATCTATAACACATTTTAAATCTTTATTTCCGCTTGTTGCATTTTCAAGAGATGTTATTCTAAAATAAACATCACCATTAACCCCTATTGGCGTTAATGTTTGTGAATTTATTTGTATTGTGTCATTAGACATACTATGAATATACATTCCATTTGAAACAGGATTTAAACTATTAAATATTTCAACATATTCGCTATCTTCAATTGTTTGGTTATCAGTTCCGTCGTTTGCCCCGTCTATCCCCATTTCAACTTTAACCAAATATTCTGGCTCATATTTAACCCCAACATTAAATGTTGAATTCTTTAATATTGTTAGTGCATACACCCCAAAAAATGCCATTAAACAAATTGTTAAAATTAAACCTGTTGTTAATAATATTATTTTCTTTTTTGCTTGTGTCATAACAAAACTCCTTTTCTCTTGTAGTTTTAACTTGTATTAAATTTATATACTATCTTGTTTTTATCTCATTTAAAACTTTTTGTTTTTGTCATTTTTATAAAACAATTTTTGTTTTTTACATTTGATTAAAATA
>CALWEA010000003.1 GCA_944376905.1 uncultured Clostridia bacterium
ACATAGGAGGTATTATTCCTCAAAGGTATAACCTCTTTTGAACCCCGGGACTATCCCGGGGTTTTCTTATACAAAAATAAAAAACAAGTATAGATATTACTTGTTTTTTTTATTTTGTTTTTATTATTTTATATAATTTTTATAAAAGAATTTACGTTTGTTTATTTTCTTATGTTTAGTTTTTCATTTAAAAGACACACATAAATAAATTTATTCAAAATGGCAATAATAATGTTATGTTAGATAATAGAAGTAAAGATGTTTTAAAATTTTTGGTTAATGAATGTAAAGAAGGTTCCTATAAGATTATAGAGATAGATGAAATCATAAAATCTATGCCCACTAAATATATGATGGATATGGATTTAATTGTTCAAATTATAAAACATCTTGAAAATCGTGACTATATATCAGTTAAATATGCTGATAATGAACAATTTTGTTTATGTCCTTTGCCTTTTGGACGTCAATTTATTGAAAATGAAAGCATTCATGCAAGAAATAAAAAAGATTTAAAAAAAATTGGAAATAAAATTTATTTTTTTTCGTTATTATGTGCATTATTGGGTTCATTTTTGGGAACACTTTTATTTGATTTAATATTTAAAAATTAATCTTTTAGTTTTTTTATTATGTTAAATCTTAATATATTTTGTTTTATAGATTTTATTTATTATGCTAGACAAAAAAGAAAAGTTGGTTATGTTGTTTTTGTGTGAGGTGTGTTCTGGTAAGAAATCATACCTTATTTCTGCTAACCAAATTGCTGAATTTGTTTCTCAAAAGTATATTTTATCTATTGCAGAACTTGATGAAATAATGTTATCTTTATCCAAAGATAATTATATAGATTTGGTTGTTAGTGATGGAAAAAGAGGTTATTTTTATTGTATTAGTTTAAAAAACAAAGGTATGACTTTTAAAAAGGATTTATCTAAACATAAAAAAGAAATTGCTATGCTTCTTCTTCGAACTTTAGGAATAACTATTTTATCTTTTATTATTGGTTTAATTTTAAGAGCTATTTTTGCGTAAAGTATAATTTTTTTAATTCTTTTAAAAATATTAAATATTATATTTCTTTTTTCTTGTAAATGTGTTATCATACTTTTAAGTTGTTGTTTTTATTTAACTCTAACTAAATAAGGATTTTAATATGAACAAATTTGTTTTATCATCTAAATTTAAACCATCTGGAGACCAGCCACAAGCAATAGAAAAATTAGTTGAAGGTATAGAAGATGGTTTAAAATCGCAAGTTTTATTGGGGGTTACAGGGAGCGGAAAAACTTTCACAATGGCAAATATAATAGAAAAAGTTAATAAACCAACACTTGTTATTGCACATAATAAAACTTTGGCGGCTCAATTATGTAATGAGTTTAGAGAATTTTTTCCTAACAACCGAGTTGAATTCTTTGTTTCATACTATGATTACTATCAACCAGAAGCATACATTGTTAGTAGTGATACTTATATTGAAAAAGATATGTCAATTAATGATGAAATAGATAAACTTAGAAATAGTGCAACTGCTTCTTTATTAGAAAGAGAAGATACCATAGTTGTTGCTTCCGTTTCTTGTATTTATGGTTTGGGAAACCCTGAGGAATACTGGAAATTACAAGTTTCTTTAAGAGAAGGGCAAAATATTTCTCGCAAAGAGGTTATCAACAAATTAGTTGAAATACAATATACGAGGAACGAACTTGATTTTCATCGTTCAACATTTCGAGCAAAGGGAGATATTTTGGATATTTTTCCTGCCAATTCTTCAGAAAAGGCAATTAGAGTTGAATTTTTTGGAGATGAAATAGATAGAATTAGTGAATTTGATCCATTAACTGGACATAAAATTCTTGAACTTAAACATGTTTCAATTTTTCCTGCAACTCATTATGCTGTTGGTTCGGATAACTTAAATAATGCATTAGAACAAATAAAACAAGATGCAGATATTGAGGTTGCTGATTTTGTGAGTAGTGGAAAGTTGATTGAGGCACAACGTTTAAAAGAGCGTGTTTCTTATGATATTGAAATGATGCGTGAAGTTGGTTATTGTAATGGCATAGAAAATTATTCACGTTACTTTGATGGCAGAAATATTGGCGAACCTCCTTATACTTTATTAGATTATTTCCCTAAAGGTTTTTTAACTTTGATTGACGAAAGTCATATAACATTACCTCAAATTAGAGCAATGTATAACGGAGATAAAGCGAGAAAAACAAATCTTGTTGACTATGGGTTTAGATTAAAATCGGCATTTGATAATCGTCCGCTTAATTTTGAAGAATTTAATAAAAAAATAGGGCAAACAATTTATATTTCAGCAACGCCTGCTCCTTATGAACTGGGAATTAATGGACAGGTTGTTGAACAAATTTTGCGTCCAACAGGGTTGCTTGACCCTCTAATTGAAGTTGTTTCAACGGCGGGACAAATGGAACGATTGATGTTTGAAATTGAAGAAGTTATTAAAAGGAAAAATCGTGTTTTAATAACAACTTTGACAAAAAAAATGGCTGAAAATTTAACAACATTTTTAATGGAACATAATTTTAAAGTTAAATATATGCACAGTGATATTGATACCATGGAAAGAATTGAAATTGTTTCTGGTTTGCGTAAAGGTGATTTTGATGTATTAGTTGGTATTAATCTTTTGAGAGAAGGGCTTGATTTGCCGGAAGTTGAATTAGTTTGTATTTTAGATGCAGATAAAGAAGGATTCTTGAGAAGTGAAGGAGCATTAATACAAACGATTGGTAGAGCAGCACGCAATGAAAATGGAAGGGTTATTATGTTTGCTGATACTATAACGGGTTCTATGCAAAGAGCGATAGATGAAACGGAAAGAAGACGAAAAATTCAAAATGAATATAATCTTAAAAATGGAATTATTCCTAAAACTATAAAAAAAGATATTGTCAATACATTGGAAATTTCTAAAAAATTTGGGTCTGATGTTGACAACAATGAATTGCCAAAAGAAATTGAAAGATTGAAAGGTTTAATGAAAATTGCAAGTAATCAACTTGATTTTGAAACTGCTATTGAATTGCGAGAAAAAATAAAAATATTAAAAGAAAAATTGGATAAAAATATTTATAAAAAGAAAAAATAAAAAATTGTTTTAATATTTAAAATATTTAGATATTTATCTAAATAAATTATTCAATAAATAATTTGTTTGTATTCAATATAAAAAATATAACAATATTAAATAAAAATGACAAAAATATTAAATAAAAAAATGAAAATATTACAAAAATTAAAAATAAATAAAATTAATAATATTAAAAAATTAAAAATAAACAAAATTAAAATTAATAAAAATTTAAATAATACAAATTATAAATAATAAAGTTAATATTTTAAAAATTTTTAAATATTAAAAAACGAAAGGTGTTTTATGGAAAAAAATATAAAAATTATTGGGGCAAAAGAAAATAATTTAAAAAATATCAGTTTGGAAATTCCTAGAAACAAATTGGTTGTTTTTTCGGGAGTTAGTGGAAGTGGAAAATCAACTTTGGCATTCGATACTATTTTTGCAGAAGGACAAAGAAGATATGTTGAAAGTTTATCATCTTATGCAAGAATGTTTTTGGGACAAACTCAAAAACCCGATGTTGAAAGTATAGAAGGTTTGTCACCAAGTATTTCTATTGACCAAAAAAGTACAAATCATAACCCTAGATCAACAGTTGGAACTGTAACTGAAATTTATGATTATTTAAGATTACTTTATTCAAGAATTGGAATTCCTTTTTGTCCTAATTGTAATAAACCTATTAAAAGGCAAAGTTTAGACCAGATAGTTGATAGGATTAAAGAAATTGGTGAAGGTGAAAAAATTATAATTTTGGCACCAGTTATTAGGGCTCAGAAGGGAACACATATTAAACTGTTTGATAGTTTGCGTAAAAGTGGTTATGTTAGAGTTGTTGTTGATGATAATAACTATACACTAGACGAAGAAATTATTTTAGACAAAAATATAAAACATACAATTAATGTTGTTATAGATAGACTTGTTTTAAAATCAGACAATGATTCAAGATTAACTGAAAGTGTTGAAATTGCTTTAAAACTGGCTGATGGATTAGTTATTTGTGAAAATAATGGAAAACAAGAATTGTTTTCAACCAATTTTTCTTGTCCAGAGTGTGGATTTTCTTTAGAAGAAATAACACCTCGTTTATTTTCATTTAATAATCCTTTTGGTGCTTGTGATAAGTGTAGCGGTTTGGGCTATACAACTGATATCGATGAGGGAAAACTTTTAGTTAATAGAAAATTATCAGTTAATGAAGGTGCTTTTAATTTTTCAGGTTGGAGTAATGACCCTGATTCAATTGCGAGTTTATTTTTTAAGGCATTGAGTCAAAAATATAATATTGATTTAGATGCTCCAATTGAAAGTTTGCCAAAAAAACATTTAGATATTTTATTGTATGGCAATAATGGTGAAATTTTAGAAATTAAAGGGAAAAAGACGACATTTGAAGGTATAAGTAATAATATGGCAAGAAGATATAAGGAAACTTCAAGCGAATGGGTTCGCTTTGAAATTGGAAAATATTTTAGTCAGCATACTTGCCCTAAATGTCATGGACAAAGATTAAATCAAAATGCGTTATGTGTTAAAATAGATGGAAAAAATATCGCACAAACGTGTGAAATTAGCGTTGATAAATTGTTGGATTATTATGAAAATTTGAAATTATCAAAAAATGATTTAGATGTTGCAAATACTATTATTAAAGAAATTGTTGCAAGATTAAAATTTCTCAATGATGTTGGTTTGAATTATTTAACACTATCTAGAAGTGCGGAAACATTAAGTGGTGGGGAGGCACAACGTATTAGATTAGCAACACAAATTGGAAGTGGTTTAGTTGGTGTTTTATATATTTTAGATGAACCAAGTATTGGACTTCATCAAAGAGATAATGACAGGTTGCTTTCAACGCTCTTTAAACTCAGAGACCTTGGAAACACGCTTATTGTTGTTGAACATGATGAAGATACTATTAGAAGTGCTGATTATTTGGTTGATGTTGGACCTTTGGCGGGTGTCCATGGCGGAGAAATAGTTGTTGCTGGTTCGGTCGAAGATGTTGAAAATTGTAGCAGGTCAATAACTGGACAATTTTTGTCTGGAAAAATGAAAATTGAAGTTCCAAAATCGAGAAGAACGAGTAAAGATTATTTAAAAATAATAGGTGCAAAAGAAAATAATTTAAAAAATATTAATGTTGATATTCCTTTGGGAGTTTTTACTGTTATAACAGGAGTTAGTGGGAGTGGTAAAAGTTCGCTTATTAATAGAATTTTGTATCCATATTTGTCAAATGCATTAAATAGAAGTAAACATGAAATAGGTAGATGTAAAGAAATAAAGAATATTGACAAATTAGATAAGGTTATTGCAATTGATCAATCGCCAATAGGAAGAACACCTAGAAGTAATCCGGCAACTTATACTGGTGTTTTTACGCCAATTCGAGAACTTTTTGCTTCAACACCAGAAGCACGTGAGAGAGGCTATAAGTCTGGGCGTTTTAGTTTTAATATAAAAGGCGGACGTTGTGAAACTTGTGAGGGGGCAGGTGTTAAAGAAATTGAGATGTATTTTTTACCAGATATAGAAGTTCCTTGTGAAGTTTGTAAGGGGAAACGTTATAACAGAGAAACGCTTGAAGTTAAGTATAAGGGAAAAACAATTTATGATGTTCTTGATATGACTGTTGAAGAGGCTCTCAAATTTTTTGAAAACATACCTCAAATCATGGGTAAAATTAAAGCTCTTTATGATGTTGGTTTGGGCTACATTAAGTTGGGTCAATCTGCAACTTTGTTGAGTGGAGGAGAAGCGCAAAGAGTTAAATTGGCAAGTGAACTCGCTAAAAAAAGTACAGGTAAAACTATTTATATTCTTGATGAACCAACAACTGGATTACATTGGTTTGATGTTAAAAAACTAATATCTATATTACAACGCCTTGTTGATGCGGGAAATACTGTTGTTGTTATTGAGCATAATTTAGATGTTATAAAATGTGCTGATTATTGTATTGACTTGGGACCAGAAGGTGGTGATAATGGTGGGGAAATTGTTGCAACTGGAACACCTGAAGAAATTGCAAATAATAAAAATTCTCACACAGGAGTTTTTTTAAAAAAAATATTATCAAATAATATATAAAAAACTTTTTTAAGTTGTGTTATATAGATAAAAAAATACTGCGTATATAATGTATAAATACGCAGTTTTTTCTTATCTCAACAATAATATTTTAGCATAATAAAACATAAATATCAAATATTTTTTAAAAATTTTATATATTTTAATTTTAATTTATGCTTTTTATGTTTTTATTTACTAAAATTTTTTGCTATAAATTAAAAATAACTGCGTATATATACATTAAATACGCAGTTAAAAGGGGGATTAAAATTTAAAAAAAGTCTTATAAATAAAGGAGTTTTTGAATATGTCTTTTAATTATTATAAAATACAAAAAACAAAAAAGTATCTATCAAATTAAGATTAAATATTAAATAAAAATTAATAAATATATTAATTGTAAATAAAAAAACTTAATATTAAAAATAAGATTGTATACAAATTTAATACAAGTTAAAACTATAAGAGAAAAGGAGTTTTATTATGACAAAATCAAAAAAGAAAATAATATTTTTAACAACAACTTTAATTTTAACAATTTGCTTAATGGGTTTTATGGGAGTTTATGCTTTAACAATATTAAAGAATTCACAAATAAATGTTGGTATATCATATCAACCAGAATATTTAGTTAAAGTTGAAATGGGAATAGACGGAGCAAACGGCGGAACAGATAATCAAACAATTGAAGAGAATGAATATGTTGAAATATTTAATAGTTTAAACCCTGTTTCAAATGGAATGTATATTCAAAGTATGTCTAATGACACAATACATATAAACTCACAAACATTAACGCCAATAGGGGTTAATGGTGATGTTTATTTTAGAATAACATCTCTTGAAAATGAAACCAGCGGTAATAAAGATTTGCAATGCATAATAGATTGTGGAAGTTCAACAGCGGATAGCAAAAAAATTGTTAGTAATGAAACTAAAATATTAACAATTTCAACGGGATTAGACTCAACAAGTGGACAACCAGCAAGCAGTTCTTTGGGTATGATTAAAATAAATTTAAATTTTCAAGAATATGAGCCACTTTTAACTGAATTAATTTTTGAAGTTCCTGCTTTGAACGTATTCGAAGGAAGTAGTTATAACGATGTTATTAGTAAAATAAATGGATTAAACATTATTGGAAAATACGATGATGATAGTCAAAAAAATCTTATTCTTAATACGGATTATGAATTAAATTTTAATCGTACTGATGGTGGAGGAAACGGAAATTTCACTCAACCGGGAATTGCCGGAACTATAACGGCAATTGCAATTTCTGATAATGAAATACAAAAAACTATCAATTTAAATGTTCAACCTTATACTGTTTATGAATACGCAAGCGAAACAGGTCCAGTTTATGATAATAGCAATACATCAAACCGCTATGTTCATTATATAGAAATGGGAGAATATCCACAACGTTATGTAGGAACAACCTCTACAATAAGTGCAACACCACAAGGGACATATTATGTTGATAACAATGACGGTAGTAAAAAATATGCATTAAAAGGAAATAATTATTATTTAGTTGAGCCAGTACGTTGGATAGTTATAGGAGTAACAGACGGAGTTTATGACGGAGGAGAACATGTTTTATTCACGACAGGTTTTCAAGCAGAAAATGAGTCATCAAGTTCGGGATTATGGTTGTATAACGAAAAAACAAACACATTCAAATATAGAAAAACAACAAGTGGAGAATGGAAAAATGCGAGTGAAGTTTTAGTTTTAAGTGAATATAGTTTACTACATTCAACATATAAAAATACTGGTTATGACTCATCACCATATTATAACCATTTTTCCGCATCAGATATAAATGAAGTTTTAAATGATGAGGATAATGCGAATAGTTTATATAACACAATGTTTACAGATAATCAAAGAACAAAAATAATACCAAAAACAATGGAAATAACAAGTTATTATAATGGAACTGAGTTCGCAGGACTCAACTCAACAAATTATAATACAACATCATATAACATGTTTTTATTGGGTTCAAATATAAATTATAATGGAAGTTTTTATTTAGACTATGCGACAGATTCATATAGTTTAGGAACATATTTTAAACCATCAACTAATACAACGGAATCTAATAGACTTGCAAAAGAAACGGCATACTCATCAGGAACGCAAGATAGTCCTGGCAGTTATAGTGCATCTTATTGGTGTTTGCGTTCAGGTAATGTCTGCTACGATTCCGAGGCGTTTCTCGTCGGTTCGACTGGAGATGTGACTGAATACCGTGTCTTTGACTCCTTCGCCTTGCGTCCCGCTTTTGTCCTTGATATAACATAAATTATTTTATTTGTTATTGTTAAAAAATATAAGGTTTAAAACTTCCTTATATTTTTTTATTGTTAAACCTTATTTTTAATTTTTTTATTAACTTTTTTATTCTTTTCATTATACTATTGTTTGAATGTTTTTGTATATAATTTTTAACAAACTGTAATATGTCTAAAATTCCAAACATTTGACAAAGTGCGAGAAAGAAAAATCCTCCTATTGAACATGATATTGCTAAGTTTATAAATAGTGGTAAAAAGTTATTTAATATACTCGTTATAAAACTTGTTAGAGATGCAACGGGTAGAGATATTGCCAACATTATCATCAACTGTTTTACTATTTCAACTTTTGTTGATGTTACTTTACTTATCATTCTTATATTTAATATACTTGATATTGTCATACATACACCCATTGAAATTATGACAGAATGTATGCCTATGAATTGGGGCAGAAGCCAAATCCCTAAAAGCATCAATATTGAACCGATTATATAATTTTTCATACTTTTTAATTCATAGCCCAAAGCATTCAATATTGCTGATGTTATACTTGTTATTCCTATTGGTATCATTATCCATGCGCTACAAACTAATAATTGTCCGCTTAAAGCATTGTCATAGAAAAATATTCCAATATTTTCTCCCGCACCCATATAAAGAGGAACAAAAAAACAAGAAATAAAAGTCGTTATTATTATTGATTGACTTATTCTATTTTTTACATGTTTTGTGTCTTGTTGCACACTTGCTGATGAAAGGTCAGGGACTAATGCCATTCCTAACGACCCAATTAATGCAGATGGTATAAACAAAAATGGTAAAGTCATTCCCATTGCTATCCCAAACAAACTCATTGCTTCTGAACTTGTTAATCCAGAGGCAACAAGTCGAAGAGGAATTATTATTGCGATAATTGGTTGTATTAAACTTGATGCTAATCTAACGCTTGTTATTGGGGTTGATGTTTTTAATAATTCACAAGTATAACCTCGTGGTTTAGACAGTTTTCCGCCGTAAACAAAATATAATATAGTTACAAATATTGCGGACAGTGCACAGGCAATTGTTAAAGAAACACTCGCTGTTATTGCTCCGTCCATTATAGTTATGGCACCTGCTAGCATTATAACACATATTATTATTCTAACTATTTGTTCAAATAATTCTGCTATGCAAAGTCCAAAATAATTGGAGTGCCCCCATAAATACCCCCTAAATGTTGAATATATGGCGTTAAATATAACTGCTGGCAGTAGGATAATGAGTAAGATTATACATCTTTCATCAGTAAATATGTAGCCCAATAAATTCCTAAACAACAACACTATTAAACATGTTATACTTGCAGTTATAACGCCTATAATTAATGCTGTTGTTACCATTGCTCTTTCTTCTTTTACTTGACCATTTGTTGTTAATCGTGCCGATATTTTTGATATAACTAGCGGTAGACCGCTTGCGACAAAAGTTACTAAGACCATAAATACAGACAATGCAACTTGAAAAATTCCAAGTGCTTCTGCACCTATTTCTCGTGATAAATAAACCCGGAATACAAAGCCTAAAAATCTTGTTATGATTGTAAAAAAGGTTATTAAAGCAACGGCTTTAAAAATTGATTTCATAATTTTAATATATTATTGTATTTTTCAAATTATAGCAAAATTTAATTTTTATTTTATTTTTTCTTGCTTTTTTAACAAAATTTATATTCTTTGTTTTTGTTTATTTGTAAATTTTTTGTTTGCAATTTTTATTTTAACATCTTTTCTATTTATTGTATTGATTAAGCGTTTTGTAGTTTTAAATATAGAATAATATTTTAAAAATCATACATAATACTTTTATGTTAACTTTAATTATTCGTGCAACCATTATTTATCTTCTTGTTTTGGTTGTTTTTAGATTGATGGGAAAACGTCAAATTGGTCAAATGCAACCGTTTGAATTGGTTTTAACATTGGTTATTGCAGATTTGGCAACTATCCCAATGACAGAAACAAGTGTTCCTATTATTCATGGTGTTGTTCCTTTAATAACCTTAGTTGTTGTTCATTTCTTTTTAACCTTTTTTTCTAAGAAAAGCAATAAAGTTGGTGAGTTTATTAATGGAAAACCTATTGTTATTATGAATCCTAATGGTGTTGATTATAAATCGCTAAAAGAATTAGACATTACTATTGATGATTTATTTGAAGCAATTAGAAGTGCTGGATATTTTAGTTTAGAAGAAGTTCAGTATGCCATCATGGAAACTAACGGAACTGTTAATGTTTTACCTAAATCTGCCTTTTCACCTGTTGTTAATAAAGATTTAAATATACATTTAGAAGAATCAAATTTACCTGTAACTTTAGTTTCAGAAGGAAATTTGATGAAAGAAAATCTTTTAATTTCAGGATTAAAAGAAGAAGACGTTAAAAATATTATTAAAAATGCCAAAATAAAGAGTTTAAAAGACGTTTTAGTTGCAACCATTGATAAAACAGGTAATGTTTATATTCAAGAAAAAAATAAACCTTTTCAAATGCTAAAATATCAATATAATGGAGGTAATTTAACATGAATAAAAAATTTATTTATGTTATCATTATATTAGTTATATTGATTGGTGCTTGCGTTTGGGAACAAGTCATGGTTAATAATTATTTAAGCAATATAAAAGAAAAGGTTTACAACTTAACAGAATTTGTTAAAGACAAAACAGATATCAATTCTAAACAAATGTATGATTTAGTTGTTGATTTAGATGATACATGGGAAAGATATGAAGAAAAATTATGTTTTTTAGTTAATCATAAGGAAATAGCGGACCTTGGGGTTGAATTAACAAAAATGAAAATTTATGTTGTTGAAAATAATGTTACTGAATTTAAGGCTAGTTTGGCACAAGTACTTTATTATGCCGAAGGATATGAACATGTTATGGGAATAACTTTACAAAATCTTTTATAATAAAAAAACAACTATTATGGTCTAAACAATTTGAAACTAGCGGATTAATTAACACTTTAATCAACTTTGGTTAAGGTGTTTTTTATTCTCTTAACCGCCACAAAAACAAATATTTCTGCAGTTGTCAAGGATTGTCGCAAAAGCGACATTTATTTTAACTTTGATAACAAAGAATATTCGTTTACCATAATAAAAAGAGAAGAAAAAAAATAATAAAAAAGCGAAAGTGTGTTATGCTCTGTCAACACTTTCGCTTTTTGCTTTCATTTATTTGGTTGTAGAGTGTGCTTGTCTTCGGTGGAGCGAAGCGAAACCGACTTGTATCAAGACAAGCACACGTTTAAATGCCAAATCGCTTAATTATTACTAAAATATTCTATAATTGGATTTAAATTATTCTTTTCGTATATAATGTTACATAAATTATCATTTTTTAGTGTTTTTAAAATATCCTTCATTGATTTTTCTTCTATCTCCTGTGAATATATATATTTAATTACATTTGTTATGCTTAACCGCAACATTTCATCTACTTTGGCATAAACTTCAAGTATAGAAATCTTTCTAAACTCAGGATTTTCAAATATTTTGCCTGCGGAAATCACTGCTAAAACATCAACAACCTTTTTCAATTGTTCAACGC
The DNA here is from genome assembly GCA_944376905.1 of uncultured Clostridia bacterium. Taxonomy (GTDB): domain Bacteria; phylum Bacillota; class Clostridia; order Christensenellales; family UBA1242; genus UBA5489. The sequence continues at coordinate 12,104 of CALWEA010000003.1, forward strand.
AATCATCTGCGATTTTACACCTTCTCTTCCCTTCAAAATCAGGAGGACTTGTTGCAAATGCAATAGTAGGGATATGTAATTCTTTTGCCACCTCACAAACAACTGGTGACGCGCCAGAACCTGTTCCGCCACCAAGACCTGCCACAATAATTAGAAAAGAACAATCTTTTAACGCATCTTTTATTTCTTCACAGTCTTCTTCTGCTGCAATTTTTCCAAATTTGGGTAAGCCACCAGAGCCCAACCCTTTGGTTGTCTTTTTACCAATTTTTACAAACCGACTTGCTTGTTCGAATTGAAAATTCCAACCAACAAACCAATCTGTGTTGATGGCCATATATTCAATATTTGGCGCTTTATTACTTCTCAAATTTTCTGTAATATGTATTCCAGCGTCACCAACGCCTACAATTTTAATTTTAAAATTTTTATTTTGTTCTCCCATTATTAATTCTCACAAAATATTTCTTAAAATTCTTGTTAGTTCGTCTACATACTTATTCTGATGTCCGCATGAAGGGAAGGGAGTATTAAAAGCATTAATATTTTCTGAATAACCACTCTCCAAAATCCCCGCAAAAACTTTTTCCATGCAAGTTTTTTTTACGACAATAATATATTTTGGTGATAAAAGTTTAATTTCATTTTTCAAATCTGGTATATATTTATTTATAATTTCCTTTTTTTTACTCTTGGAATTAATAAAACCTATGGGTTCTTTGCAAACATCATACAGCCAACATTCCATTTCTTTAAATTTTGCAAGTGAAAAATCAATCCCTACATTTTCAAAAGATTCTTTTGTATATCTGTATAGATTTGAATTCTTATCATAGAAGAAAGTTCCGCCAGATGGTCTACTTTCTCCAACAAACAAAATTTTTGTTTTGCTTGGTTTGAAATCATTTCGTTTCTTTTCAAATTTCTCTGATTCAACAATGTTTTTAAACAATAATGAGCTTTGCTCTGATTCTTTTACTCTTTTTCTTTCTATTTCTAAATCTAATAATTCAATACTTTCCATTGATATCTCCTTTATATTTTACAAAATGCTTATAGATTTTAATCAGTCCTTTCAAAATTTGGATACGACTTCATATAACAACCTTTACCTTTGATAGTAACAATCTCACAACCATACTCACGAAGATAGTTTATATTGCGAGCGATTGTTTTTCTATTACACTGTATTCCACAAAATTGACTTATTTGTTTTGCTATTTTTGTTTGATGTAACAAACATTTTTCAGAGCTTCCATATTTCAGTGCATCATAAACGTACAAAATAATAAGTTTTTTATTTTTGTCATTTTTATTTTACCTCTTTACTAATATTATAACATAAAACATGGGTCAAAAACAAACCATATAAAAAATCTAAACATATTTTAGTTTAGATCTTTTTGCTAGTTTCAAAAGGGTTGACCCATAATTAGTTGCTTTCAATTATTATAATTATAATTTTGGTTCAAATCCTTCAAAAATAATATTGTCGCAATATCCAACAATTTTCATATATTCTTCCTGAGAGCGAATAGTCCATGCTATGATTGGAAGATGGTCCCATTTTTCAACAAATCTATTTGGTAAGGTCGTTGCATCGTAAGAAATAAAATGAGGCTCGCTAACTGTTTTGTTAAATGCCATTCGCTTTAAAACAATTTTTTTAAATAATGATAGTTTTTGGTTTTTGAAAAAACCAGATATTTGCCCTCTTATAACAGATGGAGCATTTTTTTTAAACCATGAAAGTGAATAGGGATTAAACGATTGAATAGCATATTGACCTTTATAAGATTTTAAATGCTCCCAAACTGCTTTTTCCAAAGAACCAACTTTTCCATAATTTTTTAATTCTATAAGTATTGGAGTTCTGCCATCTATAAAACTTAAAACTTCTTCCAGTGTTGGAATACTATATTGACTATTAGCAATATAGCAATTTTTCAAATCTTCTTTTTTTAAATTTTTTAAATAACCATCTTTTCCTGTTAGCCTTTTTAATGTTGAGTCATGAAAAACAACAACAGTTCCATCTGCAATTTGCTGAACATCAAATTCAATAGCATAACCTAAATCTATTGCTGATTGAAAAGAACCTAGTGTATTTTCTGGGAATTTATGTTCACATAAACCTCGATGTGCAATATATTGTTGAACAATCCAAGTATCAAATATATCCATTAAAAAATATTCCTCACATTTATTTTATTCATTATCTATTATTATAAGAAAATATTAACATATTATATGCATTATTGCAAATGTTTTAATATAATTTAATAATTTTTAGAAAACAGTAATCTTTTTATTTTCAATATTATTTAAGTTTTGTGTGTTTTTAATAAATAAATTAGTTTAATATTAGAAGAAAATTTTATTTTATTTTTTACAATTTTAATTTTATATATTTACTTTTTAAAATTGCTAAATTATGTATTTTACTTGACTTAATAGATGATATGAGTATAATAATTTTTGTTATGAAAAATGTTAATAATGATTTAATTAATAAAGATAATAAAAAAAATAAAAATAATGAAGAAATTAAAATAGTTAAAGTTGAAACCAAAAAGCAACAAAAATTATTTGTTGATTTTCCAACTAAACTTTATGACGGAAACCCTTATTATGTTCACCCGTTGCGTTGTGATGAATTGAATTTATTTAATAGAAAGAAGAACGCTAGTTATGATGATTGTGATGCAATCTATTTTTTGGCTTATAAAAATGGTGTGGTTGTGGGGCGAATAGCGGGTATAATTCAACGTTTACATAATCAAAAAACAGGAGAAAAACGCGTTAGATTTTCGAGATTTGATGCTATTGATGACCAAAATGTTGCTAATCTTCTTTTTCAGGCTGTTGAAAATTGGGCTAAACAAAATGGCATGAATAAAATTTGTGGACCTCTTGGATTTAACGACTTAGACCGTGAGGGTTTATTAATTGAAGGTTTTGACCAACTTTCAACTTTTGAAGAGCAATATAATTACGAATATTATCCAAAATTAATTGAAAATGCGGGATTTAATAAAGAAACAGACTGGTTTGAGTATCGCTTATTTCCTCCTAAAGAAGAGAATGAGAGAATTGAAAGACTTTATCAAGTTGTTTTAAAAAGATATAAACTCCATATTGGAACTGCTAAAAATAAAAAAGAATACATAAAAAAATATAAAAAACAAATTTTTGAAACTTTGGACGAAGCGTATGGTGATTTATACGGAACTGTTCCTTTTAATGAAAAAATGCAAGAACAAATTATTTCCCAGTTCAATATGTTTATAAAATTAAATTATATCATAACTTTATTAGATGAAAATGAAAGAGTTGTTGCTTTTGGTTTTGCAATTCCCTCTATATCTGAAGCGGTTCAAAAATCAAAAGGGCGTTTAACACCTTGCGGGATTATTAGACTTTTGCGTGAGGTTAATCACACTAAGCGTTTGGATTTGGGGCTTATTGCTGTTCGCAAAGATTATCAAAATAAAGGTATAACTGCAATTGTTTTGCATTATGTTTTTAAATTAATTCGTGATGAAAATTTAGAGTATTGTGAAACTAATTTAATGTTGGAAGACAATTTGAAGATTCAACAAACTTGGAAAAATTTTGATCATATACAACATAAACGTCGTCGTTCTTATATAAAAGATTTGAACATAGAATAATATAAATAAAAAGAGAAATTAGTAAAAATATAAATTTTAAATGATATGTTTTGTTATTAGAAGGTATTATAGAAAAATTTTATGTTAGAAGTTCGCTAAATCTTGAATCTTACAGTTATTGTTTTAATATGAATTTTGAAAAAAGTTTATCTTTTAAATATTATAAAAAATATGTCATTATAATAAATATATTATCACAAAATCGATAAATTGTTATAAATATTATAAAGAAATTGTTAATATAAGAGACAATAGGTCGATTTAATTTTTGTCAAAAAATAGTACAAAAGTTATATATAAGTCGCACAAAGAATATAAAAAGTCGTACAAAGAATATAAAAATTTTTTAAATTATTGTTTTTAATTTTTATATGTTTTGTAAATTTTAAAATTTAAGGAGAAAATTTTGCGAAAAAAAATGTCGAATACGCTTGAAAATTGTCGAAAATCTGTAATTTATAAAAAAATCCCCATAAAATTGGTAAAAAATGCCAGTATTTTTGGAATAACACAAGATATATTTGCAAAAAGAGTATATAATATTGGCATGGAAATTGGAAAAATTATAAGAGAATTAAGATTTGAAAGAAATGTTAGCCAAGAAGATTTGGCTATTGCTTGTCAAGTTCAGCAGTCTGCTGTTAGCAAATGGGAAAGAGGAGCAACAACTCCAACTGCTGACAAAATTGTTTTATTGGCAAAGTTTTTCGAAGTTTCAAGTGATTATATCTTGGGACTTGAAAAACATTTATGAATTATGCAATAAATTTTCGTGCAATATTTTATTGTTTTGTTAGTTTTGGAATTGGTATTTTGTGTGCCAATTATCTTTTTAACTTAAATATTTTTATTTGGTTATTAACAAGTTTATCATTTTTAGCAATTTTTATTTTTTGCTTTAAATTTAAAAAATTTATTATTTTGATTTGTTTGGTTCTGTCTTTTATTTTTGGGATAGGGGCTTTTTTTATTGATTCAAATAATTTTAACAAGAATATTTATAATGGTGAAAGTGTTAATATTGTTGGTCGAGTTGGCGAAGATTATACTTTTAAAAATGATCAAAGTTATTTCACCTTAACAAATGTTTTAGTTAATGGAAAAAATGATTCTAATATTGCTATAACTGCTAATGGAGAATCTAATAATCTTAAAGTTGGTATGTTTATTGAATTTACCGCTGATTTATATAATTATCAACTTTTTGAAAATGATAAGTTTAATTATTTTGCATATAAAGATAAAACTTCTTATTTTGCAGAAATACAAACAAGTGAAGTCGTTTTTCTTGGCGGAGAGATGTCGCTAACAGAAAAATTTAAATTTAATATTCGTGAGATTTTAAATAATTCAATGTCTGCCAATGGTGCATCTTTTGCATATTCGGTTTTATTTGGTGATAAAACTTTTTTGTTTGAAGATTTAAAAAATGATTTTAACAATGCTGGTGTTGCACATGTTTTGGCTGTTTCTGGACTTCATGTTGGAATTTTAGTTGGGTTGTTATTTTTGATTTTTAAAAAATTAAAATTTTCAAAACTTCTTCAATTTTTACTTATTTTCTTAATTCTATTAATTTATTCATATATTTGTGATTTTTCTGCATCAGTTGTTAGGGCTAGTTTGATGTGTGTAATATTTCTTGCAACAGGAGTATTTGGCAAGCGCTATGACATGCTTAATTCAATAGGGCTAGCAGGTTTGATGATTTTAGTTGTTTCACCACTTATGGTTTTTGATATTGGTTTTCAATTAAGTTTTATTTGTGTTATTGCGATTGCGTTCTTTTTAAAACCTTTGTCTAATTTTTTTATAAAACATAAAATTTGCAAATCTGAAGTTGTAGCATCTGCGTTGGCGATTGAAATAGCAACAACTGTTGCGACTTTTCCTTTAATTATAACTTATTTTTCTCAAATATCTTTGTTGTGTTCGTTTGCTAATCTTTTGGCTATTCCCATTTTTACTATTGGTTATACATTACTATTTATTTTGTTGCCGTTTGTTTTAATTTTTCAATTATTCAATTTAGAAGTTGGGTTTATACTATTCTTACCAGATTTACTTTTAAGAATTGTTATAATTGTTGTTGATTTTTTTGGAAACATTGATTTTGCGACAATCAATACCATTTATCTTTCTGTTCCTATTATAATTACTTTTTATATAATATTATTTTTGTTAAGTAGATATGTTGTTTTAGGTAAAGCGAAGCGTTTAACAGTTATATCTTTGGTTATAATGATTTGTTTTATTTTTTCGGCAGGTTTTTCTTCGCCTTTAACACCAAAATCAAATAATATAACTTTTGTTAATTCACAAAATCTTGCATGTGTTTTAACAACAGAAAACAAAGATATTTGTGTTATATCTCAAAGTTCTTCATTGAATGATATCAATGATTATTTGATTAATAAAAGATTTTACTACATTGATTTATTAATACTTACTAATAATAATTTTAATTATAATCAACAACAAAATATTAAAAGTTTTGTTGCAAAATTTAATGTTAATAATGTTGTTTTATTTGAAGAAATATATTCCGTCGATTTAAATATTTTTAAAAAATCAAATCTTATTTATGTTTCGCAAATGAAAAATGATATTGTTGATATTTCAAATAATCAAATTAATATATTCTTTCAAACATTTAATTCTTTAAATTTTCAATATATATTTTTAGGTTCGAATTGTAAAGGTCTTTTTATTAATTTTAATAATCAAAACATTTTTATTGGATTAAATAAAATTGGAAGTGTTCAACAAGAAACATTAAAAGAATATTGGAACAATATAACTTTTGATTGTGTTTATGCAAAACGGGAAAGTTTAGGCTTTTTTCAAATTAGTTGTAGTTTTAACTATATAACAAATTATAAATTTACTGGTTTGCAAGATTTCCCTAATACAACGAATATTTTACAAAATTATCATTCACTTTATTTACAAGGAAACTTTACTTTTTAGTTAAACAATGATATACTAATTATGATAAGATTTTATATAAAATATTGATTAATAATGATTATTGATTAAATTTTTCTTTTTAATAATCTATTTAATTTTTTGATATCTTTTAGTTTTGCTAATATATTAATGTTTTTTTATGTTTTTTATTTTATTAATAATAGGTTATTTTAAATTTTTTAAAATTAATCTAATTATTAAATTATTAAAAAAATTGATAAGGAGTTAATGTTGTTAAATTTTAATGAATTATTAAATGAGAATTTATGTAATGTTTATCATGTCTTTGGGGAAGATTTGTTTATAATTCAAGAAGTATGCTTGGAAATTGAAAAGAAATGTAATAATAATTTAGGAGATTTAAACAAATCTATTTTTGATGATGAAAATTTTGATATTGATGCTTTATTGGCAGTTTGTGAACAAATACCAATGCTTGCAGAAAAAAGATTTGTTTTAGTTAAAAATCTTCAAAAAATTTCAGAATTTGCTTTAAAAAAAATAATAGCATATTGTGAACATCCGTCAAATGAATGTGTTTTGGTTTTGTGTGAATTGCCAAATCAAAATATTTTCAAAAAGGTTCCCGCCAAACAAATAGAATGTAAAAAATTACCAGAATTAAAATTAAGAAAATTTATTGAAAGTCAGTTGGAAAAAGTTAATAAAAGTATAACAATTGACGCTTGTACGCTTTTAATAAATTTTTGTGTTCAAGATTTAATGTTAATTAAAAATGAATTATTTAAACTTTCATTTTATCATAAACCTTTAACTTTAAACCATTCTTCAATTGACTCAAATCAAAATAAAAATATAGAAAAAATTGATAGTGATGATATTAAACTTCTTGTTGTTAAAAATGATGATTATAGTGTTTTTGAAATTACTGATGCATTAACAAAAGGCAATCAAAACAGGGCAATTATTCTTCTAAAAAAAATGATGGAGACTATGGATTTTAATTTTATTTTGGGTTTAATTTCTTCACATTTTAGACGTATGTATTATAGTTTAATTTCTGCTGGAACTGATTTGGAAATTGCTCAACAATTAGGGGTTAAACCTTTTGCTATTACAAAGGCAAAATCATTGGCAAAACACTTAAAACCAATGCAAATTTCTAATATAAATTCTTTAATTCTTAAAATTGATTACATGATTAAAGATGGTAAAATGAGTGTTGAAAATGCTATGTATTATTTGGTTTTTGCTATTTCTATGATAATAAAAAATAATACTTTTTAAATTAATTGAAAAAAATAAAAATTAAAAAATAAAAAAATAAAAAAATTAAAAAATAATCTAAAATAAAAAAAAGGTTAACAATGATTAATAAAAATTATTTAAAAATTTCTGGTTGGAAAAAGGCTATTTTAATTGTTATTTTGATTCTTTCTTATGCTTTGGTTAAAAGTTTTAATCCTATTGCCATTTATTCGGTTAATAGTATTTTTTTATCATTCTTGTTTATTTTAGGATATGGTATTTTTGCTTGGCTTCTTTTTGAAATATTAGTTGGGTTTATGTATAGTGGTTTAAAAAGTAAAATAGAAAATTTTATTTCCATGAATGAGTTTACTAATTTATTTAGATTTGCTTTTATTCCTTTAAATATAATAACTTACGCTTTGACAAACTTATTTATTTTATTAAACTTTTACACTTCATTTATGATACTTTGCACAACAATTATTTTATCGTTTATTTGTTTTTTGCTTATTTATAAAATTCTTGTTAAAAACTATTTTGCTTCTTTGGATAGTAAAGACTTAAACATGAGTTATTTTAGTTTTGTTTTCATTTATCTATTTTTAATGACTATTATGTGGGGGACTATTTAAATGTTTAAAAATAAATTTTTTAATCTTGGTTTAGTTTTTATTTTAGTTTTTGTTTTGATGTTTTTAACTTTTTGCTGGTTATGTATTTTTAATTTTCATTTTGATAATGTTAAAAGTAATTCATTAAGCATAACAACCAATTGTAATGACAAAACAGAAACATTGACTTTAAATAATAATTATCTTAATCAATCTTCAAATTTTTCATATAATTCTTTAAGTAGATATAGCAAAACTTTTGAAAATAACGAATTCTTATTTAATGAAACAGATATAAAAAATTTGGCAACAGAATTGTATTTTAATAATTTTGACGATATTAAGGATAGAACTGCTGGAAGTAGTGGGGAAAAAAAGTTTGCTGAGATTTTAGCAAATAAATTAGAAAATCTTAATTTTTCTTATTTTTTAAAAGATAATTCGTATATACAAACATTTTCTTTGGGAAATTATGATTCACAAAATGTTGTTGGTGTTTATAATCAAATAAATTCAAATAATGAATTAGACAATAAATATATTCTTTTAGGTGCACATATAGATGCTGTTTATAAGGATGAAAAATCTTTTGGTTTTAATGATAATTTAAGTGGGGTATTGGGAGTATTACTTCTTGCACAAAATTTAATTAATCAAAATTTTGGCTGTAATATAATTGTTGCTTTTTACGGGGCAGAGGAAGTTGGGTGTAAGGGTTCACAGTATTTTATTGAAAACTTAGATACTAAAATAAAAAATAATATTCTTCTTGCTGTAAACTTTGATAGTATTGGCGCAGGAGAAAATTTATATTATTATCACTCTGATAACTCTACTTTATATGGTAGTGTAATTGACAATTTATTTAATAAATATTCTATTTCTAAACTTGGTTTTAATCAAAAATTTTCAACTTTATCTAATCTTAACATCAATCATACAAGTTTAGGGTTTTTAAGTGATAATTCTTCTTTTTTGAAAGCAGGAGTTAATTCTTTAACTTTTTTTGCGGGAGACCTTGATGCTAAAAATGGTTTAGGTTTTTTTGAAAAACAAGGACATGAAAAAATTATGCACAATACCGATTCTTTCGAAACCTGTTATGAAGTGTTTGGTGAAAAATTTTATGAAAATATATTTAATTGTGCTAGTTATGTTTATAATTTGTTAAACAATGAAGGGTTTAACACAATTAATTTTCAACCAAATCAAATTGATGTTATATCTTATAGTGATTGGGCTTTAAAAATTGTTGGCGTTGTTTTTATTCTTGTATTGTTTGTTTTATACTTAATCATAATTAATAATAAATATAAAACTAAAAAAAATATAACCAACAAAAATGAAGTTAAAAATAAAAAATAAAAATAAAAAACCTTATATTATAAAGTTTGATAACTATTGTTTAATTGTGCGCACTAATAATAAAGTGATAAAATTACTTTCAAAGAAGTGCGCACGGTTAAAAAATACTACTTGTTAAACTTTATTTAAAAGGTTTTTTTTATTTAATTTTTAATTTTATTTTGTATTAATTTAATGAAAATTAATGGATTGAATTGTAAATTTATTACTATAAAATCTTAGAAATGTTAAATTTTATTTTTTTAAATAATTTGGCAATATTTCTTTAATAAATGATTGAGTTGTTATAGGATTTGCTTTACCTTTAGTTAATGCCATAACTTTACCAGTATAAAACATTATAACTTTGTTTGGATTTTTTTCAAAATCTAGTATGGCATCTGGGTTTGTGTTGATAACTTGTTTAACAAAATCTTTTATCTCTTCATCACTTAAACTCGACAACATTCCTAATTCTTTGGCAACATCTTTTGCATTCTTTGAAGTAAAGCAAATATTTTCAAACAAGATTTTACTATTAGGACGTGTTATTTGTTTGCTATCGAGCAATTCCAAAATGGAAACTAAGTTTTCTTTGGTTATTATTTCGTTTAAATTCTCGCAATTAGGTTTATCTTTTAAAACTTTTAACAATTCTGTCATAATCCAGTTTGAAATTTGTTTTGGGTTGTTGTATAAATTTAAACATTCTTCAAAGTAGTCGCTAACAAATTTTTCATTAGTAAGAATTTTGGCATCATATAATGGAAGGTTATATATTTCAACATATTTTTTTATTCTATCTTGTGCTAATTCTGGAAGAGTTGAGCGTATTTTTTCAACATCTTCTTGTGTGATTTCAACTGTTAATAAATCTGGGTCAGGGAAATATCTGTAATCATGAGAATTTTCTTTGCTTCTTAGTGCAAAACTTTTACCTTTATTATCATCCCATTTTCTTGTTTGTTGAATTATTTTATTGCCTTTTTCAAGTTCTTCTATTTGGCGTTTAGATTCATATTCAATAGCTCGTTTAACCATTTTAAAACTATTGAGATTTTTCATTTCTGTTCTAATACCAAGTTCTTTGCTGTCATGAGGTTTAACAGAAATATTAACATCACAACGCATTCCACCTTCTTCCATTTTACAATTTGCAACACCGCTATAAATATAAGTTCTTCTTAATTTATCAAGAAATTCAACTGCTTCATCTGCATTGGAGAAGTCGGGTTCTGTAACAAGTTCTATTAAAGGAATCCCTCCTCTGTTATAGTCGACAAGAGTTCCAATGGTTTTGGTTTTGTGGATAAGTTTACCTGCATCTTCTTCAAGATGAATTCTGTTTATTCTAATGGTTTTCCCATTATCAAGTTTTATATTTCCGCCGATACAAATAGGGCGAACTAACTGACTTATTTGATATGCTTTTGACAGGTCGGGATAAAAATAGTTTTTTCTCTCAAAAACTGCAAGATTATTGATAGAACAACCAACAGATAAGCCTGCTTTAATAGTGTTTTCAACTGCTTTTTTGTTTAAAACTGGCAATGCTCCTGGAAGTCCCACGCAAACAGGGCAACAGTTAGTGTTTGGTTCTTCTCCAAAAGTGTTTTTACAAGAACAAAAAACTTTTGTTTTTGTGTTTAGTTCTGCGTGTATTTCTAAGCCGATAACAACATCATATTTACTGCTTAACATAATGAATCCTCCTTTTGGATTTTTTCTTGATTAGTTTTGTTTAGGTTCAATAATGTTGTTGCTAAACTATTTTTTGATTGTTCATAATTTTTAGTCATGTAATTACTTAAATAGTATAGAACTGGTTCGTTGTTTGCTTTCGCTAATATTTGTAGTCCAAGAGGAAGATTGTTTTTCCCTAATCCACAAGGTATAGAAATTGCTGGAATTCCTAAAATATTTGCCATTGTTGTAAACATATCTTCAACATACATTTCAACTGGATTTGTTGTTTTTTCACCAATTTTAAATGCTTCGCCGTATGCAGTTGGGAATATAATAACATCACAATTTTCAAATATTTCATTAAATTGGTTTTTTAAATCTCTTCTTATCTTTAATGCTTTCATGTAATAAGCGTCATAATATCCACTGCTTAAAACAAAATTTCCAAGCATTATTCTTCGTTGAACTTCTTTTCCAAATCCCTCACTTCGACTATAAAGATAAACATCATCAAGTGATGCTGTTGGAATATTGCTTGCTTTTTCACTGCGTGTGGTATATTTAACACCATCAAACCTTCCTAAATTAGAACTTGCTTCTGCTGATGCCAAAGTGTAGTAGGTTGGCAATGCGAGGTCAAAATAAGGAACGGAAAATTCTTTTAGCGTTGCTCCTTGATTTTGTAACCATTGTGATATTCTATTATATTGGTCGTTATATTCGGTTTTTTGCATAAGTTTTTGAGTTTCTTTTAATATACCAATTTTTAATCCATTTAAATTAACCGCTTTCTTACTCAATTTAACTGCTTGTTTTATAATATTAATGGAGTTTTCGTTATCAATAAAATTTTTTTCATCTTTGTTAGAAATTAAATTTTTAATATTACTGGTTGTTATTTCGTTATTAGATAAAGATGTTTCGTCATTAATATCTTTTCCTGCAATAACGCTTAAAATTAATGCACTATCTTCTACGTTTTTGGCAATAGGGGAGATTTGGTCAAAACTGGAAACATAAGCAACAAGTCCATATCTTGAAACTCGTCCATAAGTTGGTTTAATTCCAACCAAACCATTAAAAGCACTTGGTTGTCTTATAGAACCGCCTGTGTCGCTTCCGAGTGCAACCGCACACATATCACATGCAACTGCAACCGCACTTCCGCCACTACTGCCTCCGCTAACTCGACTATCGTCGAAAGCGTTTTTACAAGCACCAAATGCTGAATTTTCACAACTTCCGCCCATAGCGAACTCGTCCATATTTGCACGCGCTAAAATAACAACCCCTTCTTTTAAAAGTTTATCTATAACAGTTGCGTTGTATTGTGCTTTATAGTTTTTCATAAATTGGGAACCACAACTACATGTTTTACCCTTGTATAAAATATTATCTTTTATAACAATAGGAAGACCACAAAGTTTAGGTAGTGATGATAAGGCTGTTTTAGGGTTTGCATTTTTATAATAATTTGCAATCATTAAATCAATATTGTCTGCTTGTTGAAGAGCGTCGTCAAAGATTTCTAAGATAGCATTTTTGTCCCATAACTCTTTCATTCTATTAAGGTAGTATTCACAAATTTCCCGACAAGTAAATTCTCGTTTTTTAATTTTTTCTATAACTTCAACCGCACTTAAATTAAAAAATTTAGAATTTGATAAGGTGGCTTGTGGATTTGATTGTGATTTACTGTTCATTTGATTAGTTATATTTATTTTATCCATTATTCCACCACCAGTGGCACATTAAAACAACCTCGACGTTGTTTTGGTGCATTTTTTAAAATTTCTTCTTGTTCAAGACTTGGTCTTGGTTCGTCTTCTCTTAATTGTGATATTTTATGACTTTTATTAAAAACTGGCTCATCACTTGTTTTTGCTTGTTGAAGTTGGTTAACCATATCCAAAATGTTGTTTAAATCTTTAACCAAATTTTGTGTTTCCTCACTAGTAAATTCTAGTTGAGAAAGTTCAGCAAGATGTTCAACATCTTTTATTGTTATATCCATAATGTTGTATCCTTTTATTAAAGTTTTTAATTCTATTATCAACTAAATTTTTTATAAATTTTAATTAAACTTATTTGTTTGCATCAAAATATTAATTTTACGATTTTTATAAGTATTAAATCTCAATATATTAAATCTAAATATATTAAATTTAAATATATTAAATCTAAGCATATCAAATGTAAAGATTTTAAATATAAATACAAACATAATAGTTAAAAATAGTTGTGCTTTTTAAATTTATAAATAGTTGTATTAACTTTTTTTGTTTTTTATTGTATTGAATGATTTTAATAGATTTTAAATAATTTAAATAAATATTAAGGTTTTATTCTTGTTGGACCTCTAAATATAAACATTGCTTCTTTAATTGTTGGAATGTTTAAAAGGAGCATAGTAAGTCTATCTAAACCAATTCCAAAACCGCCATGAGGTGGACAGCCATATTTAAAGAAATCTAAATAAAAATCAAGTTTTTCTTTTGAGTTTCCTTTTTCCAATGCTTGTTCAACTAATTTTTGATAACGATGTTCACGGACAGCACCTGTTGTTATTTCCATTCCTTTCCAATATAAATCATAGCCTTTTGCTAATGTTGGATTGTTTTCATCTCGCATGTGATAAAATGCACGAAAATCTGCTGGATAGCCTGTAACAAAATAAAATTCATGTCCGTTTTTCTTAACTAAATATTCGCCTAATGCTTTTTCTTGCTCGGTTGTGAAATCTTCTCCAAATTCTATGTCAAAATCTAAATCTTGCAGAATTTCAACGGCATCTTTCATGTTGATTCTTGGAAAAGGTAAACTTGGAACAACAACATCAACACCAAAAACATTTTTTATTTCTTCGCCATAAACTTCTTTAACTTTAATTAATGCATAGGCGAGCATCTCTTCTTCAAATTGCATAATTTCTTCAAGATTTTTTATGTTTGCCATTTCAATATCAACACCAGTAAATTCAGTTGCGTGGCGAGATGTAAAACTTTTTTCCGCTCTAAAAACTGGTGCTATTTCAAAAATTCGTTCCAAACCCGAAGCAATTGCCATTTGTTTGTAAAATTGAGGACTTTGTGTTAAATATGCTTTTTCGCCAAAATATTCAAGTGTAAACAAATCACTTCCACTTTCGCTTGGTTGTGAAATAATCTTTGGACTATGAATTTCAATAAAGTTTCTTTCTAACATAAAATCTCTCAAACTTTTAGTTAAAAGAGTTTGGACTTTCATCATAAGAGCATTTTTTGGTTGACGAAGGTCTATCCAGCGATAATCTAGTTTTTGGTCTATATTACTATCTGCTTCTATTGGAAGTGTTTCCGCAATACTTTCGATTATTATATTTTCAGGTATTATTTCTTTTCCACCTAATTTAACAAAACTGTTTTCAACAACATTTCCCAAAACAGTAACATAAGAACCAACAGTTAGTTTTTCTGTTATTGGTAATAGATCTGGTTTAGTTGCTTTGTCAACAGTTATTTGTACGCTTCCGTATAAATCACGAACAATTATAAATTGAACGCTTTTTTGGTCTCTAATTCTGTCTATAAATCCGTTAATACAAACATTTGTGTTTGGAATTAACTCATTAATTTTCGTTCTCATTTTTTCTCCTTTAAATTAATAAAAAAATTTATAACAATAAGTGTAATTATACACCAAGACATAAAAAAAATAAAGTAAATAAACAAATTTCCTTATTAAATACTTAATATAAATTATAGATTTTATAATAAAAGAGAAAATCTAATATAAATAAACCGCCAAACAATTTAAAATTTCTTTAATATAAAAATTTGAGTTAAATAATAAAAAATATTTATGATAAAACAATTTTTTATTACAACAATATAGCAATAAACAATTTTTGTGTTAATTTTTGTTTTAGTTAATGGAAAAAATTAATATTTAAAAAATAAAAACCGCTTAATGATATTTAAACGGTTAGACAGTTTTTTTTATTTTTAAAATTATGCGTTTTTAGCATCGCTTAAAAGTTTTGCAAAATGAGCCTTCTTTCTTGAAGCACTATTTGAATGAATTATATTATTTTTAGAAGCAACATCTAATAAACTTGCAACTTTTGCATATAAACTTTCCGCATTTGCAATATCTTTTTCGGCGATTGCCTTTTTAAACTTTTTAACATAAGTAGAAATTTCTGATTTTTTTGCACGATTTCTAAGATTGTTCTTTTTTGCAATTTCCACTCTTTTTTCTGCTGATTTAATGTTTGGCATAGTTATCTCCTTTAAAATTCATTCGAAGATTATATCATAATAAAAAAATAAAATCAAGTGTTTTTAAATATTTATTTTTTGTTGAATTAAATTTTGTTTGTGTTTTTAATCTTTGATGATGTATTTGATGATGTAAATAATAAAAATTTAAGTAATTTGCTTTAAACAAAAAAATAAATGTATAAATTTATTAAAATTATTTTAAAGTTTTAACATATAAAAATTATAAATCATATTTAATAAATATGAGTGTTAAAAAAATTATTGTTATAGACAGTGGGGTTGGTGGTTTACATATTTTAAAAGAATGTCAAAAACTAATGCCAAACATAAACTTTATTTATGTTGCTGATACATTTAATTCTCCTTATGGAGAAAAATCAAAAAAACAATTAAAAGATATTTCTTTGAATTTGTTAAAAAATTTGGAAAAAACATATAACCCGATAGCATTTGTTATTGCTTGCAACACATTAACTGTTAATTGTGTAAAGTATTTGCGACAACATATAAAAACTCAAATTTTTGGAATTGAACCCGCTTTAAAACAGGCAAAAATTAACGGGGGAGAAACTATATTGTTTGCAACAAAACAAACAATCAAACAATATTCAAAATTAAATAAAAAAATTGTAAGACAGTTAAAACAAGAATATAAAAAGCAGGGATTAATTTTTAAAAATTATGATAAAGTTTATAAACTCTACATTCCAAATTTACCTAGTTTAATAGACAATAATATTGAAAATTTAAATCAAGTAAGACCTATTTTAGAAAAGCGTTTTGCGAAATACTACTTCAAAAATATTAATAATTTAGTTTTGGGTTGCACGCATTTTATTGCTTTAAAACCTCTGTTAAAAGAAATTATTGGGCATGATGTAGAAATTTTTGATGGTGCTAAGGCTGTCGCGAACCATACGTATAGTGTTTTAATTTCAAATAAAGATTCTATAATTAATCAAAATAACAAAATTTATAAAGAAAAAGAAGGGCAAAAGGAAACGACAATTGATAATGAAACAAATATTCAAATAAATAATAAAAATTGTTTGGAAGATAATAAAAAAGATATTGAAAATGACATTGATATAGAAAGAGTTTGTGAAAATTCGTTAAGCATAGATAAAGTTGAAAATTTTTTAACTAAAAAAATAAATAAGGTTACATTTCTAACAACTGATGCTAATCCATGTAAAAAGAATAAATTAAAAAAATATTATTTAAAAATTATTTATAATGAAATAAACAAAATTAGCAATAAAGATTAACATAAAAGATTAACTCGCCTGTTAAATAAAATTATAAATGCTTATTATAAAAAATGTTAATATGTATGTATGAGCAGATAGAAAAAAACTGCGTATTTAATGTATATATACGCAGTATTTTTTTATTTTAACAATAATATTTTAGCATAATAAAACATAAATATCAAATATTTTTTAAAAATTTTATATGTTTTTATTTTGTTTTATGCTTTTTATGTTTTTATTTACTAAAATTTTTCACTATATATTGAAAATTACTGCGTATTTATACATTAAATACGCAGTTAAAAGGAGTATTAAAATTTGAAAAAAGTCTTATAAATAAAGAGTTTGTTATTAAAAATTATAAATTTTTAAAAAATACAAATTAGAAATTTTAAAGGTTTGAGAAATTGTAAATTTAGAATTTTAAAAGTTATGAAAAATATTAAAAAGTTTTGACAAAAGTATTAAAGGAATGATATAATCTCTTAAAGACTGAATATAAAATTTGTCATTGTAAAAACTAAAAAATAAAAGAAGGTAAATTGTATGATAAAAAATAAGTTACAAATAATTATGACAATCGGTTGGATTTTTTTAATATCTATATTTATGGCAATTGCAGTTTATGCGTTAACTACAACAAAAGAATTAAAGTTTTTTGCTGGAATAAAGTATGATCCAACAATAATAGTCGATGTTTATATAAACGATAATTTGGTGTTTAGTAGTAGAGCACCTGGTGAAGTTAATCAAGATTATATAGATAACATTGTCAATGATACAATAAATTTTAATAGTAATATTATTGCAGGGGAAACATATAACATAAGGATAGTGAATTGTGATACGCAAAAAGATATATTATACACAATCAACAATAATGGTGAATTAAGTGGAGTTATTGAAAAAAATAACGGAACAAATTCTAATGAGGCTACAGAAGTAATTACAATAACAGAAACAGGATTAGGACAAACATTATTTAGTATAAAATTGGAAATATTGTATGATTTAAAAGATTTAGTTGAATTAGTTGAAAACGATGATGAAACTTGGTTAAATTTTGGGGAATTAGGAACAATTAAAAATATAACGGGCAAAACATTTTATGTGTCTGATATTAACGGATTATTGAATTTATCCGCATTAGTTGGAAAAGTTAATACAATAACTAAATATGATTCAGAGTTAGAGTTAGAGTACGGCTATGATAATTCCGCGGGGCCAGCGGTAACATTTGAAGGAGCAACAATACAAATGTTAAATGAGATAGACTGTGGTAATACAAGTGCTTTTACTAATGCTAAAACTTTTATTCCTATTGGTAATTCTTCAAATAGTTTTCAAGGAACATTTGACGGCAATAATAAAACAATAAAAGGATTATATATTGAACAAGAAGCGGACTATGCTGGATTATTTGGATATGTTTCTAATGCCGAAATAAAAGATTTAACAATGCAAAACTGCAAGGTTGTTTCAACAGGCAACTATGTTGGAAATTTTGTTGGTCGTGCAGATAATTCTTCAATATCTAATTGCAGTGCCGATTGCAGTGCCGATTGCAGTGCCGAAGAAACAGCGGTTAGTGGTCCTAATTGTGTTGGCGGAATAGTGGGTTACGCTAAAAACGCAACAATCACAAACTGCTATAATACGGGGAATATTAGTGGTGATTATAATATTAGTGGAATAGTGGGGTACATTAGCGATGGTGAAGTAACAATCGAGTATTGTTATAATGAAGGAGTTCTAAAGGGTTTGAATCATTATGTCGCCGGAATAGTTGGGCGTGTTTTTTCGGGTACAACAGTAATTACAAATTGTTATAATGTAGGAAGTATTAATGGTTATCGATGTGTTGGTGGAATATTGGCATATGTTGATGAGGGGGCAACAATTAGCATTTCCAATTGTTATAACAATGGAAATGTTAGTGGTTCTAAATGGATTGCTGGAATAGTGGGGTATGTTGTATCTGTTGCAACAATTACATATTGTCATAATTCGGGAAATGTTAGTAGTGTTGACGGTGACGTTGGCGGAATAGTTGGGATTTGTAAAGTTACAGATGGAGTTGTAAATATTTTAAATTGTTACAATACTCATCAAATAACAGGAGGAGATTGTGGAGGTGGAATAATTGGTTTGTGTGATAATGGTACAATAAATGTATTTAATAATTTTAATGTTGGCACTGTTGAGATTGATTCTTATTATGTAGGAGGAATCATTGGGTCAAGTAATAATGGGAAAATATATATTAACAATTGTTATCATATTGGGAATATAGTTGATAATGGAAGTAATCTTGCTCGTGGTGGAATTCTTGGATATATTTGGAGTGCAGATGTAACTGTTAAAAATTCATTTTGTAGTAATAGTTATAAGGTCATAGGGAATGCTGAAAATGCAAATAGCACTTCATATTATGGGACATTTAGTTCGGCAAGTGATAATGTTGTTCAAACGAGCAGTGAAGATCTTGTTTATATTGGAAATATACTAGATGTTTTAAATGCTTATATAGAGGCTAATTCTACTTATAATGGAATTGATTTAAAATCTTGGGTTTCTGTAAATGGCGGTTATCCTGTTTTTGCGTGAGAATGGTTTATATATGGCTATAAATAAGCGAATATTATATTATTAATCTTATTATTTAGTTGAAAATAAAAAGGAAACTTATTCTATATAAAGTTTCTTTTTTTATCTTTGCTATTTTTTTAATTTTTTATATTTGTTTGATTTGTTTAAATTATATATATGTTAATTTTTTTATTAAATTATAAAAATCAATTTTATTGTTAAATTATTTTTATTACTTAATTTATTTTGGTTTTAAATTTTTTTATTATTTTAATTTATTTATAAGTTTTAGAAAGTAAGTCTGATTTTTTTGTTTTTTTTATTTTTTATATTTTTTGTATGCTATTTCCTAACGTCTTTTGCAAATATAGAACTTCTATATAATTATATTTTATCTTGCTACTCAATGTTTGGTTATTGTTCTCGTTGAAATCTATTAACTGTTGAATTAGTGTGCTGACTGAGTTGATACTTAATTTTAATTTTAGTAAACTTGTTGTTAATTTTGAATTAAACAATGTTTCAAAATCTGCCTTGACTTTACTAACTTCGCTCTGCAAATTGGCTATATTTAATCTACATTGTGTTTCTGTTGTAACTTCTGTATCCAAACTAACTGATATGTCGTAAAGAGCGTCATAAGTTGTTTTAAAAAGAGAGGTTGCTGATGTCAAAACTGTTATTTCATCGTTGTTGTAGCCACTATTAATTTTTAATTGAGGTATTTCAATCTTTATAATACTTGGATTATATCCGCTATTCTTCAAATTTTCTAATACTTTTTGTGCATCGTTTTCTTCAATGTATGCGCTTGCTAAAACATAATATGTTTCGTTTTCTTGCCATATATATCCTGCTCCGTTTGATTTTTGTAGTTTTGTTGATTGCTCATTGGCTGTACTTTTAACAGTTGTTTCGTAGAGGCTTACAGCATAAACAGAAAATCCACTATTTTTAGTTATTGTATTATTGGAGAATGTGCCCACAGTTATAAATGTTGAAAATAAATCGGCAAGTGCAACACAAAGTCCGAAGCATGTTATTATTGACAATATGGCTATTATTTTTCCACCTTTTTTTGTTTTATTTTTAGACACATTTTCTCCTTATAAATATAATTTTTTAATAAAAAAATTTTTTTCTACTTTTATTTTCTATTTTAATTTTTGTTTATTGTTTCATCTTTTTGGATTTTTTCTTTTGATAATTATTAATTTGTTTATAATAATTTTATTTTTCATGTTTGTATTTTTATTTTTTAGTAATGCTTTATTACCATTTTCATTATATTTAAGTTTTTTTTTATTATTTTTTTTATTAGTTTATCTTATTAGTTTATCAGTTGTCTTTCTTAATATATGTTTATGAAATTATTCGACAAAGTATGAAAAATTTAGTGGCGGAAATACTTGCTTTTTATTTTTTATGGGTGTATAATTGGCTCTACTATCAAAAATTTTATAGTTTTTTTATCATTTTTGATTAATTTGTGATTTTTTATTAGTCACTTTTTAAGGAGGGATATATGCAAATTAAACCGTTGTATGATAGAATTGTTTTAAGTCCAGAAAAAAACAAAAGTCAAACTGAAAGTGGATTAATGCTTCCAGAGGCTGTTCAGGAAAAATCTCAAATAGCAAAAGTTGTCGCTGTTGGTGAGGGTGGAACTTTTGACGGTAAGGAAAGTAAAATTCAAGTAAAAATAGGGGATAGGGTTTTATATAACAGATTCGCTGGAACTGAAATAAAACTTGATGGTGAAGAATTTATAATTATTAGACAAACTGATATTTTGGCTATCATTTAATTATTTATTTAAACAATGAAAACATTTATATTTGTTAACATTGTTTATTTGTTTTTTTATTTGATATTTATTCTATGTTTCAAAGATTTTTTTCTTTTTGTCTTCTTTACTTAAATTAAATATTTATAATTTTTATTTTAATTTTTAATTTTTCATTATTTTAATTTTGACTTGTATTTTTAATTCTTACTTTTATTTATTCTTTACGTATATTTTACTTTTTTTATTATTTATATTTTCATTTTTACTTCATTTTTATTTATATTGTACTTTTTATTTCGTTTTTACTTATATTTAATTTTTACTTTACATAAATTATCATTAATAAATTTTGTTTAAGGAGTTTAACATGGCAAAAAAAATTATTTATGGAGAACAAGCACGACGTGCTTTACAAAATGGGGTTGATATTTTAGCAAACACAGTTAAAATTACTTTAGGACCAAAAGGGCGAAATGTTGTTTTAGAAAAAAAATATCAAACACCTTTAATAACCAATGATGGTGTTACAATTGCAAAAGAAATTGAACTTAAAGACAGTTTCGAAAATATGGGGGCTGATTTAATTAAGCAAGTTAGTGTTAAAACTAACGATGTTGCAGGTGATGGCACAACAACGGCGGCGGTTTTGGCTCAGGCTATTATTAGAGAAGGTAATAAAAATTTTGTTGCTGGTGCGAATCCTATTATTCTTAGAAAAGGTATTCAAAAAGCGGTTGAAACTTGTGTTGGTGAATTGAGAAAAATTTCTAAACCAATTGAAACTTCCAAAGAAATTGCTCAAATTGCTAGTATTTCAGCAGGAGATGAGGAAATTGGAGATTTAATTGCTTCTGCTATGGATAAAGTTGGGGCAGATGGTGTTATAACTGTTGAAGAAAGTAAAACTATGAAAACTGAATTGAATGTTGTTGAGGGTATGCAATTTGATAGGGGTTATCTTTCTCCTTATATGTGTTCAAATGTTGACAAAATGATTGCTGAATTGGAAAATCCTTTTATTCTTTTAACTGATAAGAAAATTAGTAACATTCAAGAAATTTTACCTATTTTAGAACAACTTGTTAAAACGGGAGAAAAATTGCTTATTATTGCTGATGATGTTGAAGGTGAGGCGTTGGCAACGTTAGTTCTCAATAAAATTAGAGGAACATTAAATGTTGTTGCTGTTAAAGCACCTAGTTTTGGTGATAAGCGAAAGAATATAATGGAAGATATTGCCGTTTTAACAGGTGGTAAAGTTGTTAGTGAGGAAATTGGATTGGATCTTAAAAATGTGGATATGACAGTTTTAGGCCGTGCTAAAATGGTTAAGGTTGATAAAGACAATACAACTATTATTGATGGTGCTGGTGATGAAAAAGAAGTTAAAGCACGTATTGCAAGTTTAAAAAATCAGTTATTAAATGAGACCAGTGATTATGAACGTGAAAAATTGGAAGAGCGTTTGGCTAAACTTTCTGGTGGTGTTGCGGTTATTCATGTTGGTAGTGCAACCGAAGTTGAAATGAAAGAAAAAAAATTGAGAATTGAAGATGCTTTGTCAGCAACAAAAGCCGCAACTCAAGAGGGTATTGTTGCTGGTGGTGGAGTTGCTCTTTTAAAAACAACTGTTGCTCTTAAAAAACTTATTCAAAAATTAGAGGGTGATGAGAAAACTGGTGCTTCTATTATATTAAGGGCAGTTGAAGAACCTATTCGTCAAATTGCTATTAATGCTGGTGTTGATGGTGGTGTTGTTGTTAACAATATATATGAAAATTTAGATAATGCAAATTATGGGTTTGACGCACTTAATTTAAAATACGTTGATATGGTTGAAAATGGGATTATTGACCCAACAAAAGTTACAATTACAGCATTGGAAAATGCGTCAAGTGTCGCTTCCACTTTATTGACAACTGAAAGTTTGGTTGCAGAAATAGAAGAAGAAAAATGTTCTTGTGGCAGAGATAATGGTTCTCTTCCAGAAAATAATATCTATGGATAATAAAAACGGTTTACAAATTTTATATATTTAATGTTAAAAGTCACTTAATTAAATAAGTGATTTTTTTTATTTAATCAATGTAATTTTTTATTAATTAGTTTGCTTATAGGAAAAAATTAATTAAAATAATTAAAAAAAATAATTGTTTTAGTTTTATTTGTTAAATGTTGACTACAAAAATTCTTATTAATAATTAAAAATTTTTGAGTTATTATTAGTATTATTTTAAAAAACTTGCTCTATTATTTAAAATATGTTAAAATTATAATTAAATACAATACATAAGAAATTTTTAAACACAATCTACAAAGGAGATGTGAAATAATGGGTTTTTTTGATGTTATTTTAAAAGGGTTGGGTTTTGAGGTTGAAGATAAACCCAAAAAAGAAAAAAAAGAAAAATTAAATAAAAATAAAAAAATAGGAGAATTTGATTTGCAACAAATTCAAAATTCTAATAATCAAAACAATGATTTATTGCTTGAAAATAATGATTTGAAAAATGAACAAGAAAATAATGAATTGTTTAAAAACACTGCGAATGAAGAAGGTAAGTATTTAGATAAAAATCTAATTAATAATAAAATAAACAATAAAGAATTTGATGATTTAGATTTAAATCACAAACAAATAAATGAAGATTATGAAGAGGTTAATAAATTAGATAATAGTGGTTTAAATTTAAGTAAAAATAAAGTCAATAATGATATTGAACAAAAATTTATAGAAAATCGCTCGAAAAATTTTCTCAATATTAAACCTTTAAGTCAAGGTCAGGTTTTAGCAACTATTGATGAATTAAAAAAAGGTTCAAACGTTATTATTGATGTTTCTGCTTTTATAGATGAAGATGTCCTTCGTGTTCTTGATTTTATTTCTGGTGCTTGCTACTGTCTTGGTGTTCAAATTAACAAAATAGATGAAACGACGTATGGTCTATACCATTAACATTTGTTTTTTTGTTTTATAAATACTTGTTTATTTAATATTTAATTAATTATATATCTGTTTAATTATATATTTGTTTGTTTATCATTTGTATATTAAAATAAGTTATTGAATATAATTAAAACATTAATGTTAAATATAAAAACTTTTGAGAGGGTTGTGTGAATAGTTTTTTAAAAAAATATAAATTTTGGATTATAGTTGCTTGTGTTGTTGTATTTTCTTTATTATTTGATTTAATAACAAAATCTTTATTTTATGAAAAATATTATACTTTTATTGATGGGGTTATTAATATTTGGTATACATTTAATACGGGTGCGGCCTGGAGTATTTTGGCGAATCAAACAATACTTTTGATTATACTTTCTTTGTTGATTTTAGTCGGTCTTACATTGTTTGCTATTTTTTATAAAAGTTCTTCAAGTTTGTATTCTATTGCTGTTGGTTTGATTTATGGCGGAGCAATTGGAAATTTAATTGATAGAATTTTTTTAGGTGGGGTTAGAGATTTTATTAGACTAGAATTTTGGCCTTCTTTTCCAATATTTAATATAGCAGATTGTTGTTTGACCATTGGGGCTATTTTGCTATGTGTTTATTTTTTATTTTTTTCTTCTATTTTAAATAAAAAAAGTAGTGTTGCGAATGAGGGGGAGATTAATAAAAAAGAAGATAAAAATTTTTTTGAACAAGAAAAAAACGTTTTGCATAACCAAAATGTTGAAAATGTTAATATAGAAATTATTAATGAAAATAAAAATTTAAAAAAAGAAGATACAATAAAAAAACAGTCAACAAAAAACAATTCATTAAAATTAAAAAAGAAGAATAAAAAATAAAATACAAGGATTGATTTTAAATTTTTAAGTAATTATAAAAGTTTTTTATAATAATTTAAAATATTGTTAAAAATAATTAGTAAAAATTTTTGATGGTTTCGTTTTATTAACAAAGACAATAAAAATATTAAAATAATATAATAATTAAAAATAAAGCAAATAAAAATGATTGTTTGGCTATAAAGACAAATGATAAAATATGGTCTAGTATGAATAATTAGATTTTTATCTAAATAGTAATAAATCTAAATATGTCAATACATTAATTATTTGTTTTAAATATAGGTTTATATATGGAGATAAAAGAGTTTATTGTTACAAATGAAGAAAAAAATTTAAGGCTTGATGTTTATTTACAAAAAAAATTAAATAAACTATCAAGGTCTTATATTAAACAATTAATTGAAAAAAAACAAATATTAATTAATGAAAAGTTGCCTCAAAAAAGCGGTATTTTGATTAAAAGTGGCGATAAAATTATTGTTCATTTACTTGCTCCTGAAAAACCCAATACTTTACCTGAAAATATTGATTTGGATATTATTTATCAAGATGAAGATTTGGCGGTTATCAATAAGCAACAAGGATTGGTTGTTCATGCTGGTGCTGGTAATTTTCGAGGAACTTTGGTTAATGCATTACTTTATCATATTAAAGATTTAAGTGGTATAAACGGGGTTTTGCGTGCGGGAATAGTTCATAGATTAGACAAAAATACTTCGGGATTATTGTTAATTGCCAAAAATGATTTTGCTCATAAAATTTTAGCAAGTCAAATAGAAAATAAAATTTGTGAAAGAAAATATTTGGCGATTTTGGACGGTGTCGTTAAAGATGATGAGGGAATTATTGAAACACAAATTGGGCGAAATCCTAAAAATAGAAAATTAATGTCTGTTGTTGATAGTGATAAAGGAAAAAAGGCAATAACACTTTTTAAAGTTTTGGAAAGGTTTGATAAACATTGTTTAATTGAGTTTTCTTTAAAAACTGGACGAACTCATCAGATTCGTGTTCATTGTAAAGAGGTTTTACATCATTCGATAACTGGTGATTTAGAATACGGTGGAAAAAAGCCAGTTAATTTACCAAAAACGGCACACCAAAGTTTAGGACAATATTTACATGCTTATAAAATATCTTTTTTTCATCCTAGGACAAATCAGCAACTTAGTTTTCAAGCACCGCTACCAGACTATTTTTTAGATTTATTAAATTTTTTAAAAAAACAAAACAACCGTTAATTTAATTCTTTAAGATGGTTGTTTTTATTTTTATGATAATGTTAAATTTTTGTTTTTGTTTAAAATTTAATTTTTATATACCTATTTACATTGAAATTTTTATTTAAATTTTATTTATATTTTTATTTACTTTTATTTTATATGTATTGTATTTAATTTATTTTTTATTTTTTTAATTTAAATATTATTATTTTTATTACAAAGTCAATTGTCTTTAATAAGACAACAGTTTTAAAAAATTAAAAATTTTTTATAATCTTGTTAAAGAATTCATGAAACATCTAAAACGCATGCTGGACGAATGTTTCCTAGTGCATTTCCCATATGCCAATAAAGATCTAATGTTTTAAAAGACCCATCTTGTTGTATTGAAGGATAGTAAGAAGTTTTATATCCATCATATTGACCGTCTCGTAAAAGGTATTCTGTTGGAGTTTCTTTATCTAAACAAGATTTGGCTATTTTGCTTGTATTATTGTCGAAATAATTATCTATAGAAAATGAAGTTATAACTATTTCTTCCCCCCATTCTGTAGTATATCCCATTAAGAAAAAGTTTGCGAAGTATGGATATAGTTCGATGTATTTATCTCCCGGATATTTTTGAAACCATATATTATTCTCAAGATATGTGATTTTTGCAAATTTTAAGTCATTAGAATTTTTTGAAAAAACGGGCGGAAATTGAGTGGAAAAAAAATTCTTTCCAACGGTTTGAGAGTCATTATAATTTATAGGGGGAAATAAAACATATTCGCTTAAAAGGAGGAGTGATGTTGCTGGCTGGGGAGTTAATGTGTTATCAAAAATATAAAAAATACCATTTTCATAATAATATTTACCTGCAACAGGATTGGTTTTATCTGTTTTATTTTCAGTTGTAAATAAAATTTGGTTTTCTTCGCTATAACTTTTATATTCTTCACCTGTTGTTTCGTTTGTTGCTGAAACTTCATCTGATTGGGTGTTGGCGCCCAAAATTATCCATTTTATAGGCTCAAATTTTTGCCAAGTATTTATGTATTTGCCGAGTTCGTTATTATCTCCAGGTTGCATATTAGGCGTTATTGAATGATTGTATCTAGTTTTGTCTATTTTATTATAATATATGGTAGATATTAAATCGAAAGTTTGATCGGGATTGCCGGTTAGGCTTAAATTATAGTCAAGTTGGGTAAAGTTAGTTGATAGTTCTTGTTGTGAGGGTTCTTCTATTTCTTGTTGAGGATATTCGCCGTAGATTGCGTAATATTCGTAATAGTTAGTTTGTAATTGCCCTTGTGAATTTGTAAATGTTCCTTTTGTTGGTTTATCTTCATTATTTAAATATTGGTGGATAGTGTAGGGAACTTCTTGAAAGTTTAATGATATTTTTAATTCGCCAAGATTTGATGTTGTTTCGCTTGTTGCTCCTGTTTGTAAATCAAATTCTTTTGTTGTTGAATTAGGTTGTAGGCTTGTTGAAATTGCATATTCACCACATTGTGCTTCACATTTTATTATTTTTTCTCCAAAATTGGTTAAACGGAAATGTAAATTTCCTTCTTCGTTAGGAGTTATTGCGTTAGAATTTAAAATTATCGTGTTTGATGAAATGCTGTTAATATACATTTCATTTGCTTCTTGTGGAGCATTGCTATTATATATTGTTATATATTCGTTAGGTTGCTGGTTTTGGATTTCTACCTTTATCAAATATTCTGGGTCATATTTTAATGATAAATTAATTTGAGAATTGTTTTGTTTTGTTATTGCAACAACTCCTAATGTTGTTGTTAATAAAAATAATATTATTAAAAATGCTGAAGTTATTATCTTTATTATTTTTTGTAATTTTACTGTTTTCATATTTTAGTTTTTCCTTTTGTTTTGTGATTTTATTTTATTTTATTTGGTAAATTTTTGAAAAATATTTATATTAATTTTTGTAAACATGAAGTTGTAATAAATGATATGTATATTTTATATATTACATATTTTTAATATGTATGTCAAGCAAAAAAATATTTTTAGTATGCATATTTTTGTTGTACATAGTGTAAAATAATAAATTATGAAAAATATAGATGGTTTTGATGAAAAAGAATTTATTAGAAATAGAATATTTTATTTGAGAAATTCTAAAAATTATTCTGCTAGAAATTTGAGTTTTGAATTGGGAATGAGTAGTGAGTATGTTAATCAAGCGGAAAATGGAAGGTTAACTCCTTCGTTGGATTTTATAATTAATTTATGTCGTTTTTTTAATATTTCTATTTTTGATTTTTTTAATGAGCAACCTTTTGTTTTAGAATATAAAGAATTTCTAGATGAACTTAAAAAAATGTCGCAAACAAATCTACAACTTCTTCTTCAACTTGCCAAAGCATTAAACAAATCTGAAAAAATTTTGTAGGAATTTTTTTTGTTATTTTTTTTATTGGTTAACAAGTTTACATCTTTTTTAAAACAATTTTTTAAAAATACTGGACTTTAACATTTTTTCACGCTATAATCATATTTGTTTATATACCAAAATCTTTTTAGTTTATTTTATTTGTATTGAAAAGATTTTGTTTTGAGCATTTGCTCTATTTTGTAAGGAGGTTTTTATGTCATCAAATACTAGTGCTAGCTTTAAGAGATTTATCAACCTATTGGCTTTCGTTGCTATTGTTGCAATTGCTGTTGTGCTTATTATTCAGGCTATTGTTGGTGCGGGTGAATTTTCAAATGCATTAAACATTGTTGCACAATGTATTGCTTATCTTGTTGTCGCTGTTTACGCTTTTTATTTCGTTTATTCTAAGCGTAATGTTGTTTACACTATTATTTATTTTGTTGCAGTAATTATTATTATAATTTTACTTATTATTTAGTTATGTTTGTGTAGTTGTGTCCGTGTCTTTAAATAATTTTTGCTACTTGCTACATTATTAAATAATTTTTGCTAAACAAAATTTATTAGGATATCCATGGAAAAAATTAAAAAAGGTTTAAAAATAACAAGAATAACGCTGTGGATTTTAACAGCGCTTTTTTTGCTTTTACAATTTGTTTGGAAGCCTTTTGTTTATTTTGCTTTCGCTTCTTTAACATTGGCTTTTGTTGATCTTGCTATTTTAACAATTTTTCTTTATCAAAATTTGAAAAAGAAGATTGAAAGCGGTTATGATATTTATCTAGTTGATTGTTATAATCGAGGTGAAATAACAAAGGCTCAATTTGAAGAAAAAGACAGGTCTAGATTTGCAGATTATAGCAAAATGTATAAAAGTGATAAGGCTAAATTAATTGCTTTATTTATATTGTGGTTTGGTCTTGCTACTGTTTTACTTGCTATTCTTTTCAAACAAATTTTTTAAATATTTATTTTTTTGAATATATAGTTAAGTTTATTACGCTTTTTTTGTTATTAACTTTTAACTATTTTTATTTGTTTTTTATTCTAATTATTTTTTCACATTAATTTATTAAGATTTAATCTACTTTATTATTCTCTTTTTATTTTTTAATTTAAATCTTATATATTTATTGTGGACTTTATTAATTTATTTTAATAATTTTTTATTTATATGATGAAACTTTTTAAATTATAAATTTTTATATTTTAAGGGCGTATTAAACATTTTTTGTTTGATATGCCTTTTAGTGTGTTTTTTTATCAAATTTCGACATTAAATTTGATGATTTGACATAAAAAACTATTTTAAATTAAAATATTGTATGATATAATACAAAACTGGAGGAAAAATGTTTACTTTAGAAAAAGGGGACAATAACAAATATAAAATTGTTATTTCTGCAGATAAAAACGCTTGGGAAGAATTTATAAATCAGGCTTATGAAGAAAACAAAAACAAATTTACTGTTCAAGGTTTTAGAAAAGGGAAGGCTCCTAGAAAAGTTATTGAACAAAATTATGGTTCAACCATCTTCTTTGATGACGCTTTGGATAAACTATTTTATCAGGAATATGCAAATATTTTAGAACAACATAAAGAAATTATTCCTGTTGATAATCCTCAAATTTCAATTGACAAGTTTGATGATAATGGTATTGTTCTTTTAGTTGAAATTCAAAGTGTTCCAGAAGTTGTTTTGGGACAGTATAAAGGTTTGGAAGTTGAAGGGGCAAAAGGTGAAGTTGATAACAAGCAAATAGAAGATGAAATTAATCAACAAAGAAATAAACTTGCTCGTTTTGTTGAAGTTGAGCGTCCTGCTAAATTAGGTGATTTTGTTACTATTGATTTTGTTGGTAGTGTTGATGGTGTTAAATTTGATGGGGGTAGTGCGGAAGATTATCGCCTAGAACTTGGCTCTCATTCTTTTATTAATGGCTTTGAAGAACAAATTGTTGGTATGAATATTGGTGAAAAGAAAATTATCAATGTTAAATTTCCTGATGATTATTTTAGTGAAAATCTCAAAGGTAAACCCGCTGAATTCGAAGTTATTCTCAATAAACTTGAAGAAAAAGAATTGCCTAAATTAGATGATGAATTTGCTTCAAATGTTAGTGAATTCGAAACATTAAAAGATTATCGTGAGGATATTAAAAAACATCTTGAAGAAAGTTTAAAACTTAAAATTAAACGAGAAAATGAAAATAAAATTATTGATTTGATTGTTAAAAATTCTAATGTTGAAATTCCTCAATGTATGATTGATAATGAACTTGATAAATTTATTAAAGATTTTGAAATGCGTCTTTCTTATCAAGGTGTTAAATTAGATGAATATTTAACTCATGTTGGTATGAATTTGGAACAATTAAAGAAAGACAGAACTGATATGGTTAAAGAAACTATCAAAACTCGTTTGGTTTTGGAAAAAATTATTCAAGTTGAAAATTTAAATATTTCTGAAGAGGAATTAAATGATAAATTAACTGAAATCGCTTCAAAATATAAAAAATCGTTAGAAGATTACAAAAAAAGCCTAGGTGAAAGAGAGTTAATTTATTTTGAAAATGGTATACTTATGGAGAAACTTACTTCTTTCTTAACAAAAGAAAATAAAATTATTTAATAAATTTTTAATTGTTAATAATTTTTACTGAATTTTTGGTTTATCTAAATTATTAATTTATCAACATATTAATTTATTAATTCATTTTATTTTGTTTTAGTTCAGTTTAGTATAGTTTAGTATATTATAGTTTGGTATAGTATAGTTTAGTTTAGTTTAGTTTTTTAATTTAGTTTGAATTACTTTAATTTACTTTATTTAATGTATGGAGGTTGAATATGTTAGTTCCTATGGTTGTGGACCAAACAACGAATGGTGAACGTTCGTATGATATTTATTCTAGACTTTTAGAAGACAGAATTATTTTCTTAACTGGTGAAGTTAATGATCAAGTTGCCAATATTATAATTGCCCAGTTAATATATTTAGAAGGTAAAAATCCCGATAAGGACATTTATCTTTATATAAATAGTCCTGGTGGAAGCGTTAGTGCTGGACTCGCTATTTATGACACAATGAACTATATTAAATGTGATGTTTCAACAACTTGTGTTGGTCTTGCTGCGTCTATGGGTGCTTTTATATTGGCGGCAGGGGCAAAAGGTAAGCGTTATGCTTTGCCTAATAGTGAGATTATGATTCATCAACCTTTATTAGGAGGTTTGTCTGGACAGGCTAGTGATATTTTAATTCATGCTAACCACTTAAATGCTACAAAAGAAAAAATTAACAAAATTTTAAGTGAAAAAACTGGACAACCATTGGATAAGGTTATAAAAGACACAGATAGAGACAATTATATGACTGCTGATGAGGCTAAATCTTACGGTTTGATTGATAAAATTTTTGTTAACAGAAATAAAGAAAAAACAAATTAATTTTTTATCTTATTTTTGTATATTTTTGTTTTTTATACACATTCTTTTATAGTTGAATAGAGGAGGTGAAATTTGAAAGAAAACGAAAAAGATTTGTTTTGTTCTTTTTGTGGTAAACCGCAAAATTTGGCAAAAAGATTAATAGCAAGTCCAGATGGCAACAGTTTTATCTGTGATGAATGTGTTGATATTTGTCGTGATATTATCAAGGAAGATAAAGTTACTACTGTTGAAACTACTATTGATTTGCCAACCCCAAAGCAAATTAAAGAAAAACTTGATGAATATATTGTTGGGCAAGATGAAGCAAAACGAGTTTTGTCTGTTGCAGTTTATAACCATTATAAAAGAATTAATTATAATCTTGTTGCTAGAAAAGAAAAAGAAGAAAAAGATTTGTCTATTGAACTTGAAAAAAGTAATATTCTTATGGTTGGACCTACTGGAAGTGGAAAAACTTTACTCGCTAGAACATTGGCGAAAATTCTTAAAGTTCCTTTTGCTTCCGCAGATGCAACAACTTTAACTGAGGCGGGTTATGTTGGTGATGATGTTGAAAATATCTTGCTGAAATTAATTCAAAATGCTGATTATGATATTGCTAAGGCTCAGCGTGGTATTATTTATGTTGATGAAATTGACAAAATTGCTCGCAAAACTCAAAATGTTTCCATAACTCGTGATGTTTCGGGAGAAGGTGTTCAACAGGCTCTTCTTAAAATTATTGAGAGTACGGTTGCTAGTGTTCCTCCTCAGGGGGGACGTAAACATCCTCACCAAGAAATGCTTCAAATTGACACTACTAATATTTTGTTTATTTGTGGTGGTGCGTTTGTTGGTTTAAATGATATTATTCAAAAACGAATGAATGATAGTAGTATTGGTTTTAATGCTGATGTTAAAACAAAAGTTGAAAATAGTCAAATAAATTTTGTTAAGCATTTACAACCTCAGGACTTAATTAAATTCGGTCTTATACCTGAATTTGTTGGGCGTCTACCTGTTGTTGTTGGACTTAACGACCTTAATGAAAATGCTCTGATTAGAATTCTTACAGAACCTAAGAATTCTATTATCAAACAATATAAAAAAATGTTCAAAATTGACGAGGTTGATTTGAATTTTGAACCTGATGCTATCAGGGCAGTTGCCCAAAAGGCTTTGGAGTTAAAAACTGGAGCCAGAGGGCTAAGAACAATTTTGGAAGGAAGTATGCTGGAACTTATGTATGAAACTCCAAGTGATTCTCAAATTCAAAAAATTACTATTAATGCAGATTATATTAATGGTAAAAACCCAAAACCGCTTGTTGTTAGAAAACAGGATTCAGTAAGTCATGAAGAAGTTGTTTAATGAAAATGATTTGGATATCTCCTTGATCTTTTAAATTTTAGATTTTAACACATTATAAATTTAAAGATAAATCATTTTAAAAAAAGAGTTAAATAGAATTTAGTTTTATTTAATTCTTTTTTTTATTTATATTTATTATTTTATAAACTTTTTATAAATTTTAAATCTTGTGATTATTTTTTTCAAATTAATTTATAAATATTAGAAGTTATTATAAATTTTCTATATTATTTTCATATCTAATTATATTTTAATTTTTTTAAATATCTTTTTAAAATTTAGTTAAAATAAAAATGATATTCATAAAAATGATTGTATTTATTTTTTAATTTTTATTTTTTATTTTTTATTTTTTAATTTTTATTTTTTATTTTTTCAATTGATTTAATTAAATTTTAATTGTGATGAAAATAAATTATTGTAAATTTTTATTTATTTTTCTTTAAATTTCATTTTATTTCGACAAATTATGTAAAATTTGTGATTGTGTAGAATTTTAATTGACTAAATTAATTAAAAAATATATAATTAATTTATTAAAATAGGGAATTATATCTTTTAGGAGCGATAAATGAGATTTTTTAAGATTTTTTTGATTTGTTTTTTCTCTTTAATAGGTGTTATTGGTGCTGTGCTAGGTATAATGTATTTGGCAGGTAGTTTTAATAAAGTTGTTGTTGAACCAACTGAAATCCACTTTGAACAAAAAGATTTTTATGTTGATTCTGATTTTACTTTAACTATTAATTCCTCAACAGAAGGTGTTACTGAAAAAAATGTAACTCTTTCTTTGCGTGACCAAGATGGTGATGCTGTTGATGGATTTATAACTGACGGAGTTATTAAAATTCCTCAAAATGTTGAGATTGGCAAACCTTTTAATGTTACTTTAATAACCGCACCAAATGAAGAACTTGACAATAATATTAAATGGATAGTTGGGGGAGTTTCTGAAATATTTGCTTCAAGTGAGAGTGATAAAGCAATTGACATTTCTTGTAGTGTCCATGTTGATGTTCCTATTCATTCTATTTCAGTTGTAACTTATACAAACGATAATCAACAAAATCCACAAAATTCTTTTGCTTTAGGTGAAAGTTTTTATGCGGAGGCCATTTTTAAACCATCTACAAGTAAGTTTAAATATAGTTCACAAACAATAAAAAAAGTTTTTTTTGATATCTCATTTAATAATCGTGGTTACATCGCTGAAAATCAAGATATAATTGATGAAATGAATGATTTGGGCTACTATAACATTTCTGGTTACACCGTTTTAAAAACAACAAATGAAAGTGTTCCTAAAATCTCTATCAAGGCTAGAACTTTCTTGACGGCTAACATTGAAGATTATTATTTGTCTCTTGGTCTTACCGAAGATGATTTGATTAAATATTTACAAAATACTAGTTATGGTTGTAGTAGTGATGCTGATTTGATTTTTACCAACAGAACTGTTGCTGGGTTTGATATTTCTAATATTAATACTAAATTTACTTTACCCGTTAATCAAATTTCACAAATTTTTGCTAACACTTTAACAGAGGGTTTGCCAAATTTAAAAATTAATATAACCGCAAGTGATAAAACTTCGCTTCAAGGAAAAATAAGTGATGTTGGCTTGCGGTTGTTGGTTAATGATGCTGGCGTTTATAGAGAAGCAACAAAAAATGAAATTTTCTTTGATGAAAACACAAAATTTGAATTTGGTGTTAATCAATCTGGGGAAGGGCTGTACTATTTTGATGGTAATAATTTTGTTGAAATTTCATCTATCATTAGCGAGCGTTATCGTAAATCTGGCGAAATTTATGTTGAAAGTTTAACTGGTGCATACTACAAAACTAATGATTCATACATTTTAATATCTGAAACTTATGGCGAAACTTATGATAAATATTATTTCCCTAATATTGTTGCTTCCAATGTTGATAATAGTTTTTGGAATGTTGTTAGTGTTGCAGAAAACCTTCCTTTCTTCTTTGAAGTTAGACTTTTTGAAAAAGATGATGTTATCCAAACTCCTAATACAATTCTTTATTCTTATAACACTTTAACTTCTTTTGTTACAGGTAATATTGTTAATTCATCTATTTCTTGGATTGATGAAACTGCTGTTAATTTAACTTATATAGATAGTAATATTGACGACCAAAAAATCTATCCTGAATATAATTTGGCAGAAAACTTACAATTTTCTAATGTTAATTCAACCTATTCTTTTGTTAAATTTTATGCCTACTCTACTAATGAAATTGTTGATGTTAATTCTATTTTACAAAACATTCAACCTGCTTCTAAAATTGATTTAAGTCGATTTAATATAACTGCTCCTCTTTTTGAAATTAATGGAAATATTCTTCGTGCTTTGGGGGCGGGTAGTGTTAATGTTATTGCTGTTGTTTTAAAAACAGACTATTTAGGGCATTTAATTGAAAACAATGGATTTTATGAAGTTTATGCTATTTCAACCCCTAAAGGAAATTCTGTTGCAAGTTATCAACCTTTAGAATTTAACATAGATAAAACTATTCAAGATATATCGGCTTCTATAAACGTTAAAACTGCGGGAAATGTTATGAATATTTCTCAAAACACATTAACCCCTGTTAATAAATTGTCTTTTATGCAAAATCAAGATATTTTGCCTATATTTAATTTATCCATAACATTGACCGCAGATGCTACAACTGATATTTTAAAAGAAGTTAATTTATTTGTTGATGCTTGGAATAATGGTAAAATTAGTTTACAAGCATTGACTTTGTCTGGGTTGGAGTCTGATTTACTTCTATTTAATCAAGATGCTTCCATAACGGTTGAAAGTGGTAATTTTGTTGGTAATACATGGACTTTTGACATTGATGTTTTTTCTCTTGAAACAAATATTGATACAGATTTAAAAATTTTATTATCTTATCAACAAACTGAAACTCAAAAACTTGAAATTTATGTTCAAGATGTTGTTTTGCCAGTTGAAATTGCCGATAAATATCAAGAAACTAATATTGGTTATGCAATAATTGAAATTTACGACGCTAAAGCCTACACCGTTGAGTTTGGTGTTGAAACAACAGAAGACAATCCTGTTGTTAAGTCTTTCATGCTTCAAGCAGGAACTCAAATTTCTCCTGATTCTTTTGTTGCAAGTTCTGTTGAAACTGTTTATATGCAAAATGGTTTAGATGTTAGTGATTTGGTTCTTTACGCTAATGGTGAATATATTCTTATTTTTCATGATAAGTTTGGAAATGTTATAGATGTTCCTAGTTCTGATTTTAGCATAACTTCTCAAACAACTTCTAGTTTAAAAAATAATCAAATTGTTAGTATGATAGAATATTCTTCTATGTTATCAGAAGTTGATAAACCAACTGCTATTTTATATCTTCAAGAAAGTAGTATTGGATTATTAACACAGGTAAAATTTAATCAGGGCAATATTAATAATGGTTATTTTGAAAATCTTTTTGTTGACATAACAGATGATTATTTAGAAAATAACAATAAAATTGTTCAAATAACAAGATATGGTGCAAAAAATGCTAATATTGATTTGCTTGGTGAAAATGGATTGTTGGATATTTTATATCAAGCAGTTAATTTAGATAATGATAACACTCAAAATAACATAACTTATCAATTGTATGATATAATTTCATTTAACTTTGAAACAACTAATTGGCAATCTACATATCAAGATTGTTTGAGGCTATCTGATGATGGGCGAACTATTGAAATTTTAAAAACTATTGGTACTGCTATTAAACTCAATATCAAGGCTAATACTGGGCTTGGTTATGTTGTTCAAATTGAATTAAACATTCTTCCTAATATTGACACCACTTATTCGGTTATAACAGAGCAAGAAGGTGCTAGTGATTATGTTCAAAACAACACTTATCATGGCATTTATTCAGACAATAATGTTCAAGTTCAAATTTCTTTTACAATGAAATTGAGAGAGTCTTTTTCTGTTGGTTATTTTTGTAATACTGCACAAAGTAATTTCTTTTTTGCTGACGGTGATAGTAGATTCTTCGTTAACAATGAGTTAGAATCTCAGGCGATTTTGACTGTTGCTTTTCTTGCTGATGAACTAGGAATGCAAACTATAACAATAACTAGTGGTGAGGGAGCGGGTAGTGCTTATGATTTCAAAAGAGAAATTTATTTGTATGTAAATCCTAATCTTCAACTCAATAATGCAATAGATAAAACCTTAAATAAAACTCTTACAATTTCCGATTTAGGACTTCCTTACAATATTATAACTACAACTGATTATAAAAGAATAGTTGGAAATAAAGAAATAACTTCTTCATTTATTCAAGTTTCTATTGCTGAAACCTTGGATAATGATATTTCAACTCAACAAGTTTATCTTATAAATGCAGATGGTTCTAAAACTTTAACTTCTAATATCTTTTCAACTAACGGTTTTACTATTTCTGCTAATGAAAGATTGTTGGGAAAATATTTTGTTATAGTTGATGTTACTTATGGTGGAAGTGTTATAGGACAGGTTTTCTTAACAGTTTCTCCTAATATATCTATTAATACAGAGAGTGAAGATTATAAAACTATGTTTACTAATTTTGATGGAAAACTACATTTAACTCTTGTTTCTAATAAAACCTATGATATTGATTTGCTTAAAAATCTTTTCTTAAATGTTGATTTTGCTTCCTTTAATCCTTCTAATTTACAAAACGTTTATACAACAAGCAATATTGCAGGTTCAACAATAACTGTTAGCGGATTAAATTCTTTCACCACAGGAAATTATTTACAATTGTCTAATAGTGTTGGAATTATAACTTTCCCTGTATTGTTTGTTCCTGTTGAAATTGGCAGTGTTCAATATGATGTTGTTAATGCTGTTAATCCAGAGGCAACAATTATTACTAATAATGATTTTGGTTATCTTCAAAACCATAACAACTATTTAATTGAAAATGATATATATGATATATATGATAGTGGAAAAACTTCTAGTTTAATCTCCCAAAATTACACTCTTTCTTATACTGATAATATTTACACCTTCAAAAATCTCCTTCCACAAAATGTTTTCTTACTTGCTTTTGTTGATGGGCAATATTATTACTATCAAGTTAATGGTATTAACGTTGCAAACACAACTTTTAAATTCGCTCTTCAAGAAGAAGATGTCGCAGTTGGTGAAGGAAGTGTTAGTGTTGTTGGGCGTGATGGTGATGGCTGGGTTGTTATTGATGAACAAATTATTGATGCAAATTATAAAGTTGCACAAAATGATTTTATTGGTGTTTTTAGTTCAGTGGATATAATTTCTAGCATTACCGAATTGCAGGAAAATCGTGGTTCTGGATTGGCGTTGGAATTTTTAAACAATAGTTCACATTACAATTTTGTTGTTGTTGATGAAATTGGAGATAATTTTGATTTTGATAGTCTTAATAATTTAAATGTTTCTCAATATGCTACCTACAATGCTAATCTTGGTCTTTTAACTGCAAATTCTTCAACTAGCAATCAAATTGTTTGGCTTTTGATTAAAAAGGCAGATAGTATTGTTTCTGCATATAGAATTTTTATAATTGCTAATTCCGCTTTAAATATTTATTATCCTTATTACAATGAGCCTATTAATTCAAATTCTTCATTAACAGGTGATGAAGGGGAGTATGTATACTTTACAAATAATCAAGATATAGTTATAAATTTTAATGACAACATTCCTTCTAATATGCCGTCTAGTTCACTTGGTCAAAATGTCAAGAGAATTATGCTCCAATATGGAAATGAGTTAATTGGATTTACTAATGCTGATAATTATTCTTTGGCTATGCAAATTCAAAGCATTAATATTAATGGTGTTACAACACAAGACCCTAATGCTTTTAATGCCTATTGTTCCTTTGCTCCGGATACTAATACTTTAACAATTAAAAATACTCGTGATATTATTGTTATTTATATGTATGCAGAAGCAATTTTGAAAAATTCTCAAAATGTTAATCAATTCGCAACGGGAAATGGTGTTGTGTATAAAATTTTCGTTAACTACAATGCTATAAACTATGAACTTGTTTTGGAAAATGATTTAGGACAGTTGACTGACCAGCGTTTATCTTCTCAAAAACAAACAATTAATTATGGTGATGTTTACGATTTTTCCAAGGTTGTCCTTGTTAATAACACTGGTAGTACATTAAACAGGGTTGAAGGTTTAAAATATTATATTTATGATGTTAATGGTAGAAATCTTAATGAATATTTTGAATTAAATCCTATTTCTAAAACCTTGTCCATTTTACCAGATGTTGAAATTGTTAGTGACCTCGAAATTAACATGGTTTATTATACTATGTTTGGTGAACTTTGCGAAGTTCCTTTAGTCTTCAAGTCTAATTTGAATTTGCATTTTAATGATAATCAATCAACTGTTTTGTTTGATGAAGAGCAAAATGTTTATATTGCATTTACAGATATTGCTTTTGATTTGTCTAACATTTTTTCTCTCAATAACGGTTTAACTCCTATGAATGTTCCTTCTCAATATTGGTATTATTCTATTAACGGCGGTGAGTCTTATTTGAATGCTGATAATTTATTGTTTACTCAAGACCAGGCTCGTGAGTATAATGTTTTAGTTAAAGTTGCTCTCTCTGAATTTGCACCTGAAACTTACTTAGATGATTATATTTTTGCTGTTGATTTTAATATCAAAAATAGTATCATATCCAACTTTGATGCTCCTAAATATATGACTGTTGGTGTTGATGGTATTTTCGAATATCCAACTGATGATAATGGACAATTATCAATTTCTAATATTCTTTTTGAAGAAAGCGATGTTGAAAGTAATGATTATCTATTTAGTATTAAATCTCTTGATATTTTAGATGATTATCAAATTAAACTTAATGTTTTAAGGGGTAGTGAATATGTTTCAATCGCTGAGTCTGAGGTTGACTTGCAAAATAATGGAGTTGCGTTAACACTTAATTCACCTGCTGAATCAGTTGAAATTTTAATTGAAATTAGATTGACAAAAAATGATTTTTCAATTACTTCTAGATTTAGTTTTA
Source organism: uncultured Clostridia bacterium (assembly GCA_944376905.1). Lineage (GTDB taxonomy): Bacteria > Bacillota > Clostridia > Christensenellales > UBA1242 > UBA5489. The sequence continues at coordinate 52,796 of CALWEA010000003.1, forward strand.
TGCTTTCTCCTGATGCTTATATAACTCCTCAATATCCAACTGCAAATGAGAATCATAGTATTGACTACGAGGCTATCTATCTTAATGGGGCGTATATAAATAAACATTCTGATAATTCTCAAATTGGTTCTGGGGGAAGTGAGCAAATTAAATTAACTGGTTTAGGATTCTTTGATACCGCTCGCCTTAAATTGACAAATGCTCATAATACTTCTATCAATTTTACCCCTGCAATCATTGCTAGAACAAATGTAACGGTTGCAAGTCAAACAGATAATATTGTTGTTAGAGTTTCTAATAATGGTCAAAGTTATTTAAATGAAGATATTGATTTTGATGCGGGTGCAACTGTTGATACTATCTTTATGATTCAATGGGTTGGAGGAAATGAAATATCAACTAATATAACTGCTGGTTTATCTTTAAACATTTATATTGACGGAATTCATCGTGCAACTTATAACATAACATTCTATTCTCAAATTAGTAATATTTTTGATATTTCAATAACTCCTCATAATGATGTAAAATCCTATGAAAATATTGATGATGAATTTGAAATATTTTATGTTGAAAATGGTGCAACTGGCAATATTTTTGCCAACTCTGACGCTTTAATTCAGTTTAAACTTCGTGAAAATTACACGTTGAATCTTGGTAGTAAAACTGATGTTTGGAATTTTTACATTAATTCTGTTAGTGAGAATAATAAAGTTGGCAGTGTTAATATTCGTTCTTCTGATTCAATAATTTCTCTTGCTTTAAGTGGTCGAGAAGCAATATCTTTGGATAATTTATTAGTTACAATTAATGATGATGCAAATGCTTACGTTTTCAAAACTACCGTTTCTAACAGTATTTACTTGCAGTTTGTTGATGCTGGAACTAATGCACAGTTGTCTTATAGGGCCAACACGTCGTTCATGGGCGAAACTTTGAGTTACGAAAAATTCTCTCAATATATTTTATTTGATACTCAAAATGCTTCTAAGTTTGTTATAAACAAAAATTCACAAGAAGCAATTAATGCTCCTGCATATGTTTCAGTTAATGTTAAAGGTGTTGAGTTCGCTAAATATGCGTATACTTTGCTTTATGATTTTTACGCTGACCCTAATTTTAATTCTGATAATTATGAAATTGTTATGAATGCTGGCGACGAAATTTCCTCTGGCTTACAAGAATTTGAAATAACGCGTCTTAATGGTAATGATTTCTCTCAAAATTATTTTGCTGATAATGATGTTACTATTGAGGCAAGAGTTATTATGATAACAGACTCTCAATATCCAACAACTAAATCAATTGACAACATTAATTATATTAACAATCAATACATAGAGTATTATAATCCTAATTATGTTAATTTGGGTAGCGAATTCTATAACTATGTTGATTTCCTTTCTATTGGTTATAAACAAATTGAAAATATTCAAAGAACATATGATTTTACTATTCGTGCTGATGGGGCTGAAAATAACGGTAATTATGTTTACATTTTAATTAGTTTCTCTGCTGATGGTGTTGAAGGAAGCATGGCATATACAGTTGTTAAAGTTTTAATTAAGCCTGTTTGGAATGTTCAACTTTACAATGATATATCTTTTACAAGTGTTAATAGTGCGGATAACCCTCTTGAAATTCGTTATGATTCAACTAATTCTAATTTAATAACTAGAATATTCCTTGCGAGCAAAGATTCAAGTGCTAATTTTATAAATATTTATAATGGTAGTGATAATTCAACTAATTATGCAACACAAGGTAATTTTGCGTTAACCATAAAAGATGAAATTGCAAATTATGTTGAACTAGATAAATCTTACAATCAAGGAAGTTCTTATTTTAAAGATTATATTATTCTTCAAAACACTTCTAATACTGCAAAATATGGTGATAAGTATGGCTATATAGAAATAAAAGATAAGTATGGTTATGTTTGCTATTTCTATCTTCATTTAATTGCTCAGCAAGAAGATGCTTTAAGTTATGCTAGTGCTATAATTGGTGCTTCAAATAGCGATGTTTATGAAGGCTCAACTATTGGTATTGTTGATAATTCTTACACAGCGAACGGAACTGAAAAGGCTGATTACTTATTCAAAATCAACAATCTTGACAATCTTTTAGATTTAGGGCTTAATTATAAGGTTACTTACTCAATTGCTGATGTTAATGTTGAAAGTTATAACACTAATCCTGGTCAGGATAATTACAACACTGGTAAAATTAGCGTTCAACCTGCATCTTTCTATGCAACAAGTACATTGAAAAAACAACCAGTTGTTTTGAAAATAACGCTTGATGTTAGCGGAACTTTGAATGGCAATACCTATTTTGAAACAATAATAATTGATGCGGGAATGAATTTAGTTCAACGTTATACTGTTAGCAGTGGACAAACTTCTTATGTTCGTGAAGGTCAATCTTTTAATGTTAGTGATTATATATATGTTAGAGATGAAACCGTCGATGGAAATGTTGGAAAAATAGACCTATCCAACACTGCATTTACTTTGGTTGTTCCTTCTGTTTTAAATGGTGCTTCTATTAGTGTTGAGGCAACAAGTGGAACTGGTAGTAGTAGTGTTTCTGTTGCAACTGCTGTTATAAATGTTGGAAAAACCGCAAGTGGTGATGTTAAACAAGCAACTTATAACAATTATTATTATCCTATCAATGAATTTACTGGTTTCAAAAATTTGGCTTTCTCCAACTACACTTTTACAATAAAATCTATAATTTTGCCAAATAATAGTGGATTTGTTCTTTGTCCTTTAACTTCTTACACCATTAATGGCGGTGAGCAATCCTCTTCAAGTAGTTATATTTTCTATAACTCTTTCTCTAATCAAACTGTTTCTGTTGTTTACTATGCAAATGGGGTTTATTACTACAAAACTTATGGTCAAAGTAGTAGGGCAATTGAAATCAACACTCAAACAATTGTAAATGGCTGGAATCGTGATACTGAACATTCTTTCCCTGCACAATCATCTTCTGGATTTGTTGGTATTTATAATGAAGATAGAACTAGTTTAATATCTTCTATAAATTCTGCAAATGTCTATAATAATTCTTCAATTAAGTTAATACAAGATAAACTTTTAAGTGTTGTTACTTTAAATGTTGATAATTCTTCAACTATTAATGTTTCTCTTAACAATCAAACTTATAAGGTTGACATTCCTTTTAATCTTAATATTGATGGAACACAATCAACATCAGTTTATGAAGCAATTTTAAAAATAGCAAATGGAAATATTTCAGACCCTCGTCTTAATAATTTGTCTTTATATGAAAAAGATAAAAATGTTGTTACTGCTGATGATATGCAAAAACTTAAAGGAATAACAATTTATAACGACACCTTAACTCTTAGTATTGCTGGTGGATATAGCGGACGAGATGTTGATGTTCGTGTTCATTTTGATGATGAAAATGGTCAAGCATCAATTAAATCTAAAACTTATAGAATAACAAATAACAATCCTCATTATTATTACATTTCTTTATATAGTATTTTAGGTGAAAAATATGGTTTGCAAGTTGATGTTTCTTATAAGATTGAAGTTATCTACACTTTAACAAATATCGAAGCGGGAACTGAATATGATTATCAAAATGTTATTAGTCCTGTTTTAAACGGAACGACAAGTAGTGTTGAAGCAACTTATGATGCGGTTAATAATAATTGCACTTATGTTCATACGATTGATGATTTCTCTATTTCTCAAATGCCAATTGAAAATAATGTTTATTCCGACAAAATTGATATTCTTGCTAGTAGCGAATTTTCAAACAAAGTTAAATCTAATATTCAAAAATTCTATTTAGTTAAATACACCAAAGATAATGTTGTTTATTATGTTGATGTTAATTATAATGTAACTCCTAAATACTATCAAATTGATGCTAGTGGAGTTTTACAAGATGGTAATAGTTATAATATAATCTATTTTAATCAATGTACTCCTGTTGGTGAAAATCAATATCAAATACCTTTTGAAAACTGGGCTGGAAATTATATTCTCGATGATTATTATGGTAATGATATAACCTTGTTAACCGAAGCGGAAAATGATTTGTATTTTGAAATTCAAACAACTGACGAAAATCAAACAACAACTGCAACAGGTGCTGCTTTCTTGAATCCTGACAATAGTTTACAAACAACTTCAAGTTTCGACCCAGAACAACATTATATTAAAGTTTCTGTTTACACTTATGTTCACGGACAAGTTGACCAAAAAGTTTACATTGGTGACATATTTATAAAAATGGATTTGACATCTGTTTCTGTTCCAGTTCCTGGAATGTATAATATAAAAATAAACTCGCCAAATCTTGGCGGGCTTTGTTATACAATAAACACGCCTTATGAATTTACATCTCGTGTTGCTAAAATTGATGATATCTTAAAAGATAATCCTAATATGGAAGAACTTGTTAAAGAAAATGAAGAAACTCAAGAATTGCAACTCGGTTTTTACACTGGCAGTTACTATACCTACGAAGATGCTAACGATTGTAATTTTTCTGTTGTAACGGTTTTTTCAGGGATTTATAATGCTTCATTTCAAAATGGATTTTTGAATATTAAAATCAACTTAAATGAAACACAAGGCTCAATAGGGCAAAGAATAACCTTGCAAGCATTGGCTTTGCCAACAAGCAGTATTAATACATCTAAAACTTCAACAGATTTTTATTTGACCGTTGGTTATAATAATGGCGTTTATTATCTAAATTATAGTAATTCTATAAATGGTGTTGACAACACTATTGCACAAATATTTAAGGGTGATGACGGTTTTTATAATGTTCAAATAGAATTGAATGATATATTTTCTGAAATTTTTGTTGGGACTGATTATAATTATAAAATAACTATTAAAAGTATTGAAAGCGTTGATGTTTCCTCTTCTTTATCTGTTGTTTATGCTGAAAATACCGAAAGCGCTCTTATAGACCAAACCATGTTTTTCCAAATTTCTTATATAAGTGAAAATAGTAATTTGCAAAGTAAGGTTATAGGTATTAAAAATACCGTTGAAAATCAAAAACTTGCTGGACCTTTGGGATATGCTATTGATTTACGAAATCTTCTTGGGGGCATAAATCTACAAAATTGTACGGTTGCATTTTTAGGAAGTTATAGTTTAAATTGTGATGATGGTGGGCAGTATCAACTTTTATTAGGTTATAATGTTTCAACTGATGTTCGTGTTTATAGTATTGCTGTTATAGATAATTATGATATTGTAAATCCTTTTTTCGTTGAAGATTATGCGCTTTCTATGATTAATTTTTCAATAGGATTTGACACTTCGGTTGAATTCTATAACTATCCAACTCAAAGTTACACAGTTGGCTCTGGTAGTGACATACAAGAAATATTAATGCCAACTTACATAGATGTTAATCAAACTGCTAGTTCTAGTGATAATTACTATTTTGCTTTTCAAGACATTGTTAGTAATATTGATTTAGTTGGAGTTAAAACTTCAGGAAGTAAAGTTGTTGTTGAAGTTGTTCTTCCTGATAGTCAATTATCTCAAAGAGATATTAGAATAAAAGATTGTAGTAAGTATATAAGCGAAGATATTTCTCAACAATTTTCTTCTCAAAACAGTATTACAACGCAGTGGCAAGCAACAATTGGTGTTACAGAAGTTTATACTGAAACTGAGATAAATAAAAAATCTATAAGTGTTAATGGACAATCTTTTCAACAATTTCAATTTGATGTTCCTCCTATAAATTGGGGAATTTCATTTGGTAACGCTCATTTAGTTAGTGATTCTATTAGTTTGTCAAATATTGCTGGTGTGACATCTCCTGATTCATCTATATTTTTCCAAATTGTCAATAAAGATAGTTTTAATAGAGACAATTTTTTACAATCCATTGCTATTGGAATTGATGAAGTTTCTTCTATTAAAATTAACGAAATAACAAATCAAATATCTTCTTTTTCTAGTGAACATAAAATTGCATTTATTAAGCAAAATGTTTTTGGAAAACTTGATTCGGAAGGAACTTATAAGTTTGAAATTAAAAATATGTCAAATGTTGTTACAGGAATTAACGCTTTAAATTATTACTCTTTACAAAACACAAATTATTTTATTTCTCAAATAAATATATTGCCAAATTATGGTCAAGCAACTCTTATAACTGACGATATATATAACTTTTCTTTAATTGATAATTCTTCCGTAACATACTATACATTAACTGATGAAAACAATAATCAAAATTATTATGTTTCTTATTTATCATTAGGGAATAAGGTTTCTATTCCTATTGATATTGGGGCTTTGCAAGAAAATCAAAACATTGACATTTTATCAACAACTATTGCTTTAAATATTCTTTATCCAGATAAACCTTTAATTATGTTTGTTTCATCAAAAAATTATGACCAAATTTTTAATTTAACATCATCTAGTGAAACCAAACAAATAACTATTCCTGCAAATACAAATCAAATTGAAATAAATTTAAAAGATTTATTTGGGAATGTGTCTTCTTTAAGGATTGTTGTTACTCCATATACTGTTTAATTTTATAAATATTACAAAATATTGAAGTGTTTTTGCTAAATTTTTTGTTCAATACGTTTTTATTTTCAATAAACTATATTTTGTTTTTTACATTATTAAATTAACCTTTAAAATTAACTTTGTTATAATTGTTATAATTTTAAAGGTTATTTTTTTTAATCAATTTTGATAAATTTTAAATAATTTTTAAAACATATTAATTGAACTCACAAAAAATTATTAAAAAAATTTACTTATAATTTTTTTGTTTATGATTTTTCAGATTAAAGTTAGGGAACTGGGGAAAGTGAATTAATTAAAATTTTTAAATTTTTATTAACAAAATAAACAATTGCAATAACAAATATCTTAAAATATGTTGACATATTTTTATATTTATGCTATTATACAAAAAACATAACTCCATTAGGAGTTTTTTTAACGGAGGAAATCATGGCTAAAAAGAAAAGTCAAATCAACGAGAGAATAACTCTTGCATGTACTGAATGTAAGGAAAGAAATTATGCAACAACTAAAAATAAACGCAATAATCCAGAAAGAATTGAATTACGCAAATTTTGTCCTCGTTGCAAAACTACTACATTACACAAAGAAACCAAATAATTATTTTTTTGTTTCATTAAATTTTAATATTAATTTTATTTTCATATAAAAAATGAAATCTTTGTATTAAATCAATTTATTATAGTAATTTAATAAAATTTAACAGGAGTTTAAAATGCCTAGTAAGAACACTAAAAAGAAGTTAAAGCAAGCAGCTCAAAATCAACGTGCTCCTAAAACATCAAAATTAGAAGCCGAAGTTTTAAACGCAGAAGATTTAGCATTAAAGAGTAGTGATTTGGAAAATAAAGAATCTCTAAATCAAAATACTACATCTGAAAAAGTGGTAAATAATTCATCTACAGTAAATGTTGATAATGTTGAAAATTCTTCTAAGGTAACAAATGATACAGTTGTCAGCAAAGATGAAAAAAATTCTACCAAGTCTGATAATGTTAAAGACTCAAAAAAGAAAAAATCAAAAAAAGAACCTGGCAGAATGAAAAAGAAAACCAAAGAGGTTTTTAGCGAACTTAAAAAAGTAACTTGGCCAACTTTTGGACAGGTTATGAAAAAAACAGGAACTGTTTTGGTTGTTGTTTTGTGTTTTGCTGTTGTTCTATTGGGAATTGACACTGTTTTAGAACTCGCATACAATTGGTTTATTGGCGGGTTGAATGCCTAAGGAGGTATGATGGAAGAGGCTAAATGGTATGTTTTGCATACTTTTTCTAATTATGAAAATGTTGCAAAAGAAAATCTCGAAACTGTTATTGAAAAATTTAATCTTCAGGATAGAATTTTTGACATTGTTATTCCTATGGAAGAAGTTATTGAAGAAAAAAAAGGAAAAACTAAAGTTGTTCAACGCAAACTTATGCCATCATATATTTTAGTTAAAATGATTTATGGTGATGATTTGTGGCATAACATTACCAGAACAAGAGGTATAACTGGTTTTGTTGGTCCTAAAGGAAGACCTTTGGCTTTAACAGAAGATGAAGTTCGTAAAATGCGTCTTGAACCTTTACACACTGATTTAGATTTAAAACCAGAGGATAAAGTTGAAATTCTTGACGGTCCGCTAAATAATTTTGTTGGTAAAGTTGTTTCTGTTGATGCAGAAAATAAAAAAGCTAAAATTGTTGTTGAAATGTTTGGAAGAGAAACACCTGTTGAACTTGATTACTCTCAAATTAGAAAAATTAATAATTAAATTGTTTGGTTTTGGTTTTTATGATTTTTTGATTCATTATGGTTTGTTATGGGCTAGGGCACTTCTGTTTTGCAAGCAAAACAGAAAGCACTTGTTAAACAAGTGCTTGGCACCAACGTTAAGTTGGTGCAGTGCCCATGTATAACGTTTTAATAAAATCTATTGCAATTTTTTATCAAGTGTGTTAAAATGAAAATTGTTTTATTAAAAAATTATTTATCAAAACATTTAAATGATTTAACAAAATGTGATATTTTATTTTAATAAGTTATTATCGCTTTTATGCGTTAATATATAAAATTTTCAAGTGGGAGGGAATGTGCCATTTCCCTAAATACCACTTAAAAGGAGAATAGTATGGCATCTAAACAAAAACCTACGGCAATTGTTAAACTTCAATTGCCAGCTGGTAAAGCAACACCAGGACCACCAGTTGGTTCATCACTTGGTCCTCATGGAATTAATATTGCTGCTTTTACCAAAGAATTTAATGAAAAAACAGCATCTCAAGCTGGAATGATTATTCCAGTTGAAATTACAATTTATCAAGATAGAAGTTTTTCATTTATCATGAAAACTCCTCCAGCACCAGTTTTAATAAAAAAAGCATGTGGTCTTGATAAAGCATCTGCAAAACCTAATACAAGTAAAGTTGGAAAATTGACTAAAGCTCAGGTTAAAGAAATTGCAGAAATAAAAATGCCAGATCTTAACGCGTCCTCTATTGAAAGTGCAATGAGCATGGTTGCAGGAACTGCAAGAAGTATGGGAATAACGGTAGAGGAGGATGAAAATGGCAATAAGTAAGAGATATAAATCTGCGAAAGAGGCAGTTGATAATACTAAATTATATCCAATTGACGAGGCAATTGAACTTGCAACAAGTTTATCAAAAACTAAATTTGATGAAACTCTTGAACTTCATTTGCGACTTGGTGTTGATGGAAGAAATGCTGATCAACAAGTTCGTGGCGTTGTTGTTTTACCAAACGGAACTGGTAAAAATGTTAAAGTTTTAGTTATTGCAAAAGGTGATAAAGCTGATGAAGCAACAAAAGCTGGTGCAGATGTTGTTGGTGCTGAAGAAATAGTAACTAAAATTCAAAGTCAAAATTGGTTAGATTTTGATGTTTGTATAACAACACCTGATATGATGGGTGTTGTTGGAAGAATTGCTAGAATTTTGGGACCAAAAGGACTTATGCCTAATCCTAAATCTGGAACCGTTACAAATGATGTTGCCAAAGCAATTGCTGATGTTAAAGCGGGTAAAGTGGAATATCGTTTAGACAAATTTAACAATATTCATGTTAGTTTTGGAAAAGTTAGTTTCGGAAAAGATAAATTAATTGAAAATTATGAAGCTATTATGAATGCAATAATTAAAGCTAAGCCAGCGTCATCAAAAGGGCAATACATTAAAAACGCATCTATTTGTACAACCATGGGACCTGGTATTAAATTAAATGCTCGTTCTTAATAAAAAAAGAAATTTTGCTAAATAGTAAAATTTCTTTTTTTATAGTTTTTACTTATATTCTTGTTAAATTTTGTATTTTAAGTTTTATTTTTTATTATTTATATTTATATTCTTGACAAAAAACAATAATTATGCTAAAATTTTAAATCATCCGCTTGGATTGGGTTTTTATGGTTTGTCCATAAAGAAAAGTTGGTACGCCACACCTTAAACAGCGAGTTTATAAAGAGGAGGAAAAATATGTACGCAGTTATTGAAACTGGAGGTAAACAATATTCTGTTAATGTTGGTGATGTTTTAAAGGTTGAAAAACTTGATAAACCTGAAGGCGAAAAATTAACTTTTAGTGCTATCTTTGTTAATGAAAATGGTTCTATAAAAGTAGGCAAAAAGGCAGAAAGTGTTAAAGTTATAGCAGAAATTGTTTCACATGGAAAAGCTGATAAAATTTTGGTTTCAACTTATAGACCTAAAAAACGCACAAAAAGAAAATATGGTCATCGTCAACCATACACAGAAATCAAAATTATTGAAATTAAATAAGGTGGTTCATGACTACTATTAGATTTTTAAAATGTAATGATGATTTTTGGGGTTTAGAATGTTCTGGACATTCGGGGTTTGCTGAATTTGGTCAAGATATTGTTTGCAGTGCTATCTCCACTTTATGTGGGACACTACACATTGCTTTATCGAAAGTTTTAAATCTTCCAATTATTCACAAGCAAGATGATAAACAAGGTTTTTTTTACTTGGAATTAAAAAATAAAAAGGATTCCATAATTGCTAATAAGTTCTTTCAAACAATTTATTATTCTTTTTGTGAAATTGCAAACTCTTATCCTAAGTTTGTTAAAATATTATAGGAGGATAAAATGAAATTTATTAATCTTCAACTCTTCGCTCATAAAAAAGGGGGCGGAAGCAGTAAGAATGGTCGTGATAGTCAGGCTAAACGTTTAGGCGTTAAAGCAGGAGATGGTCAATTAGTTCATTCAGGTTCTATTATTTTGCGTCAAAGAGGAACTAAAGTTTATCCTGGTTTAAATGTTGGTTTGGGTAAAGACCACACTCTTTTTGCTTTAATTGATGGTAAAGTTAAATTTGAAGAAAAAGCAGGAAAAAAAGTGGCTAGTGTTTACAAGGCTTAATTTAAAGGTTAGAGTTTTATTTTTATTTTTTTGATATTTAAATAAAATTTTAACCTTTATTTTTTTTTGTTTATTAGTTTGTTCTTTAATTTGCTGGCACATTTTGTTTTGCATGCAAAACAATAAATGTTAAAAACATTTTGTCGGCTGTTGCCGACTAATGTGCCAGCATACTTAGATAAATTATAGAGTTTTTATTATGAAAAATATTTTAATTATAGATAAAAAAATATTAAATATTGTTCAAACATTGGAATGTGGACAAATTTTTTCTTTTGAGATTATGCCAGAATATATAAAAATATTTTCTGGAAATAATTTTGGATTAATTATAAATAATCAACAAAAAGATTATTATGAAGTTTATTGTACAGATAAGAAATATTTTGAAAATTTTTTTGACATGCAAACTAATTATATGGAAATTAAAAAGTTGTTATGTCGAGATAAAATTCTAGTAAAACCTATTCATTTTGGAGAAGGAATAAGAATTTTAAAACAGGATATTTTAGAAACTATTATTTCATTTGCAATTTCTGCTAACAATAATATTAAAAGAATTAAAAAAAGTATTGCTTTATTAAGGGAATTTTATGGAACAAAAAATTTATTTTATTATAATGATAGTAAAGTAACATATTATACTTTTCCCACATTAGAAAAATTAAATTCTCTAACATTAGAAGATTGGTTGAAAATTGGTGTTGGATATAGGGCTCCACAAATTCTTAAACTTATCCAACAACTAAATAACATAAATTTAAATAAATTGAAAGAATTGCCAACAGAAATTTTGAGAAATGAATTAATAAAATTGAGCGGTATTGGACCTAAAGTTGCTGACTGTATATTGTTATTTGCTTTTCATAGAATGAATGTTTTTCCTGTTGATACATGGATTGAAAAGGTATATAACAATTTTTTTGGAACTTCTTTTAATCGTGCGGAAATTAGAAATAATTTAATTAAAAAATATGGAAATTTATCAGGATATGCACAACAATTTTTATTTTATTATGGTAGAAGTTTAAAAATAAAGATTAAAGTTATTTAATATTAAAACTTTGCAAATAACTTTTATGAATTTATAATTTATTATTTATTTGTAAAAGATTTTAAGAGATTTATAAAAAAATATTAAGAGATTTATAAAAAAATTTTAATGCTTTTATTGTATATTATTTAGATTTATTTATTGTTTTATTATATTGTAAACTATGTTGTTAATACTGTTTTATTGAGTTTTTAAATAAACATTTAAAATATTTAATTAAATAATTTTTCTTTATATAATAAGTTTATTAAAAAATATCTAACACAATTGTTGGATATTTTTTTAAATAAATTATTAATTTAATGACTGAAAATATTGCTTTTACGAATTTTGGTGATAATTTGTATTAGTAAATATTTTATTTTTAATTGACATAATCAAATCAAAGTATTATAATCTAACCGTCGAACAAATGTTCGAAAAAGCCGATTCAAGCGTAAAAATTCCATACATATATTTTTTTATTATAAATAGTTTTGTACAAAATAAATAGTTTTGTACAAAAATGTAGTGTTTTGTCTAAAAATGTTGACTTATGTCTTTTAAAAATTTAAGATATTAAAGGGAGGGATAATGAATAATATTAATATTGCAAAAACTGCATTCGTCGCATATAGATTTTTAGATAAATTATGTTATTCTGTTGACCAAATTATAAAAAATCGTGCTGTTAATTCTTTTTATGTTTCATCAAAAAAACCTTTTGAAAATTCTGTTTGGGAAGTTTCTCAAAATATTATTGATTTAATAGATAAAAAAATTGGATTAATTAATTTAAAAATTTTAGTTGAAAAAATTTTACATAATTTACCTTCTAGATTTGCTCGTTTATTAATTATGAGATATATTGATGGTCAAAAAATGGACTTTATTTTAAATAGATTGCAAATTTCCGAAAGAACATTTTCGAGAAACACAACTCAGGCTTTGAAATTATCTTTAATGTTTATGAAAAAATATGGTTTTGAGGAAATTAATCTTTTTAATCTTATTAAATCAGATAAGTGGATGTTGGGCGTTTATAATGTTTTGTCTGCTAGAAATTTGAATCAAGATTATATTTCTTCTCTTAGTTGTGATGCGCTTCTTAAATAATTATTTTCTTTTTTTCTTTTTCTATTAATTTTTGTTTAATTCTTCTTTCTTTTGCATAATAATATTTTTAATCGTCGTATTCGTAGTATTCACTTTTTTTCAATTTGTTATATTTTTTCTTATTGCTTTGATTACCGTTATCTAACATTATTTTGGTTGGTTTAAATAGTAGGTAGATTATAAATAAACAAGGCAGGCAGGCACATATAATTATAATTATTTTTATTTCGTTGGATAATAGAATGGGATTTTCAGGAGAAGTGCTGGTTGGAGTGTTTTTATCTTCAAACAATTCGCCGTTATAATATTCAACAATTTCTGTATTTGGTGAATAATAGGGCCCTAAATAACAATAAGGTGCATATAAGTACCCATAATAACTATTATTTCCGCTTAGATATTTGCAATAATACCATTGTTCTCCTAGTTCTGGAACCATTTCTTCTCCTATTATATCACCATAATATATTAAATTTTTTTCTAGAAATGGTATGTTTGTTATTATATTAAATGGAGTTATTTCTGGTTTTTCTCTTAAATCTAGTCCAGATAGTGAGTATATACTAAAACTTAAATCATTCGCAAAAGGTTTCATAGGTTTATTAACAACTGGTTTTACTTCATTTTTTTTTACATAACCATTTTTATCCATGTAGGTTGCCAAATAAAACATATCTTGTTCATCTCCAGCGTTTCCTGTTAATAATACAAAATATGTTTTAGGAATTTCAAACATCTTATATATATTATTATCTACTGCTTGAGAATAAAAATATATATTTTCAGTTTCTATTCTAGCATAAAATTGATTTGTTGAATTTAATTCTTGTAATATAAATTTTTGATTATTTTCTTCTTTAATTTTATATTTTTTTTGAATTGCTACTTCATCTAAATTTACATTTTGGTTTTCTTTTGTATTTGTTGCTTGGGTGTTGCTTGGCTCTATTTTAAATTTTGTGTTTAATTTATTTTGTTCTTGATTATGTAAAAAAACAGTTAAATTATTTGAACTGTTTTTATTTATATTTAAGATAGAAATTGTAATTATACATAAACTTGAAATAACTATTATTAATATTATTTTTAAGATTTTTATTATTTCATTTTTCATAGTTTTATCATAGCATATATTATTTAAAATTTTTTAACTTTTTATGTTGATTTTTTAGTTTATTTGGAAGTTGTTCAGTTGGTTTTTGAGATGGCGTCTTTACGAACTGTGTTCGTCTTGCACTGAAAGTGCAAAGCGGATTGGAAACAATCCGCTAAGACGCCATTAATTTTTTAATTTTTATAACAACTTTATATTTTATTAATAAAAGATTTTTATAAATAATTATCTGGGAGAGGATATGAAAGACATTATTTTACAAATTAAAAAAATTGAAAATATTTTAAATGAAAGAAGGAAAAAAGATAAATTAAAATTTTATAATTCTGGAAGTAAAATACACGAAAAACAAATAGAATTTCATAAAAGTAAAAAAAGAAATAGATGGGTTTTTGGTGGAAATAGAACAGGTAAAACTGAATGTGGTGCAGTTGAAGTTGTTTGGCTTGCCAGAGGCGTTCATCCTTACAAAAAAAACAAAAAAAATATAACTGGTTGGGTTGTTTCTGTTTCACGTCAAGTTCAAAGAGATGTTGCTCAAGAAAAAATTTTATATTATCTCAATCCAGATTGGATTGAAGAAATTGTTATGCTAGAAGGTAGGAAGGATAGTCCTGAAAATGGAATTATTGATTATATAAAAATAAAAAATATTTTTGGGGGTTATAGCAAAATTGGTTTCAAGTCTTGTGATCAAGGTCGAGAAAAATTTCAAGGAACAAGTTTAGATTTTGTCTGGTTTGATGAAGAGCCTCCATATGACATTTATTTAGAATGTAAGATGAGGGTTTTGGACAAAAAAGGTGAAATTTTTGGAACAATGACTCCTTTAAAAGGTTTGACTTGGGTTTATGATTTAATTTACTTAAATAAATTTAATGATGATGAAGTTTTTTATATTTTTATGGAATGGAGTGATAATCCTTTTCTTGATGACGAAGAAATTCGCTTATTATCACAGTCTATTTCTAAATCCGAGTTGGAGAGTAGATGTTATGGTAAATTTGTTGGTAATGGCGGATTAGTTTATAAAGAATTTGACGAACATATTCATGTTATTGAACCATTCAATGTTCCGCAAGATTGGTTTGATATAATATCAATTGACCCTGGCTTACATAATCCGCTTTCTGCTCATTGGTATGCACAAGATTTTGATGGTAATGTTTATGTTATTGCTGAGCATTATATGGCAGATAAGTCATTAGAATTCCATGCCAACGCAATAAAAGATATTTGCAAAACGTTGAATTGGCCTAAACTTTATAATGGTATGATTTCCGCTCTTATTGATAGTGCGGCTAATCAACGTACTTTGGCTAGTGAAAAAAGTGTTAGCGAATTATTTTATGATTATGGAATTGCAGTTAATACTTCAATTAAAAAAGATTTATTTGCTGGTATTAATATGGTTAAAAAGTATTTGTGTAATGCAGAAGGACAAACAAAATTATTTATTTTTAAAAATTGTGTTAATTTAATTAGAGAGATAAAAGGATATTTTTGGGGAAGTGGTGAAAATCCTACCAAAAAAGATGACCATGCTCTTGATGAATTAAGGTATTACATAATGTTTAATGCGGAAAAAAATTGTGAGTTTTTTAAAAAGAAAAGTTTAGTTCAAAAGGATAAAGAAAGAAAAATACAATCAAATAGGGAAAAATTAAATTCTAATTATTTTAAATTTTTAAATTAAATAAAATTTTATAATATTTTTAAATTAGAAATGTTTTTAAATATGAAATATTATTAAATTACAAATTTTGTTAAAAATATTGTTAGATTATAAATATTTTTTAAATTAGAAATGTTTTTAAAGTTATAATTTTTTATTTTTTTTTTTTTTTACTTACAAGATTGTATACTTTATATTTTATTTACTTAAATATTTTATTCAAAAATTAAATATTTTTTTATAATGTCTTATTATAAAATTTGTTAATTTTTTGTTTTAATATAAATAAAGATTATATTTGTTTTTTATTTTATTTTTGTTAATATGATAATTTTTAAGATTAGTTTTTCCTTCTTTCAATAAAATATATTTTAAATAAATTTGAAGTTATTATGAAATTTTTATTAAGTTTAATTAATGAAATGGTTTTGTTTTTTTGTTAATTTATTTTTCATTTACTAATTTTTATAACTTTTATTTGTAATTTTGTTATATTATGGTATAATATTAAATAGAAATTTATTTTACATTTACATTGATATTAATTTTTAATACAGAATTGTATAAAAAATTATTTGAATTGTGAGGAGTTTATGAAAAATTATAAGATTGTTTATTTACCTCTAATTTTTATTTTGGGACTTTTGGTTTCTTATTTTTGTTTTGTAACTTTTAGCAAAAACAATAACTATAATGTTTTTGCTAATAGTTATATTTCTTTAAATAATGATAATTTTTATCAACAATTAAATGAAAATCCTTCAGGTTCTTTTCAATTAACCCAAGATATCATTCTTAATGATTGGACACCTATTAATTTTAGTGGTGTTTTAGATGGTAATGGTTATACTATTTCCACAAATAAACAACTTTTTATTAATATAAACAATTCTAAGATTTTTGATTTGGCTATTGAAACTATTGATACCATTGTTTATAACGCAAAAGATAATTTTGCTAATACTAATTTTGGAATTCTTGCTCAAAGTGCTTATAACAGTGATTTTTCAAGTATAAGTATCAATGGAAGTGTTAGCGTTTCTGCAAAATCTTCAATTGCTGTTGGGTCTCTATTTGGATTTGCTCAAAGTAGTGTTATTTCAAATTGCTATTCAAACACTAATCTTAAAGTTATTCAATCTTCTTCAGAGGCTCTTCAAACAGTTGTTGGTGGCTTAGTTGGTCAAAGTGTTGCTTGCAAGATTTACAATTGTTATACTGTACCGCTAATTGATGAAATTATTAATGTTAATGTTTTAAATAATCTTAATCAACCTAAAACTGATTTGATAATTGGAGGTTTTATTGGTTTTGTTGAAAAATCTTCTGTTGGTTTAGTAAGTAATTGTTTTTGTGGCGGAAATATAAACTTTAACTATACGCAAGATGAATCAAATAAAAATACTTATATTGGTAAAATATTTGGACAGGTTAGTGGTTTTTCTTCTTTGGATAGTTCTTTGTCTTATGTTTATACTTATAATTCTTCAAATTTTGATTTTATTGGCAAAACAAATAATGTTGTTTTTAATTGTTTTCAACAAAAGGACATTGCATTATTTGGTGAACGCTCTAATTTTGAAACATACAATAATGAAAATTTACAATGGAATGTTATTTATCAATGGAATTTAACAGATATTTGGACTAAAAACAATAATTCATCTTTTTTGGTTTTACAAGTGTTTGAATTCTTTACAATCAATCTAGACCAAACTTTAAATGATGAGGGTATTTCTTCATCTTTATTGATTTTGCAAAATGAACAATATATCCAAACCAATGAACTTAAATTTAAGTATGGAGAAAAACTTCGTATTAGTTTGGCAATAACTCCTGAATTTAGTAACTATAAAATTGTTCAATCTTTAATTAAAACTGATAGCAATGATTCTTTGATTTTAAATTATCAAAATAATAGAAATTCTGCTTATTTTGATTTCATTGTCAATGCACAAACTGCTGGTTTATATTATGCAACTGCGGAAAGTATTGAATATTCTCTTATTGTTAAAACAGAAAATATTGAACATGGATTTGTTAAATATGGGACTTCTAGTACTAATCAAGAAAAGATAACCTATTCTGTTGTGTACGGCGGGGAATATACTTTTGTTGCTGATCCTATTGATAGTTCCTTTGCTTTTGGTGGATGGTATTGGGTTGACTATAAAGATGACGGTTCTTTTGAAACTATTTTAGCAACTAGAGGGGAAGTGGACAGTGGGCTTTTGGCTAACCGTTCTATAACCATTGCATTTGGTGAACAGGGAACTTCTGCAAGTGTTACTTATTTGGGCTTGGGCGAAGGATTTAATATTCCTTATCAAGTTGGACAAGACGGAAAAGTAACTTTTACAATTCAGGCTGGTTTTACTCAAAATGTTGCTAATTTAAAAATTATTTCTAATTTAGACGCTGATGCTTTTAATTTATATGTTGGTGGTGTATTGGTTAGTAATATTGTTGATTTTATAAACCTATATGACAGTAGTATTCAAATAGGAAGACCAATTTTAATAAGTGTTGAAATGAAAGAGGGATACATTTTTGATGGGTGGAGTGCTTCAAGTGGATTATCTCTTGATGATAAACTCGCTGAGGGGGAAAGTTCAAAATCAACTTCTATAAATTTAACAATTAATAATGATTTTGTTTTAGAAGTTTCCGCTCATGCCGAAGTTGACCCTGTTACAAGTCTTTTGTGGTTATGGATTTTACTTGGTTGCTTGGGTGCAGGAGGACTCATTACACTTATTGTTATTTTTAGTGTTAGGGCTAAAAGACGCAGAAGTTTTATAAATAATTATTAAAAAAACAAAATAAATTTTATATTCAAAACATTTAAATTATTTTAATTAAAAATATTATATATAAATTAAAAAAGTTATTTAAATCAATTAAAAATATAAAAGTTTTATAATTTAAAAATAAAAAAAATAATAAAGATTTCAACAAAATAAAAATTTAAATAAAAGCAATATTAAATAATAATTTTGTTATATAAAATTAATATTTTTTATGTTTAAAAATTAGTATTTTATATTAATAAACTTACATTGAAAAATATTAAAATTATAAAAAATTAAAATTATATTTTTAATTATTAAAATATTTATTATAAAAATTATTGACTGAAAATATTGATTTACTTAAATTTGTTGATATAATACTTTTGGATAAAAATTTTATCTATTTTAATTCAACTCGCAAGACAATTTGTCTGGCGAGTTTTTTAATACGAATCTTTAAGGATATGTTATGAAAAATTTAAAATCACAGGAGAAAAAAATAAAAAACGCCTTAATCAAAAAGGCAACAGGATATGATGCTGATGAAATTATGGAGGAATATTCTGTTAATGAAGATGGAATACAACATCTTTCTAAACGCAGAGTTTCAAAAAAGCATTTTGCACCTGATATTTCTGCGATTAAACTGTTTTTAAGTTATTGGAATGAACATTCTTTAAATGAATTGGAGAAAATGAGTGATGAAGAACTTATTGAAGAGCGTAATAAACTTATAAAATTATTGGAAGAAAAAACAATTAAAAAATAGTTGTATTGTTTTTAGTTGTAATTGATTAATTAATTTAAGTTTGTAAAATTCTTTTTATGTTTTCATTTGTTTTTTATGTATTAATAAAAATATTTTTTTTATATTTATAGGAGATTAATAATGAATAATAAAAATAATCAAATTAGTGAAGAAGAATTGGCGGAAAAATTATTAATAGAAGATGTTTGTGCTGATTTTGAAAAGCGTCAAACTCAAAGACGCAGTTTTGAAACTCAATGGGCGTTAAACATGAATTTTTTAATAGGAAATCAATTTTGTAATGTTTCACCAGCAGGTGAATTATCAACAATAGAAAAACATTATAATTGGCAACATCATGATGTTTATAATCATATTGCACCTATTATTGAAAGAAGATTATCTAAACTCCAAAGAGTTAGACCTGTTATTAATGTTTTTCCTGCTTCTGGTGATGATAGAGATGTTAAAACTGCCAAAGTTACTAAAAAAATCATTAATTCTGTTTATAATAAAAATGATATGACAAAAACTATTGCGGAAGTAACACAATGGAGTGAGATTTGTGGAACAGGTTTTTACAAAATTATTTGGAATAGTGGAAAGGGTATGAAAGTTGCTAAAACAGAGTTTGGGAAAGAGGTAAAATCTGGTGATGTTGACATTATTCCTATTTCTCCTTTTGAAATTTTTCCAGAAAGTTCTTCAATTACAGACATTTCAAATTCTCGTAGTTTAATTCATGCAAGGGCTTATCATGTTGATGAAATTAAAAATCAGTGGGGCGTTGATATAAAGGGATGTGATGTTAATGTTTTTACTTTAGATAAATGTTTTACATTGGGATATGTTGAAAAATCTGCTAGCATACAAAGTACTCGTTCCAATTATGCTATTGTTATTGAGCGTTATGAGGCGCCTAGTATTAAATTTCCTAATGGGCGTTTAGTTATTGTTTGTGAGGATAAACTCCTTTTTGTTGGAGAA
The DNA here is from genome assembly GCA_944376905.1 of uncultured Clostridia bacterium. Classification (GTDB taxonomy): domain Bacteria; phylum Bacillota; class Clostridia; order Christensenellales; family UBA1242; genus UBA5489. Next base: position 73,220 of record CALWEA010000003.1, read on the forward strand.
CTTCCTTATATTAATGGAACTGATGGCTCTCGGGTTTTTCCTTTTGTTCGCCAGGTTTCATTATCTCAACCTGGTTGTTTTTGGGGGTTGAGTATTATCCAACGCCTTATTCCTTTACAAAGAACTTTTAATGCAATTAAAAATCGTAAACATGAATTTTTGAACAGGTTATCAATGGGAGTTTTAACTGTTGAAGATGGGTCTGTTGATTTAGATGAACTTGAAGATGAAGGATTAAAGCCTGGTAAAGTTTTAGTTTATAGAAATGGTGCGAATCCTCCTAAATATATGCAAAATGATTCTATTCCGTTTAATTTTACAACAGAAGAAGAAGCAATTTTAGAAGAATTTGCTAGTTTAAGTGGAGTGTCTGATTTTTCAAGCAACAATTATTTAACTAAAAATTTAAGTGGTGTTGCTCTTGAATTGTTGATAGAACAAGATGAAAGTAAAATTGTTACAACTTCTGAAAGTATTAAAGATGCAATTAAAGAAATTGCTAAACAAACTTTAAGATTATATAAGCAATTTGTTAAAATACCAAAATTAACAAAAATTATTGGTGATAATGGTGAAATGGAGATTTTTTATTTCACTTCAAGTGATATTACAACTGATGACATTGTTTTTGAAACAAAAGATGAAGCAGGAGAAACTTTTAGTCAGCGTCGTAATATGGTTTTTGAACTGTTAAATGCTGGCTTATTTTCTGATGAGAATGGCAAAATTTCTAATAGAATGAAAACCAAGATTTTAGATATGATTGGTTTTGGGGTTTGGGAAAACACTCAAGATTTAGAAGAATTACATATTGCAAGAGCAGGTAAGGAAAACTTAATGTTTTTAAATCTTCAATCATCAAATATTTTGCCAATTGATGACCATAAAATTCATATTAATGAACATACAGCATTTGTTTTAGGCGGAGAAATTGAAAATCTCTCAGAAAAAGATGCTATAATCCAAAATTTATTAAAACATATAGAAGAACATAAAAAGAGAATTTAATCTTAAAAATCTTTTTATTTTTTTTAAAAATTTTATCAATATAAGGAGTTATTAAATGAAAAATAAAAGTATTAGGGAACAACCTTTTGGGCAAATTTCGCAAACTGTTAATACAGAGGGTGAGAAGGAAAACTTTTTAGAATTCCAAGATTTAGAAATTGGCGATAATTTGAAAAAAGGCTCCCTAGGAAAATTTAAAAACACTGAAGCTTTACTTTCTGCCTATAACAATTTGCAGGCGGAATTTACTCGCAAGTGTCAAAAATTAAAACTATTAGAAAATCAAATTAATTCAAATCTAATAGATAATGACCAAGATGTGCAAAATCAAAATTTGGTTAATGAAAGTGCTCAAAATATTATTGATGATAAAATACAATTAAAAAATAACGATGAGGAAGTTAAACCAATTATTTTTAATATTGATTCTTCTAAAATTATTAATAAATCTTCAAAACCTATTTTAAATTCTGATAATGAAAATAATAATGAAGATGTTGAAAGCAAAAATTCAATTGCTATGCAGTTTCTTGATGAAAATAAATTTAAATCATTTACTTGTAAAGATAATAATTGTGATAACTTGGCTCAAAAACAAAAAATTGAAAAAGGGAATACCGTAGCATCATGTTCTTTGAATAATGATTTTGATATTCAAAATACTTTTGATGATGTTTTAACCACAGATAGTCAGTTAACCAATTGTTTAAACGATAAATCTCAAAAAAGTTATATTCAAGAGACTTTATCTCCTAATAGTATTAATAATGCTATTAATATTCAAAATAATCAAGATAAAAATGATTTTAGTACGGTTGTTGATGATGCAAACGAAAATGGTGAAAGTAATTTAGATTATGTAAATCAAGAACAAACTACATCTCAAAAAATAAATGATGAAGAACCGCAAATTTATAGTTCATATAATCAAGAACTGCAAGACAATTTAAACGATAATTTTCAAGAAAAAAACAATATTAATAACTTCAATAAAAGAAATGATAGTTTAAGCGATTTAAGTCATAATACTTCAAAAAGCAATCCATACTTTAATTTGTTTGATGAAAATAAAAATATTGGCGAATTAGACAAGCAACATTATGAAAATCTTTTTAAAGATAAACAATTTTTAGAAAAATTTATTCAATCAAATAAAAGTATTCGAGATTCTATTGTTATTTCTTATCTAGAAGAAATTATGAAAACTAACTCTCCAAAAGTTATTGGAGAAACAATTTCAAGTGGAATTGTTCTTGGTAAACCTCCTCGTCCACAAAATTTAGATGAGGCAAAAGATATTGTTACTCAAATTTTTTCATAATACTAATAAATAAAAGATATTTAGATATTTATCTAATTAATTCTTAAAACTTAAAATTTTAAAATAAAAGGAATATTATAATGGCAGTTACTTTACAAAATGCAGAATCTGCATTAAAAAGCGTTTATCTTGGTGTTGTTGCAAATCAGTTAAACGTTAAGGCTAATCCTTTACTTTCTAGCATTAAACAATCTAGTTCTAATGTTTGGGGAAAGGAAATAATAAAACTTGCACCATTTGGAATTAATGGTGGTATTGGTGCTGGAAGTGAAGATGGACTTTTACCTATGGCAGGAAGCAATAAATATGTTCAATTTAAAAGTTCTTTAAAAAATTTATTTGGAAAAATTGAAATTTCAGATAAAGCAATTCGTGCGTCAGAAAATAATGCTGGTGCATTTGTTAATCTTCTTAATGATGAAATGGAAGGTCTTATTAAAGCAAGTTCCTTTAATCTTGGCAGAATGTTGTATGGTGATGGAAGTGGTTTACTTACAACAACTTCATCTGCTATAACAACTTCAGGAACTACAACCTTTTTAACAGTTAATGATACTCGTAATCTTATAGAAGGTATGATTATTGATGTTTATTCTTCAGGAACTAAAAATTTAGATTATAGTGGTCGAAGAATAACATTTATTGATAGAGAAAATAAAAAAGTTTATTTAGATTTACCTACTGATAACAACAAGGCATTAGCTCAAAATGCTGAACTTTATGTTCAAGGCTCAAAAGGCTATGAAATAACTGGCTTGGAGGCAATTTTTGGGACAGGTAATCTTTATGGGCTTAACAGAACAGAACATCAATGGTTAAAACCTTATATCTCTAATCCTGGATCTGCTGTTGAAATTAGTGACATTCTTCTTCAAAAAACTATTGATGCTCTTGAAGACAAGGCAGGTAGTGAAATTAATTTTATTGCTTGTTCTCGTGATGTTAGACGTGCTTATCAAGAATATTTAACATATTATAAAAGAAATGTTGATGTTACAGAACTTGCAGGCGGACAAAAAGCTATTACTTTTAATGGAATACCATTGGTTGCTGATAGATTTATTGCTGATGGAACTTTATATATGCTTAATACAAATGATTTTACATTACATCAACTTTGCGATTGGAATTGGCTTGAAAATGAAGATGGTAAAATTTTGCGTCAAAATGGAACTTATCCAACTTATAGTGCGACGTTGGTTAAATACGCAGATTTAATTTGTGATAGACCTATCGCTCAAGCTAAATTGACAAATATTAGTTCAAGTGTTACTAATCCTTTTGCAAGTGTTACAGAATAATTTATTATTTTCTTATATTATTTTGTATTATTTTTAATGTTTGTTATAAATAGTTTTTTTCTTATTTTATAAATATATATTTAGATTAATATCTAAATATATATTTTTTAATTTAATTTTTCTTAATATTTGTTTTAATTTAAATTAATTTAATTTTTAATAATTTTTTATAAATTTTTATATTTTTTTATAATTTTTAAGTTATTATATTTAAATTTAATTACTTCTTTATTTTAATTGTTTCTTTATTTTAATTATTTTATTTAATTATTTTTTATATATAATTTAATATTTATTATAAAAATTTTTAATAATTATTAAACATCTTAAAAAAAGAACTATTTGAACAAACAGAATTAAAAGGTTAAAAAATGATTATTAAAATAGAAACAGATGTTTATTTTATTGCTCAACGATTGCGTGGAATTGATAATAATTATTTTGTCGTTTATAACACAAAAACAAAAAAATATGAAATTCATTATTCTGGACAGATTGGGGGTAGTTTTTGTTTAAGTCTTCCTTATGATGTCTTAGATGAGAGAGCAATTGAAATGGTTTATAAGACAAAAATAGAAAATGCAAAAAATCTTTTTAATGAAATTGAAAAAGATAATCAATTAAAAATTAAAAAACAACAAAATCAAACTGTTGAAAATTTTAAAACTTTATTAAAGGAGGGTGTTTTATGAAGGTTATTGATGTTATTGAAGATACTCTTATATTGTTGAATAAGAAAACACTTTTAGAAAAGGTGCAACAGTATAAATTAGAAAATCAAGATGATACTAGTGCATTATTAGGAAATATTTTATCTAAATCTATTTCCCCATCAATTGAAGACGGTTCCATGTCTTTAAATAATGTAGAAGATGGTGGCAATATTGAAAATAGTATAAATACTGTAAATAGTGAAGATGGAGAAAGTGTTGCAAATAATGATAGTGAGGTAGATGGAGAAGAAGATGGAACAGGTATTGTTTCAATCTTTGATGAAAATGATTTAAATGAATTAGATATTTTAGTTAGATGTTTTAATTTGGTTTATTCGGAAATTTGTGTTTATTTTTTACCTTTAATTAAAGAAGAAATTGTTATTTTTAATAATAACAGATTTTATTTCAATACTTTACAAAAAAACATTTTAGAAGCATTAACATTACAAGATAGTTATGGAAATAAATTAAAATTTAGACAAAATTTTGATTATTTACTTTGTTTAGATTGTAAAGACAATAAAAATTTTCCAGCAATTTTATCTTATTCTTACTATCCTGATGTTTTAATGCTTGAAAATGATATTCAACTTCCAACTAACAAACTTTCTTCTTATCTTTTTGCATTTGGTGTTGCTCGCGAATTTTGCGTTCTTGAAGAAGACTTTGAAAATGCTGATATTTGGTCTATTCGTTTTGAATCTGGTTTGCAAAATTTAATTCAATCTACTTCTATGCAAAAATCTTTTAATTTAAAAGAGCGGAGGTGGGAATAGTGGCATACTTTTTTAACTCTAAAAAAATTTTAGACAATAAAAAAAGTGAGAATAATGATAAAAGTAATCTTGATACTGCAAAATTGTCAAATTTAAAAAAATCTTCAATTAAATATTTTTCATTAAATCTTTTTGATAAGCCTGTTAAGTATAAAGTTGGCGATGAACAGCGTAAAGATTTTGAGGCGGAGTCTTGTTATAATTACAATTCTCAAAGTGGAATTTTAAAAAATGGTGTTGGTTTTGAAACTGCTCTTTATCCCACCTCTGAAAGTGGGGAGGAATATCACACCGTTAATATGCCACATACAGGTGATATAAAAAAAATATGGTATTATCCTTATTACGAAACAAACAATAATAGAAGAGTTGATAAAATTATTTTTTATGGAACTGATAACCAACTTTGGACTTTTGCTTTATTTTATCCAGGACAAAGTGTTGTTTCTATGCTTGATGAGGAATTTGGAATTACTCTTTCTAAACTTCCTGTTGGGTTAAGTTATAGAATTTACAACGAAGATTTTATGCTTTTTTCAACTGAAAATGGTTTAATTGCTTATACAACTCATCTTTTACCTGGTATTTATAATAATTGTCCAGAATTTATTTCTATGACTAAAATTTATGATTTGCTTTGGGCTATTCCTCAGGGTGATAGAAACAAGGTTATTTATAATGAAGATTTAAATCCTATTCAGTGGGATAGTGAGAATCAAAAATTTGATTTAAGTGAATTTGGTCAACTTTGTAAACTTATCAATTTTGATGACTATTTATTTGTTTTTCGTGATTATGGAATAACTAAAATTTCTCGATATGGAACAGGAGGTAATTTTAGTGTAAGTAATATTTACGATTCTGGTTCTAGAATTTATGCCGACACTATTTGTGTTACTGGTGATGATATTACTTTTTTTACAGATGATGGTTTATATGTTTTTAATGGGAGTAGTTGTAAACCGCTAAGATTGGGCTTTGAATCTCTTATTAAAAAGGATAAAAATAAACAATCTTGTGCAACTTGGCTAAATGGTAAATATTATTTGGCTTGTTATTTGTCTTTTGATGATGGAAAACAGATTGGTTGCGAAAGTCAAGAAGACGGTTTTATTAATAATGCCTTGGTTTGTATTGACCCAATTTCATCTTTTTATTCTATAACTCGAGGGGTTGATATTTGTTCTTTAACTTCTGTCTCGGCTGGAATTTATTCCGAAGTTTTGGCTTCTTTTAATGGTAGCAAGTCACAAGAAATTGGAATGATTAGAGAAAACGGTTCTTTTTTTGATTCTCTTTTATCAAGTTATTATAAAAGTAAAACAACTGATTTTGGATTTATGAAAAAAACAAAAAAGATTAAATCTTTTAAAATTAAATCTTTATATGATTGTAAAATAAATATTTGCAGTGATAAAGAAAATCAAATAATTGAAGTTGTTGGTAAAAATTCTTGGCAAACTATTAAATGTAATGTCAAAGGTGAAACTTTTTTCTTCGAAATTTCTTCTGTTGGTGTTGCTCAAATTTATCCTCCTAAATTTGAAGTTCAAATTTTCGATTAATATTTTGTATTGATTATTTATTCAATTGTTCAACGTGGGAGATGTTTTTTTGCTTTTCATAAATAAACTTATTTTAATACCATAGACTATGTTTTCTTTTGTTACATAGATTATTTTTATTTTTTAATCTTATAAACTTTGTTAATTTTGTTTAACCTTAAAATATTATATTTTTAATCATAAGTAATAATTTTTTAAGTCTTATATTTTTTATTTAATATTGTTTGAGGATTTTATGCGGAGTAGTAAACATTTTTTTAAAAACATTTTGTTTAATAATTTTAAAAGTGATTTTTTAATTTTAAGATATAAAAATTTTTCAAATTGTCATTGTTTTTATTGTAAGTTTTCTTCTAACTTAATAAAAAATAAAATTGATTTTATTAAACGAAAGCAAAGACAATTTAAAGGCAATAAAACATGGAAGATATAATTAACATTGTTATAAGTAACGGAGTTTTTGCAACTTTATTTGTTTGGTTACTGTTTTATCAACTTAAAGATAGTTCTAAAAGAGAACAAAAATATATTGCAACAATAGAAAAACTTTCTAAACATCTTGATATTGTTGAAGAACTTAAAGAAGATTTAACGGAAATTAAACAATCGTTAATTAAAAATTCAAAAGGTGATAATAATGAAACTTCAAGAAAGAATTAAGTCGTATAAATTTTGGGTTGGTCTTTCAGCATCTTTGGTTTTTGTTTTACAGTGGATTGGTAAGGCTTTTGGGTTTGAAATTTCTGCTGAAATTGTTAATGGTATTACTATGGGATTTTGTTCTGTTTTAATGGTTTTTGGATTTGTTGAAAAACCTAATAAAAAGCAAAATAATGATTCAAACGAAGCAGTTTCTATTGATAATACATCAGAAATTTCGTCAAATGATGAAAAAGAAGTTGCTTTAAATAATTTATCAAAAATTTCTTTAAATAATTTAAAAAAGACTAATACGAATGATGTGTTAGAAAGTACAACAATTGACGAATTGTCGGTTAATACAAGCAATACGTCTAATAATGAAAATTTTAATAATAATTTATCTTCACAAACTAAAAATAGTTATGATGTGATTGAGGTTTATGATGAAGATAAAAATTAAAACATAAAAATTTTGAATGTTATTTGTTTATAAAACGAGATTGCTAATAAAGATAATAATGTGGGTTAAAGAGTTAAAATTTAATAAATTATTTATTTAAAAAATTTTAATTTTTATTAAACATATTTAATAATAAAATAAAGGTGTTTAATTTTTTTTAAATCTATATTATTTGAATTTGTTATTATGATTAACTATTTGTTAAAACTTAAATGATAATTTAACAATAAAAGTAACATATGATGGTTAGTTGTGAAAATTATAGGAGTGGAAAGATTTTTTCTGCTCCTTTTTTTATTTTTATTGTATGTCTTATTAGATTTTTATTTATTTTGTTTTTAAAATACATTAGTTTATGTTTTTGCATTTTACTTTACAAAATAAATGGTTAATGATATAGTAAAAATATAAACAAGAGTTATTATGTATGATTATTATGTGTGATTATTATTAATTAGTGTTGTTGAAAATTTTTAAATAATTTTTAATTAAAATTTTCTTAATTATATGTTAAAATTAAGTAAATTATAAACTAATTGACATTGTATACTAATTTGAAAAATTTTATTGAGGTAAAAATGAATTTTAAAGAAATTGTTGATAAAAAATTTGCTAATAAAGAACTTTCTTTCGAAGAAATAAAATTTTGTGTAGATTGCTATATGCGAGAACTGGTTAATGATGAAAACATGACAAATTTTTTAAAAGCAATTTATGATAATGGTATGTCAAATGATGAAACATATTTCTTAACAAAAGTTTTGCAAAATTCGGGTGTAAGTTTGAATTTGCATAGCATGGGTATAACAAACGTTATCGTTGACAAACATTCAACAGGGGGAGTTAGTGATTCGACAACTTTAATTATTGTTCCCCTTTTGGCTTCCTTGGGAATTAGTGTTGTTAAAATGAGTGGGGGAAAACTTGGGTTTACTGGTGGAACGGCTGATAAAATTAAGTGTTTTGCTAATTTGAAAAATGAAATACCTCTTGATGAAGCGGTTGAAATTGTTAAAAATAATAATGGTGTTTTTTTAACCCAGTCTGAAGAATTTGCACCTGCTGATAAAAAAATTTATCATCTTAGAGATAAAACAGGATTGGTTGATAATGTTCCATTAATTGCTTCTTCTGTTGCGAGCAAAAAACTTGCAGTTGGTGCTGATATTATTTTAATTGATGTGAAATGTGGCGATGGTGCAATGATTAAAGACTTGCGTAATGCAAAAAAATTATCCAATTTATTAATGTGGATATTTAAAAAGGAAAATAAAAGATGTGTTACTGTTATAAGTCAAATGAATAGACCTTTGGGAGATTATATAGGAAATGAACTTGAAGTTTACGAGGCTATTCTTATTTTAAAAAATAAATTAAACAACAATTTACTAAAATTAAGTTTGTTTTTGTGTGGTTTAATTGTTCAAAAGGCATTTGGAGTTGATAATTACGAAGCATACAACTTACTTTCACAATCTTTGAAATCTAAAAAAGCATTAAAAAAATTTATGGATATTGTTCAGGCTCAAGGAGGTTCTCTTGTTTTATTTCAAGATAGAATTCCTTATAAAAAACATAAAATAAAATCTTCTAAAAGTGGTTATCTATTTGTCAATACTGCAAAATTAGGGGAATTGTGTAATTATTATGATTCAGTTTTTAAACAATTTAAAGGTGTTCATTTGCTTAAACCAATCTTCGAATTTGTTGAAGAGGGAGAAGATATTTTTGAAATTATAACAAGGCATAAAAATTTACAAGTCGAAAATAATGTTTTAAATGTAAAAGATTTAACAAATGAAGATTTGTTGGAAATAAAAAAACAATTTCAATCTTGCTTTCAAATTAGAAAGAAAAAACCAAATAAATGTTTTAAGTTAGTTGAAAATGTTGTTTTACGTTAATTTTTTCTTGATATTTTATCGCTTGATTTTTTATAATATGATAGAGGTGTTTATGAAATTAGAAATTTTATCCAAAGGACCAGAGCAAACAATGGCAATTGCTGAAAAATTTGCATCAACTTTAAAATATCCTTGTGTTATTTCTTTACGTGGAGAACTTGGTGCTGGCAAAACAACTTTTGCGAAAGGTTTTGCAAAGGGATTGGGAGTTAAAGAAGTTTTAACTAGTCCAACTTTTGCTATTTTAAATGAATACAACTCTGGGTGTTTGCCCTTATACCATTTTGATTTATATCGTATTAATGGGGTTGAAGAAGCATATTCTTTGGGATTCGAAGAATTTTTTGATTTAACTAAATTGAAGGGTATTTCATTGGTTGAATGGGCGGAAAATGCTGATGGTATTTTACCTATGCGACACATTGAAATTGATATTCAAAAAATAGATGAGCAATCTAGAAAGATTGTTATTGAAGCAAAAAACGAACCTGCTTAATTTTTATTATTTTTTGTTTAATATTTTTAAATTTTAATATTTATTATTTTAATTAAATATTTAATGCATACTTGTTTTATTTAATAAGAATTTATATTAATTTATAAAAAATAAACCTTTATTTAGAATAAAATCTAAATATCTTATTAATTAAAAAATAATAATAAATTTAAAATAATTAGATTTTTATCTAAATGCAAATAATTTATATAAGTTGGAGAAGATTATGAGCGTTGTTTTATGTTTAAACACTGCTTTTGCTAAAGCAGATTTGGCTTTGTCTGTAAATAATAAAAATGATTATATTTCTATTGATTCGAATTCAAAATCATCAGAGAATGTTTTGCCATGTATTGAAAAAATGTTATCTCAAAAAAATTTAAAACCAACAGATTTAGATTTTATTGGGGTTGTTGTTGGTCCTGGTTCTTTTACTGGTTTAAGAATAGGTGTTGCGATTGTTAAGGGTTTTGTTTGCGTTAAAGAAAGAATTAAAATTGTTGAAATTAATTCCTTAGATTTAATGGCAAAAACCTTTTTAAATAAATTTAAAAATAAAATTAACCAAAAAAATTTTTATTGTGTTTTAAATGCTTTATCGGGTAGATTTTTTATTGCTAAATATGATTGTTTTGGTAATTGCTTGGAAAATGCAAAACTTGTTAACGAACTGCCAAATTCTTCTGTTTTTGTCGGTTTAGAAATTGAAAATTTAGATTTCGTTGATTTCAGTATTCAACTTACATCTGAAACGCTGTTTGAAGTGTGCTGTGAAAAAATTAAAAATAATACGTTTACAAATCTTGAAGATTTAAAACCGCTGTATTTGCGTCTTTCACAAGCAGAAGAAAATTTGTGTAGTTAAAAAATATTTTTTTATTTTTTTGATTTTTATTTTGTTTTTTATTTTGTTAAAAGGAGATGTTTTTTTGAAATTTAAAATTTTAAAAGCAAATAAAAAGCATATTAAAGAAATTCAAGAAATTTCAACTCAACAATTTGGTTTGTTGGGTTGGGCTCCCAATTTTTTTGAATCTGAATTAAAAAATGAAAACCATTTTTTTTATGTTGTTGTTGTTAATCAATGTGTTGAAAATATACAAGATAATAATGGTTTGGTTAATTCAAATATATTTTTAAAAAAAGAAAAGAAAGGTTTTATAAACCCTTGTCAAAAAATTGTTGGTTTTATAAATTTTATGCAAACGGAAGGTGAATTGGGGTTAGATTTTAACATTCTAAATATAGCAACGAGAGAAGAGTTTAAAAATAAAGGTGTTGCATCTGCTTTAATTAATTTTGTTTTTAAATTAGCAAAACAAAGAAAATTTAAAAGTGTTTGGCTGGAAGTTCGTTGCTCTAATAATGTTGCAATTCATCTTTACCAGAAACTTGGTTTTCAACAATTGTATATAAGAAAAAATTACTATTCTAATGGTGAAGATGCTATAATTTTTAGAAAAATTTTTTAATTTTTATTTTTTTACTTATATATTTTTTTTTGACAATACTTATATTTTTATAATTTTTTTTATTTTTTATTTTAAAATTTTTATTTTTGATTTTATATTTCTTAAAAATTTTTTATTGTGCTTGGTTTATTTTTTTATATGACAATATTAAACTCTAAATCATATATAATTGTGGAGTTTTTATGTTTTTTTATTTTAAAAATGTTAAAATAAACTATTTAGTTTTGGGAGATAAAGGAAAGTGGTTGGTTTTTTTGCATGGTTGGGGTGGTAGTGTTGAATCTTTTTTAGGTGTCGCTAAGACTTTTAAAAATAACCGATGTTTGTTAATAGATTTTCCACCTTTTGGTGATAGTGGTGAGCCACAAGATGTTTGGGATTTGAAAACTTATGCAGATATGGTTTTTTCTCTTATTCAAAAACTTAAAATAAAAAAAATTTCATTAATTTCTCATTCTTTTGGGGGAAGAGTTGCAATTTTACTTTCTTCAACTTATAATGTCAATGTTTCTAAACTTATTCTTATTGATAGTGCGGGTATGAAACCTCGTGATTTTTTATGGACTAAATTTAAAATTGTTAAATATAAATTTTTAAAAAAATTAGGCTTTAAACAAAAGAACAAAGGTTCCCAAGACTACAAGTCTCTTTCACCCATCATGAAAAAAACTTTTTCTTGTGTTGTCAATCAATATCTTGAACAGTTTTGTTCATATATTAATGCAGAAACTCTTATCTTTTCTGGTGATAAAGATAAAACAACACCTCTTTATATGGCTAAACGTTTAAACAAGTTAATAAAAAATAGTGGTTTAGTTGTTTTAAAAAACGCAGGTCATTTTTCTTACTTGGATAATTTTGAGCAATTTATTATCATTGTTCACAAATTTATAAATTAATTTTATATATTTTTTGTTTTTACTTGATTTTTTTTTGTTTGTCTTTAAAATCTATTATAGGAGTTTATTATGACATTTACAGATTTTTTCAACTTATCCAATATTCACTTCATTATTTCTATATTTATTAGTATAATAAATGCAGTTTTATTAATTTTTATTGCACGTAAGTTTTTACAAATTCTGCAAATCTCTGGTTATAAAATTAGGGGGTATCAAATTTGGCTTGGTGATACAAAGGCTAAATATATTTCGCGTATTGCTTTGCTTTGCTTTTTAAGTTTGGCTTGTGTTCTTGTTACAAATGCATTATTTGATGTTTACAATCAAGATATGTTCTATTCTTATTTTGGTTTAATATTTTACATCTATTTCTCTATTGTTTTTATTATTAATATGGACCGTTCTCCTCAAAAAACACCTTTAGTTCAAACTAGAAGAATGTCGCGCTTAACAACTTTATTGTTTTTAGTTTCCTTTGTTATAACCTTAATTCTTATTTGGTTTTCTTCATCATTGTTGCCATTTTTAAGATTTGGTATTGTTGCTATAACACCTGTTTTGCTTCCTGTTTTAGTTCCGCTTTGTCATTTTGTTTTAATACCTTTGGAAATGCTTATTCGTTTAAGATATATTAAAAAGGCTAAAAAGAAACTTTCTAAACGAAATGACCTTATAAAAATTGGTATAACTGGTAGTTTTGGTAAGACAAGTGTTAAACATATTTTAAATGTTATGTTAAGTAAAAAATATAATGTTTGTATGACTCCGCATAGTTTCAATACACCTATGGGTTTAACAAAAGTTGTTCTTAAATATCTAAAAGAAGAAAATAATCTTTTGATTGCTGAAATGGGGGCAAAGCAAGTTGGGGATATTGATTATTTGTGTAAATTAATCCAGCCACAACATGGGGTTATAACAGGAATTGGTAGTCAGCATTATGAAACTTTTGGAAGTAAAGAAAATATTATAAAAACCAAAAATGAGTTGATTTTAAATTTACCTGAAAATGGTTTTGCGGTTTTTAATTGTGAAACTGATGGTGCACAACAGATGTATGATAATTGCACTTTAAAAAATAAGTTTGCAGTTTCTCTAAATTCAAAAAATTCTGTTGTTGTTGCTAAAAATACAAAAATTAATGAAAATGGTTTGGAATTTACTCTTTGCTACAATAATGAACAAGTTGATTGTAAAACAAATCTTCTTGGAAGACATAATTTATCTAATATCTTAGTAAGTTCTTGTCTTGCTCTTAAACTTGGCGTTTCTTTGAAACAAATTGCAGAATCTATTTCTCTTTTAGAGTCAATACCTCATCGTTTGGAATTGATTAATAGTGGGAATACAATCATTTTAGATGATGCGTATTCTTCTAATGAACAGGGCGCTAAGGCGGCGGTTGAAACATTGGCTCAATTTAAAAATCGTGTTAAAATTTGCGTAACTCCTGGTATTGTCGAATTGGGAGATGAAGAAAAAAGAATAAATAGTGAGTTTGGTTCTTCTTTGGCGGGCATTTGTGATTATGTTATAATTGTCAATAAAATCAATGCGGATTCTATAAAAGAGGGGTTATTAAAATCTCAAATGGACTCTAACAATATTATTCAAGTTGACACTCTTAATGATGCAAAATTAAAACTTCAAGAAATTATAGATAATAATAAGAAATATGCTATTTTATTTGAAAATGATTTGCCAGATAATTACACTTGATTGCTTTATTCGTTTTAATAAAAATATTTGTTGTAATTTTTGTTTTCTTATTATAAATAAACTTTTTATAAACAAACTATCTAATATTATATTAAATTGAAAATTTTGTTGTTTGTATTTGATTTATTTGGATTTATATTGATAATTTTTATTAGTTAGTTATACGATGAAAACAATATTTTTTTAATAAATTTTATTTATTGCATGAATTTTTTATGTTATTTTTAAAAAACTATTAAAAAATATTGTTTTTTTTGTTTTATTTTGTTATAATTGGGGAGAATAATTTTAAGTTGATAAAAAACAGAAGGGAAGTGGAGTTTTTATAATGAATTTATTTGGTTTTAATTTGCAATCACTGGCATTTGATATTATGGGAGAAATTTGGAGTTGGGTTTATTGTATTGCTTCAATTTTTCCAAAAATTTTCTATTTGCTATGTAATGCATTTTTAACCATAATTGACTTCTTTCAATTTCTTTTTAGGAAGTTTGCTGGATTGGAAGTTTATTATGTTGAAAGTGCTAACGGAACTTTAACCGCTCAAGAAGGTGATGTTGTTTATCAATTTTTGTATAACATTATTTTAGGCGACAAATATCCACTTCTTTCTAATGTTTTTTGGGCTATGATAGTATTGGCTGTTATACTATTGTTTATTTCAACTTTGGTTGCTATTATTAGAAAAGATTATAACTATGAAAAAGATAATGCAAAAGGTCCTATTATTGGAAGTGCTATAAAATCTCTTGCGTTCATTGCCATGGTTCCTATCATTGTTTTATTTGGTGTTTATTTATCTAATACTTTATTAAAAGCGGTTGATTCGGCAAGTAATCCCCAGCGTGCTGAAAGTTTTGTTACATTAGATGCGGAAGAACATTTAAAACCTTACACACTGGAAAATGGTAAACAATCGTATATTGCTTTTAACTTTTTTGGTGTTCAAATAGGAACGTCAACAACTCCTTTTAGTTCTTATGTTTTTGAAACCTGTGCTTATGGTGCGAACAGGGTTAGATTGAGTGAAAACACTTCTATAACTTCTGATGGTCAAACCTTTACAGGTGGATTTTTAGATTTATTACAAAACAATTATGCAACTAATTTTAAAGGTATGTTTACTGGCGATAATGCTGAAATTGTTGCAACAAAAATAGATGAAGCATTTATGGGTGCTGTAACGGTTAAAGATGAAAATAAGCAACCTTTAAATTTTGAGCCCTCTTATATTGCTCAGTATAATAGAAGTATTGACCCATTTTTGTTCTTAAATGGTTCGGATAGAGTTTATGCAACTTTCGATAAGGCTAATGTAACGCTTGTTTGGTATTATTACGATTTATGGTCATATAATATTTTTATAGCAGTTGGTGCAGGATTACTGATTGGGTTAATTATGTTTAACATAACTATTGCTATGCTTGGACGTATTGTTGAAATGATTGCTTTGTTTATGGTTTATGCTCCAACATTGGGACTTTCTCCTCTTGATGGTAACAAGGCGTTTAAATCGTGGAGAGATGCATTTATAAAGAAAACTGTTATGGCGTTTGGTGCTGTTGTTGGCTTAAATATTCTCTTTATCATGTTGCCGTATTTGGGTGATATTAAATTCTTTGGTGATTTTGTTGGGGCAGAAGTTGCTAACGGAATTGTTACTGTTCTTTTAATTTTTGTTGGTTTGCAAATGGTTAAAACCTTTATTGGAATTATTAGTAATTTTGTTGGTGGTGAAGATGCCAATAAATATGGCGGAGATGTTGGGCAAGAACTTGGTGGAAATTTAGTTAAAGCAGGTTTGGGAACCGCTGCTCTTATTGGAGCAGGAACGGGAATTGCAGCATCTGCTTTAACAGGAGGTGCTGGTTTAATAAGAGGCGGAACGGGATTAAAAAGGGCAGTTTCTGAAACTTACAAAGAAAATAAACAATATAGCCGTGAATTTTTAGGCAAAGAAGCAGGTCGAAGATATAATGAAAAAATAAACAAACAAAAAGAGTTGGAAAAACAATTTCTCGATCAGGAAATTGATAGTATAACTAATAGTAAGTTGAGAGAAAGTGCCGACCTTTATACAGAATCAGGTAAGGCTTATAAAGACTTAACAGATAAGGAATGGGGATTCGAACAGGAAACACAAAATTACAAAGATTTATTAAAAAAACAAAGAGATTTAACCTTAAATAATTCTAACTTAATGAAATCAATTCGTTCTAATGCTTCAATAAAAAGTAAAAATGCTGTTGTAGATTATATGATGCAACAATACGGAAATAATTGGGCAAATCCTAAGGCGAGAGATTTTAAACATAGTATTATCTTGGGTGAGAATAGTTATTATGATAACATTAAAAAAGCGGTTGCTTTTGAAACACAAAAAGGTGTTGCTAGGGGGTATGGGCGAGCATTTGCAACAGATTCTTTAAATAATTTATGGAAATATGCAACTGATAAAACTTTTGGTTCTGGTAGTGGATTTTATAAAGGATTCGTTGATGCCGGTGGAAAAGATTGGAAAAATTTTGCAAAAGAATCTAAAATTCCTGTTATTGGAGATTACGCTTCTAAAAAACTTAGAGAAAATGACCCTGAATTGAAAAAATTAAAAGATGAAGTTAAAAACAGAATGGATGCTGAGGCAGATTATAATTCTAAAAATAAAAAGTAAAACCTTTATTAACTAATATTTTATTTTGATTTGTATGAGGAGAAGAGATGTCTTTTTGGCAGGGATTAAAGGCTATGTTCGGTTTAAGTCGAGATATAGGTGTTTCAGAAGATATTTCTGGATACCTTATTTTTCCTTTAAAACTAAAAAATAAAAAATTAACTCTTAACAAAAAACTTATTGTTCCTAAAAATTTTGCTTTGGTTATTGTTAGTGAAGGGAAAATTTTAGATGTTTTTCCTGAGGGAGAACACATGCTTGGTGTTGTTTCTTTGCCAGAGGCTTCGAAAAAATTTAAACTTTATAAACCTGATAAAGACGGTAATCCAATAAATTCTTTCCCTTGTGATGCTTTTTATGTTAATTTGAATCTTCAAGAAAAACAACCTTTTACTATAAACAAAAAACTTCGTTTTAAAACTTCTGTTGATGGTAGATATTGGATTAAGCCAAAAGGAGAACTTAATTTTAAAATTATCAATGTTAAACTCTTTTTTGCTTCAATTCTTCAATTATCTCCCAAAATAAAATTAAGTAAACTTGATGGTATTATGCAAGATTTTTTTGAAGAACCAATAATTCAAACTTTTAAAAAAGAAAATTATTTATATAGTAGTTTTACTGAAAACGTTGATGTTTTAGAAGAAGCAATAATTCCTAAATTAAATAAAATTTTAATTAAGCAGGGGGTTGAGGTTACGAGAATTGATTTTTTAGAACATGATGTTTCTAAAAATATTCAGCGTAGAGAAGAGCGAAAAAAACAGCAACAAGAAGAATTAAATATAAAACAACAAAAAGAACAATACTTACAAGATTTGAATCAATCTCAAACTAATATGTTTGGAGTAAATAACGATTTAAATTCTTCTAATAGTGAGAATAATTCAAAATTATGTTTAGATGAAAAAATTTTTTCAGCCAACTGGGTTGGTCTTGAAAGTTTAAATAAAGGAAAAATTAATTTAAATCAATTTGAAACTTCTCTTGATTGTCAATTTATTCAAAATCAAATAAATCAACAAAAAAATTTTAATGGTTTAAGTGATGATTGTTCGACTAATAATTGTAACTTACTTGAAAATCAAAATATATCAAATATAAAAGCAAAATGGAAAGGTATTGATGAATTAAACAATTTCATTAAAAAAAATAAAAAATAAAAATTTGTATAGTTGCTTTAAAATATTAAAAATTTTTAAAAAAAATAAAAAATATAGTTTTATTATAAATAATTTGTATATTTTTGTTGGGTTTGATATTTTTGATATTTGTGTTTTTTAAATAGTTAAAATGTTAATTTTTTTAATAATTTTTCTTTACATATCAATAAAATTAATTTATAATTAAAAACGTTGTAAATGAGTTAATTAGAAAAAATTTTTTATTATTGTTACATTTAATTTTTTTGTTGTTTATGCTTATCATTACTTTGAGTTTAATATAATAATTTTTTAAATATTTACTTGTTTTTTTGTTGTTTTTGTTATTGGTATTGAGATTTTATTTTGTTTTTGATTAAGTAAAAGGAGATAATTTTATGTTTACTAAAAATTCAACTTTGGGAGAAATTTTAAAAGTTAATCCTGAGAATGCAACTATTCTTATGGGGTTTGGTATGCATTGTTGCGGGTGTCCTATGAGTCAAATGGAAACACTTGAAGAAGCGTGTATGGTTCATGATTTAGATGTTGATTTTGTTTTAGAAAAATTAAATGAAGCAAATAAAAAAAGTAAAAAATAAATTAACCATAAAAATTAACATATAGACTTTTATTGTTCTTTTTTTTGTTTTATAAATTTACTTTAAAAGATTTGTAAAAGTGTGTTAATTAATTCTTATTTTTTAAACAATTTTAAATTAATTACTGTTCATTTATGTTTATTATATATGTTTATTATATATGTTTATTATAATTGATTGGCTTATAATTTTATAATATTGATAATATTATAATAATCTTAGTATTTTAAGTTATTGGTTGACTATGAATTTATAATGTAATAATTTTGATTTTTCTTATTAATAATAATTATCGTTAATCTAATTTTTAATTATTTATTTTTATTTTTTAACATAATTTTTATTTATTTATTTATTTATTATTAATTTGTGTTTGGGGGATTTATGGAACGAAAAATTGTGTTAACGGGAGACCGTCCAACAGGACCTTTGCATATTGGACATTATGTTGGTTCGTTAAAAAAGCGTGTTGAGATGCAAGAAAGTGGAGATTTTCAACAGTTTGTTATGATAGCAGATATTCAGGCTTTAACAGACAATGCTGATAATCCCGCTAAAATAAGAGAAAATATCTTAGAAGTTATGTTAGATTATCTTGCTGTTGGTTTAGACCCTGAAAGAACAACTATTTTTGTTCAATCTAAAATACCTGCTTTGTTTGAGTTGCCTATGTATTATTCTAATTTGGTTACTCTATCTAGGTTACAACGAAATCCAACAATTAAAAGTGAAATTAAAATGCGTGGGTTTGAAAAAAGTATCCCAGTTGGTTTTTTGACTTATCCTATTTCTCAGGCAGCAGATATAACTGCTTTTAGAGCCAATTTAGTTCCTGTTGGGGTTGACCAACTTCCTATGTTGGAACAAACTCGTGAAATTGTTAATTCATTCAATAATCTTTATAAAAAAGATGTTTTGGTTTTGCCAGAGGCTGTTTTACCTGACAATGAAAATGCTTATAGAATTGTTGGAATTGATGGCGGTGCAAAAATGAGCAAAAGTTTGGGGAATTGTATTTTTTTAAAAGATGATGCAAAAACTGTTGAAAAGAAGGTTATGAGTATGTTTACAGACCCTAATCATATTAAAGTTTCTGAGCCGGGAAAAATTGAAGGTAATGTTGTTTTTACTTATTTAGATATTTTTTGTAAAAATGAACATTTTGAAAAGTATTGTCCAGATTACAAGAATTTACAGGAAATGAAAGACCATTACAGACATGGTGGTTTGGGTGATGTTAAAGTTAAAAAATTTTTAAATAGTATTTTACAAGAAATTTTAACCCCTATTCGTGAAAGAAGAATTAAGTTTGAAAACAATAAAAAAATGCTTTTAGATATACTGGCAGAACATTCGCGTGTTGCTTCCGATTATGCGAATATAACCCTTGATGCTGTTAGAGATGCTATTGGTATAAAAATTTTTTAAATTTCATTTTTTAATATTATTAGAAATTGTTATTGTTTTTTAATTATTTTTTCTTTACTTTTTATTTTATACTTTTCATATACTTTTACTTTTATTATATTTTATTATATACTATAATATATAGGTCGATATGTTTTAAATTTTCTTAAATATACTTTAAATATACATGTCGATATAATTTAAATCTTCTTAATGCTATAGATTAGATTGGTGTTTAGTTATTAATTTTTCTTTGTTTGTTAATTTGATTTTTTTATTTCATAAAAATAAAACATATGATTTGTAGTAAAACTTTAATATTTCATTAATGTTTTATTAATATTTTATTAAAAAGAATAAAAAATTTTGATTTGAAATTTGTTTTATTGATTATTTTGCCATTTTTTTATTTAGATTTCTCATCTTTACAAATTTTTTATTATTTAGCATTATGAAATTTTATAAAATATTTGTTAAAAAAATCTTTTATTAAAAAGTTAAAAAATTTTTCAAAAAAAAGGTTGACAAAAACTTGGTGTTGTTATATAATAGCCCGAGTTGATAGCAACTTTTTTTTGTGCTATTGCCCGAAAACACACGGATAAGTGTTTAGAGAATGCGCAAGGTTAAGTGCGCTAGTCGTGTAAAGTTGAAAATTCTTACTACTTTTTTATTTTTTAAATAAAGTTGTATCAATTTTTTTTATAAGGTAAAGATTTAGTGGTTTTAATTTTTGACTTTGTGACAATGCAACAATGCTAACAGGAGGAGTTTGTTTGAGTATGGCTACAGAAAAGATTAGAATTAAACTTAAAGCTTATGACCATAGTCTTTTGGAAGAAGCTTGCGGACGCATTATTGAAACATCTAAAAAGGCTGGTTCAAAAGTTGTTGGACCTATTGCACTTCCAACAGACAAAGAGGTGATAACTGTTATTCGTTCACCTCACAAAGATAAAGACAGTAGAGAGCAATTTGAATCAAGAACTCATAAGAGAATGATTGACATTTATAGTCCTAGTTCAAAAGCAGTTGATGCTCTTATGAAAATTGAATTGCCCGCTGGAGTTGACATCGATATTAAAATTTAATAATTGTATGTTGCGTGTTTTGTTTTAATTTGCTTGAATTTATTTGAAGTTATTGCTTAATATACATTGTTTAGTTTTAATGTTGTTTCTAAGTTTCAAATATTTTTGCAAATTATTTACTTTTTATAATCAACATATCTTTAAAGTTGAAAACTAAATTACACAAGGAGTTTTAAAGAAAATGAAAAAGGCAATTATCGGCAAAAAGCTCGGTATGACTCAAGTTTTCACTGCTAATGGCGCCGTTGTTCCAGTTACAGTTGTTGAAGCTGGCCCAATTGTTGTTATTGCAAAGAAAACCGCTGAGAAAGATGGTTATGAATCATTAGTTGTTGCTTTTGGAAATGTTAAGGAAAACAAACTTTCTAAACCTAAACTTGGCACTTTCAAAAAAATTAATGTTCAACCTAAAAAAATTATTAAAGAATTTAAACTTGAAGGAAGTTATGATGTTGGGGCAGAAATTAAATGCGACATTTTTAATGAAGCAGAAAAGGTTGATGTTTCTGGAACAACTCGTGGTCGTGGATTTTCTGGGGTTATAGTTCGTCATAATTTCCGTAGAAACAGAATGTCTCATGGTGCTGGTCCAATTCATAGAGAAGTTGGTTCAACAGGTTCAAGTTCTCATGTTGCTCGTGTATTTAAAGGTAAAAAATTGCCAGGACAATATGGGCATGAAAATGTTACAATTCAAAATCTTGAAATTGTTAAAGTTGATGTTGAACGCAATATCCTTTTAATAAAGGGTTGTGTTCCAGGACCAAAAGGTTCTATCGTTATTGTTAAAGAAGCAGTTAAAGGAGGTAAGAACTAATGGCAAAGGCAAAAGTTTATGATATGCAAGCAAAAGAAGTTGGTTCCATGACTCTTAAAGACGAAATCTTTAATGTGGAATATAATCAACCTGTTATTCATCAAGTTATTGTTGCTGAAAATGCAAATGCTAGACAAGGAACTAAGGCGTCTCTTTCTAGAGGTGAAGTTCGTGGACACAGCAAAAAACCTTATGCTCAAAAACATACTGGTAATGCTCGTCATGGAGACACAAAAGCCCCTCAATTTAAAGGTGGTGGTAAAGTTTTTGCGGCTCAACCTAGAGATTTTTCTAAAAAAGTTAACAAACAAGTTAAATATTTGGCTTTTGTTTCTGCTCTCAGTCAAAAACTTCGCCAAAATGAAATTACTATTGTTAATGAAATTAAATTAGATGAGCCTAAAACTAAAAATGTTGCTAACTTTTTGAAGGCATTTAATTTTAATCGTAATACTGTTATTGTTACTGCTGAAAAAGATGATAATCTTTTAAAAGCAACTGCAAATATTCCTTTTGCAAAAGTTACGACTGCTGACCTTCTTAATGTTGGTGAAATTGTTTCAAACAAAAACCTTATATTCTCTAAAGGTGCAATACAAAAATTAGAGGAGGCAAGAGTATGAGTATAAATAAATACGATATTATAAAAAAGCCTCTAATGAGTGAAAAAAGTTATGCAAATGTTCAAAATAAAATATATACTTTTATTGTTGACAAAAACGCAAACAAAGTTCAAATTAGACAGGCAGTTGAAGAAATCTTTAACGTTCAAGTTGCTAAAGTTAACACCTTAATCGTTAAAGGTCATGAAAAATCACAAAACACAAAATCTGGTAGAACTATTGGTAGAACAAGCGATTATAAAAAAGCCATTGTTACTTTAACAAAAGATTCAAAACCAATAGCATTCTTCGAGAGTTTGAGTTAGGAGGAGAAAATGGCAATTAGAAAAAGAAAACCAACCTCACCTGGTTCTAGATTTGTTTCAACTCCAACTTTTGAAGAGCTTTCTAAGGTTGCTCCTGAAAAAAGCCTTTTAACAGTTAAAAAGAAACATGCGGGCAGAAACGCTCATGGACGCATAACTGTTCGTCATCATGGTGGTGGAAATCGTCAGAAATATAGAATAATTGATTTTAAACGTAATAAAGATGGTATACCAGCAAAAGTAACTAGTATTGAATACGACCCTAATAGAACTGCTTATATAGCACTTTTAACTTATGCTGATGGTGAAAAGAGATATATCTTAGCACCACTTGGCTTGACAGTTGGTGATGTTGTTATGAGCGGTGCTGATGCTGAAATTAAAGTTGGAAACACTTTACCTCTTGAAAACATTCCTCTTGGTTCAACAATTCATAACATTGAACTTCAAGCAGGAAAAGGTGGACAAATGTCTAGAAGTGCTGGAACTAGCGCACAATTAGTTGCTAAAGAAGGCAATTATGTTACTCTTAAAATGCCAAGTGGCGAAATGAGAAAAGTTTTGAAAGGTTGTCGTGCAACTTTGGGAATTGTTGGAAATGTTGACCATGAACTTGTTTCTGTTGGTAAGGCAGGAAGAAAAAGACATATGGGCATTCGACCAACTGTTCGTGGTGTTGTTATGAACCCTAATGACCACCCTCATGGTGGTGGTGAAGGTAAGAGTCCTATTGGACGTCCTTCTCCTGTTACTCCTTGGGGTAAACCTGCTCTTGGCTATAAAACGAGAAAGAAAAATAAATCTTCTAATCGTTTAATGGTTAAGCGTGTTAACTAACACTTCTATTAATTTAATATTCTGTTTAATGCTTTTGTTATAAATTAACTATAAATCAAAATTTAATTAAACATGATATATAAATATAACATGATTTTATGTTAGAAATAAATAGATATTCTATTTAAATTAATCAAATTTAATTAATCAAATTTAATTAACTAAATATTATAATGTAAATCAATTTTAATTTAATTTGTTTATAAATGTTTTGCAAGCAGGCGAAAAATAATGGCAGTGTTTGTGTAAGCGTTTAAAAATATTGGAGGAAAAATGAGTAGGTCACTTAAAAAGCAACCATATGTGTTTCCAAAACTTTTAAAAAGAGTTGAAGAGATGCAACAAAGTGGTAGCAAAAAACCAATAAAAACTTGGTCAAGAGCGTCTGTTATATATCCTGAATTTGTTGGCTATACTTTTGCGGTTTATAACGGAAAAAAGCACATTCCTGTTTATTGTACAGCTGAAATGGTTGGTCATAAATTGGGTGAGTTCGCTCCAACAAGAACATTTAAAGGACATGCGGGCAGCAAGAAAAAAGTTGCCGGCAAAAAGTAAGGAGGGATAAATGGCAACACGAATAAGAGAAAAAACTGAAGCGATTAGAAAAAATAGAGATAATCGTCCACGTGCTATTGTTAAACATGTTAGAATTAGCCCTTCAAAAGTTAAGTTTGTTCTTAACAATATTCGAGGAAAAAAAGTTGAAGTTGCACTTGCTTTGATGGAAAATTCAACACAAGGTGTTGCAGAAGTTTTAGTTAAACTTCTTAAATCTGCAATTGCAAATGCTGAAAATAAAGGTCTAAATCGTGCCGATTTAATTGTTGCTGAAACTTGGGTTGCACCTGGTCCAACAATGAAGAGAATAAACATTCGCGCAAGAGGAAGGGCTGATAGGCTTTTAAAAAGAACTTGCCACATTACCATGATATTGGACGAGGCAAAGTAGGAGGATAGTATGGGACAAAAAGTTAATCCAATTGGTCTTAGAGTTGGAATCAATAAAGAATGGGATTCAACTTGGTTTGCTAGCAAAAAAGATTTCGCAACTTTTCTTATGGAAGACCAAAAAATTAGAGATTTTATAAAGAAGAATTATAGTAATTGCTCTATTTCAAAAGTTACTATTGAACGTTCTGCTAAAAGAATTATAGTTAATATTTTCACAGGACGTCCTGGTATGTTAATAGGGCAAAAAGGTGCTGGCGTTGAAGAATTAAAAACTTCTCTTGCTAAAATTATTAAAACAATTCCTAATTTTGTTGTTAATATTAAAGAAGTTAAAAAGCCAGACTTAGATGCTGTTCTTGTTGCAGAAAATATTGCATCACAACTTGAAAAAAGAATTTCTTTCAGACGTGCTCTTAAAGCAGGGCTTAGCCGTGTTATGAAAGCAGGTGCGAAAGGTTGCAAGGTTCAAGTTAGTGGTGTTGTTGATGGTGCTAATACTATTGCAAGAACTGAATATTATATGGAAGGTTCTCTTCCATTACACACTTTGCGTGCTGATATAGATTATGGTGTTGCTTCAGCATTTACTAACTACGGCAAACTTGGTGTTAAAGTTTGGATTTACAAGGGCGAAATACTAGGTTCCTCTAAAAATGATAACAAAGGAGGACAAAACTAATGTTAATGCCTAAGAAAGTTAAAAGAAGACGTGTTCATCGTGGTAGAATGAAAGGAGTTGCAACTCGTGGAAACACTATAACTTATGGTGATTACGGTTTAGTTGCAACAGAACCTTGTTGGATTAAATCTAATCAAATTGAAGCCGCACGTATTGCAATGACACGTTATACAAAAAGAAGTGGTAAAGTTTGGATAAAAATATTCCCAGATAAACCAGTAACGAAAAAACCAGCAGAAACTAGAATGGGTAGCGGTAAAGGTTCTCCAGAATTTTGGGTTGCTGTTGTTAAACCTGGAAGAGTTCTTTTTGAAATGAATGGTGTTTCTGAAGAAACTGCGAGAGAAGCTTTCCGTTTAGCATCACACAAACTTCCGCTTAAAACTAAATTTGTTAAGAAAGAGGCAGAGGAGGCAAGCGAATGAAAAAGATTGATATAAATAGTATGACAAACGAAGAACTTAATAGCAAACTTGCAGAACTCAAATCCGAACTCTTTAACCTAAGATTTTCTCTTGCAACAGGCAATCTTCCAAACAATTCACAAATAAAAAATGTTAAAAAAGATATAGCAAGGGTTAAAACAGTTTTAAGACAAAGAGAAATTAAAGCCAATGAGGCAAAGGCGTAAGGAGATAATATGGAAAAGGAATTAAGAAATAACAGACCAACCAAAACAGGCTTGGTTGTTAGTGCGGGAAAAATGGAAAAAACCATCGTTGTTGCCGTTGTTTCAAGCTCAAAACACCCACTCTACAAAAAGGTTGTTAAGAAAACCAACAAATTTAAAGTTCACGATGAAAAACAAGAAGCAGGAATTGGCGACACAGTTGAAATAATGGAAACTCGTCACCTTAGCAAAGATAAATATTACAGGCTTGTTAGAATCGTTGAAAAAGCGAAGTAATGGGAGGAAATGAAAAATGATTCAACCACAAACAATATTAAAGGTTGCAGATAACACAGGTGCAAAAACAATCATGTGTATTCGTGTTCTTGGTGGCTCTTTTAGAAGATATGGAAATATTGGCGATGTTATCGTTGCATCAGTTAAAAAGGCAATACCTGGAGGTGTTGTTAAAAAAGGTGATGTTGTTAAAGCGGTTATTGTTCGCACAAGTAAAGGGCTTCGTCGTGAAGATGGTACACATATTCGTTTTGATGATAATGCTGCGGTTATTATCGACAACCAAAAACAACCAAAAGGAACAAGAATTTTTGGGCCAATAGCAAGAGAACTTAGAAATAATTATATGAAAATTATTTCTTTGGCTCCAGAGGTTATTTAAGGAGATTGATATGGCAAAGTTAAATATAAAGAAAGGCGACAATGTTGTTGTTATCGCAGGAAAAGATAAAGGGAAAACAGGTAAGGTTCTTGAAGTTTCATTAACAGAAAGTAAAGTTACTGTTGAAGGCGTTAACATTATAACAAAACACCAAAAAGCAAAAAATGCTAAAGAAAAAGGTGGAATAGTTAAAAAACCTGCTCCTGTTGAAATTTCTAATCTTATGGTTGTGTGTCCATCTTGTGGAAAGGCAACAAGAGTTGCTAAGAAAAATATAGATGGTGTTAACACTCGTATTTGTAAAAAATGCGGTGCTGGTTTAGATAAAGCTTTTGTTAAGGCAGTTAAAAAAGATGCTAAAAAATCATCATCAAAATCAGAAACCGAAATTAAAGATAAAAACACAAATGTTAAATCAACTTCTGTAAAAAGTGAAAAAGAAGTTAAAGCAAAAACAAAATCAACAAGTGCAACAAAAACAACAGGTGTGAAGAAAACAACTGTTGCTAAAACCAAAGAAGCGTCAGTTAAACCAACCGCTTCAAAAGCTAAAACTCAAACAACTGCACGTAAGTCAGCTGGAAGAGGAAATTAAAGGAGAAGGTTATGGCAGAAAAGAATAGACTTTATGAAAAGTATAAAACAGAAATTGTTCCCGCTCTTATTAAAGAATTTGGCTATAAAAATGTTAACGAGGTGCCAAAATTAGAAAAAATAGTTCTTAATATGGGGCTTGGTGCAGAAAAAGATAACTCTAAAAGTTATAATATTGCACTAGATGAATTAACACTTATAGCAGGGCAAAAAGCCGTTCCAACTGTTGCAAAAAAAGCTATTTCTAACTTTAAATTAAGAGAAGGTATGAAAATAGGTGCACGTGTTACTTTACGTGGTGCAAAAATGTATGAATTTTTTGACAGATTAATCTCCATTGCTCTTCCACGTGTTAGAGATTTTAGAGGTGTTAACGATAAATCTTTTGATGGTCGTGGTAATTATTCAATGGGAATAAAAGAACAACTTATATTTCCAGAAATAATTTATGAAAAAATCGAAAAAATTCGTGGCTTCGATATCAATATTATAACATCAGCAAAAACAGATGCAGAAGCTAGAGCATTATTAGCGGCACTTGGAATGCCTTTTAGGAAATAAGGGGGAAAAATGGCAAGAAAAGCATTAGTTCAAAAACAGCAAAGAAAACAAAAATTTTCAACTAGAGAATACACTCGTTGCGCTCGTTGTGGACGTCCGCATGCTGTTTTAAAAAAATATGGAATTTGTAGGATTTGCTTCCGTGAATTAGCTTCAAAAGGTGAAATTCCGGGAGTTAAAAAGTCTAGTTGGTAAGGAGGAAAAATTATGGTTACAGACCCAATAGCAGACATGCTTACAAGAATTAGAAATGCAATAACTGCAAAACATGAAGAGGTTTGTTTTTCAGCTTCTAAAGAAAAATTAGCTATTGCAAAGATTCTTGAAAGTGAAGGATATATCACCTCTTGTGAAGTTGTTGACAATGGTAAATTTAAAGATATAAAAGTTGTTTTAAAATACAAAGATGGTGAAAATGCAATTCAAGGGCTCAAAAGAATTTCTAAACCAGGACTTAGAATTTATGCCGGTAGCGATAATCTTCCAAAAGTTATCAGCGGGCTTGGAATTGCAATTATAAGCACAAACAAAGGAATTATGACAGATGCAAAAGCACGTAAAGCCAACGTAGGCGGGGAAGTGCTTGCATATGTTTGGTAGGAGGTTGAAATGTCTAGAATAGGTAGAAAAGAAATTATTTTGCCCGCTGGCGTCAACCTTGAAGTTTCACCTAAAAATGAGGTGACTATCAGTGGTCCAAAAGGCACATTAAAACAAGTTGTTGATAATTCAATTAAAATTGAAAACCAAAACGGAAAAGTTCAATTAAAACGTAATAGCGACGAGAAAGAAATTCGTGCTTTACATGGTCTTTATAGAGCACTTCTTGCAAATAATGTTGAAGGTGTTACTAATGGATTTGTTAAAGAATTGGAAATCAAAGGTGTTGGTTACAAAGTTAGTAAACAAGGAACCAAATTAGTTATGAATTTGGGATTGTCGCATCCCGTTGAAGTTGAAGAAGAAGATGGTGTTAAAATTGAGTGTCCATCAGCAACTGAAATCAAAATAAGCGGAATTGATAAACAAAAAGTTGGTCAATTTGCTGCAAAAATTAGAGATATTAAACCTGTTGAACCATATCATGGTTATGGTATTCGCTATAAAGGTGAGCGTGTTATAACTAAAGTTGGTAAGGCAGCGGGAAAAGGTAAAAAATAATTAGCAGTCATCAGCATTATTCATAATCATATTAATTAAAAATATTTGCAAAAAATGGAATTTATTTTTACACCAATTTTAAATTTTATAATTGAAAAATTTATTAATTGTTTAAATAAAAAAACATATTACTTATTAGAAAATTTTGATATAAGTGTAATTTAAAATTTAGTGTAATGTTACAATAAAATATTGTAAATAGTTATAAAAAATTTGATCGTATATAATGCAGTGATTTGTTTAAGGAGATAAAAAATGATTATCAAAAAAGATAAAAACAAGGAAAGATTAGTTCGCCATAAACGTGTTCGTAATAAAATTTTTGGAACAGCTGAACGTCCTCGTCTTTGTGTGTATAGAAGTCTTAACGGTATTTATGCACAAATCATAGATGATGAAAAAGGTGTCACATTAGTTGCAGTTTCAACACTTGATAAATCTTTGGAAAAACTTCTTCAAGGTAAAAGCAAGTCTGAACAAGCAGTTGTGATAGGAAAAGCCATTGCAGAAAAAGCACAAAAAGCAAAAATTCAAAATGTTGTTTTTGATAGAGGCGGATATCTTTACACTGGAAGAATTAAAGCGTTAGCTGATTCTGCTCGTGAAGCAGGACTAAAATTTTAGGAGGAATTATGGCAGAAGATGTAAAAGTTGAATTGGGGGCAGAAGCAGTGCAACAACAAACTGCTGAATCAAAAGTTGAAAAACAACCTGTTTCTAATAATGGAAAAAAACCAAAAAAAGATTTTAAAAAAGACGGAAAAAGCAGACGTGATGACCGCCGTAGAGAAGATGATGGTATTGATAAAATCACAGTTGAAATAAGAAGAGTTACAAAAGTTGTTAAGGGTGGACGTACAATGCGTTTCTCTGCTATGGTCGTTGTTGGTGACAAAAAAGGCAAAATTGGTATAGGTATTGGCAAGGCTGCAGAAGTTCCTCAAGCAATTGATAAAGCTGTTGCTTATGCAAAAAAACATATGCAATTGGTTGCCATTGTTAATGGAACAGTTGCTCACGAGGCTATAGGTAAGTTTTCAGCGTCAAAAATAACTCTTTTCCCAGCTAAAGAAGGAACAGGTATTATTGCTGGGGCTAGTGCTCGTGCTGTTCTTGAACTTGCTGGATTTACTGATGTCGTTACAAAAGTTCACGGTTCAACAAATAAAATAAATGTTGTTAAAGCAACATATATGGCTCTTGTTGGAATGAAAACAAAAGAACAAATTGAAGAAATCAGAAACATATCTTTTGACGATAAAAATACAGAAAATTAATTAAGGTTGTTGTTTTTTCGTATAATTAAATAGAATTATTTTTTGATTTACAAGATGTAAGAATAATTGAAATTAATTGTATTTTATTAGTTATCTATTTTTGCTATTAAAAAATTAAAAATTAATTATGATTTTTATTTATTATGATTTAGCAAAAAATTTATAATAAACAATAATGTATTAACTTTTAACAATTATAATTTCTTATTAATCCATATGTTAAGTGTTGATATTTTAAATAATTGTCATACAATAAGATTTTAATTTAATAAAAATATGTAAATTAAAAAATATTCGTTAATTATTTGTTGTCGAATAACAACTTTAATTGCAAATTTTAAAGGGGAAGAAAATGGGTAAATCTAATACAAAAACTTTGAAGGTTACTTGGATAAGAAGTACTATTGGATACAACAAAAAACAAAGTGCTATTATTGAAGCCTTAGGTTTTAAAAAATTAAATCAAACAAGAATTCTCCCAGATAATCAATCTATTCGTGGAAGTTTATTTCATGTTAGACATCTCGTGAGAGTTGAAGAAAATTAAAAATCAAATATAATTTGATTATTATATGATTTTTTGTTAAAGGTATAAAACTTATATAATTTTGTTAATTTAATTTTAATTATTGTAGTGTACAAAATTTTTTGGTTTTATTATTTAAATTGTTTATTTTTGATTTTTAATATTATATTTAATATTAAAATTAATTTTAAATGTTTTAATATTAAATTTTGGAATAAATAATTTTTGACAATAATTACTTTAAATGAAAAGTTTTTTATTTAACAACAAGTTATATTAAGCAAAAAAATGGAGGAAAGAATGGATATTCAATCATTAAAACCTGCCGAAGGTTCTAATAAAAAGAAAATTCGTTACGGTCGTGGTATTGGAAGTGGAAAAGGTAAAACTTCTGGTCGTGGAACAAAAGGACAACACGCTCGTAACACAGTTCGTCCTGGATTTGAAGGAGGACAACTTCCACTTATAAGAAAATTGGCTATTCGTGGTTTCAATAATAAAAAATTTAAAGCGGTTTATTCGCTTGTTAATGTTGAAAGTTTAAACGATTTAGAACCAAATACTGTTGTTGACGAACAACTTCTTTATGAAATTAGAATTATTGGTAAAAGAGAACCATACGGCTTAAAAGTTTTGGGCAATGGCGAATTAACTATTCCACTAACCGTTCGAGCAAGTAAATTTACAAAGTCTGCACAAGAAAAAATTGAAAAAGCCGGCGGAAAAATTGAGGTGGTTTAATGTTTAAAACTATAGCCAACGCATTTAAAGTTAAAGATGTTAGAAGGAAACTTCTTCTAACTCTTCTTTTGCTTTTAATTTATAGAATTGGTTGCTGGATTCCTTTGCCTGGTATTGACCTTAGTATTTTTCAAGACTTAACTGGAAATGGTGAGGGAAGTGGTAACGACTTTTTAGCACTTTTAAGTGCTGTAAGTGGTGGAGCACTTGCTAATGGTGCACTTTTAGCACTTGGTGTTTCGCCTTATATCACTGCATCAATTATTATTCAACTTATGACAATTGCAATTCCTTCTCTTGAAAAACTTTCTAAAGAAGGTGGAGAAGAGGGTAGGAAAAAAATTAATTATATAACTCGCTGGATTGCTCTTGTTTTATCTTTGGCGCAAGGTATTGGTATTATTGTTGCTCTTGGAGATTATATAAATCCTGATGTACTTTGGGTTGGTGCTCCTGCTTGGTTAATGGGAGTTTGTTTGGTTATTTTATTAACTGCCGGAGGTATGTTCACTGTATGGCTTGGTGAAAGAATAACAGACCTTGGTATTGGTAATGGTATGTCATTGTTGATTTTTGTTGGTATTCTTTCAACTGCTATGAGTGCTATCATAACTTCAATAACTCATATAGGAACTGACATTGACTATCTATGGAATCTTATTATATTGGTTGTTGCTCTTCTTTTGGTTTTTACTTTTATTGTTCTTATGGATTTGGCGGAGCGTCGAATTCCTGTTCAATATGCAAAACAAATTAAGGGTCGAAAGATGTATGGCGGACAAAGTACTTATATTCCAGTTCGTGTTAATGGCTCAGGTGTCCTTCCAATCATCTTCGCGACAGCATTAGTTACTTTCCCTCAATTAATTTCAAGTATTTTTTGGCCTGATTCAAACTGGTATTCTGAAATTTTGGGAACAGATTCTTGGGCTTATGTTATTCTTTTATCTTTGTTTATTTTGTTCTTCGCTTATTTTTATGCTCAAATTTCATTTAATCCCGAAGATATTTCTAAAAGAATCCAACAAAATGGTGGTTTTATTCCAGGTATTAGAGCAGGAAAACCAACAACAGAGTATTTAAAGAGAATATCTCATAGAATAACTTTATTTGGGGCTATTTTCCTTGCAATTATCGCCTTAGTTCCAGGTTTTGTTTTCAAAGCAATTTCAATTGGCAGTGCAGATTCTATCATAACAGCATTTAGTGCAACTGGGTTAATGATTATTGTTTCTGTTGCTTTGGAATTTGATAAAAGACTAGATGCTCAATTGATGATGAGAAGTTATAAAGGATTTTTAAAATAATTTATTCTTCAAAAAATATTAAATTAAGTTAATGAAACATTTTTTATTAGATATTAATTTTTAAAATAATAAAATTGTTAAAAACAATTTAATTAGTAATAAGAAAATACTGACTTTTAATTATAAATAATTTTATAAATTTATATTATGGTTGTTTAACAAAATATATTTTTAATGAGGAATAAAAATGAAAATTGTTATTTTAGGTGCTCCAGCAAGTGGCAAAGGTACAGTTGCCAAAAAGATTTCTCGTGATTTTAATATTCCGCATATTTCTATTGGCGCTATGTTTAGAGAAAACATTAATAAAAAAACTCAACTAGGTTGTCAAGTTGAACAATATATCACTACTGGTGAGTTGGTACCCGATAACATAACTTGTGATTTATTAAAAATTCGTTTAAAACAAAAAGACTGTGAAAATGGTTTTATATTAGACGGTTTTCCAAGAAATGTAAATCAAGCAAAATTCTTAAATGAATTTTCTGCACCTGAAGTTGTGTTATTGTTGTCTATAACTGAACAAGAATCTATAAAGAGAATTTTAGGGCGTTTGACTTGTCCTAAATGTAAAGAAATATATAATTTATCTTTTTATAAAAATTCAACATGTAAAATTTGTGGAACAACTTTAGAACATAGGGTTGATGATAATGAGCAGACTATAAAAAAACGATTTGATGTTTATCAAAAAGAAACAAAACCTTTAATTGATTTTTATAATGATAAAGTTGTTGAGTTTAGGGGACAAGATGACCCTGATAGTTTATATGATGAAATAAAAAATTTTTTAAACTTAAATTTGATGATGTAAGTTATAAACAATTTGAATAATTGTGTAATTTTATGCTTTTAATTATCTTTTATATATTTTATTAGTTATAATTATAATATTTTTAATGACTTTTTAATCTTAAAAAATTTTTTGATTTATTTGTATAAAAGGAAGTGAATTTCTTTGATAGCAAAATGTGATGATGATATAATAGGAATGAGAAAGGCGGGAGAAATAACTGGCTTGACCTTGAAGATGATTGCTAATGAAATAAAACCTGGAATTTCTACTTTGTATCTTGACAAACTTATAAATTCGTTTATAATAGAACATGGAGCAAAACCATCTTTTTTAAATTATAGCGGATTTCCTGCTAGTGCTTGTATTTCTGTTAATGAAACAGTTGTTCATGGTATCCCATCAGATAACATTGTTTTAAAAGAAGGGGATATTGTTAGTGTTGATGTTGGTGCATGTTTTAATGGTTATCATGGTGATGCTGCAAGAACATTTCCAGTTGGGAAAATTTCTAATGAAAAACAAAAACTTATAGATGTAACAAAACAATGTTTTTTTGAGGGAATTAATGCTTTGAAAATTGGCGAAAGACTTGGACTTCTTATGAATGCTGTCCAGTCTTATGCTGAAAAAAATGGATTTAGTGTAGTGCGTGAATTAGTGGGACATGGAATTGGTAAACACTTACACGAAAATCCAAATGTTCCAAATTATGGGCTTAAAAATGAAGGAATTATAGTTCCTAAAAATATTTTTCTTGCTGTTGAACCCATGATTAATCTTGGACGACGCGAGATTTATATTGAAGATGACGGTTGGACAATTAAAACCAGAGATGGTAAACCGTCAGCACATTATGAAAACACTATATTTGTTAGTGAAAATGGTGTTGAAATTTTAACTATTTAGTAAAGGAGTTTTATATGTCTAAAGAAGATGTTATTGTTTTAGAAGGTGTTGTTGAACAAGTTTTGCCTAACACAAGATTTAAAGTTCGTCTAGTTAATGGGCATGTTATTAATGCTATTATATCTGGTCGTATTAGAATGGGATATATAAAAATCCTTGAAGGTGATAGAGTTACAGTTGAAATGAGCCCTTATGATTTATCTCAAGGACGAATAACATGGCGTCATAAAGATTAATCTTTTAAAGATTGATGTTTTGTTTGAGAATTTATTTATAATAATTCATTAAATTATACAAAAACTTAAAAAGGAGAAAAATTATGAAAGTAAGACCATCAGTTAAACCAATTTGTGATAAATGCAAAATAACAAAAAGAAATGGGCGTGTAATGTGTATTTGTCCAAATCGTAAGCACAAACAAGTGCAAGGATAATATTAAAACTTGATTGTTGAATTTTCTTATAAGAGAAAATGTTTAATCAAGTTTTAATCTTTTGTTGAAAAACCCTGATATCACAGCGGCTGAATTTGTGATATCGACTATATATAAAATAAAATCTAACAAAATTTTGGAGGAAAAAATAATATGGCTAGAATTGCTGGTGTGGATTTGCCAAACGATAAACGTGTTGAAATCGGTTTAACAGCAATACACGGAATTGGTGTTGTTACATCTAATAAAATTTTAAAAGAAACTGGTATCGACCCTAACACTCGTGTTAAAGACCTCGACGAAAATCAAATTGCTAAACTTAGAAATTATATTGATAACAATATAACCGTTGAAGGTGAAAAACGTAAAGAAGTTTCTATGAATATTAAACGCTTAACTGAAATTGGTTCTTATAGAGGAATTCGTCACAGAAAAGGGCTTCCAGTTAGAGGACAAAATACTAAAACGAATGCAAGAACTCGCAAAGGACCTAAAAGAGTTGTTGGCGGAAGTTCAGTTAAAGGTAAAAAATAGGAGATAAAAAATGGCAGTTGCGAAAAAATCAACAAATAAAAAGAAAAAAATTGTTAGACAATCTGATAAAGGTCAAGTTCATATTCAGGCTTCATTTAATAATACAATTGTAACATTTACCGATCTTGCGGGAAATACTGTTTCTTGGGCAAGTACTGGTAAATTTGGTTTTCGTGGTTCTAAAAAAAGCACCCCTTTTGCGGCACAACAATGTGTTGAAGATGCTGGAAAAGTTGCGAAAGAACAAGGTATTAAAAATGTTGAAGTTTATGTTAAAGGCCCTGGTAATGGACGTGAGGCTGCTATTCGTGCATTAGGAAATTTAGATATGAATGTAACTTTAATTCAAGACGTTTCACCTATTGCACATAATGGTTGTCGCCCACCTAAAAGACGTAGATTGTAAAATAAAAAATTGTTGTTAATTTTAAGTTAATGATACAATTTCTCAATTCTTATTAATTATAAATTTAATATTTTTTGTTGAAGTAATATATTAACCTAAACAACAATTGATATAATTATAGTTTAACTTTATGTTATTTATTTTTTAAATATTTTATAATTTTGTTAATGATAAAAAATATATAAAAAATTTATAATTACAACTATAAATTATAACTTATGAAAATATTTAATTCTTGTTAAAGATAAAATAGAAATAAAAAAAGGAGATAATAATGGCAAGATTACTAGATGCAAAATGTCGCCAATGTCGTCGTGAAGGATGCAAACTTTTTCTTAAAGGCGAAAAATGCACATCTAAAAAATGCTCTATAGAACGTCGTCCAGTTGCACCTGGACAACATGGCGAAGGTAGAAAAAAAGTAACACAATATGGAACACAACTTCGTGAAAAGCAAAAAGTTAAACGTGCTTATGGTATCTTAGAAAAACAGTTTAAAAAATACTACAACGAAGCAGAAAGAATGAAAGGCGTTGTTGGTGAAAATATGCTTTCACTTATTGAAAGACGTTTAGACAACGTTATTTATAGAATGGGAATTGGTGCTTCTCGTTCAGAAAGTCGTCAAATTGTTAATCATGGACATATCACAGTTAACGGTAGAAAAGTTAATATTCCATCATATCGTGTTAAAGTTGGTGATGTTATTGAAATAAAAGAAAACAAAAAAGAGAAAGAACCTTTTAAACTTCTTAAAGGTATGAAAGTTATAATGCCTAAATGGCTTGAATTTAACTCTGAAACTTTAAAAGGAAGCATTTTAGCTCTTCCAACAAGAGAAGATATTGACATGAATATTCGTGAACATCTTATCATTGAATTGTATTCAAGATAATTAAAGGAGATTATATTATGATTGAAATGGAAAAACCTAACCTTAATTGTGAAGAAACAGAAAATGGAACTTTTGCTCGTTTTATTGTTGAACCGCTTGAAAGAGGTTATGGTGACACTCTTGGCAATTGTTTTAGAAGAACTCTTCGTTCTGCAATGCCTGGAGTTGCTCCAATAGGTATTAAAATTGCGGGAGTCCAACATGAGTTTTCAACTATACCGGGAGTGGTTGAAGATGTTGTTGATATTATTCTAAATATTAAACACTTAGTTTTAAAAACACCAGACTTAAATAAAGACTTTCAAACAACTATTAGATTAACTAAAAATAGACCAGGTGTTGTTCGTGCAGGAGATTTTGAAACCAATGATTTGGTTGAAATAATAAATCCCGACTTATATATTTGCACAATGGATGAAGGGGCATCATTGGACATTGAACTTTTAGTTGCTCGTGGTCGTGGTTATGTTCCAAATGTCAACAATAAAGAACGCTTGGATAGTTTAGATTATATTGCTATTGATAGTTTGTATTCACCTGTTGTTCGTGTTAATTATAATGTTGAAAACACTCGTGTTGGTCAAAATATCAATTATGATAAGTTGATTTTAGAAGTTACAACAAATGGTGCTATGGATGCAAAAGATGTTGTTGCTTTGGCAGGTAAAATAATAAATGAACATGTTTCTATGTTCACTGAATTGAGCGAAACTTTTGGTGATGTTAATGTTTTAATATCAAAAGATGATGATGTTCATTCAAAAGTTTTAGAAATGCCTATTGAAGAAATGGATTTTTCTGTTCGTTCTTATAATTGCTTGAAACGTGCAAATATTAATACTGTTGAAGATTTGGTTAATAAATCTAAATCTGATATGTTAAAAGTTCGAAATTTGGGGCTTAAATCTATTGAAGAAGTTGTTCAAAAATTGGAATCTTACGGACTTGGTCTTCGTGAAGAAGAAGAATAAAATTTGCGTGTTTTGAATTTTTAACCAATTATATTTTAATTTAATTTTATAAAGGAGTTATCTATGGCTAACGATAAATTAGGCTTGCCTTCAAAAGAAAGACGTGCTCTTATTCGTAATCAAGTTTCTCATTTATTATGGTATGGCAAACTTGAAACAACAGAAGCAAGAGCTAAATCTGTTAGAAGTCAGGCAGAAAAACTTTTAACTCTTGCAATTAAAACTTATGAAGATACTGCAAAAGTTACAAAAACTATTAAAGATGCAAAAGGTGTTAAGGCAGATAGAGAGGTTGTTAACGATGGTCCTGCAAAACTTGCAGTTCGCAGAAAACTTATGAGTTATCTTTATGATTTGCAAGAACAAAGAAAAGAAAAAGAAAGTAAAACCGCTTTTAAAGCAAGAACTCTTGGTATTAACCACCCTTTAATTGAAAAAATTTTTAATGTTTACGCTCCTAAATATGATGCTCGTGCAAAAGAATTAGGACAAGGTGGTGGATACACTAGAATTATCAAACTTGCACAAAGACGTGGTGATGGTGCTCAAAAAGTTCTTATTGAACTTATTTAGTTATTTGTGAGTGTTTTAATTCTTATTTTGAATTTATTAATTTTGTAAAATTTATAAAAAATTAAAAAACAGCTTCAAAATGGCTGTTTTTTATTAATTTTTATTTAATAAATTTGTTATTTTCAATAATTTAATATTTTCAAAAAATTTGCTTTTTCAATAAATTTAATTTTTAATTAAATTCATTCTATTCAAAAAATTTGCTTTTATTAAATAAGTGGGGTTTATTAATAAGTTAGTTAGATAATATTAAATTAATTTTATTTTATTTTATTAAAACATTTATTTAATATTCGATTGAATTGTTGTTATTGTAAAAGGCTTAGAAACATCAAAATAATTTATCAATTCAACTTTTCCATTTTTCATATTGTATTGATAATCTCCCGCCACGGCTTTGAATGTTAAGGTTGTTTTTTTATCACATTTAAAAACATATGTTGTTGGTTCTGCTCTTGCAAATGTTGTTAAATCAATATGTGTGTTATTTTCTTGATTAATCAAGTTAGTTAAAGAAAACCATATATTTTTTTCTTCTATTGTTATAGTAAAAGGAATATTTAATTCTTTGCCTAATTCTAGTTTAACAAATTCATCATCACTTTTAATAAATATATCAGTATAATAATCTCTTATTCGTTTATCTTCTAAATATATTGCTGTTATAACATTATTTTGTGAGCCTGTCATAGTTGCATTTTTAAAAGTAACACACATAGGTGTTGATTGATTTTGTGAACAACTAAAATTGAAAAATATTAAAATAAATAATAAGCAAAAATTAATTATTTTTTTAGTCATTTTTCCTTCCCTAACTTTTATATTTTTTTTATTCTTATCTTTAGATTTTTTTAATTAAACAAGTTATTTAATTTCGTTAACTATTTCTTTTTACAATTATAAGATTGACATTTTTTTTAATTTTATTACAAATTTAAATGCTTTGTTGCAAAAATTAATTTATGTGTTATAATATGTTAATTATATTGATAAATTATTAAATATTAAAAATTAAAAATAAAGAAAAAAATTAGATTGTTTTATTAATCACAAACTAAAATATTTTGATTATTAAAACATAAAAATATATTTATTTAAAATTAACAAAAGAGAATTTATTATTTATGAGAGTTTGTAATATTTCTTCTGGAAGTGATGGTAATATAACTTATATTGAAACGCAAACAACTAAAATTTTAGTTGATATAGGTTTATCATGTAAAGAAACAGAAAAAAGATTAAATTTATTAAAGGTTGCACCTGAAAGTGTTGACGCTATTTTAATCTCACATGAACATTCTGACCATATTAAAGGATTAGAAAATTTTGCGAATAAATATAAAACAAAAGTTTTTGTACATCAAGATGGATATAATCCTTTGTGCAAAAAAATAAATAAGGAATGTAAAATTATTCCTTATAACAATGATTTTTTTATTAATGATGTTGGGATAAAATCAATTGCAGTTCCTCATGATGTTAATAGATGTTCAGCATATTCTATTATTGAAAATGAAAAAAAAATAAGTATTATTACAGATTTGGGACATACTAATAATGAAATACTCAAAAATATTTCAGGAAGTGCATTAATTTTTATTGAAGCAAATCATGATATAGAAACATTACTTGCTAATCCCAATTATCCCACATCTCTTAAAAATAGAATTTTAAGTTTAAGGGGACATTTATCAAATAAAGATAGTGCTAGGGCAATTACTGAACTTGTTAAATCTGGTGCCAGACAAATTGTTTTATCACATCTAAGTTCTGAAAACAATTCGCCACAATTGGCTTTTAATTATATTTGTGGAGTTTTAAGTGATAATGGTATAATTGAAGGTGAAAATGTTAAAATAGATGTCGCTAGTACTGTTCCTAAGGCAATTTTTAAATTGTAATATTGTTTTTATAATTTATAATTCAATATTTTTTTGTTTGTTCTTGACTTATTTTGAGTATTCGGGAGAGAAAAATGAAAAAAATATTGATTTTTTTATCTATTAGTTTATGTTGTTTGTTAACAGGTTGTTTATCAACTACTTCTTCTTATGAAACATATGTCGATATGACGCCAAGAATGATTTCAACTAATGCTAATATGAAAACAACAGAAATTATTGAAGAGGTTAGAAGTGCGGTTGTTGGTATTGAAGCAAAATCTTCTTATGGCACTAGTATAGGTAGTGGAGTTGCAATTGCAGAAGATGGTTATATTTTGACTAATGCACATGTTGTTAGTGGTGCAAAATCTTTAAAAGTTTATTTTGCAGACAAAACATCTTCTAGTGCTGAAATTATGTTGATTAAATCTGGTTTAGATATTGCTATCATAAAAACCGATATTAACTTGCCTTATTTAGACACAGCACCTTTATCAGATGTTCATGTTGGAGAAAATGTTATTGCTATTGGAACACCAATTTCTTTAACTTTTAAACATACAGTTACAAAAGGAATTGTTAGCGCTTTGGGTAGGACCTTAGAAGTTCAAGATATTGGTGGTTACACAACTTATATGCAAAACTTAATTCAACATGATGCAAGTATTAATGCAGGTAATAGTGGGGGACCTTTAATTAATGAAAGCGGAAAATTAATTGGAATTAATACTTTAAAGGCAACTGATGCAGAGGGGATTGGTTTTGCTATTCCTATTGAAACTGCTAACGTTATAACCTCTAAGATTCAACAAACAGGGAGTTTTGAACCCGCTAATTTAGGTGTTTTCGCTTATGATGCGGAAATTGCCAATTTTCATGACCAAACCATTGAAAAAAGTGGGGTTTATGTTGAAGACATTTTACAAAATTCTTCTGCTTTTAAATTTGGATTAATGACGGGTGATGTTATAATTGCTGTTAATGATAAAGAAATAAAAACAAATTTAGATTTGCAAAAAGCATTATTTAGTTTGAATAAAAATGATAAATATAATGTTTCAGTTATTAGAAATGGAGAAATTATTAAAATAAATATAGGATAAATAAAAAAGTTTCTCAAATCAAAAATTTTTAAAATTTTATTATTTTATGTTTAATATAAAGATTTTATAGTAAAAAAATTATAATAAAAAGGATTAATAACTATAAATTAAAAAAAAAATTTATTATTTGCTTTAATATTTATATTTTAAAATTTTTTTAATGTAATATTTTATAAAAAATTATATTTTTGGTTATATTTTTTAATATTTTTAG
Organism: uncultured Clostridia bacterium; assembly: GCA_944376905.1. Classification (GTDB taxonomy): domain Bacteria; phylum Bacillota; class Clostridia; order Christensenellales; family UBA1242; genus UBA5489. The sequence continues at coordinate 114,800 of CALWEA010000003.1, forward strand.
TAGCAGATAACATAAACATTATTTTTATTAGTCTTATATAGATTTTTTTGTTAAATTTTTGTAAATTTGCTTGAAAAATTTTCAATAATTTGATACAATGCAACTAGTGGAGATTGTATGATTACAATTAAAAATCTTTATCTTAAATTTATAAGAGAATATTTTGCTCTTTATGACATAAATTTAAAAATTGCCGAAAATGAAAGTGTTGCATTTTTGGGAGAATCTGAAAGTGGCAAAACAAGTCTTATAAGAATTCTTGCAAAAGTTGAAAAAATGACGAGTGGTGAAGTTTATATTAAAGATATTCCGCTTAAAAAGATTAATTATGCTTGCGATATTAGTGTTGGTTACTTACCAGAAAAACCTGTTTTTTTTGAAAAGAAAACTGTTTATGAAAATTTAAAATGGGCTTTAAAAGTTCAAAAAACAAAAAAACTTGAAATTGAATCCAAAATTAATGATGCTTTAATGAATTTTCAATTGGAAAGTTTAAAAGATGTTAAAATAAAACAATTATCTCTTTATGAAAAATATTTGGTTTCTCTCGCTAGATTATCTTTTAGAAAACTTGATTTACTTTTAATTGATGATATTTTTGTGAACTTAGATTCTAATCAACAGTCTGACATTAAAGAAATACTTAAAAAATTTTTTGTTGGTAAATGCACTTTTGTTTTAGCAACTTCAAATGAGGAAATTGCTAAATCATTATGTAAAAAATGGGTTAGATTTCAATCTGGCTCAATTATAGAGGAGAATGTTAAGAAAAATGAAAAAGAAAAAAAATGAAATTGAATGTGAAAACTTAGAACTAGAAATTAGAACAATATTTCCAACTGAAATTATGGTTAAAGCTATTCGTAATAATGACTTGGAACGCTACAAAAACTTTTTCTTAATTAATAAGATGATGAAAGTTTTAAATAATACTGATATGATTTATTCTTTAAAACAGTATTTGATTAACGATTTAAATATTGCTAAAACTTCTATAAATTCTTTCTTACATAGAAATACGTTAATTTATAGAGTTAACAAAATGGCTAGAGTTTCTGGTTTAAATGTTAGAAAATTTAGTGATGCGACTTTATTGCTTAATATCTTGTTTATGCGTCAATTTTTAGAAGAATTAAAAGAAGAAGAATTAAAAAAAGAAGAATTAAAAAAATTAGAAGCTGAAAATTTAGCAACTGATGTTGTAAATGATGTTAAAACAGAAGAAAATCTTCAATCAACAGAAAATAATTCTTAAAAAAACAAATTTTAGATAAAAACACTTTAATTTGAAACAGTTAAAGTGTTTTTTTTTATTATGACACATATTAAATTTTTTGGTTTATTGATGTTTATTAATGTTTGTTAAGGTTATATTTTAAGGTTTATATTTTCTATTTATATTTTTTATCTTTTTTATAAATTATCATAATAGTCTTTTATTTTAACGTAAGAATATTCTTTTTTTTGTTTTCGATGACTTTTTTTATTATTTAAATTGGGTTTTAATTGTGGTATTAAGTTTAATAATTGTGTTATGGAATTTAAATTATTTGGAAATTGAGGAATATTATTCTCAGAAAATTGGTTGTTTTCATTTAATTTGTTTTCATTAGAAGTGTTTTTTTGAAAATTATTATTGCTTTTATTAAAAGAGTTTAAATTGTTAAAGGTTTGTAAATTTTCATTTTTTAAATGAGTATTTGAATCATTGTTAAATGGAAATGTATTTTCTTGATAATAACTATTAGTTGAATTTTCATTAGTTTCTTTTGTATGTGGTGCTGAATTATTATTGCTTAAATTATTACTTAAAATACTAGCAATTTGGCTTATTGAATTATTGTTAGAAGGTAAATTGATAGTATTATTTTTAGAACTAAAATTCATTAAACTACTTAACAGGTTTCCCATACTCGTATTACTTCCGTTGTTAAAAAGTAAAGGCAAGAGGGATTGAATGTTTAAGTTGTTAAATCTTTTATTATAATTACTGTTGTTAAAAGGATTAAAAATATTTGAAAAATTATTAATATTATCATGTGATAAATTTTGTTGCCAATTTTTATTTTGTCTTATTCTTTTTTTTTCATATTCGTCGTTATTTTGGAAAATGTCATGTTTTAAATTATTTGTTTTTCCATTTAACGTGTTGTAATTATTATAAAAATTGTCAATAGGGTAAGAATGTTTTGAAGTAAACGATTGTTCTATATTATTTTGATTTTCATTATTTAAAGTAGAAGTTATAAAAAAGCCATTATTAGTGGGATATGTTTTGTATGATTGAGATTTGTTTGAGTTTGTTTTTTTGTTTTTAATGTTATTTTTCATAATATTCCTTTAAACATTATAATATATGCTTACATATAATATTTTAGTTAATGGGAGATGTAAATGAGTAAAAGTTTTTATGAATTTAGTAAGCAAGAAGTTAAACAAGAGGATTTTAAACAAAAAAAAGTTGAAAACGAAAATATTGATAACAAATCAAAAAATTCAAAGTTTAATTCAAATTTTAACAATGATGACAATTATAAAAATTTAAATAATGATGCCATAGAAAAAGCCTATAATCAATTTAAAAATATGGATAGAAATCAATTAATTGCAACATTATGTAGTGAGATTAATAAGCAAAAAATTAATGGAACATTTAATCCTAGCAAACTTGAAAATGCTATTGACAATATGGGTAATTATTTAACTGAAGAACAAAAACGAAACATGAAGGAGATGTTAAATAATTTCAAATGATGAGTAAGTTGGATACAAATATTGTAAAAGTTTTGGAAAGTAGTTCTAAATTTTCAAAAGTTAATTGTATTGTTTTTTTAGATAATTATCAAACCTCTTTACTACACCTTAAAAAAAATAATATTAAGATTATTAATAATCTTCCGTTTATTAATGCTGTTGAATTGGAATTAGATAAATCTAAATTAACTAAAATTATTAACTATGATTTTGTTAAATATGTTTCTAGTCAAGTTAACGTTTCTGCTTTAATGAATATTGCTAAAAAAGTTTTACAAGTTGACAATTCTTTTTCAGGGGAAGGTGTTACTATTGCTTATATTGATACAGGTATATCTCCTCATTTAGATTTCATGTTAGGGAAAAAAAGAATTATAAAGTTTATTGATTTAATTAATTATAAACTTTTTCCGTATGATGATAACGGACATGGAACTTTTGTTGCGGGGGTTGGTAGTGGGAATGGTTTTCTTTCTGGTGGAAAATTTACGGGTATTGCACCTAAAAGTAATATAATTTCAGTTAAAGCGTTAAATAAAGAGGGAGAAGCTAATTCTGGTAAAATTTTGGAAGCTATGCAGTGGGTTTATGATAATGCTTTTAAATATAAAATTAAAGTTGTTTGTATGAGTTTTGGTAGTGAACCACTGGGTTTTAAAGACCCTATAATGCGTGGAGCAGAAGAGTTGTGGAAGAAAAATATAACTGTTGTTGCGGCGGCGGGTAATAGTGGACCTGATTATGAAACAATAAAAAGTCCTGGAGTTAGTCCTCAGGTTATAACAGTTGGTGGTTTTAATGATAACAGAATAGACGAAAATACTTATAATGAAAATTTTTTTGAAGTTGCAGAGTTTTCTTCTAGAGGTCCTGCTTTGAAGCGTTTTAAACCTGATGTTATTGCTCCCTCTGTTAATATTCATTCTTGTGGTGTTGAAAAACCTTATACAACTTTATCTGGAACCAGTGTTGCAACTCCTATGATTGCCGGTATTTGTGCGTTATGCTATGAAATTAATCCTAATATAGAACCTAATGTTTTGAAAAAAATTATAATGATGTGCTCAAAAGCAATAACTTATAATAATAATGTTGAAGGTTTTGGAATCCCAAATGCAGAAATCATTTGTTCAAAAATTATAACTAACTATAAATAATCTATTTATTATGTTACATTTTGTTTTATAAAATTTATTCATTAATTTTATATATTTCTTTTTTTTTGTTTTTACTTAAAATATTTTTTCAACCAATTCTATATATTTTAAAATAATATATTTTAAGTTAACATATTGTTTTTTAATTAAAAAATTTTTTTAATAAAAAATTTTTATAAACTTAAATTAAATATTTCAATTCAGTTCTTAAAACAGTTGCCATTAATAAAAGTCAATGATATAATTAATCTATTAATAGTAAAAATAAATATGGAAATAATAATTTTTTTTCTAAAAGGTAAGGTTATAAATGGTTAAAAAAAATAACAAAGAAAATCAAGAAAAAAGAGTTCGACAAACCAAATCAAGCATTGCAGAAAATTATAAGATAAAATTATTAAACAATTTATTATATCCTAAAAATATTGCTGTTATTGGTGCTAGCAATAAAAAATCATCTGTTGGCAATGAAATTATTTTAAGATTAAAATCTTTTGGCTTTAAAGGAAAAATTTTTCCTATTAATTTGAAAGAAAAAAGTATTGAAAACATTCCTTGCTATGATAGTGTTTTAAAAGTTAAAGAAAAAATTGATTTGGCCATTATTGCTATTCCAGCGGATAAAGTTTTAGATATTATTGATGAATGTGCAAAAGCAAAAATAAAATCTATTGTTGTTATTTCTAGCGGTTTTAAAGAAGTTGGAGAACAGGGACAGCAACTTGAAAAAGAACTATTAAATAAAATTAAACAAAATAATATGATTCTTATTGGTCCTAATTGTTTAGGAGTTATCAATTCTTGTGATAAAATTAAAATGAATGCTTCGTTTGCACCTTTAAATCCTTTAAGTGGAAACATTGGGTTTGCATCTCAATCTGGTGCTCTTGGAAGCGGTTTTATTAATATTTTACCACAAATTAACTTAGGGTTAGGGCAATTTGTTAGTTTAGGAAATGGTGCAGATATTACGGCAGTTGATTTAATTGAATTTTGGGAAAATGATAAAAATATTGATTTAATTATTTTATACTTAGAAAGTATTAGTGATTTACAAAAATTTAAAACAGTTTGTTCAAGAGTAAGTTTAAAAAAGCCTATCATTGTTATTAAATCAGGAAGAAGTAGTGTTGGAGCAAAAGCAACTGCCAGTCATACAGGGTCATTGGCGGGAGATGATGTAACTATTTCTGCTGTTTTAAATAGTTGTGGTGTTATTAGGGAGTTGAACTTACGAGATTTTGTTTCAACTGCAAGAATTTTCGCAACAACCAATATTCCAAAAGGGGAAAAACTTGCAATTTTAACAAATGCAGGTGGACCAGGAATACTAGCATCAGATTGTGCTGAAGATGAAAATTTGCAATTGGCATCACTAACTTCAACAACAAAAGAAAAATTAAGATTAATTTTATCTCAACAAGCAAGTATTAATAATCCTTTAGACGTTGTTGCAAGTGCAAGTTTGGAACAAATTGTTAATTCTGCTGATATTCTATTAAAATCTGATGAAGTTGATATTTTGTTTGTCATATATTTGTATATAACCGGACAAAATGATGTTCCTTTAACTATTGAATTAGAAAAATTAAAATTAAAGTATCCTAATAAAACAATTGTTGGAATGTATATGACAACAAATGATTTTACTCAACGATTACAAGAAACTAAAAAAACCAATACTTTAATTACTGAAAATAAAAATTATATAAAAAAAGAAATTCCTATTTTTAATTTTGTTGTTGATGCAATTCATGGAATAAAAAGATTAGTTGAAAGAAAAAGATATCTAGATGAACAAAAAGAAGATTTTGATAAATATAAATTTAAATTGTCTGTTGAACAAAAAAATCAAATTAAAAATATTTTAGATAATGCAAAAAATAAAAATGTAAAAACATTATCAACTTTTGATAGTTTAAATATCTTTTCTTTATTAAATTTACCAGTTGTTGAATATGAGTTTGTTAAAAATTTACATGAAGCAAAAAAAGTTGCAAAAAAGATAACATATCCTGTAACTATAAAAATTTCTAGTGATTTAATTTCCCACAAAACAGATGTTGGGGGAGTTGTTACTAATATAAAAAATGAAAAAGAACTTATTCAAGAATGGAATTTTTTGTTAAAACATCTGCAAAAAATAGATTTATTGTCAAAAATTAACGGTTTTATTATTATGAAAAATATTCAAAATGCTAAGCGTGAATTTGTTGCGGGAATAGCAACAAAACCAAATATTGGAAAAGTTGCAATGTTTGGAATAGGGGGAATATTTATTGAAACATTAAAAGAAGTTGCCTTTTCTCCTTGTCCATTAAATCATATAGAAGTTCGGCATTTAATTAATAATTCTAAGGCATCTTTACTTTTAGGAAATGTTAGAGATAATAAAGAAGTTAATAAAAGTTATTTAGAAGATATTCTTTTAAAATTCAGTTATTTGTGTGAAACTTTTAAGAACATACAAGAATTAGATGCAAATCCTATTATGGTAGATAAAAATGGAGATATATTTATAGTTGATGCTAGAATAGTTATTACTGATTAAAAATAATTAGATAATATACTAATTTTTTTTAAATATATTTAATGAAAAAAACATTTATTTAATTTAATAATAAATGTTTTTTTGTTTTTTTTATTGTAAAATTATTTATTAACTATTTTTTATAATATAATCAATAATTATTTTATTTGCGTTTAAAGGATTGTATTTGTTCATCTTTTCTTTTATTAAATTTTTAGTTTTTAAACAAAGAGTAATTTCTTTTTTTAAAGATGATAAGGTTAAATTTTCTTCTTCAATAACTTTTGCAAATCCATTATTTTTAAATATTTTAGCATTTTCTATTTGGTCGCCTCTTGATTGTTTTTTAGATAAAGGAATTAAAATCATTAATTTTTTAAGTGCCAAAAGTTCAAAAATAGAATTAGCCCCAGCGCGACAAACAACAATATCTGCATAATCAAAATAATCATAAATATTGTCAACAAAATCTATTTGAAAATAATTATCTCTTTTCAATTTGTTTTTATTATTTTTTCCAACAATATGTATGATATTAAATTCTTTTAGATTGTCAATATTATTAAAAACAAAATTATTTATTTTTTTTGACCCTAAACTTCCTCCAAAGAACATTATGATTGGTAAATTTTTTTTAAAATTACAAATATTTTTAACTAATTCTTTTTTTCCTTTAAATATTTCACTACGAATAGGGTTTCCGCTATAAATACATTTATTACTAATGCAAGTTTCTCTAAAACTTGTAAACATAATTTGACATTTTTTTAAAATAATTTTATTTGCTAATCCCATTGAATAATCGCATTCATGAGCAAGGATAGGAATATTTAGTTTACTTCCCGCAAAGACAACTGGAAGAGAAACATATCCTCCTTTTGAAAATATTATATCTGGTTTGATATCTTGTAAGATATTTTTAGTTTCTTTTATGTAAGAAATCATTTTAAAAGGTATTAAAAAATTTTTTAAATTAAAACTTCTTATAAATTTAACGCTTTTTATTGGAACAAAAGTTACATTTTTATATTTTTTAATTAAGTTTTCTTCAATGCTATTTTTTTCTCCTAAATAGTAAATTTTATAACCTTTTTGCAAATCGGGAATAAGTGCTAAATTAGGAATTACATGTCCAGCAGTTCCGCCACCTGTTAATATTATTTTTTTCATAAAAACACCTCAATACATTCTATTATTGTATGCATTTTTATTATTTTTATTTAATGTATAGTATAAAAAAAACTTATTTACAATCTTTTATAAATAAGTTTTTTAATATTTTTAAATTGTTAAACGGTATAAATTAATTTTAACTGTGTAACTGTATAAATTTTTAAGTTTGTATAAGATTTATTTAAACCAACCAAAAATTGTGTTTATAACATTTTCAATTCCTTGAAAAAATGAATCGCTAATAACTTCGAAAACTTTTCCGTCAACTAATTCTTTTGCCTTAGTTAATTCAACATCATAGTAAGTTTGATTATAATCTAAATAAACTATTTCGGTTAAAGGAATATTGTTAAAAACGTAATGTATTTTCAACATAGAATATTTGCCATTAGAATCAATAAAATTATAATATTTTTTACTATTTTTAATAGTGTAGGCGTAAATATTGACATCTTCATACAAACCAGTTGTTAAATTATAAGCAGTAAAAGTAAAATTTGATAAGTCATTTGTTAAATAATCAAAACCAATTATATTTATTCCATAATCTTTATAACTTTTGGTTAGTTCAACAAGTGCTTCATTAGCGTAACTATATTGAACAAAACCAGGTTCATCGTTTGATTTTAGTTGAATTTGGTTGTTTTTGTAAATAAGATTTAAAGTAAAGAAACCGTTTGCAACAACATCAATTTCATCACCCTCACTAACAAATATTTTATTTGTTTTACCTATTAATTTTGATTGATTAACATTGTTAACGTAAATATCATATTCATTAATTTCTAAAAATTCTTGTTTGTTCCCAATTGTGTATTTTGCTAATAATGTTATTTGTTTTTTATCTTGAAATTGATTTGTTTGAATTAAAGGTATATTAATTGTTGTTGAAGAAACTATATTCTGGTTAATTGGTATTGTGTAAGAAACATAGCCGTCTTGTGAAACAGTTACTACATCATTAATGCAAGCATTAACAGTTGCTTCACCATTAATATTAGAAGTTGCAGATTTTATATTATTTACTTCTATATTTGCACCAGAAATTTTTGTTAAAGGGTTATCACTTTGAAAAATATTTAATTTTATTGATGTTTTTGTTGGTTTAAGATATTGAAAGTCAAATTGAATTTTCCCATTTTCTAAGTGTTTAATGTTCGTTATTTGCACATAAGAATTTTCACCATTTGAATAAATAATTTTTTCTTTACCGATATTACCAATGGAGAAATCGTCATTATATCCAAAACTTTCACCTTCTCTTGCTAAATTAGAGCCCAAACTACTATTAAAATAGTAAATATGAGAGTTAGACTGATTTGTTGCTTGAAGATTGTTATAATATTTTGTATTTATTCTTGCAACGCATAAACCTGTTAATTGTGAAGATATAAATCTAGTTTCTATTAAAAAGAATTCATTATCTTTTTCTCCAAATTTATAGGCAATTGTTCCATCTTCGCTTGTCCAAGGGTCTATAATATAACTTCCAGATTGGTTAATAATTTCTATATCTGTTGTAATACCATCATTGTAAACACTTTCTTCTGCCCAACCTAGCAAATATCTATTGTAAGAATTTGTTGGGCATGAGTAAGAGTAGTTAGCACCCATCATATCTAAATTAGTTCCGGGATTAAAGTAAAAATTGTTAGAGTATAAATCGCCAAGACCTAATGTGTGAATTATTTCATGACATAAAACAGGTGCTTCACGTAAACTATTTGAAAAAATAATAGCAGTGTTTTGTTGATGTTTGGTGTAGGCGTGTGGCCAAAAAATTGTTTCAGGTAAATTAATAAAAGGTAACTGAGTTGAAAGAATAAGCATTTCACCATTAATATTGTTGTTTTCAATAACTATAGGCGTTGCATTGGCTTTTAGCGTGTCATATAAATTTTGTTCAAATGTGTAATTACATTGTTGTGTGTATAATTCACCAATATTTTTATCATAATTTGACAAATATAAGTTAAAAGCAACATCAACATTGCCCTGAGATAAAGTTATGAAATAGTTTTTTATGTCTGCAAAATTTTGTTGCCAAACTGTAATTGATTTTTCATCAAACGCTTTACAATCTGCAAAATTAACTAATACAACATCAAATATAATTTTTGTTGATACAATAATATTTGAAGATGAGTTAGAATTGTTTCCAGTTGCGGAATAAGCAGAAAAGAAATCAGCTCCCAAATTTTCCTTTTCTTCAGATAAAACATATTGTTCTAAATTATTATAATTAATTGTTGTTGTAGTTTTTCTATTTGTAAATCCTAAAACAACACATGTAATAATAAGTGCAAGTATGCACAAGCAAACAAAAATGATTGCAAATTTTTTATTAGATAATTTGTTCATTTTTTCTCCTAATGAATTCAAGTTACAATGTGAGAGGTCAATCTAAAAATTTATAAAGTTAAAAATTAAGTATTTTATGTAAATAAAAAACATTTTCAAGATGAAGCAAGGTCAGTCTATAATATAGTATCATAAGGAATGTAAAAAGTCAATATCCCGATTTTATTAAAAATTTAAACTATATTGTTTTTTTTTATTATCAAAGCAAATTTTGGGGTATTGACATAAATGGGGACATGATATATACTGTAAAAAAGCAAATATTTATGTTAAAATTTAAGGGGAAAATGTATTTATGGTTAAAGATTTGTCAAAAAAAGAAGAAGAATTAGTTGAGTCTGCGGTTTCAAAAAATGAGAGTAAAGGTATAAAAAAGGTAAGTGGACTATTTTCCAAATTAAAATCATTAGGGTTAATAAAAAAAGTACAAGAAGAACAACAAGAAGAAAATGAAAAAGATATTTGTTTAAAAAATAGAGAAAGATATTTACATGATAGTCAACAAACAACATTTGTTGGAATTCCAGAGTTTGATTTAATAGTCAACAATATGAAAGAATATAGTAAAGGTGATGTGTATTCAAAACCATCTTATGATGATGATTCAAAATTTTTTGGAATAAATGGAAATGTAAAGTTAACAAATGGGATTAAAGTTAGAATAGCAAGCGCTTTTAGTAGTGAAATAAGCAAAGGAAGTAATTACAATAGTGGTTTCATTTCTCCAGATGCTGAGTTTAGATATGTTACTTTCGATTATGGATTGCCTGAAATTGCAAATACGCAAGATATTGGATTATATGATTATAATGCACATATGAATATTCTCCAAAAATACGATGACAATTTATTTGAAAGTTATCAGCATAAATTAGTTGATGTTAATTCTGTTCCTAAAAGAACTGTTTGGGCAAATGGTTGTAGTATTGGTTTTTATGGTATGCCATGGTTGGTTAATCCTAATAAAATTATCACTGGTGATGAAGTTGATAAAAGAATTGATTTTTCACAAATTTCAAAGGAAGACTTGCTAAAATTATATGAAAATTTAAATCATGATGAATTGAAAAAAGTATTAAGAACCGATGTTGTTTTAAGAGAAGAAAAAGGTTGCATTGACATTGATTTACATCAAAATAAATTTTTATCCTCTTTTGTTACTTTTGCTGAATATCCTAGATATTCAAATAATACAAAGTGCAATTGGTATGTTAATGGTAAGTGGATGGGAGTTACATTCGAAGATTTTCTTCCATCTCCATCTTGTCATTATCGTTTTCAGCGTTATTCAATTTTTAGTATGTTGCCTATGTTGTTCGAATATCAATCAGACCAAAAAAACAAATATGTAGATAATGAAAAAGATGTTTATCAAGTTTTACAAGAAACTGGCAAAATTTATTTAGTTAGGCATAATATGAAATTATGTTATTCAAATCCTACAAATGAATTATTTTTAATGAGAAATGCCTTATTTGATGAAGGTGTAATATATGATAGAGAAGATGGAAGAAGTCTTGAAGTTTATACATTAGATAAAGAAGATATAAAAGTTTATATATCAGATAAAGAAGATATAAAAGAATTAAATCATACGTTGACCAAAGAAAATGTTATAGATTTGTTTGAGTTTGCAAAATCATGTTATCATAAAAAGAGAAAAAATTTGCAAGAAGCGAATGAAAATTTATTAAGTAAAGATGATGAAAATTTATTAGAGCAATAATAAAATAAAAAACTATCAAAATAAAAGTTAAAGAAATAAAAAAAAGAACTATTTGAGCAAACATGCTTCTTTTAGTTCTTTTTTTATATTAAAAAAACCGTTAATAAACGGTTAATGTTGTTGGAGCGGGAGACGAGATTCGAACTCGCGACCCTTGCCTTGGCAAGGCAATGCTCTACCACTGAGCCACTCCCGCAAATAAAATTTTTCATTTCCTGCCAACAATAGAAGTAATATAGCAAATATTTTATAAAAAATCAAGTATTTTTTAAAAAAATTTTAATTTAATTTAATTTTTTTTAAGATTTAATTTTTTGTATTTTATAATTTTATAAATCTATTTATTAATTAATTGACTTTTATTATTTAATTTGATAAAATTTTAGATAGTTATAAAAGATTGTTAGTAGAAATGTTACTTACTTTATAAGAGTTTTATATAAATGTAGAAATCAAATTATTATTATTATTAAAATTTTGATTTATTTGTAAATAAATTTATTTATTTTAATCTTTAATGTATTATTAGTGTTTTTTTAACAATTATTATTTATTTTACATAAATTAATAAAATTAAACCGCTTACAATAAATAAAATTTATTATAAAAAATTTTTTTAAGAATTGCAAAAATAAATAATTAAAAAAGGAACTGTTAATTTTTATAAACATGGTAACAAATATCATTGTAATATAAAAAAACCAAATATAAGGTGGGCTATGGAAGAGAATATATCAGTTATTAAAGTTGAAAATTTAACAAAAGATTATGGTCACGGCAGAGGAGTTTTTGATGTCAGTTTTGATGTTAAAAAAGGAGAAGTATTTGGATTTTTAGGCCCCAATGGTGCTGGAAAATCAACAACAATACGTCATATTATGGGTTTTTCTCGTCCCCAAAAAGGTCAAACATCTGTTTTTGAGTTAGAAAGTTTTGATAATTACAATCTTATTTTAAAAGATGTTGGGTATCTTCCTGGGGAAATTGCATTGCCCGAAGGTCTTTCAGGTTGGGAGTTTATTGATATGATGTCAAAACTTCGAGGACAAAAAAATCAAGAACGATTAAATTATTTATTAAAAAAATTTGATTTTAATCCTATTGGTGAAACTAAAAAAATGAGTTTGGGAGATAAAAGAAAATTGGCAATAGTTGTTGCTTTTATGAATGACCCAGAAGTTTTGATTTTAGATGAGCCAACAAGTGGATTGGATCCTGTTATGCAACAAGTTTTCATTGATTTTATAAAAGAGGAAAAATCTCGGGGGAAAACTATTTTGCTTTCTTCTCATATCTTTAATGAAGTTGAAGAAACGTGTGACCGTATAGCAATTATAAAAGATGGTAAAATTGTTTCTTTATTTAAATCTTCAAATTTAAAACACAATAAAAACAAAGCATTTGAAATTAAATTTAATTCAGTTAGAGGTTTAGATGGGTTTTGTAAATTAATAGAAAATAATTTTAATATTAACAAAAAAATAAATAAATCTCCTAAATTATTAAAAAATAAAGAGGAAATCAACAAAACCAACAATGAAAATTCTAATTTTGATATGAGTGAATTTTTGAAAATTGCAAATAATAATAAAAATTCTTTAGATATAGAAATTAAAACGGTTAATAAAAATAATTTAACAGTTGTTGTTGCTGTCCATGATGACTATATAAATAATTTGATTGAATTGTTGTGTGATTATAAAATTAATGAATTTTGTGAAATAAAATTAACATTGGAAGACTATTTTATGAAATTTTATGAGAATGATCACGTTTTTGGAGGTGTTTAGTGAAACAAAAAAGTGTTGAATGTGATAATGCTAGACTAATAAAACAACAAACGATTAAAAAAACGAATAAAATTTCTAAAGATTTATTTAATAATAAAGACAATTTTGAACGCTTAAATAAGAATTTATCAAAAAATGAACAGGAAATTGTTGTTGAGGTTAAAAATTTAACAAAAGACTATAAAAATAATCGTGGAATTTTTGATATTAATTTATATATTAAAAAGGGAGAGGTTTTTGGTTTTGTTGGAACTAATGGTAGTGGAAAAACAACAACTATTCGCCACATTATGGGTTTTTTAAAACCTGAACAGGGTTCCTGTTATGTTAAGGGTTTAAATTCTTGGAAGTGCGCAAGCGAGATTAAAAAATTTGTTTCATATATTCCCGGGGAAATTGCATTTCCAGATTTAAGTACTGGAACAGAATTCTTGAAAAATCAAGCAGAACTTTTAGGCTTAACAAATATGAATAAGGCCAACGAATTAATTAAGAAGTTGGGGCTTGATACGTCTGCTAATTTAAAAAGAATGAGTAAAGGAATGAAGCAAAAAACTGCTATTGTTGCTGCTCTTATGGCTGACAAAGAAATTTTAATTTTAGATGAGCCAACAACTGGATTAGACCCTTTAATGCGTCAAACATTTTTGGAAATTTTAAAAGAAGAAAAATTAAAAGGTAAAACCATATTGGTGAGCAGTCAAATGTTTGATGAATTAGAGTGTATTTGTGATAGGGTTGCCTTGATTTTAAATGGAAAAATTATTGAAACTGCTGACATTAATGATATTAAAAATTCAAAAAATAAAACATTAAAAATTGAGTTTACTAATGAAAATGATTACAACGAATTTAAAAAATTAAATTACATTATTATTAGAGACCAAAGTCAATATAATCAAGTTACAATAAAAATTAAAAAAGACGAATTAAATAATTTGTTTAAGGCTTTAAAAAAATATGAAGTTAAATTTATTAGTGAAATTAAGTATAGTTTGGAAAAACATTTTAAAGATGTTTTACATAATTTATCTAAAAACAAATTGAGAAAAATTAATAAAAAATCTAAACCTTAAACAATTATAAAAATCAAATTAAACTGTTAATAAATAATAATTTAAGATTTAATAAATATAATTAGATAAAAATCTAAATAAAAACTATTTGTTAAAATAAATTTAAAATATTGTTATAAGAACTTAAAAAATTATATAAATTATTTATAAAATTAATAAAAATAATATTAACAATCAAATTTACAAATAAGATATATAGATAAAATATAACATTAAAATATGAAAAGTATGAAATTATAAACAAAACAAAAACAATAAAAAATATAAAAAATAAACAACTTAAATTAATTATATTTAATTTAAGTAAGTTTGGGAGGAAAATATGTTTAGTAAAGCATTATTTAAGCAATCTATGAAAGCAAACTGGATTAAATGGGTTTCGGTAACTGTATCAACATGTGTTATGCTTGCTATTGTCATCATTGTTTTAGGTAATTTGGCAATTAATGACATAAGAGATTCTTTAAAAAATGTCTTTGTTCAGGCAAATCAAGAATCTTATCTTAAAGAAAATACAGTTGACTCTTATCAGTTGTATATGACAAGTTTGGATTCTTATAATCAAATAGCGGGTTATGGGGCTTATATTTCAATCATAACTTCTAATTATAATAGTAGAGTTCAGGCTCACGAAACCCAATATGGAACTTCTCCAACAACTGAAGAGAAACAAAATTACATCAATCAAACAGCGAATGAACTTGGGGGATTGGCGTCTATGATTGGAGAAGACCCAGAAAAAATGAAGTCTTTGATTGTTTCACTTTTGAATTTTTACATTCAACAAAATCCTCAAATAGAAGGAGTTGAACTCTTAGATGCTTTTTTTATCAACTCAATTTATGTTTCTTCTTATGAATATGCATTAACAAAACCAGATGCAACAAATGAAACTGCGTTAAATGAGGCGGATAAGGCAAAGGATATAGCAACTGATGCTATTTTGGTTTATAAAACAGATGCTATGGAGGCAGATTTTGTTTATAATTCAGAAAACTATATTTTAACAGCAAATTCTTATGTTAATTTAATGATGTTTAATGAGGCTTACAATAATGCTATTAGCGAAGGATATAGTTCTGATGAAGCAAAACAAATTGCCGTTTCTGTCAAAGTTATTGCAAATACAGCAATTTCAACATATTATCTTTGGTTAAATGAATTTGAAAGTCAAAATAATGGCGAACCTTTAACCCAACAACAAATTCAAGATGCTAAAAGCGAAGCATGTAAAAGTATTTCAGACCAAATTCAAGACGAAAAAGTTGTTGAGGCTTTAACAGAACTCGGGAATATGGATATGTATGGCTTAATTATTGGTTCTATATTTTATAGAATTGCTGGTTTGTTGTTGCCAATGGTGTTCGTTATTATGACTGCTAATGGTTTACTTGCAGGTCAAGTTGATTCGGGTTCTATGGCTTATACTTTATCGACACCAACAAAAAGAAGAACTGTTACAGTTACTCAAATGTCTTATTTAATTGTTGCACTTTTGGCCATGTATGCTTTGTTAACTGCGGTCAGTGTTATTTCGGTTTGGATAGTCGGCGGAAATGATTTCGCTATAAATTTTGCTGAAATTCTATTGTTTAATGCTGGTGCATTTTTAACTATGTTTGCAATAGCAGGATTCTGTTTTATGTGTTCGGCTATCTTTAATAGAACTAAATATTCATTGAGCGTTGGTGGCGGATTAACTATTTTTGCTTTGGTTTGTACAATATTAGGGTTGTTTGGTTCTGGTGTTGTTCCAAGTGCTATGAGAATAACTGCTATGGATTTCTTTAATTATCTTTCTATAATAACATTATTTGATACGGTTTCAATTCTTGATGGTACATTAGATTTCTTATGGAAATTTGGTATTTTATTCGCTGTTGGAGTTGTAACTTTCATAATTGGTATTTTTAGATTTGATAAAAAAGATTTACCGCTATAATTAATGATATCTTAAAATTAAATTTATGAATTCATTTTTATGAATTCATTTTTTTATCAAGTTTTAAAGTATTAAATAAAAAATGGGAAATATTGTGGAAATAAAATCAAGAAAACTTATCAATTTTTTTAATATTTTATGAATTGTGATTATATTTCAAACTAAAATTTGTTTTTTTTGTAGATTAGAGGTTAAACTTTATTATTTTTAACATTTAGTAATATTTATTTAATTTATTTAATTCATTTATTTTTCTTAATTATTTAATTTTATTTAATTGGTCTTTTATTATTAATCTAACATTTGTAAGTTGTTGCTTTTTAACATTTGATAAAAAATCAACATATAAAATTTATGCTACATATAAAAAATTTTTATAAAATATTCTTGACATTTAAAAAATTATTTTGTATACTAACTAATGCTTGGTGAAAAAACAGTTACCAATGAACTTAAAATTTAACTATTTGTATTGTAAGTTATATATAAGTTATATAAATGAACAGTATGAGTAAGTTGAATCAGTAAAACTTGATGTTAGGTTCGGTACCATGGCCAAGTGGTAAGGCAAGGGTCTGCAAAACCCTCATTCCCCGGTTCAAATCCGGGTGGTACCTCCACTTGCTGATGTGGCGGAATGGCAGACGCACAGGACTTAAAATCCTGAGAGTTTTATCGCTCGTGTGGGTTCAAGTCCCACCATCAGCACCATCTTTATACAAATTTTAGTTTCTATTGTTTGATAAGATTTGTATAAAGGCATTTAATCACTTTTTTATTTTGTAGTTTTTGTTTGACTGGGTAAAACCAGTCATTTTATTTGTAAAAGGATTGTTAGTTATGAAAAAAAATTTTGATTTAAAAAATAATTCAATAAATGATGAAGAATGTAAGAATGTTGAAGTTCAAACAACAAATAGTTATAGTGATAACAAATTTAAAGTTGATATTAATAAGTATCACAAAGCACATTTATACAAACGCTATATGCAAGATAGTTCTCCTGGGGTTAGTGTTAGTGGGCTATTTGACATAACAAAACTATTAAAAGCAAAGAAAAAAGGTTGTATTTTTAATGCCATGATGTGTTATTGTATTCTTCAAGCATCACAAAATGTTGAAGAATTTCATTATTCTATAAAACCAGATGGTTTATACTATTATGATTATACTAAAATTGGTTCTGTTATAGAAGGAAAGAATGGTGAACATTATTTTGGTGAATATAGATATTTTAAATCATTTTTAGATTTTCAAGAAAATTATAAAAAAATCTCAAAATATTGTTACGAAAATTGTGATAATTATGAAGAAGATTCAGGAGCAAAAATTGCAACCTCTTCTATTCCAAATTTTAGTTTTACATCTATATCTTTAGATGTTTCTAATAATTTTTGGGACAATTTTGTAAGTTGGGGCAAATTTCAAAAAAAATGGTTTAAAGTTAAAGTTTATATATCTTTAAGATTTCATCATGCAACGGTTGATGGCAAATCTGCCGGTGAATTTTTTAATGAACTTCAAAAACAATTTGATAATTTTAAAATACAATAAATTTATAAAAATATATTAGTAGTTGTAATCTTTATAAAAAAATTTTAAAAATAAAAAAATAACAAAATTAATTGTTTAAAAAAATTTTTAAAATTTTAACATCTTATAATATGATTAATTAAAAATGATAAAAAACTTAAATTATAATCCATAAGTTGTTTATGGTTTAATTTAAGTTTTTTTAAAAGATATAAATTTAATGTAAAAATAATATGAATTTAAATATAAAATTATTAATAATTTAATGTTTATTCATTATTTAATTGAAAAGGGTAAGAAAATGTTAGAGTTAAACAATGTTGTGAATTAGAACTCCAATTTGATGGTGTTTTTAATGTGTTAATACTTAATGTTATTTGATAATTATTATCTTCAAGTTTGTTTTGAGTTAATGTGTAATAATCATTACTAAAACTTTTAATTCCATTTTCTTCTTGAATGTTATTTAAATTTGAAAAATCAACACTAATATCTGTTTCTATAACACTATCTTGAGAATTTGAATTTTGGTCTAAATAGGTATAAGATATTTTTATATTATAATAATAAATTTTGTTTATATAAAAAACTTTATTTGATAAATTAAATCCTGTTGCTGATAAATTCCCTGTGTTATTCATTTCAATATTTTGCAGATTGGCAAGATTTTGGTAAAGTCCAGCAGTTGTTCCGGATGTTATATCAATATTGGAAATGTTAGTTAAAGTTGTTGGGGTTGTTAAACTTAAACCGTTAATATCGTATGAAACATTTGTTATCATAAAAAATTCTAGCGTATCAGTTGTAAATAGAGCAGTGTATTTACCTTCTGTTTCTTTATTTGCGGTAAAGGTAAATTCGGCATCTTGTGAAACAATAACTTCATTTTTAATCCAAGCAATGAAAGAATAGCCACTTTTAGGGGTTGCTGTTAATGTTACATTTTTATTAGTTTTGTATGTTCCGCTTCCACTAACAGTTCCTTTTTGAATGTTTGAAGATGTAACGGAAATGACGTGATTATAAATTGGGTCATTACATGCGAACAAAGGCAAACAAAAAACAAAACATAAAACAATTAATGCAATTATCCTTACAATATTATTATTTTTATTATTTTTTTTACTTTTTATTTCCACTATTTCATTCCTCAATGTATTATTAATCAATAATTTTTAAATATTTAAATTTTATTAATTCCTATTTAATTATTACCTTTTACTTAATCATTGCTATTAAATTATTCTTTTTATTTTTATCTTTTATTTTAATCTTTCTTTTTTAATATTTATTTTAATAGTTTAATTATTTAATGTTGCATTTAATAATTTAATTATTATTTTTTAACTATTTAAGTTTTGTAAACTTTGTTTTAATTTTGCTTTTTTTGTTTTTTTTATATTTTTATAGTTTTTTTTATTTTAATTTGGATTAAATTCAATTTTTAAGTTTTAATTATTATCATTTAAAATTAAATTTTACAATTTATTATTACAATTTCTTTAAAAAATGTCAAATATTAATTTTAAAAACCGCACGGAAAAATCAAAAATGATGAAATTCGCCATATTTTTAATGAGTATTTTTTAAATCCTTGCATAAAATATGCTAGGAGTTATGTTATGTGGGAATTTGCATTGACTATGGAAAGTCAAAAAGCCGATGTGGCAAAATTTATTTACAATTCTATAAAACCCAAAATTGATGAAGTTGGAGGTATTGTAACATCTTTTGAAGAAAAAGGAAAAATATCAATAGTTTTGGCTTGTGAAGATTTTGAAAAAAATCGTGTTGGATATCATTTAAGAGATGTTATTACTTGTGTTATATGTTCTTATATGAAAGAAGATTTCTTAAATAAAAATTTGAAATTTCCGCCAAAATCACTATTGGAACTTCATACTTTTAAAAAAGCATTGGTTAGTTTTGATAGAGAAACTGATAGATTTATTGTAAATAAAAATCTAAATTTACAAAATAATCTTGTTCTAGAATCTTTTTTTTATTTTAAATTACAGTCCCTAAAAGAAAAATGGCAAGAATTAGTTAAAATAGCAAATGATAATAGTACTTATTTTTTAAGTGATGATTCTTTTATTGAATTATTACGTTTTTTAATTGAAAACATTGAAGTTTCATTTGATGAAGTTAATGTTATTTGTAAAGATAGTGGAATTGTTTTATTAAATAGTGAATTTGAAAAACTCCCACATTTTAATAATGAGGTTTGTGATGAATTTGAACTTGTAAGTCGCCTTTTGCAATTATCTCCACGTAAAATAAATTGGTATGCCAACAAACATAACAACTTTATTGAAAAAGTCTTTGAAAAAAGAATATTTTTTGTTCAAAAGGAAGATAATTTTAAAAATATTCTTGACAATAGTATAAAGTTGATGTAGACTAAACTCGTTGAAATTTATTTTATTTATTGATTTTATTTTATAATACATTAAATTAATAATAACGCAAAATTATTTGTATTTGTTGCTTGTTTGATGTTTTTTATATTAGGTTAACGTTTTTTATTTTATAGTTTTTATTTAATTTTTACTTTTAAAGTAACTTAATTAAATATTGCTGGGATATTGTTTTAATATCTTTTTGAGATAACTTTTTAATAAGTTAGTTAAATTTAACTTTATTGTTTATTAAAAAAATTAAAGCCTTGATAGAAAATGAAAAATTTCAACAACTAAAAACAAGTAGTTTTTTCAAATGAGACTGATAAGAGAGCAAGGTCGTGGCTGAAAGCCTTGTGAGCACTCGGTTAAAATGAAACCACTTTTAGTTTACAATTTAATCATAAATTAAGTGGGGGCTTATTTAGGTCTCAACTAAGGTGGAACCGCGGATTATTAATTCGTCCTTAGATTTTTCTAGGGACTTTTATTTTTTTATTCAAATACTTAATAAAAATTAAAAAGAGGAATGTTATGGAACAAGAAAAATTATCTATTATGCGTCATTCATTGGCACATGTTTTAGCAAAAGCAGTTGTTAATCTTTTTGGAAAAGATGTTAAATTGACGATAGGACCAGCAATTGACGATGGTTTATATTATGATTTTGATTTTCCAAAGCCAATTTCATCAGAAGATTTACAGATTATTCAAAAAGAAATGCAAAAAATTATAAATAAGGGTGAAAATTTTAGAAAAGAAATTGTCTCTAAAAATGAAGCACTTAAAATTTTTGAAAACAATCCTTATAAAATAGAATTAATAAATGAATTGCCTGTAAATGAGGAAATATCCATTTATTATTTGGGTGATGATTTTTTTGATTTGTGTAGAGGGCCTCATGTTGAAAAAACGTCAAATCTTCAAAATATGGGTTTTAAAGTTGCTTCTATCAATGGTGCATATTGGCGTGGTAGTGAAAAAAATAAAATGCTAACAAGAATTTATGTTTATGCTTTTGAAAATAAAGCAGATTTAAATCAACATTTAACAATGTTAGAAGAAGCGAAAAAAAGAGACCATAGAAAACTGGGTAAAGAATTAGGGTTATTCTTTATTTCTGATTATGCGCAAGGTATGCCTTTTTATATGCCTAATGGTGTTATATTAAAAAATCAATTAATTGATTTTTGGCGTGAAAAACATCGTGAGGCGGGATATATTGAAATCGAAACACCTATGGCAATGAATAGGACTTTATGGGAAGTTAGTGGGCATTGGGACCATTATAAACAAAATATGTATACTTTCACAATTGAAGATGAAGATTTTGCTATTAAGCCAATGAATTGTCCGGGAGGAATGTTGTTTTATAAGGAACAACAACATTCTTATAAAGAATTTCCTTTAAGAGTAGCGGAATTGGGGAAAGTTCATCGTCATGAGGCAAGTGGAACTTTACATGGTTTGTATCGTGTTAGAGTTTTTACTCAAGATGACGCACATATTTTTATGCTTCCGTCTCAAATTGAAGATGAAATTGTTAATGTTTTAAAACTAATTGATGAGATTTATAAACCTTTTGGCTTTGGCTATGCTATCGAACTTTCAACTATGCCAGATGACCATATAGGAGAAGTTGAAGTTTGGAAAAAAGCAGAAACCGCACTTCAAAACGCATTAAAAAAAGCAGGTAAAGACTTTAAAATTAATCCTAAAGATGGTGCTTTTTATGGACCAAAAATTGATATTAAAATTAAAGATGCTATTGGAAGAACTTGGCAATGTGCAACAATTCAATTGGATATGCAACTTCCAAAAAGGTTTAATTTGGAGTATGTTGATGAAAATGGCGAGAAAAAAGAACCTATAATGATTCATCGTGCGCTTTTTGGTTCATTAGAGCGTATTATTGGTGTTTTAACTGAACATTATGCTGGTGCTTTTCCTTTGTGGCTGGCTCCCGTGCAAGTTAAGGTTCTAAGTTTAACAGAAAGAAATGTTGATTATGCTATTAAAATTGTTGAAACTTTAAAACAATTTAATATTAGAGTTGAAGATGATGTTCGTAATGAAAAGTTGGGGTATAAGATTCGAGAGGCTTCAAATTTAAAAATTCCTTATCAAATTATTGTTGGAGATGAAGAAGAGCAAAATAATAAAATTTCTTTTCGTGGAAGAAAAAATGAAAACAAATCAAATATAGATTTAAATGAATTTATTAATAGATTATTGTTAGAAATTAAAAATAAATCTAACTAATAAAAAATATAAATTTTTAATAAATTATCAAATTGTTTATAAAAAAATTAAACAATAATAAATTTAAATTAAAAAAATTAAAAAAAATTAAAAAAATTAATTTAAAATTTAACATTGAATTAAAATTTTTAAATGGCAATTAATAAAATGATAAAATCATAAATATAGAAACTCAAATATGACAAAAATTTATTTAAAATTTAAAAATTAAAAAAATTTTTAATGAGGTAGAATATGTTTACTATTTGGCAAAAAGTAACTGCGGAAAATTATCAATATAATTACCCATTTTATAATGATTCACAAGATTTGGCTGTTAAAAAAAATAATTTTGATGATAACTTTCAAAATTTAAATAATGAAACTTCTCAAATAATTTTAGGGATAGGAAAAGAAATACCAACTGAAAATGATTTTTTAAATCAAGTTTCTAATGCATGTTTAAATGAAGATAAAACGAGAAATTTAAAACTAGAAAAATATGTTTTAGAATTTTATCAAAAATTAGGAGATGAATTTTTTGAGAAACAAAAATCTTATATAAAAAAATCATATTTTGAAAATATTAATGTTGGTTCATGTTGTCTAATTCCCAACGGTGTTAGTCAAAATGAAATTTTTGCAAATAATGCAAACGCAATAACAATGCAAGAATATTTTAGATATATTTTTGTTAATTATGTTTCAAAAATAAAAGAAGTAGAAGATAACGATAATAATTTAACAGAATATAATTTTTGTACAAAAAGTATTTCTTTGAGGAAATATGATTCAAGTTTGGTAAAAATTTATAATAGGCTTTCACAAAATCAAAGTGTTTCATTTGAACAAGTTTGTAAGGATATGGAATTATACCAAAAAAATGTCATGTTTCATGAATTATCTCATTTAATGGAAATGGTGGTTTATTCAAATAAAAGATATATGCGTTGTGGCTCAGATTTTTTGTATGATGACAAAAAAAAAGAAATTCAAAATCCTGAAGTTTATGTTAATAATAAATCTTTATTTAATATTATAGTTGCAGGAAAAAGATTTTTGTCTGAAATATTAAATGAAGTTTATTCAACAAAAATATTTGATTCTAAATCATTGTTATTTTGTGTCCCAAATCAGCAGGATAGACAATATAGTGAAATGCTACCTGATTTTTATCCTTCCAAAACTTTTGGAGAGCGTAAAAGCGCAGATGGCTATTGGTGTGTGTTTGATGTTTTGGTTTTTTTAAATGTTTTGGGTATTGTTGAAGATATTAATGAAGCAAGATTGAATTCGCAAAAATTAATTAGAAAAATTAATGATTTGCAATTCTCTAATAGCATTATCAATAAAAACTTGCTTTCATACCAAAAAACCTTAAATAGTACATACAATATATCTATTTCGGAAATAAATGAATTAAATAATTATCAAATTCTTTGTTTGTTTGTTGGATTGTATACTGACGTTTATCAAAGTAATTATAAAGCAAAAACAATATGTGAAAAAATATATAGTCAAGAAAAATTGCCAATTTATGAAATTCTTTTAAGTGCTTTACAAAATAACTTAAAAAAACAATTAACTCAAATATATAATTTAAAACGAAATAATGAAATAAGTGATAAAGAAATTATTTATAAATTGAAAAAATTTGATATAAATTTGTGTCGTATATATGGTTTGTTAATGAAGCCCAATAAAACCATATTTCATAATTTTGGATTGGTTAATACATTAGATGTTTATTCTTATATAGATTTTGCAAAAAAATACAAAAATTTATTGTATTTACAACAATTTAAAGAATGTATTGATATTATTGAAAGTTTTGTTCAAACGGTTTATAAAGATAATTCCGAGCAAATTATGAATAATATGTTTTTTATTAAATCACAACAATTAAAACATGAAAAACTTGTTAAGAAAAAAGAACAACGTAATTTGTCAAACTAATTAATTTTATAAATTAACAAAACTGGTTGATGAATAATTAAATTTTATAAATAGATTAAATGATTAAAATTTTATCATTAAGGAGATAAAAATTTTTATGGAAAATCAAAATATAAATATAACGACAAAATCATCTACGATAAGTGATGACCAATTAAAGGAACTAAGATATTTATCTGAAAAATATAAAGATAAATTAGAACAAATTGAAGATAAACTTTATGAAGAATTTGGTGAAAATTACATATTTCAACCTATAGGACTTGAAGGATTAATACTTAAAAGAAAGTTGGAACTTTTAAAAAATATGGAAAAAAATAAAAAAATATTAAATTAAAAAAATTTGAATTAGTTTAAATAAAAAAAGAACAACATACAATTTGTGAGTTCTTTTTTTATTGCTTTGAAAATAATAGATTAATTATTGTTTTTTTTACTGCGTATATAATGTATAAATACGCAGTTTTTTTTTATTTCAACAAAGATATTTTAGCATAATAAAACATAAATATCAAATATTTTTTAAAAATTTTATATGTTTTTATTTTGTTTTATGCTTTT
>CALWEA010000004.1 GCA_944376905.1 uncultured Clostridia bacterium
ACGCGCTTTACGCGTTGCTAGAACAAGGGGTTTTACCCCAATTTGAAAAACCACGGGTTTTACCCGTGGATTTTTGTTTATTTACAATTATTTCATTCTTTTTTCAAGTTTTTTCTTTGAAACTATGAAATAAGTTATAACACCAACCAAAAGAAGAACAGAAATAACAATTAAAATTGTTCCTAAAATTTCTTCTGCGCTCATACCGTTATTTGGATTTTCACTAACAGAGAAATAAATATTATCATAAATTGCAACTTTCTTATTTGTATCGCTAATCTCAATAACTACATTATATTCACCAGCAGTTGTAATAGTATATTGGAAATTAAGATCTGTATCTGAACTAGTTACATCATTAGCAACTTCGCTACCAGTTGTTAAATTTTTAACAGTTATTGTAATCTTCGCATTATCCTGAATAGAATATTTTTTAGTTGTTTCGTTATAGATTAAAATTTCACCATCAACTTTATCTATAGCAGAAATTTTAGACAAATCTACATTAATAACATCATTGATTTTATATTCACTTTTAAACAAATCATCTTCAACTGTGATTTTTGGAGGTTCAACATCGCCAACATCTAAAGTTGCAGATTGTTTTGTTTCATTACCATAAATATCAACAAGAGTATAGGTTATAGTGTAGGTTGCATCTTTTGAAAAAGTATAACCATTAAGTTCTTCAGGATTATTTAAATAATAAGTAGTTCTAGAACTATTTGGTGCTGAAATGGTTACATAAGAAGTTGCCCAATCAATATCTTCATCATAGCATTGTGGAAGAGGAATATCCATTGTTGTTCCCGTAGCAACACTTCCATTTGCATTTTTTTCTGCAAAGTAACTTAAAATATCAGAGAAGTCAACAAATGTTGGGCCAGTTGTATCAGTTACTTCAATTTTAAATTCCTTACTTGTAACAGTTTCGTAAGGTGTATCATCATCTTCCAAAACTTCTGCTATATATTGGATTCTATAAGTTCCAATTTCATTTGGAGTGAAGAAATAGTTTGATTCAAGAGTATAATTTGTTGGACCTTTAACAACTACCCTATATGAATCATTTTTTAATTTAAGACTTGTATTAGACAAATCAAGAGTTGGAATATCTAATTTAATTGTTTCGCCACGTTCTGCTTTTCCATTGTTAATTTCAGATGGCAAACCTTTAAATTCAAGAACTAAATCTTGAAGATTTGCCTCAACATCAAGAGTGAAAACAACAATAGTTTTATTATTAGAAGCATCTGTTGTTACATATGTTATTTGATATTCACCAGACAAACTAGCAACAAATTTTGCATCTTTAACAGTTATTTGATTAGAACCAGCATCACGAATTATTTCAGCATCATAAGCATTAAATGGATTTGGAGTTGAAGGATTAGTTATTATAATTTCAACATTAACGTAATCAACTAAATCATCACTATAAACAACAGTTGGAAGAGTTATTTCAGCACCTTGAACAAATCCAGCATCACTTTGTGTTATATTAGTATCTTTACTAACAACAGTTGTTGGAGTTGTATCGCCAGTTTTAAGAACAACAATAGTTTGTTCTGCTTTACCAATATTTCCACTGTCGTCTCTTGAATAAGCAATAACTTTAACTTTTTCAATAGTATTATCACTAACTGTTAATGTGTAAGTTTTTGTGTCCGCATCATACTTAATAATGCTATCAGCCTCATCAGCACGAACTTCTTGACTTTCTATACCAGAAACAGTTGTTGTATAGGCAATATAAACACTTAAATGAGCATCTTTTGTGTCTGTTGTAGTTGGTGTTGCAAAATTAACTTCTTCATCTAAGAAAATAGCGTTTGGAAGATTTTCAACAAATTCAACTTTTGGAGCTTCTGTGTCTTCATAACCAGTTTCTAATTTAATTGTATAAGGAGCAGTTATAACACCATTACCCGCCTTATCATCAGCAACATAAGTAATAGTATATGTTCCAGCCTTTAAAGCATCTTCGTCAGTTTTTTCAGAAACAATATAAACTTGTGATTTTTTTATTGAATATGCTTTACCATTAACGTAAACAACAAAAACTTCACTATCATCTGTTCCAGTCATATCTAATGTTGAATTAAACACAAGAAGTTTACCAGCAACATTTTCAGTTATATCTTTGCTTTCATCAAAAATAACTGTGTTTCTACTATTAGTTAATGTTCTATATAATTTAAGATTATTGTCAACAATACCATTTGCATTATCTGTTGCCCAAATAGGCATCATGATAACATTTTCAACATCACTATTGTTAGCAACTGCCTCTGATGCGTCAACATAATCTAAAATCCCATTAACAACATCGGCATCAGTGTAAGGTAATGTAACAACAGGAACTGGCGCTGTGCTATCTTGAACATCTGTGATTTCAAAACTAGAACTAGAAACAGTTGCTTCTTTACCAAACAAATTTTTAACAATGTATGTTACAACATAATCACCATCTTTTATTGGTGTGAAATAAAATTGTCCATCTTTAAAAGTTATAACATCATTATCAGCGTCATTTTCTGTATAAGTGTAAGTTTGTTCACCAATTTTCAAAACTGCTTTAACAGTGTAGTAGTATTCAATTTGATCTTTTGTTTCTTTATTTTGAACTGTTATTTTTGGAAGTTTTGTTTCCTTACCAATTTCAGCAGTTGTTGGTTTAGTTCCATCATAATCAAAAGTAAATTCAAAATTATTATTATAAGAAAGGTCTGCTTTTATAGTTTCAGTTTTAAAAGCAACAAGTTTGACGCCATCAAGATATTTGTAAGTTATAGTGTAAGTTCCTTCTGCATTTTTATCCAACTGTAAAGTGTCTAACTTGGTTGAATCTTCAAGAGTTACAGCATCTTCTGTGAAAACAAAATTTGAACTATCTCCTGAAAAACTAACAGTTGTTGTTATTGTTGCATTTGGAATTTTATTGCCATCTTTGTCAACAACATAAGGATTAGGCAATGTTAATTTAAGACCTTCATTATTGTTGTTTGGATTTATAACACTAGGGATAATATACTTACTGTTTTCATCAAAAGTAATTTGAGTTCCCTGTGTAACACCTTCAACTTTAACTTTAAGGTCTGTTGACACACCATTGTATGTGTATGTGATTGTGTAATTTCCAGCGATATCTGGAACAAAAGTATTATCAACCACACTAACATCAACACCATAAGGGTTTTTAACTGTTACAGTTGCATTTCCACCAGCAACGGTACCAGTTGCAATTGGATAAACTTCACCTTTTTTGGCTGTGTCTTTGAAGTTTTCAATTTTAATTTCTTCAACAGCGGTAACAAATGATGACGTAGGTTCAGCATAGATTTTGGTTAAAGGCGTGAAAACAGGCAATGCTAGAGCAATACACATCACAAAAACCGCAACAAAAGAAACTTTTTTAAGTGTTTTTTTCATTTTTTACTCCTATTCTCCAGTTTTAGATAAATAACGAGTGTATTTTATACTAAAACACAAAATTTGTCAACGAAAAACAACAAATTTCAAATAAAAATTTAAAAGACTAACTAGAACATCAATTACTTTAAACGAAATAATTTAAAAGCAAAAGATTAATAAAAATTTGATTTACTTAATAACAAAAACATTAAATTAAAAAAAGATACATTTTATAAAAAAATTATTAACAAGCAATTACAAATTTTAAAATAACTCATTAATGAAATAAAGTAATCAATATTAATTATTTGTAACTTGTGCTTTCTAAAATATTGTAATTAAAAAGCATTAAAGTATGCTGAAAAAAAAAGTCGCAAAATCGCAACTTTTGTCTAAAAAAAACTAATTTTAAAAAAGAAAATTTTTTAACCAAAATATCTATTTAAAATAAAACAAATTTACAAAAAATTGAAAAACCTTTATAAAATCTTGTAAAAATAAATTTTTAAAATTAAAATTTTAAACATTAAATCTAAAAACAACTATATCTCCATCTTGCATAACATAATCTTTGCCTTCTAGTCGAACTTTCCCTTTTTCTTTTGCAACATTCCAACTACCCGCAGAAATTAAATCATCGTAACTAACAATTTCTGCTTTTATAAAACCCTTTTCAAAATCTGTATGAATTTTTCCCGCCGCCTGAGGTGCTTTGCTTCCCTTTTCAATTGTCCAAGCACGAACTTCTTTTTCTCCAGCAGTTAAAAAACTCATAAGACCTAAAATAGAATACCCTGCTTTAACCAAAATATCTAAACCACTTTCTTTAATTTTAAGTTCTTCTTTAAAGAGTTCCCTTTCTTCAGGTTCAAGAAAAACCAATTCTTCTTCTATTTTCGCACATAAAGATATAACTTCCGCATTTTCGCTTTTAGCAATTTGTTTAACCATTTCAACGTAGTTATTATCAGGTTTACCAATATCATTTTCGCCAATATTAGCAATATAAATAACAGGTTTAGAAGTTAAAAGGAAAAAACTTTTAACAATTTTTAATTCTTCTAAATCAAAATTCATAGTTCTAACTGGCAAATTATTTTCAAGATGCTGTTTTATGCGTTGCAAGATATCAACTTCAATTTTAGCCAATTTATCACCTTGTTTAGATTGCTTTATAGATTTTTCTAAACGCTTATCAACAGATTCTAAATCTGCTAAAATAAGTTCCAAATTTATAACTTCAATGTCTCTTTTCGGATTGACACTATCATACACGCTAACAATTTTACTATTATCAAAACATCTAACAACGTGAACCAATGCATCAACTTCACGAATATGACTTAAAAATTTATTACCAAGCCCCTCCCCCTTGCTAGCACCAGCAACTAAACCCGCAATATCAACAAATTCAACGGTCGCAGGAACAATTTTTTTTGTGTTATATAATTTTGCTAAAACATATAAACGCTCGTCATTGACATCAACAATACCAACATTGGGCTCTATGGTACAAAAAGGATAATTTGCACTTTCCGCTCCTGCCTTTGATAATGCATTAAATAATGTACTTTTCCCAACATTAGGAAGACCTATAACGCCAATTTTCATAATAAAACTCCTTTAATAAGACGGTTTAACTCCCCAGGCACAAGCAAACATTTGTAAAAAATATAAAGAACCTTGGTTAATAATCAAATCAATTTTACCTAAAATCAAATCACAAGATATAGGCCCGTATACAGAACCATCACGACTACCACCTCTATTATCCCCTAAAACAAAAACAGAATTTTCAGGAACAACTAAAAATTTAATATTTTGACCATTAAACTCAATATTTTCAAATTGTTTAACACTTTGATTATAAACCAATAAATTTTGATAAGAAATTCTGTTTCCAGAAATATCATCAATATAATCTTTGTAAAGAATATGAATTGAAGGGTCATTTTTGTAAATTATTGCAATATAATAATTATTTGATAAAGCATCATAATAAAAACCAACTTTATCTCCCCCCATTGCAATAACTCTTTTAACAATTCTTAAATGTGAATTATTATAAAGAATAATAATATCTCCATAGGAACCTTTATCAGAATAATTAACAAAAGCGCCTTGTCCTTCTGCTTGAATTGTTGGAAGCATTGACGCCCCTTCGACAGGATAATAGTTGTGAGAAAGATAAAAATAAGTAACACTCATAGAAAGTAAAACTACAAACATTGCACAAGAAGCAAAAAAACCATAAATAATAATCTTATATTTTGGTTTTTCCTTAAAGTAATATCCTTCAAAAACTTCTTTTCGCAATTTCATGCACATATATTATCACAAAATAATTTTAATATCAAGTTTTTAAAGACAATAAATTAATTTATTTCAAAGTATTAATAAACATTAATATTTTTCGCTTTTCAATTTCTTTACATTTTATTAATGACAAAAAATATTTATTAATCAAATTTATAGTCTTTTTACATCTTATCAAATATTATATTTATTAATTTAAAAACTTATATTTATTATTTTAAAAAAAAATTATATTTATTATTAAAAAAATTATATTTATTATTAAAAAAATTATATTTATTATTTTAAAAAAAATTGTTTTTATTAATTTAAAAATATTGTATTTATAAGAAAAATATTATATCGACTAATTAAAGAATATTAAAATATTTAATCTTTTAACGGTAAACTATTTTTACATCCACAATAATGTTGTCTATAAAGATTGTAAAATTTTGAAAGTTCAATACTTCTTTTATAACCATCTTTTTTCTTAAAATCTGCGGACAAAAATTTTAATTTATCAGATTGCATATTAGAGCCAATATGATTAACCCAAACAGCATTTTTTCTAGGACTTACCGTTAAGGTTGTTGTATAATAATCAAAATTCAACTCTAATGCTTTTTCGAAGGTATGTTTCAAACGCAATTCATAACACTTATAACAACGCAATTCCCCTTCTTTTTGATTCTCGCAACCAATTAAAGCATTGTTAAAAATTTCTTGATTATACTCCCCTTCAATAAAAGGAATATTTAAAATCTTCAATAATCTTTTTTGCTCATTTAATCTTTTTAAATATTCTTCATAAGGAAATATATTAGGATTAAAATAAAAAACTGTTATATCATAATTTTCAACCAATCTTTCAATAACAGAAGTTGAACATGGACCACAACAAGAATGTAAAAGAAGTTTTGGTTTATTGTTAATTAATTTTTCATTTCCATTTTTTATATCCATAATAAAATCACCACTTATATTTTTTCAAAATTATTTTTATATATTGAATTATTCTTATACAATGTGCTGTTTAAATACTTAAACAATTAGTTTTTTGTTTTTTTATTTTATATTTTAAATTTATTTAATATTTTTTATTTGATTTATATGTATAAAGAATAATATAGTAGTTTAAAAAAAATAAATTATTAATTAAAATTTATTTTAATTTTCTAAATCAAAAAAAGTTCTAACTCTAGAATTTCTTTCAATGCTAAACAATCCATCTTCGCCATAAATAAGATGGTCTATAAAGCGAATATTCAAATAATTGGTTATAACTCTAAGATGATTGGTTGACAACAAATCTTCTTCGGATGGTCTACAAGACGCATTAGGGTGATTATGAACAAGTATGTAAGAATCTGCCTTACTGTTAACCAAAACAGCATTGAATTCTTTCGGGTCAATAATAACTCTTGTAGAACCACCAATAGACAAAAGTTTGGTAAGGATTATATTAAATTTTTTATCTAAACATATCAAATAAACTCTTTCATGCTGTTCATTTAGAAATAGAGATTCTGTATAATCAAAAATTTCACCTTGATTTTTTAATGATTTTTTATATTTTGTTTTGTCTAACTTGTATCTATAAAAAATTTTAGGAATAAGCGTTAATAATTTTGAACTTCTTTCACCTAATCCTTTAATATTAGATAACGCTATGTAATCTGCATCTAAAACATTACTCAAAGAACCAAATTTATTTATAAGTTCGTGAGCCAAAGGATTAACATCTTTTCTATGAATAATTAATGTTAATATAAACTCCATAGCAACAACATCACTTACATTTTCAATTCCAGATTTAAAAATAGTGTCTAAAAGTCGTTGCCTATGATTTTCGTGGATATTATATTTTTTTGAAGTTTTAACAGATGAAGAAGTGGAAGAAGTGGAACAACAATTTTTGATTAAAGAATTATCAAAATCTTTTGAATTTGCAACTTTAAACAATTCCTGATTAAAACCGTTAGATAATTCCTGATTAGGAGTATTAGATATTTTGCTATTAGATATATTAGAATTTTTTAACCCTAAATTTTCCTCATCAACTTTATTTTTCAAAGTATTTTTCATAACCATCCTTGTAAAATAATATAAATAAAAATAACATAAATATTAAGAAGCATAAAAATATAACATAAATCATTAATTAAATATATCAATAAAATGAAAAATTATAAATAAAAAACAATATTTAAATACTAACACTTAAAAAATTTTTGAAATTAAAAGCAAATAAAACAAATTAAAAAAAGAAAATTTAATAAAATAATAAAAAAAATTAAAATTAAAATTTATTATTGCAATAAAATAATTATTAAAAAAGAAGTTCCACTTATTGCAATAAAATAATCATAAAAAAAGAGGTTCCGCAACAAGAAACCTCTTAAAAGAAAATAGATTAAGAATTAATTAAAACTAGCTTTATAAGATTTACTTGCCTTAAAAGCAGGAGCCCAAGATTCTGCAATTTTAACTTGTTCTTTAGTTTTTGGATTAATACCTATTTTTGCAGCTTTATGTCTAAGTTCAAAAGTTCCAAATCCAAGAAGAGAAACTTTTTCCTTTCTTTGAAGAGCTTCTGTTAAAACTTCAACAAATGCGTCATAAGCGGCAGTTGCTTCTTTAACTGTGAAACCAATTTTTTCACCAAGCGCTTTAATAAATTCGCCTTTAACCATAATTAAATCTCCTTTTGTTTCACTTGATAATTCAAGTTAATAGCATTATACAATAAAAGGTTTAAAAATCAAAACAAAATTAAAAAAATTTTTAAAAAAAAGTTAAAAATTTGTTGAAAATAGCGAAAATGTAGCAAAATTTAGTTAAAAACTATTGTTTTAAATATAAAACACCAATTGTTTCAGGCCCGCAATGACTACAAATAGTTGCGCCAGCATCTTGAACAATAACATCTTTAAAGCCAAAAGCCCGAACTTCTTCAACAAAAGCATCTCTAATACCTGGCATAGGAGAAGAACTCGTAACAAAAACACGATTTAGATTAGGCGGATACTTTTCAATCATATCTTTTAAATATTTTGATAAGCAAACTGAATACTTGCCCTTATATATACCCCCTTTATCCATTTTCCCATCAAACAACTGAATTAAAACTTTTAATCCTAGCAATTTAGCACCAATAAATGCTACGGCAGAACAACGTCCACCTTTTTTTAAATAGTCTAACTTATTAATTAAAAATGAACACTGCACTTTGTCAACTTCTTTTCTACATTCTTCTAAAATTTGTTCCAAAGGTAAGCCTTTTTGAACCTTTTCTGCACAAGATAAAACCAACAATCCAGAACCAGAAGAAAGAGATTTAGTATCAATAACATAAACATTTTCAAATTCCTGAGAAGCTAAAAGAGCATTGTTTCCAGTACTAGAAATTTCAAAACTTAACGAAAAATGAATAATGGCATCATATTCCTCTTTTAATTTTTGAAAAACTTCTTTGTATTCATAAGTAGTTGTTGCAGAAGTTTTAGGAAGAATTTTATATTTATCAACAAATTGATAAATTGTGTTTGAATCAATATTAACACCATCTCTATATTCTTGCTCTCCCATAATAACTGTTAAAGGAAATATAATTATTTTATATTTTTCTATTAAACTTTTTGGAATATCGCAAGTACTATCTGCGGTTACAGCAATTTTCATTTTATCCTCCAATTTATCTTTTTAATAATAATTATTATTAAACCAGCAAAAAATAAATTAATAATAATCAAAGTGACAAAACCATAATGAATATAACTATTGTAAAACATTATTTGCCTAACAATATAATATTATACTTAAAAAAAATATATAGTAAAGCAATATTTATAAAAATTGTCTTCTAAATTATATTGTAAACAATATTTATAAAAATTGTCTTCTAAATTATATTGTAAGCAATATTTATAAAAATTGTCTTCTAAATTATATTGTAAGCAATATCAATAAAAATTATATTGTAAAATTATATTGTAAAATTATATTGTAAAATTATATTGTAAAATTATATTGTAAAATAATTATAATAAATAAAAGTTAATTTTAAGTTAATTTTCATTAAAAATAAAAATATTTAAAAATTATTAACATTTTTTATATAATAACATAACATGATAATAGAACTTAAGAAAAAATAAAAAAGCACAAAAGATAAATTAATTTTACATATCAATTAAATACTATTAGAGGAGGACTTGACAATGAACTTTTTTGGAAATGGTTGCTTTGGTGGCGGATTTCAAAATCGTGAACCCGACAATTGTGGATGCGGATGTGATCCTTGCACATTAATACTTATATTATTACTCCTTAGTTGTTGTGGATGCGGAAACGGTTTCGACTGCTGTTCATTACTCTGGATAATATTGTTATTATCAATTTGTGGCGGTTGTGGCTGTGGATGCGGAGACAGAGATTATCACGGTTGCAAATAATGTCTAGGCAATAAATTTAATTTAAAAATTATTTTTAGTTACATAAAAATAAAAAACAGCAAAATGTCTATTTTGTCTTTCCTAAACCCGCAAAAGCGGGTTTTTTATAATTTGTTTATAAAAATAAAAAATCTTAACTTTGAATTAAGATTTTAAATATATTTTCCAACTATAACAAATATCATAACAAGGTTTGTTATTGTAGTTGCAGAACAAATAAGACCAACACACAAATCCAACCACTTATGAGATTTTTTTTCTTTTACCTTTTTTTCTTCCAAATCATAAATAGATTTTATTTCTTCATTTTTTTCAACATCTCCATCAGTTTGACTTAAATTTAAATCATTATCACAAGTTTGAGAGTTTTTCGAAAGAGAATTGCTAATTTGAACATTAGTTTTTGATTCGCAATTTTGCATACTTTCGTCATTATCTTCATTTAATTTTTTTGATTCTGTAAGTGATGGTACGTTTGCACTTTCATTGCCATACTCATTATTTTGGTTTTGTTCATTTTCAACTTTTATAACAGTTGAGTTGTCGTCAATAATTTGTTTATTATTTTTATCTTTTTTATTTTTATTTTGTTTTTTTTGTTTTTTATTAATGTAATCATCTAAAGAACCACTAATAGCAGAAATAAAGCCAAATAAACTATACATACACCCCATTTCTAAAACGGCAATTGCACAAATAACAAATAAAATAATTAAAAGAATTCCCAAAAAAAAGTTTTCACTTAAATAACTAAAACTATAATCCTCTAAATAAAGCACACCAACAACCAATGCAATTAAAACAAGAACATGCAAAACTTTGTATAAAACTCCACCCTTTCGATACGCAGTCGCCCCTCTAAAATATCTATTTGAAACATTTAATATCCAACCTATAAAATCCAAGACACCCCCTATATTAACGGAAACAAAATAAACTTTAAAACAAAACTTTTAAATTAAGCACCAGTACTACTCAACGTTAAACTTTCAGTTGATGTATTGATTGTTATAACACTAGAAGTCGCACCAACACCAATTGAAATAAATTCTCCACTTCCAACTTTATAATATATGATTGATTCACTTGTGTTGGTTATTTTTAAATAAAATGGAGAAACCGTTGATGTAATTGTATAAACATTAGGGTCTTCGTTTGTAAAATTGATTTTTGCAACAGTATAAGCATTTAAATTTATATTAGTTGCAGACTTTGAAATAACATTTTTAAAAGTAGAGTTATCTTTTGAAAAATCAACGCTATACAACAAGTTTGGAAGGTAAGATGATTCACCCTCAG
Organism: uncultured Clostridia bacterium; assembly: GCA_944376905.1. Taxonomy (GTDB): domain Bacteria; phylum Bacillota; class Clostridia; order Christensenellales; family UBA1242; genus UBA5489. Next base: position 11,466 of record CALWEA010000004.1, read on the forward strand.
CGCCATCACATCTTATAATATCAACATTTAAAATAGCATTAGCACCAACAGTTGTTGTTACAGAACTTAAGACAACTTTTGCAACTTTCATATTTGCTTCTGTTGATTCTCCCTCAGGTTTTGCTTCAAGATAAACATTTTCAACAGATTGAATTTCAATAGATGTGCTATCATCGTTTGCAAGAGTAATTTCTGAGCAAACAGCAAAACCAGAAGTATTCTCTATTTGAATATATAACGCAACTCTTCCAAAAACATCGCAATTTAAATAACTTCCTTCTGTTGTAGGAATTTTTGTTGTTCCATCATTCGCAATAGAAACATAGCCATTAACGTCACTTGAAGCCTCGTTTGTTGGAAAAGAATTAGTTCCGTCCCAATAACACCCACTTTCACTATCACTTGTTGCAACTTTAAGATTTGCTGAAACTGAAGGAGTATAATTAACGGAAACAGAAACTTGCACACTTGCAGTTGATGCGGCAAGAACTCCAATAACAAGAAACATACAAATTAACAATAAGCAAGCAACAATACCTATAATACTTTTTATTTTTTGCATTATATCTCCTTTTAATATTAAGCATATTTGAACACAAAAAAGATTTTATTTAAATTAATATGCACAAATTTAATCTATTTATTCTACAAAGAGTGTATCAAATATTACAAAATAAGTCAAATATTTTTTTAATATTTTAATAAATTATAAAAAATTACAAAATAAAAGAGTCAAATTAATAAAAATTTTATAAAAATTTTTCATCAAATGAGTATTTTGAGTATTTTTTTTATTTGTATTCTATTAAATTTTATGAAATTTTTAAAATTTCCAGTATTTAAAAACTTGTATTGTTTGTATGTAAAAAGTTGTTTTTGCGAATTAAGGAGTTAGAAATATATCAAGGACTAATATTATTAATTTATACAATCAATCATCACAATTTAACTAAACCTTAAATTTAAAAGATGTAAAATTTTTAAAACTTTATAAATAAATTATAAAACATTAATAATTTTTAAAACTTCTGCTATTTTTTCAATAGCCTCATCCATTTGTTCTTTTGTGTGAGTTGCCATATAACTAGTTCTAAGTAATGCTTGCCCTTTTGGAGTTGCAGGAGAAATAACAGGATTAACATAAACTCCTCTTTCTAATAAGAGTTTGCAAGCCAAAAATGCTTTTTCATCTTCATAAGTGTAGATAGGAATAATAGGAGTTGTACTTTCTATAATTTTAATACCTTTTGCCTTTAACCCAGAACGCATATAATTAGAAATTTCCGCCAAATTTTTAACCATTTGAGGATTTTCTCTTAAAAGTTTTAAAGATGCTCTTGCACATGCAACACTTGCAGGAGTTATACTTGCACTAAAAATAAAAGGACGAGAATTATGACGAACATAAGTTGCAACTTCTTTGGTTGTTGCCATATACCCCCCTAAACTTGCGAGAGATTTACTGAAAGTTCCCATATAAATGTCAACTTCGTTTTCAAGTCCAAAATGTTCAGCAGTTCCTCTACCATGTTCACCAAGAACACCAAGACCATGAGCATCATCAATCATAATACGAGCACCATATTTTTTCGCCAAATCAACAATTTCAGGAAGTTTACAAATTTCACCACTCATACTAAAAACGCCATCTGTAACAATCAAAATACCAGCAGTATCAGGTATTGTTTTTAATTGTCTTTCCAAATCTTGCATATCACTATGATTATATCTTAACATTTTTGCAAAACTAAGACGACAAGCATCATAAATACTAGCATGATTTTCTTTATCACATAAAATATAATCATTACGTCCAGCAATAGCGCTAATAATACCAAGATTACTTTGAAAACCAGTACTAAAAGTAACAACATCTTCTTTATGCAAAAATTCCGCCAATTCTTTTTCTAGTTCCATATGAATATCAAGAGTTCCATTTAAAAATCTTGAACCAGAACAACCAGAACCATATTTTTGAATAGCCTCAACACCTGCTTTTATAACTTCAGGATTAGAAGTTAGCCCCAAATAATTATTAGAACCAATCATAATAGTTCTGTTTCCTTCCATAACAACTTCTGTGTTTTGTCCAGAGTTTAAATAGTGGAAGTAAGGATACAATCCAGAATCCATAACCTTTTGCAAATATTCTTTATTGTAAGTTTCACATTTTTTAAATAAATCCATTTTATTTCTCCTATTTTTTAGTTTACATTAATATTTTTAATTTAAGTGATATAAAAAGTGATATAAAAAAGTTAAATTAACCGTAAATTTTTTTAACAATCCACAACATTAAACGACGTGGTAATATTTTTTGTAAAAGAACAATCAATTTGTAACTAAGCCCAACAGTAATTCTAGATGGTGGATTTTTTTTATTTATGACCTTGTAAATAACCTTAGCAACACTTAAAGGATTTTTCCCTTCCCTCTCATCTTTTTCCATTTTTTCAATAGAATTTTTAATTCTATTTTTATAATATTCGTCTTCAAGAGTTGGGTTTTTAACACGGCTTGCTGTAAATCCTGTTTTTGTATCTCCCGGCATAACAGTTGTTAAAGAAATATTAAAGTCTTTAACTTCCATTCCAAATGCCATGGAGAACATATCAACCGCTGATTTTGTAACCGAATAACAAGTTTGAAAAGGAATTGGAATAACACTAGCAACAGAACCTAAGTTAATAATTTTTCCGCCACCATTAGACCTCATGAAAGGAATAACACATTTAGAGGCATTTATTAAAGCAAGGACATTTATATTAAAAATATTCATAATATCTTCACTGCTTGTATGTTCTATTGCCCCCGCAATTCCCATTCCAGCATTATTGATTAAAACATCAATTTTACCTTCTTTATTGAAAATACGTTCTAAAACGTTTTTAAAGTCATCAAAATTGGTTATATCACATTGCAAAAATTCAAAATTTAAATTTTCTGTTTGAAGATTTCTTCTAGCCAAACCATAGACTTTAAAACCTTTTCTGCTCAAAAATTCTGCGGTTGTTTTTCCGATACCACTTGATGCTCCTGTAATAACAACAACTTTTGCCATACTTCACCTAGACAATTTATAATAAAGTTATTTTAAATTTTTAACTTTAAGTTATTTTTTTAACAAAAATCTTTAAATGTTTTTTTTCTATTTGATAATTTTAATTCATAAACAAACATATAAAAAAACGAAACAACAAAAACGAAAGAAAATTATTAAACCTTAAAAACATAAAGATACTTAATAATACAACCAAAGCAAATAAAAGTCAATTAAAATTAATTATTAAATTTTTAAAACAACTATGATTTATTTGACAGTAAACAAATTTTCTTTTATACTTGTTCATACATTTTAAATATAAGCAAAATAATAAAATAGAAGAAATAAACAAAATAAAAAATTTGATAAAGGAGAATAAAAAATGAATATAGTTATAACTGGTGGAACAAGCGGAATTGGTCAATCACTTGTTGAAAAATTTGTTTTAAAAGGCGACAATGTCATTGTTTTAGCACGCGGAATTGATGAAGGTGAGATTAAAAAATCTTTTCTTGATGATTTTAAGAAAAGAATTGAAAACGATAAAACAATAAAATCTAAATTAAAAACAAAAAAAATAAATAAAATAGAACTTGCAAAAACAAATAATTCTTGTTTATTTGGTATTAAATGTGATGTTTCAAAAAATCAAGAAATAATTTCAGCATTTAACATAATAAAAGAAAAATTTGGGAAAGTTGATATGTTGATTAACAATGCGGGTTATGGCGTTTCTGGCGCAACAGAATTGATAAAAGAAGAAGAAGCAAGACGAATTTTTGATGTTGATTTTTTTGGAGTATTATTTTGCATACAATCATGTCTTCCTCTTATGGAAAAAAATGCAAAAATAATTAATATTAGTTCTGCTTGTGCATTATTTGCATTACCATTCCGCTCTTTATATTGTGCAAGTAAATCAGCAACAAGCATGTTATCAAATTCAATAAGACTAGAACTTTTACCAGCAAATATTCAAGTTTGTGCAATATGTCCAGGTGATATTAAAACCAATTTTACTAAAAATCGTTCAAAGAATTTTGAAACAAACAATCGGTATGGAGATAGAATAAAAAACGCAACGGATAAGATAGATAGCAAAGAAAATAAAAGAATGCCACTTTCATATGCTTCAAAAAAAATATTTAAAATAACACAAAAACAAAATTTAAAACCTCAATATATAATAGGAAAAAAATATAAACTACTCTACTTTTTTTCAAAAATTTTACCATTGAATTTAATGCTAAAAGCAACAGGAAAAATGATGGGTGGACATAAATAATAGTTTAACAACTTTAATGATAAAATATCAAAAAATTAAATAACAAAAAATTAAATAAAATAATAAAAAAAGTATAGATTGAAAATTAAAGAATTAAAATTAAAAATTTATAAAAACAACCAAATCGAAACCAACAATAAAAAAATTTATTGAAAATCAAAAATATAAATTATTTGTTAAAGTTTGATATAAATGGAAAAATAGTTTGATATAAAAGGAAAAATTAGATAAAATATTTCTTATTTTTATAAAAAATATTATTTTATTTTTAAACAAAAAGTAATTAGATAAAAATCTAATTACTTTTTTTGTTTTTTATTTAATTAATAAAATAAATTTATTTATATTTTATTTTTTACTAAAATTATCATTAATAAAAAAATTATTTATTTGAATTTAATATTCAACATTTTTTAGATATAAAGCATAAGGAGGCATTGTTTTTATAAACTTAATTTTATCACCTGTTTTTAACATATATTTAATTTCGTTTTTAGAAAGTTTTCCTTTTCCAACTTCAATTAAAGCACCCACTATCATTCTAACCATATTATACAAAAAACCGTTACCACAAATTTCTATATGAATTTCATCAAACACATTATGAATATGAATATAATAAATTTTTCTAATAAAATTATTGGTTTGAGTTTTTGCCGAACAAAAAGCTCTAAAATTATGATTACCAACAAACAACTTCGCAAATTTTTTCATTTTAGCAAGGTTTATATTTTCTTTTACTTGACAAACAAAATTATTTTTTAAAGGCAATAAAATATCATTTTGATAAAATTTATAAACATAAGTTTTTTTCTTAGCACTAAATCTTGCATGAAAATTGTTATCCACCTCTTCTGCAAACAAAACCCTAATATCAAAAGGCAAAAAGGAATTAACTGCTTTGGCAATATTTTTAACGAGAAAATTTGATTTAGTTTCAAAATGTGCAACTTGACAAATAGCATTAACGCCAGCATCAGTTCTACCACTCGCAATTAAAGAAATTTTTTCACCCAACAATTTAGAAATATTTTCTTCTAAAACTTGTTGAACACTAATTCCATTCTTTTGATTTTGCCAACCAACATAATTTTTTCCAACATACTGAATTTTTATCATTATTTTTTTCATATTTAAAATATAGCATAAAAATTTTTCACATTCAATAATATTGTAATAATTTTAAAAGAATATTTGACTATTTAAATTTTAATTATTATACTTTTATTAAACTTATATAACTTATAACTTATAAATAATTACAATTAATAAAATAATACACACAATAATTAATACAATAATTAATAAATAAAAAATTTTTTAATAAAAGGGAAAAAATGGAAAATAACAAAAAACACCAATTACAAAATACAAAAAATGTAAAATTTATAAATGTAGATGGCAACACTGCATGTAGTTTAATAGCATATTATCTTAGTGAGGTTGCAGAAATTTATCCAATAACCCCTTCTTCAACAATGGCAGAAAATTGTGATGAATGGTCTGAAAAAGGTAAAAAAAATATTTTCGGCAACACTTTGTTGATTAAAGAAATGCAGAGTGAGGCAGGAGTTGCTGGTGCCCTACACGGAAGTTTAACAACAGGTGCTTTGTCAACAACTTTTACCGCAAGTCAAGGTCTACTTTTGATGATACCTGATATGTTTAAAATTGCAGGAGAACTTTTGCCATGCGTTATTCATGTTTCTGCTCGTGCAATTGCAACACATGCTTTATCCATTTTTGGTGACCATAGTGATGTTATGTCAACAAGAACAACTGGTTTTAATATGTTATGTTCTTGTAATGTTCAAGAAGCACATGATTTATCTTTAATTGCACATCTTTCAACACTAGAATGTAGTTTGCCATTTCTTCATTTTTTTGATGGTTTTAGAACCTCACACGAAGTTCAAAAAATATCTCTTATAGACGAAAATAAAATAAAATCTATTTATCCATATAAAAAAGTTGAAGAATTTAAAAATAAAATGATGAATTCTCAAACACCTTTTCAAAAAGGAACTGCACAAAATCCTGACATATTTTTTCAAAATCGTGAAGCATCAAATAAGTATTATAACAAAGTTTACAGCATTGTCGAAAAAAACATGGAAAAAATTGAAAAAATAACAGGTAGAAAATATAAACCCTTTCAATACTTCGGCTCACCAACTGCAAAATATGTAATAATAATGATGGGAAGTGGCTCTGAAACTGCTGAAGAAACAATTGACTATTTGAATTCGCAAAATTCTTTTAATATAAGTTTAAATGATAACCAAAATATTAATAATAACAATAGTAATGAATTTGGTCTTGTAAAAGTTAGATTATATCGTCCATTTAATCCAGAAGGCCTTATAAATGAATTGCCAAATACAGTTGAAAAAATTGCAGTTTTAGATAGAACAAAAGAAAATGGTGCAGTTGGAGAACCCCTTTACTTAGACGTTGTTACAGGAATAGAGTCTATAAAAAATAAATTAATTATTGAAAATCAAAAAAATAAAACATTAAATAAAAATAATCTACACAATGAAAAAGAAGATTCCAATAAAAATTCACAATTGCAAAAACTACTCAATATTAAACAAATTGTTGGTGGAAGATACGGACTAGGTGGAAAAGAATTTACACCATCATGTGTTAAAGCAGTTTTAGATAATTTAATATCAACAAATACAATTAACTATTTTACCGTCGGAATTGAAGATGATGTTACTTTTAACTCTCTTAAATTAGATGAAACATTTAAAATTGAAAACAAAGAAGTTATAAGTATGAAATTTTATGGTTTAGGAAGCGACGGAACAGTTAGTGCAAATAAAAACTCAATAAAAATAATAGGTGAATTAACCCCATACTACACACAGGGATATTTTGAATATGACAGTAAAAAAAGCGGAAGTTTAACCATTTCGCATTTACGTCTTTCAAAAAAATTAATAAAAAGTACTTATGCTGTAAGTAATGCAGATTTTATAGCAATCCACAATTACAGTTTTGTTGCAAGATATAACATATTAAAAGATTTGAATAATGAAGGTGTTGTTTTATTAAACACAACATTGAATGAAAAACAATTAAATAATGATTTGCCAAAAACTTTTGTTGATTATATAAAAAATAAAAATGCAAGACTTTTTATAATAGATGCTAATAAAATCGCAAAAGAATGTGGTTTAAATGGAAAAATCAATGTTGTTATGCAAAGTGCATTTTTCAAAATAATAAACATAATTCCAGAAGAATTGATACAAAAAAATTTAAAAAATGTTGCAGAAAAAACTTATGGACACAAAGGTCAAACTGTTGTTGAGGCAAATTATAAAGCAATTGAAAGAGGAATGAGCGAACTTAAAGAAATCGATACAAAACATTTGATTGGCAAAAACTATAAAGAAAGTAAACAAACAGAAAGCGAGTATTTCAGAAGTTTTATAGAGCCAATAAACAAACAACAAGGAAATTATCTTCCTGTTTCATCTTTCTCAGCAGATGGAAAAGTACCAACCAATACATCAAAATTTGAAAAAAGAGGAATAGCACAACAATGTCCAAAATGGATAAAAGAAAACTGTATTCAATGTGGACTTTGCGTAATGTCATGCCCACACTCAGCCTTAAGAGGACATTTATTTGATAAAAACAAACTACAAACAGATATTAACAAAGAAAAAATTTTAAAACAAACAAATAAAAATTTAAAAGAAGTAACAACCGACATAAATGAATTTATAGAACAATCAAATTGTGCTTACGGAACGAAAGATTTAAACTACAAACTCCAATTAAGCCCTCTCGATTGTACGGGTTGTGGAGTTTGTAAAAATGTTTGTCCTGCAAAAAATAAAGCATTAGAAATGGTAATAAGTGAAGAAATCTTAGAGCAAGAACGAAACAATTTTGAAGTTTCTAAAAACTTGCCAAATATAAATAATCCTTTCAATTTAAGTTCACCAAAAGGTTTACAATTTGAAGAACCATTTTTTGAATACAATTATGCTTGTGCGGGATGTGGCGAAACCCCTTACATCAAATTAGCAACAACACTTTTTGGAAAAAATATGATAATTGCAAATGCAACAGGTTGCAGTAGTATATATGCAGGTTCTGCCCCAACCTGTCCATTCACAAAAAATCAAGAAGGATGCGGACCTGCATGGGCCAACAGTTTGTTTGAAGATAACGCCGAATTTGGCTACGGTATGAAATTAGGAATTAATAGTTGTAAGTCCTTAATAAGAAAAAGTATTGGTGAAATCTTACAATTAAATCAAAATTATTTAGAAGAAGACTTACAATCATCTTTGCAAGAATGGCTTGTTAAAGAAGATTTTGACAGTTTAACGAAACAAAATGAGTTGATTAAAGATTTAGAAAATTTAAAACAAAAATTAAAAAATAGCAAAGATAAAAAGATAATTGAGAATATAGATAATATAATAAACAATAAATTACTATTAAGAAAAACGAGTGTTTGGATAATAGGTGGAGATGGTTGGGCATACGATATAGGATATGGTGGATTAGATCATGTTTTAGCATCAAATGAAGATATAAATATTTTGGTATTAGACACAGAAGTATACTCTAACACAGGCGGACAATCTTCAAAAAGCACACCAAAAGGAGCATTTGCAAAATTTGCAATGGGCGGAAAACAAACAGCGAAGAAAGATTTAGGCTCAATAGCAATGAATTATGATAATGTTTATGTTGCAAGCGTAGCAATAGGTGCAGACATAAATCAAGCAATCAAAGCATTTAAGGAAGCAGAAGAACATAAAGGACCAAGCATAATTATTGCCTATGCACCATGTATAAATCATGGATTTGATATGAGTAAAACATTTGAAGAAATGAAAAAAGCCGTACAAAGCGGTTATTGGACGTTGTATAGATATAATCCAAACGAAAAAATAAAATTAATTATAGATAGTCAAGAACCAACATGGGATTATGAAGAATTTTTAAAGGGCGAAACAAGATATAGAGCATTAGAAATAGAAAATCCAAAAGAAGCAAAACAATTATTTGAACAAAGTAAACAAGAAGCCAAGGCAAGATATTCTCGCTTAAAATTAAAACAACAAGAAGAAAATCTTAATTAAAAATAAAATTTTTATTTCAGAATTTTCAATAAAAGGTTAAAAAGAATACAATAAAAGAACTCGTAAAATAATCGAGTTCTTTTTATATTGCTTGTTTATTTAGTAATATATATAAATATAAGAATTAATATAAAAGATATACAGATATAAAAATTAATAAAATTTAAGATATTAAATATAAAAATTAATAAGATTAAAGATATATGAAAGTTTAAATTTATAAAAATAAAAAGGTTTAAACTATATTATTTGTAAGAAAAATAATGACACTAAACTAATAAATATAAAAGTATTATTAATTTAAACTAAAAAACAATTTAACTTTGAACAAAAACAGGATAACCATTTTCACCAGTAGTCCATCCATTCAAAGTTATTCCTTCATAAGTTGGATTAGCATTTCTATAAGTATTTAAAACGCTTAATATATTTCCAGAATAAACTAAATTTGCACTACTCGTTTTTACAACATTACTTGTCCCAGAACTAAAAGTCCCATAATAAGACCCTGTTTGAGTTGCACCTTCACCAATTGCATTTACATTAGCATTAACACTACTTGTTTTTAAATAATAGCAATTCATTATTGTTACTTTTCCATTAACACTCCCCATTATTCCGCCAAGATACTGATCTCCACTAACACTTCCCGTGTTATAGCAATTCGTTATTGTTGTTCTCATAAAAACATACCCCACTATTCCGCCAACAGTAGAAGAACCACTAACACTTCCCGTGTTATAGCAATTCGTTATTGTTGTTGTTGTTCGTGTTCCATCAACATACCCCACTATTCCGCCAACATAATATTCATAACCACTAACACTCCCTGTGTTATAGCAATTCGTTATTGTTGTTGATCCACTATACCCCACTATTCCGCCAACATTACCAGCAGTACCACTAACCTCTGTTTCTTCCGCACCGCAATTAGATATTGAAAAATTATTTGCACGACCAACAAAATTTCCCGTATACCGCCCTGTCGAAACAACCTTACAATTTTGCATTGTTAAATCTTTTATTTTTGCTTTAGAAACATATCCAAACAATCCTGCGTAATATGCTGTTTGATTTATATATAAACCTGTTATTATGTTATTATTGCCGTCAAATGTTCCTTGAAAACTCTTTGAAGAATTACCAATAGGAATAAAAGTTTTACTAAAATTATCTTTATTATTTCCATTTTCGCAGTCTATATCATTTAACATTTGTATTGTTGCTCCTGAAAATGTTACCGCTGGTCCTGCAGAATTATTATAGCCATAATTAGAGCCATATTTAGTTGTTGTTGTGTTAACTTGTCCAACTAGCGCAGATAAATTTAATAAGCCATCCATATTTGAAACCAAAAATGTTTTGCCCGTTATATCACTGCTTGCAACTATTCCTAATTCTCCAAAATTTAATCCAGTTGCATCATTCCCAACTAAATATTTTAGGTCTAATAAAAATTCGCTAAACTTTAAACTTATTTTTATCATACCCAAAGAACTGCTTGTTACTGTTCCACTTGTTGCATCTATTCCAGTTGCAATTGTTAAATTAGATATTTCACCGCTCGCCATTGTTCCACTATCTACCGTTGAATTTCCACAATTTATTATGCATTGCAAATCTTTATTTCCGCTTGTTTCATTTTCAAGAGACGTTATTCTAAAATAAACATCACCATTAGCCCCTATTGGTTTTAATGTTTGCGAATTTATTCTTATTGTATCATTAGACATACTATCTATATACATTCCATTTGAAACAGGATTTAAACTATTAAATATTTCAACATATTCATTATCGTCAATGGTTTTGTCAACTGTTCCGCCATTTGCTCCGTCTATTCCCATTTCAACTTTAACCAAATATTCTGGCTCATATTTAATCTCAACATTAAATGTTGAATTCTTTAATATTGTTAGTGCATACACTCCAAAAAATGCCATTAAACATATTGTTAAAATTAAACCTGTTGTTAATAATATTATTTTCTTTTTTGCTTGTGTCATAACAAAACTCCTTTTTTCTTGTAGTTTTAACTTATATTTAATTTATATACTATCTCGTTTTTATCTCATTTAAAACTTTTTGTTTTTACATTTGATTAAAATAATTTTAATATTTTATTTTCTTGATTTTAAATAGTGAAACAAATTAATTTAAATACTAATTTTTATTCTAAGTCTTAACAAGATTATATCATTCCTTAAATACTTTTGTCAAAACTTTTTAATATTTTTCATAACTTTTAAAATTCTAAATTTACAATTTCTCAAACCTTTAAAATTTCTAATTTGTATTTTTTAAAAATTTATAATTTTTAATAACAAACCCTTTATTTATAAGACTTTTTTTAAATTTTAATGCTCCTTTCAACTGCGTATTTAATGTATAAATACGCAGTTTTTTTCAATATATAGCAAATAATTTTAGTATATAAAAACATAAAAAGCATAAAACAAAATAAAAACATATAAAATTTTTAAAAAATATTTGATATTTATGTTTTATTATGCTAAAATATTGTTATTGAAATAAGAATAAACTGCGTATATATACATTATATACGCAGTTATTTCTTTAAAAAATTTTTTTTCAAATGCTAAAATATTGATTTTTTATTATATAGCAACAAAATATTTTACAATTAATTTTATGTAATTTGAATATTATTTTGTAATAAAAAATAAAAAACTTTTAACCTAATAAGTACTTATTATCATAGTCTACAATAATTTTTAATAATTTAATAATACACATAACAATTATCATCTCATATAATTTATAAATTATTAAAAATAAATATTTAAAATTGTATAAATTTTTTAACTTATAAACAAAAAAAGCACCAATTTCTTGGTGCTTCCATAGTTACTCAGCAATGCCCTATCTTTCCGGACCGTTACCAGTCAAGTATTTTCGGCGAAGAGAAGCTTAACTTCTGTGTTCGGAATGAGAACAGGTGGTTCCTTCTCTCTATCGTCACTGAGTATGGTATAATCAACATTTATTTATAATAAACAAATGTGGACTATCATAAGAATCATGCCATACGGCTATATTGTCAAGATTTTTCAATCTGATTTTGCAAATTAATAACAGTTCATCGACTTGCACATAGATATTTTCTTCAATTTTTATGCTAAGAGAACATTTAATGTTCATTTGAATAAGCCCTCGACCTATTAGTATCGGTCAGCTACACACATTACTATGCTTCCACCTCCGACCTATCAACCTTGTTGTCTTCAAGGGGTCTTACTAACTTATGTTATGGGATATCTAATCTTGAGGCAGGTTTCACGCTTAGATGCTTTCAGCATTTATCCTTTCCGTACATAGCTACCCTGCGATGCCACTGGCGTGACAACAGATGCACCATTGGTACGTCCACCCCGGTCCTCTCGTACTAGGGGCAGATCCTCTCAAATATCCTACGCCCACGATAGATAGGGACCAAACTGTCTCACGACGTTTTGAACCCAGCTCATGTGCCACTTTAATCGGCGAACAGCCGAACCCTTGGGACCTACTACAGCCCCAGGATGTGACGAGCCGACATCGAGGTGCCAGACTCCTCCGTCGATGTGAACTCTTGGGAGGAATAAGCCTGTTATCCCCGAGGTAACTTTTATCCGTTAAGCGACGGCAATTCCATACTCTACCGCCGGATCACTATGCCCTGCTTTCGCATCTGCTCCACTTGTAGGTGTTGCAGTTAAGCTCCCTTCTGCCATTACACTCTAAGAAGATGGTTTCCGACCATCCTGAGGGAACCTTTGGGCGCCTCCGTTACTCTTTAGGAGGCGACCGCCCCAGTCAAACTGTCCATCAGACACTGTCCACTGCCAGGATAACTGCACAGTGTTAGAACCTCAAAATTCAAAGAGTGGTATCCCAACGTTGGCTCCACAAAGGCTAACGCCTTTGCTTCACAGCCTCCCACTTATCCTGTACATTAAATTTCGAAATCCAATGCCAAATTACAGTAAAGCTCTACGGGGTCTTTCCGTCTAGTCGCGGGTAATGCGTATTTTCACGCATACTTCAATTTCGCCGGGTCCCTTGTTGAGACAGCGCCCAAATCATTACGCCATTCATGCGGGTCAGAACTTACCTGACAAGGAATTTCGCTACCTTAGGACCGTTATAGTTACGGCCGCCGTTCACTGGGGCTTAAATTCAAAGCTTCGCTTGCGCTAACCTCTCCTCTTAACCTTCCAGCACCGGGCAGGCGTCAGCCCCTATACTTCATCTTACGATTTAGCAGAGACCTGTGTTTTTGGTAAACAGTTGCTTGGGCCGTTTCACTGCGACCAACCTCTCGATTGGCACTCCTTCTCCCGAAGTTACGGAGTCATTTTGCCGAGTTCCTTAACAAGGGTTATCCCGTTCGTCTTATGATTCTCTCATCGTCTACCTGTGTCGGTTTGCGGTACGGGCACCTATAGCCTACCTAGCAGCTTTTCTCGCCAGTGTGAATTCGCGGACTTCGTTACTAAATTTCACTCCCCATCATCACCTAGGGTTATGCTCAAAACGTACTTCACAATTTTGACCCCTCATGATTTGGCCACGACTTTCCATCATCGTGTTCCCACTATCCTACTGTGTCCCTGCATCGGCTCTTTATCGACTATCGGTGGTACTGGAATATCTACCAGTTCGTCATCGCCTACGCCTTTCGGCCTCAGCTTAGTTCCCGACTTACCCTGGGAGGACAAACCTTCCCCAGGAAACCTCAGACTTTCGACGGTGTGGATTCTCACCACACTCTCGCTACTCATGCCGGCATTCTCTCTTGATTATAGTCCACTGAACCTTCCAGTTCAGCTTCAGCCCAATAATCATTGCTCCTCTACCGATCCACCTAATGGTGAATCCCTAAACTTCGGTGATAGGTTTTAGCCCCGTTGAATCTTCGGCGCAAAATCACTCGACCAGTGAGCTATTACGCACTCTTTAAATGAGTGGCTGCTTCTAAGCCAACGTCCTGGTTGTTTTAGCAATTTCACATCCTTTTCCACTTAACCTATACTTTGGGACCTTAGTTGTAGATCTCGGCTGTTTCCGTCTCGACAATGAAACTTATCTCACACTGTCTGACTCCCTGCAAGCAATTATTTGGTATTCGAAGTTTGATAAGGTTCGGTAGATCTCGCGACCCCCTAGCCTATTCAGTGCTCTACCCCCAATAATCTCATGGCAGAGGCTAGCCCTAAAGCTATTTCGAGGAGAACCAGCTATCTCCAGATTCGATTGGAATTTCTCCGCTATCCACAAGTCATCCCCGCATATTTCAACAGGCGTGGGTTCGGTCCTCCACGGTGTGTTACCACCGCTTCAACCTGCTCATGGATAGGTCATCTGGTTTCGGGTCTACTCCTTACAACTAAATCGCCATTTCAGACTCGCTTTCGCTTCGGCTCCGTGACTTAATCACTTAACCTCGCTATAAAAAGTAACTCGCCGGCCCGTTCTACAAAAAGTACGATATCGCTTTCGCTCTATCTGCTTGTAAACATACGGTTTCAGGTTCTATTTCACTCCCCTCCCGGGGTTCTTTTCACCGTTCCCTCACGGTACTATGCGCTATCGGTCACTAGGTCGTATTTAGCCTTACGAGATGGTCCTCGCTCATTCACACCGGATTCCACGTGTCCTGTGCTACTCTGGGTCTCCCTAGAGCCATTTGACATTTCGAGTACGGGGCTGTTACCCTGTTTCGCTTAACTTTCCAGAAATCTTCCTCTATGTCATTTGGTCTCACGTCGGGGCCCGAACCCCTAAATTATTACTAACTTAGGTTTGGGCTCATGCGCGTTCGCTCGCCACTACTAACGCAATCGTTTGTTTACTTTCTTTTCCTCCAGGTACTTAGATGTTTCAGTTCCCTGGGTTCCCCTCATAACACTATTTTATTCGTGTTATGATACTGCCGGATTAACAGCAGTGTGTTTCCACATTCGGAAATCTACGGCTCATAGTTCATTAGCAACTCCCCGTAGCTTATCGCAGCTAGTCACGTCCTTCATCGGCGCCTAGTGCCAAGGCATTCTCCATATGCTCTTTGTAGCTTAATCAGATTCTTAGCATTTTCGCTTAAATTAAAAAGATAACTCAGCGTAAATTGAATTATTTGAAAATTATCATTACTCAATATTACTGATATTTGAATATCTATATGCAATTGTCAATGTTCTGTTTTTGGCTACCCGCTAGACAACCTGTCTCCGCGGATAACGATGATATAATACCATAATGAAAATCCAAAGTCAACACTTTTTTTTAAAAATTTTTGAAAATTTTTCATTTTTTTTATAAATTTTCCAACTCTTCGCCGAGTGTTCACTAACACCGCTCCATGTGTTTACAAATTATAACAAAATTTTATTAAAAATTTTATATTATTTTTAAAAAATACAATTCAAATTAATAAATTTTTTGTATTTAATTTTTAAAAAAATATGGTTATTCTGCACAAACTTTATTTTTTGATAATTTTATAATTAATTTATACTATAAAAATGAAATACATAAAAAATATTAATATGTTGTTTTTTTAATTTACTTTAAAAATGCAGTTAAAGGATAATATAATTATATTACATAATATACATATAAAAAATAATAACATATAAAAAACGTAATACTAACACCATCACATAATGTTATAGTTGTATATTATATAAAGTAATTATATATAATATAAATATATATACTGTATAACAGGTAAACGTACATATATCCATATATATTATTTTGTTCGCCCGAATATAATACAACTATGTTGCATAATAAATGTCGTTATTAAAAATAAAATCTTTAAGACAAAAATTTTTTAAGAAAATTTGTGATATATTCATGTAAAATACTTATATTTAGGTATCTTTATGTTTTTTCTATATATGTTATTTTATTTTTTAATTAACAAGATATATTATATTACATATTTATTCTAAAAAATTTTTTAAAAGAAAAAAAATAAAAAGAGGATAATTTATTTTCCACTTTTTATTTACTTTTCAATTCACATATTAGCACTATCATAATTAAGATTTTTAGCATTTCTCCTCATTAAATGAGGTATGCGTTCTGCCAATAATGCAATAATTTCACTGTTACAAGGTCTTTCATATTCTTTATATATAATCAAATTAAAAATTTTATTTAATGTTATAATTCGATTTTTATTCCACGCAACATCAATAGCATGCCTAATACCCCTTTCAACATTTGCAACTTTGGTGTCAAATTTTTTTGCAACTTCCGCATACAAAGATTTAGTTATACAAATCAACATTTTAGGTTGTTCAATTGCCAATCTAACAGCCTCATTCATGTATGCAGAACCAACAATGCTGGGTGGAATACCTATACTGATTATAATATCGGATATAGTTTCTTCCAAAGACTTGTTTTCAGCAGTCATAATTCCTCCTTTACATAATTTTATTTTATATTTTGATGTGATTTATCACTTACCATACTCAGTATAACACCGTATTGTACAAATAGTCAAACAATTTTAAGCATTTTTTACAAAATTGTAAAAAGATGTCGAATAATTTTGTTTTCTATATAAATTTTGGTTTATTTGTTTAAATATTTGGCAATTTTATTTAAAAAATAATAAAATAGTTTTTTACAAAACAACAAATTTCAACATTTTTCAAGCAAATTCGAACTTTATAAAAAATAGAAAAACAAAAAATTTTTTTATAACATATATAAATGGAAGAGGTGAAAGTGAAAAAATATACAAATCTATCCCATATTTACACTAAGGAAAACACAGCATTATTAGAGGCTAAAAAAAGAGCAATTCAAGAAGTTTTAGAAAGTTTACAAAATCATACTTTTTTTGAAAAATTTGTACACCGCTCTCTTAGTAACGACTTTTTTCATATTGTTGAGTTTATACCCTACGAATTATTTTTGGAGCATAAAATTGTTTTATTAATAAAAGAAGAAGCGAGAAATTATTTTTTATCGCAAATAGAAAATGTTGATAATGTTGCAGATTTTATAAGCATTGTCAAAGCGAGAGAAGAATTTGCAAAATCTCTTGACAATCGAGTAAAAAGAGCAAAAAAATTAACTCCCGAAGAAATAAACGATATTGCATTAAATTTAGAAAAACACAAAGTTTTAGAAGTTGACAGAATTAATGCATGTTTTAGTTCCCTAGCGCACGAAATTCAATTATCATCAAAAAATTTATTAGAAGATAATAGTTATAAAAAGGAATAAACATTTATCTTAAATAAACATTTATTTTGAAAAGAAAACAAAATAAATTAAAATAAACAACTTAAAATAAATTAAATTAAAATAAATTAAATAAATAAAAAATGAAATAAAAAATATAAATTCAAAACTAAAAATGACAAATTATAAAAACAAATAAAAAACTAATAACTATATTTAAATAATAAACAATATAAATACATATAAAAATTTAGTTTAGAGTAGATTTTTGTTATTTAAAAATCTACTTTTTTTATTTAAATAAGTATACAATTTGTAATATTTATGATATAATTTAATTCAATTGATATTAAAAAAGGAAAAATTATATAACATGAATTTAAACGAAATTAAACCTGAAAATTTTATTGAAAATATTGTTTTAGAAGATTTAAAAAACGGAAAAGTAAATTATGTTCAAACAAGACAACCACCAGAACCAAGTGGTTATTTGCATATAGGACATGTTAGAAACATAATGCTTAACTACGGTATTGCAAAAAAATTTAATGGTGTTTGTAATCTTAGATTCGATGACACAAATCCAACCAAAGAAAAACAAGAATTTGTTGATGCAATTCAAGAAGATGTTCACTGGCTTGGTTTTGATTTCAAAAATGTTTATTATGCAACTGATTACTTTCAACAAAACTACGAAATAGCAATTAAATTAATCAAGGAAGGCAAGGCTTATGTTTGTGACTTGTCTCCAGAAGAATTATCTCAAACACGAGGAACTTTAACACAACCAGGAACAAATAGTCCTTACCGAAACAGAACTGTTGAAGAGAATTTAACACTTTTTGAAAAAATGAAAAATGGAGAATTTCCTGCGGGAAAATGTTGTCTAAGAGCAAAAATAGATATGTCTAGTCCTAATATCAACATGCGCGACCCAGTTATTTACAGGATTCAATACAACACACACCAACGCATTGGAAACACATGGAATATCTATCCTAGTTATGATTTTTCTCACCCCCTAGATGATGCACTGGAAGGAGTAACTCATTCCATTTGCGGTTTGGAATTTGAAGACCACCGCCCTCTTTATAATTGGGTTGTCGAAAATAGCGGTATAGCAAATCACCCTCAACAAATTGAATATTCCAACCTCATGATTAAAGGAGTTATAATAGGAAAACGCCACATAAAAAGATTTGTTGCAGAGGGCAAAATTTCTGGTTTTGATGACCCTCGTGTTTACACGTTACGCGGACTTCGTCGAAGAGGAGTCTTGCCACAAAGCCTACTTGAATTTAGTAAAGCAGCAAGTGTTAGCAAAACAACAACAGTTTGTGAAATGGACTTTTTTGAACATTTTGTTAGAGAAGATTTAAACAAAATTTCAAAAAGAGTTATGGCAGTTTTAACTCCGATTAAATTGATTATTGAAAACTATGAAAAAGATGAAGAAGATATTATTTTAGAAGACTATCCTCAAAATGAAAATACCACTACCCGCATCTATAAATTTGGCAAAGAACTTTATATAGACTCAGATGATTTTAGAAAAACACCAGAACCAAAATTCCATAGACTTTTAATTGGAAATAAAGTTAGATTAAAAGGTGCTTATGTTATTGAGGTAACACATTTTGACGAAGATGAAAATGGAAATGTGACATGCATTTATGCTAATTACGACCCAAACACTAAATCCGGCACTGCCAATGCAAACAACGTTAAAGTTAAGTCCACAATTCATTGGCTAAATGTTAAACATTCTCAACCGATAGAAGCAAGATTATTTGAAAATTTAACTTTGGAAAGTGAAATTCAAAACGGTGATTATGTTTTTAATCCCAACTCTTTAATTATAAAACATGGATATATTGAAAGTGGATTAAATTTATCATTTGATGAAAGATATCAGTTTTTAAGAAATGGTTATTATTGTCTTGACAAAGACACGACCAATGATTTGCCAGTTTTTAATAGAACTGTTACTTTAAAAGACTCTAAAAAGAAATAAAAAACTTAGTCAAATTATAAAATAAATAAATAAATAAAATAAATTATAAAAAAATTAATTCAAAATAATAGTTTAAAAAAGTAAAAAGTTTAAAAAATAATTAAAAAAACTTAGTAAAAAAAATTGAAATAAAATAAAAAAAACACATCTAGATTTAAAATTAGATGTGTTTTTCTAAAATAAATTTCAAAAATCAAAATATTTTAAAAATTTTTATTTAACCAAGTCTTTATTTTCTTTTTGTTATAATTAAATTTCATGCTGTCCGCCCAAGTCAACAATTTTTTATATGTATTAGAAACACCCATAGTCAATTCAAGCAAAATGTCTTCTTTGCCACTAATATCTTCATAATTTTCAACACTTCTTAAAAAATATGTTAAATATGCACGTCTTGAATTAATATGTATTATATCTAATCGCATGTCCCAAATATCGTTAATTATATCTTTTATATTTTTATCGTCTTTGTTAATATCATTAATCAAAACACTTAATTTTTGATTTAAGTTTTGAAAATTAGCAAATTGAAATTTTAAATTTTCTTTTAATTCCATATTTGTTCTAGAAATTGTTTTTAAATTTTGAAGTATATATAACACGTTTAAAACCATTTTTTGCATTTCTATAATTTGCATAGTTGTTTGGTTAAAAGAAATTTCTTTATCTTGTATATTAACTTGACCAGAAATTGATTGCAACGCATTTTTTACTGTTGCATCTTTAAAAAGTTCTTTATTAAAACTACCATATTTTTTTAAATTTAAATCTTTTTTTTCATTTTTTGAATTCATTATTTTATTTTACCTTTATTGATATTTTACTTGTATCTTTCTTGTGTGTTTTTTATCGCCTTTCCCATTTCATTTAAATATCTAAACAATATTAAATTTTCTTCCTGTAAACTCATTTTTTTATAAAATCTATAACACAATTTGCCACTATATTCACCATTATAATCAAAAAACCTATAATAATTTAATGAAAACTTATCATCAATAATATTTGTTGCTTTAATTTTTATTTGATTTTCAATCATAAAAAGTCCCTTTTTCAAATAACATAATCTCATATATAATAAATAAAATTTAATAATTTTCAATATATTAAAATATTTTTAATACATTCTAGATTGTAATGATTTATCGAAAACTTTTTGGCCATTACTATGTTTACTTTTTAATTCTTTTTCAAAAGCAAGTTGTGCACATTGAATACAATAAATTTTTTCAGAAGAATCTGCAAAAGCCAATTTATTTGCGAAGTAATTTTCAGCAGCCTCTCTAATCATTTTAAAAAATTTTTCATAAGCAAAAAAACTTATAGGAATATTATAAAACATACACTTTACATTTTTACTATCTATTTTTTGAAATCTAACATAATTTTCAAAAAAAGTTCCATCTTGAATTGAAGAACAAACTATCCCAAATTCATTATTTATTTTTCTAACCCTACTAGCATAAAATTCACTTACATTTTTATTATCATTTGAACATGATAATTTTAAACTTTTAAATTTATACATAATTTTTTACCTCTACCTAATATATATTTATTTAATTCTAATTCATCAAGTATAATATCACACTTTTATATAAATGTAAATACCCGAATTTTAAAAAAATAAATTTTTAAAATATTTACATTTAATTATGGCAAAATAAATAAAAATATGTTAAAATAATAGGAATTAAAAAATTAAAAAACAATAATTATAACTTTTTAATTAAAGCAAAATTTATTTTTTTAATTAAATCGTGAATTAAATCATTAAATTTTAATAATGAATAAAAGGAGCAATATGATTCAAGCAATTAATGTTAGTCTACAATTTGGAGGACGAGTTTTATTTAAAGATGTTAATTTGAAATTTACAAAAGGTAACTGTTATGGTATTATTGGCGCAAATGGTGCGGGAAAATCAACTTTTTTAAAAGTTTTGACCGGAGAAATAGAACCAAATAAAGGAGAAGTTATTGTTTCTGCAAACGAACGAATGAGCGTTTTAGTTCAAAATCAAAATGCTTATGACGACAAAACTGTTCTTCAGACTGTTTTATTGGGGCATAAAAGATTATGTGAAGTTGAAGAAATGAAAAACGCATTATACGCAAAAACAGATTTTAATGATGAAGATGGAATAAAAGCCGCTGAACTCGAAGCAGAATATGCGGAACTTGGAGGTTGGGAAGCAGATGGACAGGCAAAAACCCTACTATCCTCAATTGGTATTGACGAAAATAACTTTGATAAATTAATGAGTGAGATAGACCCAAAACAAAAGGTTAAAGTTCTACTTGCACAAGCGTTGTTTGGTAATCCTGATATTTTAATTTTAGACGAACCAACAAATAATTTGGATTTTAAAACTGTTAGATGGCTTGAAAATTTCTTGCTAGATTTTGAAAACACTGTTATTATTGTTAGTCATAACAGACATTTTTTAAATAAAGTTTGTACTCACATTTGTGATGTTGATTTTGGACAAATTAATATGTTCTTAGGAAATTATGATTTTTGGTATGAAACAAGTCAACTTCTTGCTCGTCAAGCAAAGGAACAAAATAAAAAAGCCGAACAGCGAGCAAAAGAACTTAAAGAATTTATTGCTCGTTTTTCAGCAAATGCAAGCAAATCAAAACAAGCAACGTCCAGAAAAAAAGAACTTGAAAAATTAACTCTTGAAGATTTTAAACCATCTAATAGAAAATATCCCTATATTGATTTTAAGTTTGAACAAAGTTTAGGCAAAGAAATATTAATAGTTAAAAATTTAACCAAAAAAGGTTTTTTTGAAAATATTTCATTTTCAATAAATGAGGGAGATAAGGTCGCTTTAATATGTAACAATGCACTAGCAACTACTATGTTCTTTGATATTTTAGCAGGAAAAGAACAAGCAGATAGCGGAACTGTTCACTGGGGGAAAACTGTTAAATTTGGATATCTTCCTCAAGATAACAGAGAGTTTTTCGAAAACAACAATAATACTATTGTTGATTGGCTTCGCCAGTATTCCAAAGACCAAACAGAAATGTTCATTAGAAGTTGGCTGGGAAGAATGTTATTTAGTGGTGAGGAAGCATTAAAACCTGTTAATGTTCTTTCTGGTGGAGAAAAAGTTAGATGTATGTTCGCAAAATTAATGCTCGAAAGTCCCAATTTCCTTCTCTTAGATGAACCAACTAACCATCTAGACTTGGAAAGTATAACCGCCTTAAATAAAGGTATGATAAATTTTAAAGGTGCAATGATTTTCGCAAGTCATGACCAAGAAATTGTTGAAACAACTGCAAATAGAGTTTTTGACATTGTTGACCAACATACTTTCACTGATAAAATTGGCGCCTATTTTGAAGATTGATTAAAACAATAATTAAAAAAAATTTTTATAAAAAATAATTCTATAAAAAATTAAAATATGACATTCAATATTTTTAAACAAAAAGATTTTAATAACAAGTAATATCTTAAAATAAAAATTGATTTTTATTATTTAGATTTTTATCTAATAACTAATTAAAGATACATTTTTAATAATATCAATATTTAAAAAAATATTTTATAAAAACATTAAATCTTTTATATATTATTTAATTAATTATTTAATTAAATAATATTAATATTTCATAACAAAATAAATATAGAAAATAAAAAAATTAAATTAAAAAATAAAAAAACCTTAAAACTATTTTAATGATATAAATAATTAAAAGGTTTTTTATTTATTTCAGTTATTATTTTTATAAATTATTCTTTGACAATTTTCACATTCCAATAAACCATCTCGTTTCAACTTATCTGTTTGTGCCATAGGCAATTCCATCATACAACCACCGCACGCATTATTAATTACCGGAACAAAAACAGGAAAAATTTTATCCCCGCGCTTTTCAAGATACTTCTTCAACAATTCTGAATCAACATTTTTAGAAAGTTCATCCAATTCTTTCTTCAACTTTTCTATTTGAGGTTCTGCTTTGTTTTGTTCATTTTCAAATTGTTCTTTAAAGAAAGTATGTTTTTCTCTAGCCAAATTATATCTTTTTTTTGCATTTTCATAATCATTTAAAATAGAGTTAATTTTTTCTGCTTGCGAAAGTAGTTTTTTTTCTAAAATATTTAAGTTTGAAAATAAGTCATTAGTCGCTTTCATAATATCATTAGCATCATTTTCCTCTAATTTTTCAACATCTTTATTTTGTATATTTAAAAATGTTTTTATATTATCATCATAAGCCTTTTTCAAACTATTAAACTGATTCAATACTTCTTGAGCCTGAGCCTCACAAGTAGCAGAAATTTGTTGAGCTTGTTTAACAACATCAACTATTTGCACTAAAGCCTTTTTATTTTTACTTTGTGCCAAATCTTTTTCTATTTTGATTATTTCACTATCTTTTGCTTGATAATCTAATATTTTTTGAACTTTCATAAATTATCCTTTTTTATTAATTTTGTATTTAAATCATTTAATTAAAAAACTTTAATTGATAAACTTTAATTAAAAAACTTTAATTAAAAAACTTTTTACAATTAAAGGTAAATTAAATAATAATTTTATTAAATATATTTAGATTTTTATCTAAATTGTTTATTATTCCATTTTAAATTTAAAAATATAGATAATAATTTCATCTTAATCCATATAATCAACTAATTTTTTAGCACGAGTTGGATGACGAAGTTTTCTTAAAGCCTTAGCCTCTATTTGACGAATTCTTTCACGAGTAACATTAAATTCTTTTCCAACTTCTTCAAGTGTTCTAGTATGATTATCATCTAATCCATATCTTAATTTAATAACTTTTTGTTCTCTTGGTGTTAAAGTTTCAATAGTTGCCAAAAGTTGTTCACGTAGCATATTCTCACTCGTTGCCTCAAGAGGTGGAGGAATGGTTGGGTCTTCAATGAAATCTGCAATTTTTCCATCATCATCTTCACCAACAGGAGTTTCTAATGAAATAGGGTCTTGTGATATTTTTTGAATATCAGCAATTTTATCTTCACTCATATTCATAGCCTCACTCAACTCAGCAAGAGTTGGGTCTCTACCCAATTTTTGAAATAAATATCTAGTTGTTCTACTAACTTTATGAATTGTTTCAACCATATGAACAGGAATTCGAATAGTTCTAGCCTGATCCGCCATTGCCCTTGTTATAGCTTGTCTAATCCAACAAGTTGCATAAGTTGAGAACCTAAAACCCTTAGTATAATCAAATTTTTCAACTGCTTTTAAAAGCCCCATATTTCCTTCTTGAATTAAATCCAAAAGTTGCATATTGTAACGCCCTACCCATCTCTTAGCGATACTAACAACTAAACGTAGATTGCTTTCCGCTAAAAGTTTCTTCGCCGCAACATCTCCTTTTGCAACCCTTTCAGCCAACTTCAATTCTTCTTCACTACTTAAAAGCGGGGTTTTTCCAATATCTTTTAAATAAGCTTTAACAGGGTCGCTAACACTAACACTTGCAATAATTTTATCTAAACTTTCCATAGAATCTTCGGTTGGATTAGATGGAATAATTTTAATATTTCTTGCCTCAATTTTTTTAATGGCGTCATCTATTTCAGTTGCACTTGCCTCATAATTTAAAAGTTTAAAATAGATTTCTTCTTCATTAAGCGAACCTTTTTTCATTCCAATATCAATAAGTTTTTCAATTTCAGCCTCAATTTTTTCTTTCATTCAATCCCCCTAATTTTTATTCCTTTGTTTTTGCTTTTCCAAATTTTGAATATTTTTTGTTAATAAATTTATTTGTTTTAAAATTTCTATTTTTTTATCAGTTGATATTTCTTGTGAATATTGTTTACTTAACTGGTCTTTTTTAAACTTCAAAGAAGAACTATATATCAAATATTCACATTCCTTAAAATATTCTTCTGGATTTTGTATAATGTTAAAATCAAAATTTGCAACCGCCTTAATATTTGGTTCGCTGTCAACATCAAATAAATCAAAAATATAAGAAACCAAAAATTTTTCATTATTTTTATA
Organism: uncultured Clostridia bacterium; assembly: GCA_944376905.1. GTDB lineage: Bacteria > Bacillota > Clostridia > Christensenellales > UBA1242 > UBA5489. Next base: position 37,143 of record CALWEA010000004.1, read on the forward strand.
TTTTTGAAACAAGATATTAACAAGTTTCTTTAATGACGGATTTTGAATGCTATTTATGACTTCATCATTAAAAACGGCGTAAGACATATGATGTAAAAGGGAGGCAACAACAAATCTTTCAGCTTTTATAATGGCACTTTGCCCACCAATTTCCCCAAACAAATTATTTTCCAAAATGTTATTTGAAATTTTATCGCCAATCTCTTCACTATTTTCTAAGTTTTTGAAATTATTTTTTTGCAATAAAGATTTTATATTTTGTAAATCTCGACGCAAATAATCTAACGACAAATTTGTTTCTTTTTTTATTTCACCAAGATAAATATCCTGTTCAGCATTAGACTTTAACCCTGCGAGAATTTTTAAAGCGTTTTTTGTAAACTCCACCTTTCCCTCAGGGTTATTTAAATTACATTTTTCTTTAATGTTATTAATTTTAAAAATAATAGGATTAACAGCGTTATCAATTAAATCTTTTAACTTTTGTGAACCATATTTTTTCAAAAATTCATCAGGGTCAAGATTTTCGGGAAGTCGAACAACTCTAACATTAACATCATCACCATAATCTTCAAAAGTGTTTAATGCTCGCAAAATAGCCTTTTGCCCCGCTTCATCACCATCAAAACACAAAACAATATTATCACAAAACCGTTTTAACTCTTTTATATGGTCTTTTGTCAGCGCCGTTCCCAAACAAGCAACAGTATTTTCGAAACCAGCCTGATGCATAGAAACAACATCAAATTGCCCTTCAACAATAATAATATTATTTAGCCCAAAAGATTTCTTTAATTTTTTAATTAAATTGATAGCATAAACAGTTTTACTTTTATCAAACAACATAGTAGTAGGTGTGTTTTTATACTTTGCAACATTAGCATTTTTTGATAAATCTCGACCACTAAAACCTATGCAATCATTTTGAACATTGACAATAGGAAAAATTAAACGCTCAAAAAGAAAATCGTACGGTTTTCCATTTTTGCCAATCTCACAAACTCCCGCAAGTTTCATTTCTTCTGGAGAAAATCCTTTTTCCGCTAAGAAATTTGGCAAATCGTTAAAGTTAGGACTAAATCCCAACTCAAAATTTTGTAAAGAAGCCCTGGTCGTGTTTCTAGATTTTAAGTAAGATTGAGCAATATTTGCATCTTTATTGTAAATTGAATTTTTATAAAATTCACGAGTTAAATTTAAAATAAGCAATAAGCGTTCTTTTGTTCGTTTAATTTTAATGTATTTTTCGTCATCATTTAAACGTGGAATTTTCATATTAGCGTTTTCTGCTAAAATAGAAATCGCTTCATAATAAGATAAGTCCTCATACTTTCTTAAAAAAGAAATAATATCTCCACTTTCTCCACAACCAAAACAATGATAAAAACCGTCATATTCATTAACACAAAAAGAAGGAGTTTTTTCGTGATGAAAAGGGCAACACCCCCAAAAATTTTTACCTTTTTTTTCAAGATGAACATATTTTGAAATAAGCGATATTATATCATTTTTAGATTTTAATTGTTGAATAAACTCTGGACTAAAAGAGTTATTATAAAAATCTTTCATTTGTATCCTTAAATTCTCAAAACCAAAAAATAAATTTAGTATACTTATTCGACAAAAATAATTTCAATCCTTTTTTTATTAAAAAAAATTTTTAAAAAAATAAAATAAATATAAAAAATTAAAAACAGCCACAAACAATTAATTTGCAAACAGCAAAAATAACTATGGGCTGTTGAGATATAATCTTAATTTACTCACACAAAAAAATTATAAAAGCATGAAAAAAAGTAAAAAAGTAAAAAAGATTATGAAATAGAAAAATTAGGAGTGTTTTCGTGCTTTTTTTCTAGCAGCTTCTTGTTTTTTCTTACGTGCAACACTAGGTTTGTCGTAAGCTTCTTTTTTGCGAATGTCACCGATTATGCCATCTTTTTGACATTTTCTTTTAAAGCGTTTCAAAGCACTTTCCAAAGTTTCGTTTTCGCCAACCTTAACTGTAGTCACTCTAATTCACCACCTTCCAACATAAAAATTATAAATTATTATACTCCGCATTATAATAAAAGTCAACCTTTTTTTACTTTTTTTAATTATAGAAATAATATTAACTAATTTGTGTGATATCAAATAATTTTAATGATATATTTTATAATACATTTACAACACATGCGGGACGAATGCCTACAGAATATAACGAATCTGTTCCTTCTTCATCAACTTTCTCATCAAGAACAGTTTGTTTAAAATATAAAGAACAAGTTCTTAAAGTATACGCAGGATAAAAGATTTTTGGCAGCAATTGACTGGGACTTGCTATATGTTTTGATAATTTATACACATCTCCAGACTCATCATATCCATCACCAAAATAAGTTCCTAAACCAAATGAATCATTTTGAATTACAATTTCTGAATTTGGCAATTTTCCATTCCATCCTAACAAAAAAAACTTAACTAAATTATTATTTGATGTATGACCCTGTTTATAAGTTGTTTGATTAATCTTTGTTGTATCTATGTATGGCATAATATCTTGTAGTTGAAACTTATTCATCATCTCACTATACTGTTGATTACTTAAATAAGATCCATTCATAAATTCATTTAATGAAGTACTAAAAAAATCCTCACCTTTTGTATGTTCATACCCCATGTTGTATAAAGATTTTGTACAAATTAATAATAATTTTTTTGCAGGTTTATTCTCTATAAAAACTCTGCCATTTTCAATTTTAAATAAACCCTTTTCTAAATTAACATCTGTGCAAAGAACTGTTTTATTATCAAAACAAGTATTGCCATCTCCAAAATTTTCTTCAATAGTCGCGGCTATTACTGTCCATTGAATCGGCCATGTGAATCTTTTTGGAGTTATTGAAATATCTTGATATAACAAATCATTAATAGAAGAAGATAATGATTGCGAAATTCCATCTGGAAGCTCACTCACGGAAGTTGAATATCCAAATTCCATAAATTTTATGTAATTTTCCGAGTTGTTTTTAGCCAATATTCCATCTTGTAATTGTAATATATCAGGCAATTCTGGAATTTTTTCTTCAAATTTAATATTAATTTTTAATGCACCTAAAAGAGCAGGGTTATCTGCTGTAATGCCTGTTTTTATAGATAGTTGAGTTGCAGTTGTTGTTAATGTTGATGTTGTTTCTGTTGTTTCCCCACAATTAACACTTGCAATAATGTCTTTTGTTTCACCATCTAGAATATAAAACCTAAAATAAACTAAACCTTCTGAATCTGGCGTTAAACTATTTGCCTCTAATCTTATTGTATCACTAGAAATACTTTGAATATACATTCCATTTGAAACAGGGTTTAAACTATTAAATATTTCAACATATTCAGTTTCTTCAATTGTTTGATTACCTGTTTCGCCATTTGCTCCGTCTATTCCCATTTCAACTTTAACTAAATATTCCGGTTGGTATGTTATACCAACATTAAACATTGAATTCTTTGTTATAGTTAAAGCGTAAACTCCCATAAAACCCATTAAGCAAATTGTTAAAATAAAACTTGTTGTTAAAAATATTATTTTCTTTTTTGATTTTATCATAATAAAACTCCTTTTCTCTTGTAGTTTTAACTTGTATTAAATTTATATACAATCTCGTTTTTATCTCATCTTTAATAAACCAATTTTTTGTCTTTTACAATATGTTATTTTAAAATAATTTTTATTTTTTAATTTGTCATTATTTATCGTTATTAGTTAATTTTTATTTTTTTGTAAAAATTATTTTTTTGTTGTAATCTATTTTAATTTTTACTTTTTAGTTTCTTCCTAGCAAATATTTAAATCAATTGATTTATTATAATCTCTATTTTAAGTCTTAACAAGATTATATCATTCCTTTAATACTTTTGTCAAAACTTTTTAATTATTTTTTTAAATTTTTATAATTTTAAATTTGCAGTTTTTCAAACATCTAACTCTTTAATTTAAAATTTTTTTTAACTTTTAAAGTATCAAATTTGTATTTTTTAAAAATTAAAGAATATATTCAAAAACTCCTTTATTTATAAGACTTTTTTTAAATTTTAATCCCCCTTTCAACTGCGTATTTAATGTATATATACGCAGTGATTTTCAATATATAGTGAAAAATTTTAGTAAATAAAAACATAAAAAGCATAAAACAAAATAAAAACATATAAAATTTTTAAAAAATATTTGATATTTATGTTTTATTATGCTAAAATATTATTGTTGAAATAAGAAAAAACTGCGTATTTATACATTAAATACGCAGTTTTTTATTGACTATTCTTTTATTTTAAAAGAAAAAAAAACATCAAATTTTGATGTTTTAAACTTGCTGTAATTTTTGAGCCCTCATACGTAAAATTTTTATATCATTCAATAATGATTTATAGCGACTAGCATAAGAACTAAGCATTGCTTGGACCAATAAACTATTTGGATTTAAAGAATATTCTTTTTTAATGCCAACAAATTCTTGCTCTAATTTTTCAAAGTTTTCAAGTTTAGCATCTAATTCATTTGTTATATTCAAAAACTCATCAAAAAATGTTTTTTTCATTTAATAAATCTCCAATTAATTGTTGCTAACATACTTATTATATCAAAACATTTTTCAAAAATCAATACCAAAATTTTTCGAATATAAAATAAATATTGAATTTAATAAAATTTTTTCTAATATTTTAAAATAAAAGATAAATTATTAACTTACCATTTTATTTTATAGTAAAAATCATTAACAACTAAATATGCAATATAATCACTTTTGGTTAGTTCTAGAATTTTTTAATAACGCCAACAACACCATCATCTAAATAAACATCTAAAATTTCAACAAGAACAATCTTATTAATCAAATTTGAACTATTATTATGCAAATTTATTTCACAATATTCACCAGAAGATAAATTTTCACTTTTTATATTGTGTAATTTTGAAGAAGAATAATTTAACAACTTATTCTCTTTCTCCTTTAAAAAACAACAATTAACATCTTCTAAAATATAAACTTTAACATAATTTTCGGTGTGTCCAACCAAACAATTGTCAACAAATTCTTCAATCAAAACATTATGTTTCTTACCAATTTGATTTTGTCTAAATTTTAAAAACATCTTTTTATTTAACTGACTTAATTCTTTGACACGTCGTTTAACGACATTTCCATCAACAACAAAAAAACCTTGATTAGATTTTGAACTTAATAATTTATCTGCAACCGTCCCGCTTCTTCTAGAATATGGAAAAATATGGATATAAGCAAATTTTGCTCTTTTAACAGTTTTTAATGTTTGTTTAAATTCTCGCTCCGTTTCACCAGGAAATCCAACAATAATATCAGTTGTAATGGCAACATTTTTAAAATATTTTCTAATTTTTTTAACAGCATTCACAAATTCATTAGAAGTATAATTTCTGTTCATTCTTTTTAAAACACTACTACACCCACTTTGTAAAGATAGATGAAAATGTGGACAAAAATTTTTCATTGATTTTAAGGTTGATAAAAATTCATCATTTATCAAACTAACTTCCATTGAACTCAACCTAATACGTATATTATAATCGTTTAACTGTTTCATCAACTCACTCAAAGCAGGTTTATCATCAATACGATAATCACTAACATCAATCCCAGTTAAAACAATTTCTTTAACTCCGTTATTTTTAAGATTTTCAACTTCCGTTAATATACTGACAATATCTCTTGAACGACTACGTCCTCTCAAATAAGGAATTAAACAATAAGAACAAAACCTATTACACCCATCTTGAATTTTAACATAAGCCCTTGTGTGAGAAGATTTAGAAATTGAAATATTTTCATAAAAATTAGGCAAAGGTTGAAGTTTGCGTTTACGATCCAACTTTTCAATTTTTTCAAGTAAATTTAATTTATTAACATTACCAACAACATATTTAACATTTGGCAAATTCCAAAACTGATCAGGATTTTTTTGTGACGCACACCCCATAACAAAAATTTTAGCATTGGGATTAAATTTTAAAAATTTAGAAACATACTGTCTTGATTTTCTTTCAGCCTCGTTAGTAACCGCACAAGAATTTAAAATGTAAATATCCGCATTTTGAAGTTTAAAAAAAACATTATGTCCAACCGCAGACAATTTTTCAGCCAACGCATCACTTTCATATTGATTAACTTTACAACCAAGAGTTATAATAACTATCTTCATTTGTTCACCTTAAAATATTATTAATGTTTTAAAAATTTAAAATATATCATATAATTTATAAATTTAATTTTAGTTAAAATTAATGTGGTTAAAAATAAATTTTTTAATTATTTTTTAAAAAAGATATAAAAGAACACATAGCAATTGAAGTTGTTTCCGTTCGTAAAATGCGCTTACCTAAACTAATGAAATTTATATTCAATTGATTTTGTAGATTTTCCATAAACTCACACTCTTCACTAGAAAATCCACCTTCAGCACCAACAATAACAGCAATTTTATTTGAATTTTGAATGTCTTTTAAATATTTGTTTAAAGAATTATCAACAAATTCTTTTTCATATAAAAATAAAATTAAGTCAAAATTAATAAGTTTATCTTTTAATAAATTAAATTTTGTTAAAGAAATTTTGGGAACTAAACTTCTTCCACATTGCTTACAAGCCTCTTTTGCAACCTTTTTTAATTTTTCTAATTTAGAATTATCAGCATGAGCAACGGTAAATCTACTTTCAAAAAAAACAATTTCTTCAACACCTAATTCTGTTGCTTTTTGAGTTATAAAATGGTTTTTTTCACCTTTTGCCACTCCTTGAAATAAAACCAAACGACTTTTAGGATTAGCCTCGCATAATTGTTTTTTTAAAATTTTTGCACTAATTTTATTTTTTTCAATATTTGTAATTGAACATAAATATTCAAATTCATCATCACATATACCCATAAAATTATCACCAATAGACATTCTTAAAACTTTGGACATATGTTGAACTTCGTCTTGCTCAACTTCAACAAGAGAATTATTATTATAATTAATAAAAAATCTTTTCATAATTTTATTATACTATTTTTAAAATGTTTTTTCAACAAAAATAATTTATTTATTCATTTATTTTTAATTAATAAAAATAATTAAATAAAACAATATAAATGAAATTTAATTTTATATGAATTATATTTTCTGTAAAAATTTTTGCTATTTTAGTAATAAAATCAATCAATAAAATATAATTAGATAAAAATCTAAATAAAAAAAGAGTTAAAAATATTTTTAACCCTTAAAATGAAACACAAAAAACAACATCTGTTAAACAAAAAATTAAATTTTAATTTTCCATAAAAACAGGATATCCATTATTAACATTATTTTCGTCTTGCTTCCAATTTTTTAGATTGCCATATATTTCCTTTTTATCCTCAATCCAAGCATTTAGCAAATTAATCAAATTTAATGACGAGCCCAATTCCACTGGTAAAACTCCTTGTTTCAAACTTATTGTTTGATTTTTATCAAAAACTCCAAAATAAGAATCGCTAAGGCTACTACCCATGCCTATTGGGCTAAAGGATTGCGTGTTTAAATAATAACAATTATAAATACCAAAACTTCCGCTATAAATTACCCCCACTATTCCACCATCACTTTCTCTGCCACTATTAGTTTCACCTAAGTTATAACAATTTGCAACTGTAACAGTTCCCGAAGAGTGTCCAACAATCCCACCAACATACTCCCCCGCATCAGAAGATAGCAAATTTGAACAATTATAGCAATTAATAATTGTTGTTTCTGAATTGCTTGTAAACCCAATAACACCGCCTACATACTTAGAATAAGAAAATGTTATTTCACCATTAATATAACAATTGGTTATTAATGTGGTTCCCATATAACGATATCCAATAATACCTCCTACGTAATTATTTTCAATACTTATATTCCCAATATTGCTACTGTTAAAAACATTTACGTTCATATTTTGGCAATATCCAAACAAACCACCAACATATGAAAAACCATTAATATCAACACTATTCACAAAATTATCAACAGATATACTAGTTTTATCACACCATCCTACAATACCAGCAATATATGAATTTCCAAAAATATTTCCCAAATTATCAACATTACCAATTGTTATTGTACAAAAATATTCACACCCACCCACAAATCCAGCAACATAATTTGTACCATTAATATACACTTTATTGGTTTTGTTTACAATTTCTATTTCCATTTCATATCCACACCCTACTATTCCGCCAACATAACAATCACCACTAATCTCTGCGTCTTCAACAATACAATTGAATAAAAAAGAACTATTTGCATAACCAACAACATTTCCAACATAATAATCTGTTGAAACAACTTTGCAGTTTTGCATTGTTAAATTTTTTATTTCTGCATTTAAAATATATCCAAACAATCCAGCATTAATCGTTGATTGATTAACATACAAGCCTGTTATTGTTTTATCATTGCCGTCAAATGTTCCCTGAAAACTATTTGTTGAACTATTGCCAATAGGAATAAATTTTTTTGAAAAATTATTTTTATCATCTCCATTTTCGCAGTCTATATTATTTAACATTTGTATTGTTGCTTCTGAAAATGGTACCGCTGGTCCCTCAGAATTATTATAGCCATAATTAGAGTCATACTTAGAGTCATATCCAGTTGTTGTTGTGTTAACTTGTCCAACTAGCGCAGATAACTTTAATAAGCCGTCTATGTCTGAAACATAAAATGTTGTTCCAGGTATAGAATTTGTTTCAATTTTACTTGCTTCTCCAAAATATAACCCAGTTTTATCATGCTTACTTAAATATTTTAGGTCTAATAAAAATTCGCTAAATTTTAAATTTATTTTTATCATACCCAAAGAACTGCTTGTTGGTGTTCCACTTGTTGCATTTATTCCAGTTGCAATTGTTAAAATTGTTGGCGTATTAATTACCAACTTTCCACTATCTACCGTTGAACTTCCACAATCTATAACGCATTTTAAATCTTTACCGCTGGTTTCATTTTCAAGAGATGTTATTTTAAAATGAACCTCACCATTCTCCCCTATTGGTGTTAATGTTTGCGAATTTATATGAATTGTATCATTAGACATACTTTGAATATACATTCCATTTGAAACAGGGTTTAAACTATTAAATATTTCAACATATTCATTCTCTTCAATGTTTTGGTTAACTGTTCCGCCGTTCGCCCCATCTATCCCCATTTCAACTTTAACCAAATATTCTGGCTCATATTTAACCCCAACATTAAATGTTGAATTCTTTAATATTGTTAGTGCATACACCCCAAAAAATGCCATTAAACAAATTGTTAAAATTAAACCTGTTGTTAATAATATTATTTTCTTTTTTGCTTGTGTCATAACAAAACTCCTTTTCTCTTGTAGTTTTAACTTGTATTAAATTTATATACAATCTAGTTTTTATCTCATCTTTAACAAATCAATTTTTATGTTTTATAATTTTTCATTTTAAAATAATTTTTATTTTTACAATTTAGTCTTTATAAGATAATCTGTATTTTGATAAATACTATTTTTATTTTATTAAAATCTATTTTTTTTGCGAAATTCTATTTTTATTTTTTTCTTTTCTTCCTAGCAAATATTTAAATCAATTGATTTATTATAATCTTTATTATAAGTCTTAATAAGATTATATCATTCCTTTAATACTTTTGTCAAAACTTTTTAATATTTTTCATAACTTTTAAAATTTCAAATTTACAATTTCTCAAACCTTTAAAATTTCTAATTTGTATTTTTTAAAAATTTGTAATTTTTAATAACAAACTCTTTATTTATAAGACTTTTTTCAAATTTTAATGCTCCTTTAAACTGCGTATTTAATGTATAAATACGCAGTAATTTTCAAGATGAGTAAATAATTTTAGTAAATAAAAACATAAACAGCATAAATCAATGTCAAAAAATATAGAAAATTTAAAAATTTATTTGCTATTTATGTTTTATTATGCTAAAATATTTTTGATGAGATGAAAAATTACTGCGTATATATACATTATATACGCAGTTATTTTATTTTTTTTATTAAAATAAAAGAAATGTCTATTGCAGCACTTCTTTTTATTTTTTGTTTTTATTTTTATTTATTTAAATTGTCAAGAATTTTTTTATATTTAGGGAATTGATTAACAGGAGTTTCTTTTGCAATTGATTTAATAATTTCCTTTGTTTTTCTATCGAAAGATTTAGGAAACTCTGCTTTCAATGTAACCAACATATCTCCATAAATATCCCTATTCAACATTTTTACGCCTTTATTTTTTAATCTCATAACTGTTCCGCTTTGTGTTAATTCGGGAATATTCAATTCATACAACCCATTAACTGTTGGAATTTCAACTTTTCCTCCTAAAATTAAAGTTGTGTATGGCAAATATAGATCTAACAAAATATCAATACCATTTCTTACTAAAATTTTATGTGGAATTATTTTTATCTTGACATTTAAATCTCCACTAATTCCATCTCGAACAGGTGCGTTACCTTGCCCCTGCATACGCAATATTTGACCATCGTCTATACCTGCTGGGATTTTTAATGTTACTTTTGAACGGGTTTTTTCAGCACCTTTTCCGCCACACTCTGCACATTTTTCTCTTATTATTTTTCCAGTTCCACCACAAGTTTTACAAATCCCCTCGCGTATTGTTGTTCCATAAAATGTGTTTTGTGTAAATCTAACACGTCCCGTTCCCTTACATTCCCCACAAGTCGAAAACTCTTTGCCATTTTTTGCACCAGTTCCAGAGCATGAAGAACATTTTTCATATCGGTTAACAAGAATTTCTTTTGTGCAACCAAAAACAGCCTCATTAAAATCTATTGTTAATTGCAAATCTATATCAGCGCCCTTCTCCATAACACGAGTTCTTCCACTTCCTCCTCCTCCAAATGCAGAAAATATATCACTAAATATATCGGAAAAACTTCCAGAAAAACTTGAAAATCCACCAGCTCGCCCAGCCCCACCAAACATATCACTAAAATCAGCATGACCATCTGCACTTCCAAATTGGTCATAATTAGAACGTTTAGTTTCGTCTGACAAAACTTCATAAGCCTCATTAATTTCTTTAAATTTTTCTGATGCCCCAGGTTCTTTATTTATATCAGGATGATATTTTTTTGCTAATTTTCTATATGCCGATTTTATTTCATCAGAACTTGCATTTTTTTCAACACCAAGAATTTTATAGTAGTCTTTACTTGCCATTTTTTCCTCATTCTTTTTTTAATTTTTTATTTATTTTTATATTGTACTTATATAAGCAACTGGTGCCCACACTTTGCCTTGGCAAAGTGTTATGCGTTTTACGCATTGCGTCAATTCTTTGACGCTGGGCACCAGATGTTACAAAACTAATTACAACTTATCAATTTAAATATATAATATTTTAAAAATTAATATTGTTAAAATTAAAAAACTTTAAATGAAATATTTTTTAATCTTATTACAATCAATTATATCAAAAAAATATTAATTTTTATTCAACAACAACCTCAGGGTCTCCATCATTTTTTTCGTCTTTATCTTTTTTATTGTTTTCTGCTTGCGCTTGTGCTGAAGCTTGTTGATACAATTTAGTCATCACTTCACTTGAAGCAGATGAAAGTTCTTCAATTGCACTTCGAATTTTTTCCACATCATCAGTTTCAAATTGAGGTTTTGCTTTTGCAAGTGCATCTTCCAATTTTTTCTTATCTTCTTCAGTAATTTTATCTGCACTTTCTTTTATAACTTTTTCAATTGAGTAAACAAGATTGTCGGCTTGATTTTTAACTTCAACTAATTCTTTACGTTTTTTATCTTCTTCTGCATGTGCTTCGGCATCTTTAATAGCTCTTTCAATTTCGTCATCTTTAAGATTTGAAGACGCTGTTATAGTTATACTTTGTTCTTTACCAGTTCCAAGGTCTTTTGCTGAAACGTGAACAATTCCATTTGCATCAATATCAAATGTAACTTCAATTTGAGGAATTCCACGAGGTGCTGGAGGAATATCTCTAAGTTCAAACTTGCCAAGAGTTTTATTTTGGGCAGCAAACTCACGTTCACCTTGAAGAACATGTATATCAACACCTGGTTGATTATCAACAGCGGTTGAGAAAATTTGAGATTTTTTAGTTGGGATAGTTGTATTACGCTCAATCAATTTAGTGAAAACACCACCCAAAGTTTCAATACCTAAAGAAAGAGGAGTTACATCTAGCAATAAAACATCTTTAACTTCTCCACCCAAAACACCAGCTTGAATTGCTGCTCCAATAGCAACACATTCATCAGGATTTATACCTTTATATGGTTCTTTGCCAGTGAAATCTTGAACTGCTTTAACAACGGCAGGAATTCTAGTTGAACCACCTACAAGAACAACTTTACTAATATCATTTATAGTAAGATTAGCATCTTTTAGTGCGTTCTTAGTACAAGTTATAGTTTCAGCAACCAAAGATTCTGTTATACTATCGAATTTAGCACGAGTTAACTCAAAATTTAAATGTTTTGGACCATTTGCATCAGCAGTAATAAATGGTATGTTAATATCAGTTTTTAAACCAGCAGAAAGTTCAATCTTTGCTTTTTCTGCTTCTTCTTTTAGTCTTTGCATTGCAAGTTTATCTTTAGAAAGGTCAATTCCCTCTGCTTTTTTGAAATCTTCAACCAACAAATTTATTATAGCATTATCAAAATCATCACCACCCAATCGAGTGTTACCATTAGTTGCCAAAACTTCAAAAACTCCGTCACCAATTTCCAAAATAGAAACATCAAACGTTCCACCACCAAGGTCATAAACCAATATTTTTTGATTTTTGTTTTCACCTTTATCAAGTCCATAAGCAAGAGCAGCCGCAGTTGGTTCATTAATAATTCTTAAAACTTCCAAACCAGCAATTTTACCAGCATCTTTTGTTGCCTGTCTTTGACTATCGTTAAAATAAGCAGGAACAGTTATGACAGCCTGTGTAACTTTACCTCCTAAATAACTTTCCGCATCTGCTTTTAATTTTGACAATATCATAGCAGAAATTTCTTGAGGTGAATAATCTTTGCCACCTATTTTAACTTTGTAGTTTGTCCCCATTTCTCTTTTTATAGAAGAAACAGTGTTTTCATGATTTGCAATCGCTTGACGCTTTGCAACTTTACCAACTAATCTTTCACCATCTTTAGTAAACGCAACAACACTAGGAGTTGTTCTATCTCCTTCTGCATTTGCAATAACAGTTGGTTTTCCCCCTTCCATAACAGCAACACAAGAATTTGTTGTTCCTAAATCAATACCTATAATTTTTGACATTTTTTTATTCTCCTTTTTATTTAAAATATTTTTAAATTTTTTTATTTATTATAATTTTTTACATATTATAATTTTTTACATATTATAATTGTTATTAATTAATTGCTTAATTTTAATTTTTTTAATTTTATAACATTATTCATTTTCTAGTTTATTAACAATAACCTGTGAATACCTAATTATTTTATCTCCCAATTTATAACCTGCTTGGTATTCTTCTTTTATAACATCATTGGCCAAACTTTTATCATTAGCAGTTGCTAAGGCATTATGAAGATGTGGATTAAAAATTTCTCCAATAGCAGAAATTTTTTCAACTCCCATACTTTTTAACGCCCCTAAAATTTGATTTTCAACCAAAATAAAACCTTGCAATAAATTTTCGTCGTTAATCATTTTTTTTGCACCAGCAAAACTATCCAAAACTGGAATAATTTTTTTAATAGTTTCAATTTGACCATCTAATCTTGCATCTGCAATTTGTTGAAATGTTTTTTTTCTGTAATTATCAAAGTCTGCTTGAATTTGTTGAGCGGTTAAAATATACTCTTTAACTTTTTTTTCAAGTTCTTCATAATAAGAATCACATGTTTCATTAGCACATTCCGAACACTCATTAAAAGCATTATTTTTATTTGAATTAGTCTTTTTTTCACAACATTTATTTTTTAACATTTCACTATTACAATTTTGTTGGGTGTGAGAATGATGGTGAGAATGATGCTCGCATTGACAATGATGTTTATGTTTTAAACCATCAAAAGATTTACTTTTTAAATGATTATCTTTTTCAGCATTATTGTCGATATGAACACTATCTTTTACATTTTCATCATTTTCAAAATTTGCATTATTGAAAATGTTATTATCATTGTTGTTGTTTTGTTCCATATCTTTCTCCTTTAAGAATATGTTAGAGTCTTAGAATATTGTTTGATTAATTGATTTTAATTATTATAAAAAGAAAAATATCAAAGGTTTTATAAAAGCTTAATTAATTTAAATTAATTTAAAAATTAAATTTTATTATCTAAGTTTTTTTATTATCATTATCGTCTTTATCATCTTTCGAAAGTTCATTCATAACAACCTTTAAAGCAGAAGCAATATTTGCGTAATTCATTCGTTGAGGTCCTATAACACCCAAAGTTGCAACTGCCTTCCCATTAACACACAATGGTGCTTTTATTAATGCACAACCAGAAAATTGTTCTTCTTCAACCAAAGTAATGGAAAGGTCATCTTGATTCTCATCTAGTGTCAATGCCTTTTCAAGTTCACTTTCATTATCTAAAAGTTTTAAAACCTTTTTAGTTTGTTCGGCGGTTTCAGGAGTTTGACTTAACAAGTCAACACTACCTTCTGTTCTTATGTCAAATTTTTTACTCTGCAAAACTTGACGCATACCCTCAATTATAGTATCTATAACACACTTAAAGTTTTCAATCTCAAACAACATCTCTTTTTCTGTATTGTCTATAGTTTCAATCATCTCACCGATAGTTTTTCCCGCATAATTTTTTGTTAAAAAACTAGAAGCGTCTTCACAAGATTTCAAAGAAGCATTAACATCAATAGGATTGGTTATATATCCACTTGAAGTTTGAATTAAAGTTAAAGCCTTGCCATCAACAAGCGGAAAAATCTTAACACTTTCAATAGTTAGATTGTTATAACCATTCATATAAATAACGGTTGGATAATTAACAGCATGACTAACAAGTTTTGCGAGCGCAGAAACAATTTCTGAAAGAGATTTCGTTCTTTCATCAAGTAAGTTTTTAACTTCGACCAAAGCATTTTCATTTAAATTAAGATTTGCATTAGCGAGCATATGATTAACATAATAACGATAGCCCAAAGTTGTTGGAACGCGTCCACCAGAAGTATGAAGTTGTTTGAGATAACCCATTGCCTCAAGAGCATTTAACTCATTTCTAAGAGTTGCGGTACTTATATCTTTGATGTGTTTTTTCTTAACTTGACCGCTCGTTATAGGAGACGCATCATTAATATAATCTTCAATAGCATGAGTTAAAACAATATGCTTTCTCTCTCCTAGTTGACCGTCCATACATCCTCCTTTTATTTATCAAATCAAAACCAAACATTGCTAGCACTCTCTTAATAACATTGCTAACTATACACCTATTATATGCAGTTGTCAAGTATTTATGACAATTTTTTTTTAAAATTTATAAAAATTTTTTAACAATAAAAATTAATAATAAAAAATTTTTTTCAATCTAAAAAATAATCATTATTTAATCATAATAATTTAATTAAAAAAATAATCATTATTCAAATATTATAATTTAATTAAAAAATACATTTTATAAAAACAATAAGAAAAATATAAATATACATTTAAAAAAATAAACAATTTGTAAATAAATTAATTAGTAACTTAAAAAAATATAATTAATAAATAAAAATAGTAGATATAACAAATTTGTAAATAAAAAAATAAATTAAAAAACAACTGTACATATAACATACAGTTGTCAATATAAATTTTAATCTAAAATTATTTTCTTTCTTTAATTTTTGCCGCTTTACCTGTAAGGTCTCGAACATAATAAAGTTTTGCTCTGCGAGGTTTACCTTTACGAACAACTTCAACATGGTCGATAAGCGGAGAGTGAACAGGGAAAGTTCTTTCGATACCAACACCATAAGATATACGTCTAACAGTGAATGTTTCGCGAACACTTCCATTTTTTCTTGAAATAACGACGCCTTCATACGCTTGAAGTCTTTCTTTATCCCCTTCTTTAATTTTAAAGAAGACTTTAACAGTGTCACCAATGTTAAAAACGGGAACATCTTTACGTTCGTTTTCTTTTTCGATAATGTTAACAATATTCACGACTTATTCCTCCTAACAAGGTGTTCATACCAAGAAAAAAGTAGCGGACCACCCGAAGTCAATGACAACTATACCATAAAAGAAAAAATTTATCAAGTGTTTTTTTTAAAAATAATCAATGAATAATAAAAAGCGAAACAAATGAAATAACATTTAAAAATTTTTAATTAATTTTTAAAGATAAAAGAAAATCAATTAATAAATTTGATGTTTTAAAAAAATTAAAATAATATATAGGAAATAATAATTTTTATATTTTAATATTTTTGATATTAATATTAATTCATAATAATATTACTAAATTGTAATAAATATAACATATATTTTTTAATAAAAAAATTTATTCTCAAATATTTTGTTAATTTTTAAAAATTAAATAACTTTGGCATTAAGAAAAAATATTTTTTCACTCATTCCCTACGCTAGATTAAGGACAAAAGCGGGACGCAAGGCGAGGAAGTTAGGGACACTGACGTTAGTCACATAGCCAGACGGATCGACGTACATCGCATTGCGCTTGTAGGTGACACTACCCGAACGCAACCATAAATGACACGCACTATAACTGTCAGGACTATTTTGCGTTCCTCCTGATGAGTATGCAGTTTCTTTTGCAACTAGATTAGATTGATCTGAACCAGTGCTCGCTGGTGTAAAATATGTTCCTAAACTATATGAATCTGTCGCATTTTCTACCCAACCACCACTATAATTTCTCGTTGAACCCAATAAAAACATGTTATATTTTATATCGTTATAATCTGTTGAGTTGAGTTTACTATTATAACTTGTTATTGGCATTGTTTTTGGTATTATTTTTGTTTTTTGATTGCCTGTAAACATTGTGTTATATAAACTATTCGCATTTGTATTTAAAACTTTGTTTATATCTGATTGTGAAAAATGGTTATAATAAGGCTCTACGTCATATCCGCTTGCTTTATATTGTGAGCGTAGTAAACCATATTCACTTAAAACTAAAACTTCACTCGCTGTTTGCCATGCTCCACTTGTTGTTTTTCTATATTTGAATGTGTTTGTTGCTTCATCATACAACCACAATCCATTTGTTTTATTCACAGTTGTGAATAAAACATGTTGTCCTCCGCTATAAACTCCGTCTGTTACTCCTATTACTATCCAACGTACTGGCTCAACTAAATAATACTTACTTCCTTTTAATGCATATTTTTTACTACCGTCATTGTTATCAACATAATATGTCCCTTGTTGTGTTGCACTTATTTCAGTTTTTTTTCCTGCATAACTTTGTGGATATTCTCCCATTTCTATATAATGAACATAGTAGTTTGATTCATCCCTATTATCATAAACTGGACCTGTTTTGCTTGCGTATTCATAAACAAAATAAAGTTGAACATTTAAATTGATGGTTTTTTGTATTTCATTATTTGAAATTGCAATTGCCGTTATAGTTCCAGCAATTCCTCGTTGAGTGAAATTTTCGCTTTCTCCACCATCAGTACGATTAAAATTTAATTCATAATCCGTATTAAGATTAAGAATTTTTTGACTATCATCATCGTATTTTCCAATAATGTTTAATCCATTTATTTTACTAATAACATCGTTATAACTACTTCCTTCGAATACGTTCAAAGCAGGAACTTCAAAAATTAATTCAGTTAAAAGTGGCTCATATTCTTGAAAATTTAAATTTATTTTAATCATACCCAAAGAACTGCTTGCTGGTTGTCCACTTGTTGAGTCTAATCCCGTTGAAATTGTTAATATTTTAGTTTCATTACTAACAATTTTTTTGCTATCCGCTGTTGAACTTCCACAATCTATTATGCATTGCAAATCTTTATTACCGCTGGTTTCATTTTCAAGAGATGTTATTCTAAAATAAACATCACCATTAACCCCTATTGGCGTTAATGTTTGTGAGTTTATATGTATTGTGTCATTAGACATACTTTGAATATACATTCCATTTGAAACAGGGTTTAAACTATTAAATATTTCAACATATTCATTCTCTTCAATTGTTTGGTCAACTGTTCCGCCGTTTGCTCCGTCTATTCCCATTTCAACTTTAACTAAATATTCCGGTTGATATGATATACCAACATTTATTTGTGAATTCTTTAATGTGGTTAAAGCATAAACTCCCATAAAACCCATTAAGCAAATTGTTAAAATTAAAGTTGTTGTTAAAAATATTATTTTTTTCTTTGATTTTGTCATAATATAACTCCTTTTAATATTTATCATTTTGTTCAAATCAAAATTTTTAAACAAAATTTTAAATTATATCATTTATAAATAATACAAATTCATATATTATTTTTAATAACCATAATAAAATAACAATTGATAAATTTCTATTTTTTATGCTTAAAGTTTCTAATTTGTATTTTTTAAAAATTTATAATTTCTAATAACAAACCCTTTATTTATAAGACTTTTTTTAAATTTTAATACTCCTTTTAACTGCGTATTTAATGTATATATACGCAGTGATTTTCAATATATAGTGAAAAATTTTAGTAAATAAAAACATAAAAAGCATAAAACAAAATAAAAACATATAAAATTTTTAAAAAATATTTGATAATTATGTTTTATTATGCTAAAATATTATTGTTGAGATAAGAAAAAACTGCGTATATATACATTATATACGCAGTATTTTTTTCGTAAAAACTATCAAATTTTTCTTACTTTATTTTTAATTGTTAGTTATTGTTTCAAGTTAACGTCTATAAATTTTTCTAATTCTTTAACTATTTTGTTACACATTTTTTTTGTTGGGAACTCGGCAAATATTCTAACAACATTTTCATTCCCACTAAATCTAATAACTGCCCAGTAATTTTTTTCGAAATACATTTTTAAGCCATCATCATAAGATGTTTTTGTTATTTTAAGAGCAAGATTTGGTAATTTTTTATCTTTAAAAATCAAGTTGTTTATTTCTTCTTTTTTTTCTTCATTAATAGGGTAAGCATATTCAACAACCTCACTAGGATAATTTAACTCTTTTTTTAAATTATCAACTATTTCGCACAACGAATTTGTTGTTTTCGATATAATATCCATAAATAAAACTGTTAGTAATAAACCGTCTTTTTGCATTATATGCTTTCTTAAAGACATTCCATTACTTTCTATTCCCAATATTGCATTATCATTTTTTAGCATTTCTTTCGCAATATTCTTAAAACCAACTTTTGCATTTATAACTTTTAAATTATTTTTATTTGCGTATATATCAATCAATTGACTTAATGCACAATTTTTAACTATATCTCCATCATAGCCACATTCAATTAAATATTTAATTAAAACAACAGACAAATAATTACAATCAAAAGGTTCTCCTTTGCAAGAAATAGCGGTAAATCTATCACCATCTCCATCAAGTGCAACTCCTAAATCAAAATTATTTGACTGCATTATTTTAATTTGGTCTTGAATATTTGTTACATAAGGTGCAGTTACTTTTTTTTCAAAATAAGGGTCTATCTCCTCTTTTACAATTTGAAAATTTTTTAATCCTATTTTTTTAACTATATACTTAAAGCAATCAACGCTACTGCCATGCATTGCATTAAATAATATTTTAGGTTGTCTTTTCTTTATTCTTTTTACATCAACTAAGGACAATAAAGAATCACAATATTTTTCAATATTATCAGTTACTTTTATTAAACCTTTTTCTATCCCTATTTCATAATCTAACGATTTAACATCTTTAATTGAATTTGCAATTTTTTCAAAGTATTTATTAAAATCTTCAGGAGTTTCCCTTCCATACTTTAAAAAAATTTTTATTCCATTATAAAGATACGTATTATGACTTGCAGTTATGTGAATACCAAATTCTCGATTTTTAGTTTCATAAGCAATTAAAGGAGATGGTGTTGGATTTTCAAAAAATAAAGTTTTAATATTTTCAAAAGCAAAAACTTCTATAAGCCATTTAGCAAATTCTTTCCCCATAAATCTATTATCGTAGCCAACAGGAACAATAATATCGTTTAATTTTAACTCTTTTATTTTTTTGCATACAGCGTATGCTATTTTTTGAATTGATGTTTTTGTTAATGTGTCCGCCACTATTCCTCTAAAACCACTCGTTCCAAAATGTATTTTCTCCATAATTTTTACCTCTCTATCCTTTTTGCAAATTAAATTGTAAATATAACATAATAATAAAATGTCGTATATAAATACTTAACAAACTCAAAATTAAAAAAAACATTTTAACTATAATTTTTAAAAAACAATAAAAATTTATAAGAAAAAACTTAACAAACGAAAATCGATTGCTAAGTTTTCTCTGTTATGCATTTACATTTTCTAGAGTTACATTAATACTTTGTTCAATTTCAATATCACTATAAGTTTTTTCAAGTTGATATCTTATTTCTATAATAACTTTCGCATTTTCATCATTTTCTGATGTTGCAATAGGAATATTTTGCGAAACTTGTTGAGTCGAAGACTCAATATCATGCTTAGCAATCTCTTCGTTAGTTATTGGATTTTTAAAAACAATTTGAGAAACAAATCTTCCATCTTGGTCAAAAGCAACACCTGAAACAGTTACTTTTGCTGGATAATCTGTATTTTTATTGCTAATAGCAAGTTTAATAACAGCAGATGTAAAATTCTCTTCAGGGTTTTCACTCGTTACAAAAACTATATCTGGAATTTTCCAAGATTGTTCTGTTAACCCACTGGTTGTTGTTGATGTTGAAAAATATTTTTGTGAATTACTTGCAGGAGCCCATTCCGCTTCCCCATTAATATCAATCTTTAAATTATCATCTTTAAAATTGAAAACAACATCACTTGTTACAGTTCTAAAAGGAGAGAGAACCGAATATATACCAAATCCTAATATTAAAATAACAATAACAATTGCTATAGTTGTAAAAACAACGCTTCTATTCTTCATATACACCTCGTTTTATTTGATAATTATATTATAACTAAAAATTTTAGAAAAAGCAAAAATTTTTTTAAATTTTTTTATTTTTTTATAAATTAAAATGATATTTTTCCTTCTTTTAAATAAAAGTTATCAATTACTCTACTTAATTTGTTTAATTTTATATAATATATTTATTTTCTTTATTGTTTTTTATAGTTGCTTTTAAACAAAATTTTTTAGAGATAATTCCAATAATTATTCTGTTCAAGAACTAAGTTTAAATTTGAATTTTCGCTAGGCAAAACTAAATATTGTGAATCTTGCATTCTCAAAATAGGAGTTTTTATTTGATTTTCATCTATTTCATATTGCCCATCATATTCAGGTGCTGTTTGCAACTTAATTGCATTTTCTAGTAAATCTCCAAAAGGAATTTTTTGAGTTGGAACTCCTTCAACAGAAGTTGTTTCCGCAACAGGAACACCAAAGCCAAATATTCCGCCATATTTAAGAATAGCAGTTGCTTGATTTTTCATATTTGTTACGTTTATGCTAAGTTTTGAATGAGAACAACTTGAATAAAGGTCATAAAGTTCTTGCATAGTTAATTCATCAAAAATAATTGCTTCTCCGGCATAAGTTTTACTTGCGTCTGCATACACACCTCCAACAATACCCCCAAGAGTTCCATAATAAGTGCCTTCAAAAATAACTGAATTAATAGATATATCTAAATGGTTTTCACATCCATTAAATGTTAAAACATTACCAACCCGACAATGCGATTTATTATTAAAACTAAATGTTTCATAAGTTAATATACTTTCACCAACTAATCCTCCAACAGTAACCCTATACAAACTATCCGTTTTAACAGTTATTTTACTGTCAGGATTATTGACATTATTTGTCAAGCCAGTTGAACAATTTATTATAGAAACATCATCAGCACGCAATTGTGAACTAACATTAACAGTTGGTTGATAATTTGTTCTTCCAACAATACCTCCAACAGTAACATTTGTTCCGGCACTATTTTGAGTGTTGCCAACAATATTGATACTACCAACAAAATTAACATTATTGAGTTGACCGCCTAGCATCTCACCAACAACACCACCAATTAAACTAGGACTTGAAACATTCCAAACCAAATTTATATATGATGTTGCGTTTTCAATGCTACCGCTTTGCATAAACCCAACCAAACCTCCAATAACTTTTGGAACAATAGGATTAATTTTAAAGAAATTAGAATCTGCATTACCTCTTACAGTAACATTTTTTATATCTCCGCAAAGTTCTCCAGCAATAATACCACCATAAGCAGTTGCTCGAACAAACTGTCCACTAATAATTTCTATATTAATATTTTCAGCAATAACATTGTTGCCAATTTTTCCAAACATTAATCCAGCAATTTCTGCCATTGATGCTATCTCTCTTGAAACTGTTGAATTTATGATTTCACCGCTATTATTCGCAACACCAATTATTGCACCAGCATAAGAAATTTTAGTTGTTTTTGTGTTTGTAAAAATACCAACCTTTTCCCCTTCCTGACTACTATCATAGGAAGCACGAGCAGATATAGAACTTGATATATTATTGATTTTAAAGTTATTTATAGCAACACCAACAACTCCGCCAACAGCATAATGTCCAATTATAACCAACCCAGTTTGTTCATACTCAAAACCTAAGGCATTGACATTATATAGTGAGCCACTTTCCAAAGAGCCAGCCAATGAACCAACAAAATCTGTATTTGGCATATTGATATACTTTGGTGCAATGTTAAGATTTCTAACTGCACCCTCTCCTGTATTACCATTCCCAATTTTAGCAAAAAGTCCACCGTTGGTTAAATTTTCTTTTGTGTCTATAACATATCCTTTAATTGTCATACCATTACCTTCAATGTCTCCTTTGAAAATAATTTTGTATAACATTGAATTATTAATATTTTCCTCAGTGTAATCAATATTTGCAACGATTCTATAATAACTATTATTAATGTTCCTATTACTATTTTGTGTTATAAGTGTTTCTAAATCGCTTGCACTAGCAATTGTATGAGGATTATAAACACTACCCTCTGCATTTTTATTTTCTATATAAACATAAGTTGTTTGTCCTGTTACAGGGTCAACAGTTATATTCTCACTATCTAGAGATTTTTGGGAAACTGCAATTAAATTAGGTGCGACCAATTCAGGCTTACCATAAATAAATTGTTGTTGTTGACCGTCTATCTCAAATTCTAATTCAACACTTCTTGAAGGATAAAACCAAATTCCACCTCTTTTATTTGTTGAAGATGATAAAATAAAGTTTTCAAAATAATTTTCAATAGAAAATTCTATCTCGCTTAGTGCCGTTACACCTGAAATAGTTGTTTTGTTGACTGTACTATTAACAGTTCCAAGCAAATAGAATGAATTTGTTACAGTTCCAACAACATCATCTATTTTATTGAAAACTATATAACCATAAGCAGTTTGCCCACTTTCCCCAAAAGTTGAAGTTGAATAAGTGTTGTTAATATTACCACCATTTCTAAAAACAAAACCAGCACGAGTTGAACTTGAATGAATTGGTATATTTGAATATGAATTTTCAATATTACCATAATTATCAAAAACAAAACCAGCAACTTGTGTTTGAGAATTAATTATTTTATTAACACCGCTACTATAAACATTAATTGCAGAAAATTCACCGCTAACATAAGATGTTTGGATAATTGCAGGCTCGGTTGATGATGTTGTTATTCCATTACGAACAACGAAACCTGCGGTGTGATTTAAAACATCACCACTTTTATTTATAAGTTTACTCTCAGAAACATAACTAGAAGAAATAATATTATCATTAACTCCCGCCAACCCTGCCAAGTTAGCACCAGCAACTAAATTCATTTTAACTTGTGAGTTTGTTATGAAACCATTATTGTAGCCAGTTATTCCTGCAACATAATTATTTGTTATTGTTTCTTGTTGCCCTAGAATAACAATATTTGCGGTTGCATATTCATCAGAAACAACACTACAATTTGTTATTGAACCATTATTAACTCCGGCAATAAAACCAAAATTAACAGCATTAATATTTGTTATTTCAACGTTAAGACTTTGTTTTATATCAATTTTAACATTTTTGACAACGGTTTTTTCTGGCAATGTTCCAAAAAGGCCAACGGCAGATAAGTTTTGAACTCTCCAATTTGAATTAAAACTGAAACTGAATCCATTACCATTAAACCCAGCAATTGCAACATTAATAGGAGAAAAGTCGGTTGGCAAAACAATATCATCTAATTGCATATACCACATACCTTCTTGCATATTAATAAAATCGTCATAAGTGTAAATAGGAATAGCATTATTCTCTAAACCTGTTGCATAAACCTCAACAGCAATATCAGTTGCCAAAGAAAAGACATTTTGTTCATTTTCTAAAGCAAGAGTTGGAACTCCGTTAAGATATTTAAAATAAGAATTAAATGTTAAATTATAAAGAGCATTTTGTGCAGATGTTAATTTTAATGGAGCATAACTATATGTATAATCTCCATTAACAATGTTTGAAGTTATGCGCAAGTATTCATTATTAATGTAAGTATTACCAGTAAATTCTGTTTTTGTTATATATGGTCCAGCAATTCCTATTTGCTTTGCAGAAATACCCCAAGTTGCATTTCTTGTCAAACTATCTTCAAAATTTTGAACTGCTTTTGAAACAATAGCAGAATTAGTGTCATACTCAACAGAAACACCATTAATAAGTTTAACCGCCAAAGGAGTTGTATTTCCAATAGCAACTCGCATTAACCCATTTTCAGCATTTTGAATAACAGTAGAGCCAGAATAGTCATCAATAGATTGATTATCTAAATCCAAAGGAGTAAGATTTTCCAATAAAACAACAAAATCAACAATAACTAAATTAATTTCTATTTTATCGCTAGTATAATATAAACCATCAACAACAGTTTGCCCATAAGTTGTTATTGTAACATTATAACCTTCCTGCCCACTAATATAATTGATATTTGAAGCAATATTTAATTTATAAGAGCCATCATTTTGCAAACGAATTTCTGCATAATTAGAAGTTGATTGAGTTACTATCTCATCTGTACTAAACCCATGAACAATAACATCAAGGTCGTAACTCAACCCTTTTGCAACATAATATTTTCCATCTATTGCTTCTTTTCCACGAATTTTAAATTCAACCGTATCTTTAATAATAACATTAACTGTTTTTTCTTGTTGAAATTGTATAATAGGACTTTGCGTAACAATATCACTACCATTTTGCAACTTAACAGCAGAAACTACTAATGTTGCTTTTGAATTCTCAACCGCACTACTTGTTGTTGTATATCTAACCAAAATTTGTGCAGAAGTAAGAGAAGTTAAATGCTGTTTAATAACTCTAATTGGAATATTAACACCATCTGTTGTATACTCAACCCCATAAAGAGTTTCAAGATTACCTTGGTCAGTTTCGTAAACAACTTCTAAAACAAGAGGAGTATTATTAGTAAAATTAGTTGAAGCATTATTAACTGAAATATAATCAAAATCGGCAAAATAAGGATAAACATCTATTTGCAAAACACTATTTGCACCAGGCGCAACAAAATTTTCCTCTGCTTTTGTTTTGTCAACACTACCAACAACATTGTAATAATTTTTAAGGGTTATATTTGAAACTTGTTGCTTAATTAAATTAACAGTTATTGTTTCAACAACCCCATTATCAGCAATGAAATTAATATAATAAATACCATTGTAATCTTCATTATTTAATGCGTATTTTTGATAGTTAAAAACAAACTTAAATGTTCCATTTTGACCAGTATAATTATATAAATTAGTTATCTCAGTTGCATCGTATCCTTTAAAACTTTCAATTATAAAATAATCATCTACTTCAAATGTTTCACCAACTTTGGCAAAGGTTATTTGAAGCGAGTCGTCATCATAATCAGTTATTTGATTAATATTAACTGTGAAAACATCAAGTGGTTCAACTGTTGTTGAAGAGAAATTAACTTCAAAACGTTCTGTTCCTTTTTGTGCAAGGGCAATAATACTTGTTTCACTTGTTGTTTCAGTTATAAGATTATCCATCTCACTATCAATATTATTTTCTTTATCACCATAAAACATATTAACAGCACCAACATTGGCAATGTTTGTTTTAAAAACTGGAACAAAAGTAATTGTATTGCTAGCATTTGCGATTATTTCACCCCCAATATTGAAAATCAAACTATTTCCAACATCAGTTATGTTAATATATTGTTTTTCTTCGTTGATATGATAAGTTAAAGAAGCTTCATTGTTATTAACTAATCTAACAAATAAAGATTGATTATAATCATCTTTAACTTTAATATCAGAATGATTAAAGAAATATTTTAATTCAATTGGCGAATTTTGATAAACAACAATTGTCGAACCGTTTGTTATAACACTATTATTTGAAGCATTAATTGTGTATTGATTAAAAGCATTAGTAACTAAAATATAAAGATAAATGCTACCTTTTGTATTGTTTAAAATGCTTGAAACTTGAAGTATAGCCAAGCCAGTTCCGTAAATATTAATTTTACCATTACTATCGATATTCAATATTTCTCTATTAAGAGAAGTTATATTAACACTATCTGGATAACTAAAAACAAAAGGAATATTTCTATAAAGATTTAAATAATCAATGTATTTTTGTTGGGTTGATTGCTCTGCTTGATAATAAAACATGTATGCAACAAGGTTATCATAAAGAACATTTTCTGTTTCTAATTTACCAGCCCCCAAATCATAATCACTTTCAATTCTATCAACTTCAACGACAATATCTTGATAAGCAAATAAAGAATAATACGGAATGTCTTTATTATATTTTATAAATTCAAAGTCATTACCAATTTTAGAATAAGCAACTGGAAAAATTTTCCCACTAATGTTACTTTCATAATAATAGAATGCTTGATTAGTTGGGGAATATAATTTTTGGTTGATAGTTGAATTTTCATTTCCAGAAATAGCACCAATGTTTCCAGAATTAGATAAGGCAGTTAGCATATATTTAAAATTGGTTTGATAAATTGCTTGAACAGTGTTTTGAGTAACATAATCATATTGAGTTGGATTGTCAGTATAACCAGCAATAGAATCGTCTTTGCCAGCAATTCCACCAACATAATCATAGCCAGCAACAAAAGTTCTTGTTACATTATTTTGAATATATGAATTATTAGTTCCAACAACACCGCCAACATTAATACCGCCAACAGATTTATCAACATTAATTTCATATCTTTCAGCAACAATATTACCTTCTATAATCATGTTTGAAATTATAGAATTTTCATAAGAAGGTGCAAAAGATAAGGTTAATGATTGCTTTTGATTTTTTCCCGCAATAGCACCTGTTGAACAGAAACCAACACTATATAAATTAATTCTAGCGCTATAATTTGATGTGTTATATAAATTAGTTTCTTCATTAACAATTCTATCAATAACTCCAAGGTTAATACCAACAACTCCACCAACAGAAGTATTTTGAGAATGGCCCATATATTTAACAGAGAAAATAGGATTTTGTGATGATGATTGTGAAATACTATTTAACAAAGTGTGGTTAGTCGTATTTAGATTTTTATCTACAAACGTCAAAATAGCCCCTCGATTAATCCCAACAACTCCACCAATTGCTATTTCCGCACCACTATAATTTTCGCTTAAATTTTCTATTTGAATATTAGAATTTTTGATAACAACACTAACATTTTCTAAATATCCTAAATTTTCTCCCGCAATTAATCCAGCATAAATATTATTTGACGTTTGTTGAGAGAGATTTAAACTACCCTCAAACTCTATATTTTTAATTTCCGCAGTAGAAGAAATCTTGCTAAATAATCCCAAATATGTGTTAGACCCTTCAACACGAGTTTGAGTTATGTTTAAATTGATAAGTTTTGCAACGCCATTTTCTCCAACAATTGAACCATAAAATTGATTAAAACAAGGAATTTCCAAACCATCAAAATCAAGTGTTGTTGTTATTTTGTAATGTTTATTTAATGAGCCAGGATCACTCATGACAGAAATAAAACCTTGTGCACTTGATATAGGAAGAGGATTACTTTTATCACTGCCATCACTAACAAAAACAGAAACTATTTGAGATTGTGTGTATTCAGTTTCATTAATGTATGATGTTCTTGGAATAATAACAACATATCCTTTACCTGTTCCAGTTCCATTATATTGAATTGTTATTTGAGAAAAACTTGCATTAACTGTCGCAGAAATTAAACTACTTGCAGTGTTATCCAATGGAACAAATTCAACATCAAATTCTTGACAATCTGCCTCTGGATTTAAAAATGTGTCAAAAGTAAATGTTTTGTTTTCATCGCTTAAATAAACTTCATCTTGCCAGTTATAAAATCCAACACTCTCTAATGGAACATAAGGACGGATATTTATATTTAAAACTGCTGTAAAACTATAATCATATTCTGTTATAGTAAAAGCAATCCAAAAAGAAGTGTTCGCTTGTGCATACGTATCATCACAAACAAATCTTAAATGATTACCAATTATTTCATATTGTCCAAAATTAGTTATTGTTCCAGACTCCTGAAAAGTTCCAACTGACGAAGAACTGCTAACTATTGGCTCGCCAAGTTGAGTTGCCCAAGAAATTTTACCAGCATAATAATTAAACAAATCTTCTGGTTTACTACCATCATATAAAGTTGCAACTAAATCTAATTCAAAAGTTGAAAATCCTCTTTGTTGATAATAATAACCAACATCTGTTGCTTTGTAAACATCAACGGAATTAACAATAATGGTTTGATTATTAGGTTGAATTTCTTGCTGATAATAAAGCGAAGTTATTGGAGAAAAACTTGTTATATGAACATTGAAAACAATACCTTCTTCTTGCCCAACAATACCAACAACATTAAAGTTTTCAACTTTTTGACGATAAATTGTTATTTTTAAATCTGCTTCACCAACCCCCAATATAGATAGAATAAAAGTATTTTCATTAAAGGAAATAATATTATTTCCATTAACAATTTCACTTTCAATATTATAAAGGGTGGCGGTCGTTGGGTTAGTTAATAATCTTAAATTCAAATCAATTATTTTGACATCTTGATTTTGATTTAACGTAAAATTAACGGCAAGACCTGAAACATTTTCATTATCATCAAATTCGACTTGAGAAATAAATTCACTATTTTGAACTGACAAATTTACATCATTCAAGCCAACTTCTATTTTTATAGAAAGAGTGCAAGATAAACCGTTTGGAAGAGTTATTTTAACCCTACCATCACCAACTGCCAAAGGTTTAATAAATATATTTTTATCACCTTCCAAAACTTGTTTAACTTCAAATATGAAATTAGAATTATCTAAATATTCAAAACTATAAAGTCCAATGTAAGCATCATCACTTTTTATAATTAATCCACTAAAAAGTTTTTCACCATCATTTAAGTCAACAGAAAGACCATTTTGATAATTTTCACTAACACTAAAACTTGTTGCACCTTCTTTTATAACAATAGGAACATAATGAACAATAGAATTTTCTTCAATTAAAGAACTATTTAACGTAAATTTAATATAAATATTACCATCATAAATTTGTTTACCTTCTAAAAGTAAAGATGAAATTAAATAATTGTATTCAAAATCAGAATAAGGGATAGAAAAATTAGAAATTTGAGTTTGATTTTTATAAACAAGAGTTATGTAGTCGCTCCAATTTTCAAAAGGAATAGCATTATCAATATTAGAAACAGATTGTAAAATTTCAACATCAACACTTTCAAACTTAGAATCAGTTGAATAAACCGCTAAATTCAAATTTTTAATAGCAGATTCACCATAATTTTCGTCATATAAAATTACTTTGCTTTTTAAACTTTCACTTGAAGTTTTGTCATTAACATAAATACTTGTTGGAGCATTTAAAACATTAACTTTAAAAGACTTAACTATTTCATAACCACTATAATCTTCATAAAAAAGTTTTACAATAACAACATCTTCACCTAACTCTTTTGCTTGCAAACCAAAAATATAACTATTGGAAGATGTTGGAGTGAAATCTTCAAGAGATGGAATAACTCGTGAATACTCTGTTTTAACAGAATCTATTTCAACACTAACATTGCTTGTTTTTATACCTATTTCAAATTCATAATATGAGGAATTAAAATCATTTGAAACAAGGGTAACAACAGAATTTTCGTTTAATACTTCTCTTTGATTTTCTGGAATGTATGAATTACTATAAAGTCCAGTTTTAATAATTGAAATACCTGTTGTTTGAATTGATTCAACAATGTCAACATCGAAAATAACAGGATTTATTTCTGGATAATTATCTAATTTTGCTGTTAAAGAGAATGTATCACTTAAAACAGAAATTTCCTTATTAGAATCAGTAACAAGTAAAGTTAAAAGGGAATCATTAATTAAGTCTTCTTGTATGGTTTTAACACTAACTATTTTTTCAGCAACACCTTCATTATTGTAATAAAAACTAACATTTGTTGTTGAGGCATTAAGAGGAGAAAAACTAAACCAATCCACTTCATTTAAATTGTATGTTTTACCTGCTTCCTTAACAATAAAAGGATTTGTTTTAAGAGCAAAAGAACTTATAGGCAAACTAACATTAACAGCAACCAAACAAGACTTAGAACCTTCAAAAGTTGAAATAATTAAATTACCTTGACCAACTTTTAATCCTTTTAATGAAACAATAGCAACGCCATCTTTTTGATAATCAGTACTAATTATTTTAACTATTTCATTATCAGGATTAACAGAGATACTTCCACTCATATCACTAAAATAGTTTTTAATAGCAACAGAAAAGGAAGTTGATTCACCAACTTCAATTTCTATATTTTTTGTGCTAGTTTCAAGACTAATTTTTTCATAAGGGTCACCACAAGCAACAACCCCGCAAACACTTAACATAATTAAAAGCACAAAACATAATTTGTAAAACTTTTTCATAATTTCTCCTCAAATAAACCAAAATGGATTTAAGTAAGTTTAAATATATCAACTAAATTATTATAAGTAAAGGTATATTAATAAAAGTAAAACTAAAAGTAAGTTATTTATATTATAGTAAAAATCAACGGTTAAAATTAAATACAGAGCATACAATTAAATTTAAAAACAAAGAATTAAAACATTAAGTAGAAAATAATAGTAGGATTATATGTCAAATATAGATAATAAAATCTAAATTGAAAGCAAGTGATTATAAAACTTTATAAAGCAAATTCAAATTAACTAAGCATAACTAATCCCCATTCCCTCATCATTTTGATGGTTGTAATCTTGAAGAGGAACATAAGGATATTTAGTAGGTAAAAGACCATCAATAATAATTCCGAAGAAATCCCAGAAAGAAGTAGTAGGTGTACTATTGCCTTCATTTACCAAATCTAAAATATCATATCCTTGACCTGCAAGATTTATATTTGATATAGTACAATTTGTTACTGTGTACAAATTAGTAATACTATTAATGATTTTATATCCATCAAGTGTTCTATAAGTAATTGCCGGATTATTGCAAATTTGATTAGCATAATAAACATTAACAATTTTTCCGTTTGCACCCTCGTTATCTGTTGCAACACCCATTAAACCGCCGTAAGATAAAAGTCTATTGTATAATTGGTCTCTTACATCTCCATTTCTAGCATAAAGATAAGTGTATGAATTAAACAACACACCATTCCTCAAACCATAATTTAATGCAAAGAATTTACTACTATTATTTGGATCTAACCAACCACTTGGATCAACAAGATATGGTGTATTGTAAACCCAATTTATTCCCAATTCTGCTCCACCACGAATTTGTCCCCTATTATGACAATCATTAATAATACTATCATAAGATATTTGAGGTTCTAGATAAGTTATCCCGTTAGCATAAGCCAATTCTTTAAGAAAAGAATAATAAAATTTATGAGTTCCACAAATAGTTAGTCCCCAGAATACAGGTTGCATTTCAAATAAACATTTTGTGTATAATTCTTGAACTGCATTGGCTCTAACACTTCCATTATTTGTACAACCATTAATTTCAACTCCAGGAGAACTTCTTCCTGCAATACCCCCCGCATAACTTTCCTTAGATGCTTTTTCTGTCGGTTTAATTAACATACTATAACCTGCATTCCAAGCAACCATTGGCATACCTTGACTGCTATAATAATCAGGTAATTGATAAGATGTATAACCAGTATCATCAATAATGTGTTGCTCGTTATATCCACTAACAACATTAGCATTATTCGTTGATTGACTAATTGTTCCTGCTTTCATTTGAGCAACTATTCCACCAGCCAAAGGAATATTATCACTATTTAAAGATATTTGATAGTTGTTTTGATTGACCCTTGCCGAACCACTAGTACCAGAATAAATATTAACACTATTTTCAGTTGTTATATTGCTAATATTTCCACCGGCAAATGTTCCAGTAACACCACCTGCTTTTGTTAAAGCACTTATAAAAGAATTAGAAATTGTTATATTTGAAATATTATTTTCTAAACCTTCCAAATTACCTGCAACACCACCAGCGCCGGTTGTTGTGTTAATATCATCTTGTCCATCAATCGAACCGTTAATAACAACAATATTATCTAATTTAAAATTAGAGATATTAACATTATTTCCTCTGCCAACAATTCCACCAACCTGTGATGAATTATCAATTGTTGCAAATGAATATTCAGAATTGTTTGCATTAATTAATTCAATACCTTCTAAAACTGATTGTTGACCTTGACTACTTCCAATTGTTGTTGAAGTTGCATAACCAACCAAACCTCCAAGATAAATATTTGTTTTTTGATTGTTTATATAACTAAAATTCTTGACAGTTGTTCCATTTACAATATTTACATTGTTAGTTAATCCAGCAATACCTCCAATATTAACAGTGTTGTTTTCAAAACCATTTATTGTTATTTCAAAATCATCAACTCCACATTTATTAAAATCAATATCTGAAGCCTGACCAGCAAGACCACCAAAATATGCATTACCTGTTCCTTGTGAAACAACTATATTGAACATATTTACATTTGAATTAGAAATTGTTACACCTCTGGCGTTTGCATTAGCAACAATTCCGCCAATATTTGGACTATTAACATTTTGAACTTCTATTCTAATATTGTTAGCATCAATACCATCAAGAGTTGGTGTTCCACTAATTTTAGCAACCGCTCCTGCAAAATTTGAGTTATTTGTTGTTAAATTAGCAATAGTAAATCCGTTTAACTCACAATTAACTATCCTAGAAGTTCCTTGAGCCTGAGCAACAAGCCCTGAAATAAAGGAGTTATTAGACAAATTCATATTTTGGAAATACAATTCATAAACATTACAATTCTCAACTCTTGCACTATCATCTATTTGTGAAACTATACCTGAGATATAAGATTCACCATTAACTGTTAATGCATTAAAACTTAAATTTTGAACACTACATGAAGTCAATTCCGTATTGCCTCCAACCTTAGAAGCAATACCGCCAATGTTTGCGCTTGATGATATACTCGCACCATCAAAACTTAAAGAATTAACGTTTGCTCCTGAAATATTAGAATTTTCTGAAGTTGAAGCAACAATACCACCAGCATCAAGATTACCAAATCTTAAATTAGAAAAATCTAATCCAGAAGAAGAACATCTTCCATTAATATTAGAATCATTAAGTTCTCCAACCAATCCACCAATTAATGCAGAAGAGATATTTCCAATATTATAAAATGTGTTTTGAGAATAATTAACGCTTGCATTACTAATAGTTACATTATCATTAACTTGCCCCGCTATTCCACCAAAAATAAATTTACCAGATGTTGCAACTTCTAATTGTCCTGTTCCAAAATTCAAATTTAAACCGGAAAGACTTGTTCTTCCTGTTATACTTCCTGCAAGTCCTCCAACATAACCTGTTGCATTAGAATTATAGGTTAATGTATTGCTAGATAAGTTCGCAAAATTAACTCCAGAAAAATCAACACCAGAAGACTGTCCAACTAGACCTCCTAAATAAACATTATTCGAACTTGAACCTCCGCTAACTTTAATTGTGTTGTTATTTGGAATTGAAATTTGAGAAAGTTGTAGTTCAACATTTTCTGCAATGACTTGACCAAACATAGCCCCAACAAAAGCCCCGCCTGTTGTCGCAACATCAATTTTGTAGTTGTTGCCTATGGTTACATTTGTATACATGCTATCATTTGAATATCCAACAAGAGCACCATTATAAACAGTTGAATTAGAAACTTGAATGTTAAATTCATATCCGCTAGATAAATTAATATCAACAAAATTTGCATTGTTAGCGTTACCGCTTAAAGCACCAACATAACAAGGATTACTATTACTAATTGTTGATTTAACAGATAGTTTTGTGTTTGTTGGTATTTCACAATTTTCTATTTTGGTTGATGAATTGGAAGAGCCAGTTACATTTCCAACAATTCCTCCAAGGCTGGAACCAGAAGAATTAGAATTTATAATTGCTGAATTTAAAATTTTTGTATTTGTAATTGAAGAATTATTTCCAGACAAATATCCAACAATACCACCAACATTTATTTGGTTTCCACCAGATGAGGCATTGAGAGAAACATTTGATAATTCACAATCTTCTATTGTTGAACCATTAGCCTCCCCAACCAATCCACCAAAACTAGAAGAATTTAATGCTTCTGCTTTAAATGAAGGATTTTCTATTGTTACATTATTAATTGTTGTGTTAGATATTTTACCAGCAAGTGCACCCGCATAAGATATATTGAAAACTGGAACTTCACTTTCATCATTTAAATCTTCAAATTCAATATTTAAACCATAAATTTTAGCATTTTCCGTCTCTCCAAACAAGCCAGCATAATTTTCTGCACCATTAAAATTAAGATTAATAATTGAATAATAATTATAAGAAGTAGCCCCACTTGTTGTTGTTGAATATTCACCAGTAAATGTTCCTTTAAAACTTCCACCAGGAGAAGAATTACCTTCTTTTTGTCCAATAGAACGCCAAACATCAATATTTTCATCTTTATTGTTAGCGTTTTTCATATCATTGGTTAAAGAAATGTTATTAGTTAACGCAAAAAATGTTCCGCTAGTTGATTGCCAATCATCAATTTGTTGCAATTTTCCTATATTTGATATTTCAACCGCATTTTCCTGAGAATAACCATCACCAGTATAACAATCTTGCATATACGTTAAAGACTTATATGCTGGACCGTTAAATGTTGGATAACCATTATTATATCTATAATCGTAACTAAATTTAATTTTAGCGGTATCATCTAATTTTTCTTCATTAACTAAAAAGTTATTAGGGATTAATTTACCACTTTCATCGTCAATAGTATTTAAATCAGGATTTGCTAAAATATTTTGAGAATCAAAAACTGCCATATCATCTGTTATCATTTGAGTTGCGGAATTTGATAAAACCCCAGTTGCATAAATGTCATAGAAACAAGAGTAAACACCGCTTAAAGCATCTGCAACATCAAATACTGTTCCCGAACCATTAATTTTAGAAACAGTATAAGAGTAATAAATACCGCCACCACGAATTGATTTTGCAAATGAATCAGCATTTTGAGCCTGAATTGTTCCGTTTGCATAACTATGACTAATTGTTCCAACATTTAAACCTGCAAAACCACCAGCATTTGCATTAGAATATAAATCTAAACTAGCATAACAATCTGCAATATACCCTAAATTAACTCCAACAAAACCACCGGCATAAACAGTCCCACCGCTTGCACTACTATTTAAACCATATACTCCATGGGTTTTAGCATTATTTATTTCATTAACATTACATGAATAAATGTAACCATCATTTATATCCGCAATAGTTCCAACACCATTGTATGCATTACCATCTTTTGCAAAATATGTTGAATTAGGAGTTGTTATTTGTGATTTAATTGCCAATCCAGCGACTGTACTGGTTGAATCAACTAAATCAAAAACTGAATTAGAAGTGTTTGTTATACTAAATCCATCACCAACAACAAAACTATTTTTAAGTTCAATATTAGCAAAAACATTTTCATTCATGTCTTCTGCAACAACAAAGAACCTAACTGGATTATTTTTAACATTAGGAATTTCATGATTAAAGTAATAACTATTTTCTGCGTAAGTTTCGTTATTGATAATAAATGGATTAAGTTTAGAACCTTCGTAAGCAAGACTTAATCTATCCTTTTCACTAAGTGAATTAATATAAATTTGTAAAACATTAAGCATTGTATTGCTACCGTTATTCTTAGTGTAGTAATAGATATTCTCACTTTTTACACCGCTATTATCTAAACATAAACTAAGTTGATGAGAATAATAATTAATTAAATCAGTTCCAGATATACTATTAGTTCCAGCATAAGCACCATTTGCTTGTCCAACAACAGCATTAACATTAAGTTTTGTTTGAGTTTGAGTGTATTTAGTATATATAGTTGAAACAGCAAAATTTTGATTTATTTGAGTTTGTGAACTACCCTTACCAATGATTCCCCCAATATTAGTTACTTGGTCATTTTTAGAAAAATCAGCATTGACAATAATATTTCCGTAAGCAAAACAAGTGTCGATAACTTTGTCTGCTTCAACGCTAGAAGTTGAATAATTAGAAGACCCAACAATTCCACCAATTTGTGCTTGTTCAGTTGAATTTAAGGTTATATTACCACCAAATACTGCACTATTTATTTCAACTCCAGCAAGTTCGCTCAAATCACTGGAAGATTGACTTGCAAAACTTCCAACAATTCCGCCCGCTATAACATTAGTTGCAGAAAGCGTTATATTTCCTAAGTATTGAGTTTTAAAATTATCTTTACCAATTAAAATCTTACAATTAGGAGAAGAAACATAACCAATAAGTCCACCAATAGAAGAAAGATTAGATTTTGAATCATTAAAACTAATAGAAGTTCGACTTATACAATAACCAATAGAAGTGTCGGAATTAGCCTTACCAACAATACCACCTATGAAAGAAGAAGCATTTTGAGAAACAACATTTATAGTTCCGTAAGTGTCAACATTTTCCAATGTAGATATTTGACTACTTTCACCAATCAACATACCCGCTGAAACATTTTCATTGGCAATTAAATCAATATCGCAGTCAACATACATATAATTTCCAATTGAACCACTACCATTAGTTATAAGCGAACTTGTTAAAGACCTCCCAATATATCCACCTAAAAACGCCTTTTCTATAATTGCAGTTCCACTATTTTTAATTGCACCAACAAATTTAAGTTCACTAGCAGAACGCTGATAAGATAAATTTAAAACATTAGCACGCCCAAAACCTAAACCAGCATTATAATTTTCAACAGTTCCACTACCACGAACTTCAATAATTAAACCTTTTTGAATTCCTGCATCTGTATCTGGTGTAAAGACAACGCTTGCAGTATCTGAAACACCAATATGTTTAACCTGTCCATCAACGGAAGATTTTGAGGTGTAATATAACAAGACGGAGCCATCGGTGTCGCCCGCAATAGTTCCCATATTAAGATTTGTAACAGTGTAGCCATTAACATTAACATTAAGACGATTAGAAAGCCCACTGTTAATATTAGTTCCATTCATATAAGCAGTTATATCAGCAACTTGCATATAAGTGTTAGTTGGAGTTGTAATGCTTCCCGCCATCATACCAACATTAAGTTCATTTAAATTTATATCAACTAAAACATCAACGGAACAATCTTCAAAACTTATATTTGATATAAATCCGCCGTTAATATGTCCACTTAACAAACCAATATTATAAAAATCATAAGTTGCCAAAGCATACAAAGCACAATTTTTAAAAGTTAAATTTTCAAAATTTGTTCCAACTGCATTACCAACAAAAGAACCTTCACCTTCCAAATATTGACTTGCAGAAGAACCTAAATTTTCAATTTTTAAATTATATATTTTGGCACCAGTCGTCGTTGCATTAATGAATGTTAAAGAATAACCCTCAAAGTCAAAACCATAATTTCCGCTATTATCATAACCTCTTAAAACACCAGAAAAATTATCAATAAACAAACCAGTACTTCTAATATAATTTCCAACAGGAACAATACCATTACCATCTTGTCCAACAACTATAAATGTTGCATCAGGATAACTAACCATATTTTGTAAATCTTGGGCAACATAAATATAGAAAATATTAACATCAGCATTAGAAACAAGTCTTGGAAGCATATCAGTTGAATATCTACGCCAGAAGTTTGGGTCCCAATCACTATTGCGGAAATAAGCGTCCATTTCACTTCCAGAAATTTCAGCATTAACATAGGATTTTAAAGGTTTAATAGATTGGACATCTGCATCTATAATTTTAAAATATATATTAGAGCCAATGCTTGCGTATGAACTGTTGAGTTGAATAGTGTTTGAAGTTCCATTATTATTAAAATCAACATAACTCATAGCATAAACATCATCACTATGTATTTCTTGTGCTATAACTGGCAAAGAATAACGAGAATATCCATCTTTAATTTCAATACTTGTTCCAGAATCATAAACAATTTCTTTTAATAATTTTGCCTCAACATTTCTTGTTCCTGTTTTAGCAAAAATATCGTAATAATAATCAGGCAAATAGTATGAAGATGTTTGATTATTATAAACAAGAGACCAATAATTAACCATATTAACTTTGTCAAAAGACAATGTTCTGGTTTGGTCAATATATCCAGCAAATCCACCAACCGCTGACGAAGCATAAACATCACTAAATGTATAAACTTCATAAATGTTAATATTATTAATAACATCATTTGATGCATAGGAAATCTTTCCAACAACACCACCACCATTAACAGCAAGAGAATTTCTAACCATTAATTTAGAGTAACTATGAGAAATATTTCCAGTTATAAGTTCCCCAACTAACCCACCAATATTTTGAGGTTGATATTTACCTTCTTCTTCATGCTCAAAGAGGTTAATATTTCCTCTTTCAATATTAGAAGTTGCAGGGTTAGAATAATAAGAAGCAACACTATTTTCAATTAAAGTTTGAAGAGCAAGTTCATGAGTCGCACGAGCCATGTCGATATCACCATAACACTCACCAACAATACCGCCAGCAGAAAAATTATAAGCAATAAGTTTTTGTTCTTTATCTGCTGAAAGTTCAAAAGTAACATCTTTAATTAATGTTTGAGGTCCAAGATATCCTAAAATACCGCCAACAGTAGACCCGCTTATTTGCATATTACCATTAACAGTAAGGAATGCCAAACTAGCATTAGTTAATCTATTATTATGACTTAAATCTGCCTTATCATTAGATTTATAAATATCTGCAACACCAGCAATTCCACCAGCATAAGACGTATTGGCATTAACCCTATTATTTAAAGTTTCATCACGATTAAAGCGTTGACTTTCTCCTGGTGCAACATTATTTGCAATTATATTAATATTTGTTGTTGAAACATTTTTAATCTCACTTTCACCAACAACTTTACCAACAACGCCACCAACAATATTATTACCAACAATTTCAGCAGAGCCTTCATCATCACCAGAATACAAAGTTAAATTAATAAGTTTTGAATTTTCAACAGTTCCAGCAACAGTTCCAACATTTTGCATTGTAACAGCATTAACGGCAACAACCTCAATGTTTAAATTCATTATAATGGCATTGTTTTCAAGTTTTGCAAACATACCATAATCTTTTGTGTTAACATTTTCAAGATTAGCAACTAATTCCAAACCTTGAACAGTGAACATATTACCATCTATTTTACCGCCATATAAAGACATATTACTTGAATAAATTTTAACACCACTTGTTGTGTCGGTTATAAGGTCGGCAAGATTAATGTTTGTAACAATTCTATAATTTCCAAACACACGAGCACTTGTCAAATCATAATAAGCAGAAATTGCAGTTCCTGCATTAAGACTACCCCCTCCAAAAACAAGATTAAATTCTTTTGCATCTCGAATGATTATAGGATTTCTAACACTACCATAATCATAACCATCATAATATGGAAGTTTATATGAAATCAACTCGCCTGTTTGAGCATCTCTTTTAGCGTCTGAAATGTATCGACTTGAAACTGCTATTTGATTAGCACTAACTAATTTAGGTCCTGTTGAAGTTATATACCAAACACCATTCAAAGAAGAAGAAGTTTCAGCAAAACTAAAACCATAAAAATTAGTTGCTAAATCAGGTTCTGTTATTCTTGAAACATTAATTGAATCTGAAGTTCCCGCATAAGCATCGTCTAAATCACTATACAAATTATAGTAGTAACTATTTTTAATGGAGCCTGCTCCTTTATTTTGCATTTCGCCATAACTATCAACGCCAATAAAATTCATTTGAGTTGTTTTAGCATTTTCAATTTTACTAGCAGTGTAACAACGAGCAATTTCACCCTCATTTGAATAAACAAAACCAGAAGTTAATCTACCGCTAGCATATTGTTGTTGGGTTGCCAAATTTGTTGTTGCTAATAAAATGTTGGCATAGCAATCACCAATAACTCCTCTTTCATTGTTGTTATAAACAAATCCCGCACTTATTGATGCAGTTGAAATTCCCGCAGTTGCTAAACTATAAGAAGTTGAATCTCCAACACCTTCAACATAAGAAAGTTGAATATTACCAGAATTATTACCAGCGAAACCAGAAGTAAATGTTTGAGTTCCACTTAAAGTATTATTTGTTATAGTAATATTACCAGCAAAACTACTTGCTATACTACCAGAATTTTCATAAACAAACCCACTTATATTACCCTGTCCAACTATATTGAAAGCATCTAGTTGTTTACTTCCGCTAATAGCATATTCAACAGTTTTGCCTCCAACTCTACTATTAGTTATAGAACCAACATTTTCTATAACAAAACCAGCAATTCTTGATGTTACACTATCATCTATTTGCCCCATAGAATATGTTACATTTAAACCTTGTGGAACATTAAGATTAGGTCGAGAATCATCGCTCTCAAATGCTAAAACTTGACAATTATAAACAATACCATCATTTTTAAGAGCAAAACCAGCAACATCAATTTTATTAACTAACGTTGTGTCAACAGCAATTGCACTAGCATGATAAGTATTAACTATAATGTTCTTAATTGTACTATAAGAAGAAATAGTATTAAATAATGCTAATTTTAAATAACTATCGCTTACAGAAGTATTATAACTTAAAATATTGATAGTATAATTATTGCCATCTAGACTTGAAATTCCAGTTGTATTTTGCGGAGTATAATCTCTTAGATATAAGTCATTCATTAGAATGTAATTTTGAGGTTCACTTGCATTTAATGCATCAAGAAAAGCCTCTTCATCATCTATAATACGAGGAGTGTCTTCATCACTATAAACTTCGACATTAATTGTGAAATAGAAATTAATATTTCTAACAACATTTTGACTAAAATCAGGATACTTAACCGGCAAACTCAATAACATTTGAACGGCACCAACTCTTTTACCGGTTACTTTTATTATAGAACCATCAGTTTCAAAATTGAAATAATCATTAGGATTAAATGTCCCATTATCCCGTAAAACTTGTTGGGTTGTGTTACCATTTACATAGTATAGATTGCCCATCAAACTTCCAACACTTTCAAACCCATAGTTAACAACATAATCACCATAAACACCTAGTCCAGATTCTGCTTTGTAGTAATAATTAGTTAAAAATGCTTGAAGAGCAGGATTATTTCCCTGACTTGCAGTTAAAAACTCTCGAATATTAAACTCAAAATTTAAAGCAGATTGAACACCAATATATGCATTATAAGTTGATTTATCTATTTTGTCGGTTTTCAATGTTATATCATTTATATCAAAATCAACAACACCAATATTAATGGAAGTTGTTTTTGTTTGAATTTTGCCATTAACAATCCAATCAACACCTGCTTCAAATGTCAAATAATTACTATTATTTTCAAGAACAAGTCCAGTTCCAATATAAAGAGTTGCTTTATAT
The DNA here is from genome assembly GCA_944376905.1 of uncultured Clostridia bacterium. Taxonomy (GTDB): domain Bacteria; phylum Bacillota; class Clostridia; order Christensenellales; family UBA1242; genus UBA5489. The sequence continues at coordinate 79,437 of CALWEA010000004.1, forward strand.
GTTTTTGTGTTTTTAGCATTATCTATAATTTCAGTGAATTTAGAATAAGAAACAAAATTATTAGCATCTTGAGTTTGTTGATAACCTCTAATTGTCAAAGAACCCAATGTTTGCTCTTTGTCAACCGTAATTAATATAGTTTGTGTTCCACCACGAACAAGAGTTCTAGCCTCTTCTCCATTTTCATCAACAATTGAAATTGATGCTCCTTTAAGATATTGAACAACCAAATTAAAAGTAGTAACAACTCCAACTTGATTACCATTTTCATCAAAAGCCTCAATTTTTAGAACAAAGATTGTGTCTTTATCAATAGATTCAGGAATAAAGGTACTTAAATATAAACTATTTAAAGAACTAACAAAATTATTATCATAGTTGTTGAAAATTTTAACACCATTTTCAAGAGAAACAAAACCTTTTGAACTTTTTATAAACGAACCATCATTTTGTTTATCCAACAAAGATAATCTTATATTAAAATCATCATTGTTTAAGGTCGAGTATGTAACTTCCAAACTACTATAACTAGCATAAGTTGGAAAAATGTCAATTTCCAACATACCCTCCTCACCAGTTGTTAAAACACTGTTAGCCTGAGAAGAATAATAATAGAATGTAACATTTTGCTCATCAACAACACGCAAAACTTTACTATTTAATGAATAATGTGTTGCGCCCAAACTTAAAACACTTTGAGATTTAATAGTTAATTCAAAGTTTTCACTAACAATTTCTTCATTGTAATCATTGTTATTACTTTGTGAAGTTGTTGCAATAACATTAATATCAAATTGAGAATTATTAAAACTATGATTTTTATATGTATCTGCAACTTCTAATGTAACATTAAATTTATGTTGATAATAAGTTGCTTCATCAGGATTAAGAGTTTGCTTTGATAAATCAGTTGAACTTAAATAGTAAACAGTAACAGCATGTTTAACAACAACTTCAAACATAATTTCGCCATTTTGTCCTATTTGATATAAAGTTGTTTCCCCATTATCTATAACATTTTGACTTATAATAGATAAAGAACTACCTGTTGTTTTAGATATTATGTTAAGTGCTAATGCCTCACCAAGCGGACTTTCATTAAAGTCAACATCACCAAAAATATTAACTTCAAAATTTAATGTATCACTAGGTTCAATAATTTCAGATTTAGGAGATATTTCTATTTTGTCCGCACCTTTAAACATTTTTAAAGTAAAACTTCCATTAAAATGAGATAACAAAATATCATTAATTGCAGTTAAATCATCATCTAAATGACTAGAAATATAACTCTTGCTCAATTCATTAATTTGTAAATTATAATCTATTATAATTTCATATAAACCAGTGTCTGCAAATATTTTTTGCGTGTCAATAACGTAACCGCCGAGTCCACTACCTTGAATATAATTTTGATAACTATCAAAAGTTAATTGTAAACCATCAGTAACAAATTCAACACTACGATTAACTAGAAGTTTTGAAACAGAAACTTTGCCATAAATAGTTAAATTTTGATTAATTTTAGAAGTTATAGTTGAGCCATTAGAAAAGTCAGTTTCATTGTAAGACAAAACAAAATCGGTTATAGGACTAACAACATAAATAGTAAATGTTTTTGACAAAGAGTAATCATATTTTGAAAATAAGGTTAAACTACATGTTCCCAATCCTTTGATAACAATGCCATTAGAATAAGCACTTATAATAGAAGAATTACTAGAAATTGCACGAATTCCATTCGCAAAATCAATTCCCAAAAGCGTTTCAAAAGAAATAGTATTTAAGGCAAGAAGAGCGGTTTGTTCTTGTTTTGAAAGAGTTTGGTTTGTATCAAAAAAGAATATAATGCTTTGTCCTTCAACTGAAATAATATTTTCAGTATTTGCCAAAGAATTTGCAACAAGAGGAGTTGCTTGAACTGGAAGCATATTGATAAAATATGGATAGCCATGATTAACACCAGTTTCTTGTGCATGCCAAATAGAATCAGTTGTAATTGAATTAAGATTATCTAAAATTTCTCCATTATAATAATATAACGCGTCGAAATCAGTGTTAGAAGTTCTAAAAATTATATATGCATTTTTAATAGAAGCATTTTGAGAATTGACCTCGGCGAACATTTTATTAACATCATTAATTTCAGCAAAACACTTATCAACATTTCCACTTGTCAGTTTTCCAATAATACCACCAACACCATCTGCTCCTGGCGAACCACCAAATTTAGAATTTAAAATATTAAGATTAATATAATTTTTATCGGCATCACCAGAACTAACATAAGAATATGCATAGCATTCAAAAAGTGAGCCACCTGTCATTTCTCCAACAACACCACCAACATAATCACCGCCAAAAAATTGTGAATAATTATCAGGGAAATTATAGAATTCAACGCCACTTTTTTGAATATTGCCGGAATTTAATCCTGCTATACCACCAACGACAACACTATTTGCAGAAATACTACCAAAGAAATAACAATTATTGATACTACCCGTATTAACACCAACAATACCGCCAACGTAATAAATCTCATTAACAGTGGCAACATTTGAGGAAAGATTTAAACTACTTGTTTTATAAGCATTCCCAATAGATTGTGTTTCAACTGTAACATTAGTTATAATTCCATTATTAATATTAGCAATAAATCCACCCAAACTATCGACAATATCACCAACAACAATTAAATCTTCTATAATAGCATTTTTTGTCAATGTTCCGAATAAAGTTTTGTTAGTTATAATTGTTGAAACAACAGAATTTGAATTTTCTAATGCCCCATAAAGTCCGCCATCAAAAACATCAAATATTGCAAAGTTATTAGGAGAATTAAAATCAACGCTAACATTTGCTAATAAAGTATAGTGAAGATTAGGATTTTTAATTTCATCAATACTACTTATTCGATAAGAAGTATCCCTATTTCTACCATCTGCAATAGTTATTTTGACATAAACAGCAATATCTTTTTCTCCTGCAACATAAACACCGTTAACAAATCTATCAGCAGGAGCAATACGAATAACACCAGTCCCCCCAAGTTGTTGGTCTTTGCTTATAGTTATAATACCTGTGTTGGAATTTAATGATAAAATACTACTTGGTGTTTCACCATCTGGTAAAAATGTGTAGACAAGATTAGGATTTAGAGGTTGCTCATTATTAATACCGTTATCTGCATGAGCAAGAATAGGATAAACAATATCATTATTTGAATAACCCAATTCAATATAAATACCATTTTCAATATTTAAATTTTCAACAACAATATTTTCAACTTGAACTGCTTTTTTTATTGTCGCATGTAAGTTAATAGGATATTTTATACCAAATTCAGTATACTGCGCAATAAAATCGAAACTCAAAGATTTAGCATAATTATAAACTGTTGCCCCAGGAACAGAATCATTATCAGCATAGAGCGTACTAAATGCCTCTAACAAAAGTTGTCCATTATCTAAAACAGTAAATCTAAAAATTTCCTCTCCATTGAGAATATAACTCATAACATTTGTTTCAGGGTTAAGAGTTGCATAAAAATTACTCCAAGAAATTTTATTATAGGTTGCATCTTGATTAATAGTTATCGACAAGTTGGTAAAAGTGTCGTTTATGTTTGCATCACCAACACTATTTAATGCATAAAGAGTCACTGCTGATTTGCTTAATTCAAAAGTTGTAACAGGATTATAACTTTCAACAAGAAAATAGAATTGATAAGAAACAACTTGTTTTTGATTATCAACCAAATCAAAACCTTCAACTGTTGCACAAACCCAAGTTTTCCCAACAGCAATAGCATTAAGTGTTCCAAAAGAATTTAAATAAAGAGAACGCAAAATTGTTGAACTAGACGCAAAATTATTAATATCTGTAACACCATTTTCTTTACTAAAATTATTAAAGTTTACATATGATTCATCATAAGCACTCCCTGCTCCTAATGGTAAATCATAGAAAGAATAAGAAACAGTGAAAGAAGAATTAGCATCAACAGTTAAAGTGGTTGCCTTTCCATTGTGGATTGCAACAAAAAATTCGAGATTATAAGAAACACCATCTATAACAATATCATCAAGAATAGACTTATATCCAATAGAAGCATCGTATTGAGCAGAAGGGACATTAAATGAAATTGAACTTTTATCAAGTTTAGCAAAACATTCTATGAAAACACTTCCCGTTAAACCATTACCCAATTGAATGGTTAAAATTCCTGTTTCATCAGGAGCATTTGTCAAAGACTCCAAAAGTAAATAATAAGAATTTGATTCAGTTCCTTGATAAACATCACCAACAACATTAAAACTTTGACCAGTTTTTACAAAACTAATATCATCAATGAAAGTATTATTAACAGAAAAATTAACTTGAACACGATTATCACTAAGATTTTCCCCATTAGTCGTTAAATAATAGTAAAAACTATCTCCAACTTGAACAGCATTATCAAAAGTCAAGTTAGAAGCCCCTTGTCGAGATGATAAATTAAATTGCTTATATATTTCTGGATTAGATAATGACTCTAAGGTAAAGACCGCCTCACCAGAAGCAACTGATTTAGCCTTTATATAAAATCTTTCCCCACTTTGAAAAGTATATTGATTATTTTCAAAAATAATATTTTCAACACTTCCATTAGGGTTTTGTTTCATAAAAATATAGTTGATTGCATTAGTTCCAAGTTTTAAAACAATACCTTTTTCCATCTCAGGAACAGTTGTTGGAAAAATGTTGGCAAGAATTTCCATACCAGGTCGCCCATAGTAATTATCATAAACATCTAAATTTAAAATATTTTCTTGAATAATTTCACCATCAACTTCAATTGAAAGTTGTTTAACGGCATCATAAGTTTCAAAATTAAATAATTGGGTTTGAATAGAATAATTATAATCAACATAAGAAATATCAAAATAGAAAGCATCTTCACCATTTTCAGTTTCAGCACTAATAGTGAAAGCATATGAAACAACACCGTCAACAAAAGTTTTACTATAACTTGTTATACTTGCAAATTTTGAAATTTGAGAAAGACTACTTAACATATAAGGAGTTATGTTTAAATTGTATTGGCTATTAAGAGAAATTTTAAAATCAATTGAATTTTTTTCTGCAACATTTTTAGCAATAGAAATTTTTTGTTGTAAATCAATTTCAGTTGATGTTCCATTGTAAAATGCTTGATAATTAATGTTATCTGTTATTTTTTCAATAACATTTAGCGTGATAACAGTTTGCATAGAAGGATTATAATTAGAAATTGCCTGAATTTGAATAGTTGAACCATTAAATGTTTCAGGAACAAAAAGTGTATTATCTGTTAAGATAACACCATCTGGCAAACTACCAAAAGGAAGAAAAGAAACTTCATTTTGAGTTGTATTTTCGGGAGAAATAATTAAAAGATTTTTAGGAAGAAGAGTTTTTGTAACACCTTTAACAACAAATAATTCTGAACTATCTGTTGTTTCTATCATAGATTCAATAGGAATTTCAACAGAAACATAGAAAGTAACTTTTTTATTACCTTCTTTTGATTGAACGATAACTGGTGCATCTTTACATACACCATTAGCATTAGCAGTAATGATTATAGTTGTTGAATTATCACTATTCATTTTAGTGTCAACAAGAATTTTATCATTTTCAGTAAAAGCCTCCAATTCTCGACTAATACTTTTATCACCTTCTATTGTTGCGGTTATTTCTGCGACATCTTCCCCAGCATTACCCCCTAAATAAAGGACAACATCTTCTCCATTGTTAGATAAAACAATTTTCATGTCATCATAAATATTACCACAAGCGGTTGTTAAGAAAAGCAATGAAATAACAATAAACAATGAAAAAACACACTTAAACAAAAATGAATGTTTAGAACCAGTTGTTTCAATTTTTGTTGAAGTTGAATTAGTTTGAATACAATTTTTTTGTGAAAAAGAATTCAATGAAGAAGAACAATTGCCATTAAAACAATCATCATCAACCAAAGAAGAATTTTTATTTAAAATTAATTTAGAATCTAAATTTTTATTTTTCATTTTTCCCCCATTGTACAATGAAGCCCTAACATTTACGCTTATATGTTAGTATAGCAAAAATTGTAGAAATATGTCAACTTAAAACTTAATTAATTAATATATTTTTATTATAAATATAAAATATATAATTAAAATTAAGAAAAGTATTGTTAAAATCACTAAAATTGCCAAAATATAAAAATTAATTAAATAAAATATAAAAATTTATTAAACCTGTTTTGACTAACCAAATTATAGATTTTTTATATAAAAAAAATGATAAAAACAAAATATAAAAAAAAATATAAAATAAAAATAAAAAACAAGGTTGCACAAAATTAAAATAAATGATATTATGCTAACATGAAAAAAATAATATCATTAATGCATCAAGCAATAAAAGATTATAAAATGATAAAAGAGGGCGACAAAATCGCAATTGGTTTATCATGCGGAAAGGATAGTTTAACTCTTTTAAGAGCCCTATCCATATATAAAAAACACTCAGTTAATAAGTTTGAAATTATAGCAATAACAATTGACATATTTGGCAATACTGACTATACAAAAGTTGAAGAATTTTGCAAAAAAATAAACATAGAATTAGTTATAATTAGAACAAACATTAATGAAACAATGTTAAATAAATTACAAGGTAAAAACCCTTGTTCATTGTGTGCTAATTTAAGGCGGGGACACCTTTATTCAAAAGCAAAAGAATTGGGTTGTAATAAAGTCGCCTTAGGACATCATGCCGACGATTTAATAGAGACATTTTTTATGAGTATGTTCAAAGAAAATCGTTTAAATACATTTTGGCCAATTTTATATTTATCACGTCAAGAACTTTATGTAATTCGTCCTTTTGTTTATGTGTTTGAAAATCAAATTACAAGTTCTCTAACCGATGAACTTCCTATAATAAAAAACAGTTGTTTGTTTGATAAAAAAACATATAGAGAATCAATAAAAAATATTATAACAGATTTAACAACAAAAGTTCCAGAATTTAAATATCACGTATTAGAAAGTTTAATTCAAACAAATAGATATAATTTATTAGACAAATCTAAACTATTATCAGATTCCACAAACAACCCAAAATGATAAAATAAAAATAAAAACAAAAATAAATAAAATATAAAAATTAAAAAAATATAAAAAAATAAAAATAATAGTTGTTGAAAAAAAATGTAAAAAATTAATAAAAAAATAATAAAAATCCTGCAAAATACACAAAAAACAAACAAAATAATTATAAAATAAATATAAAATAATTATAAAAAAAATTAAAAACAATATAAAAAAATTAATAAAAAAAGCAATAAACTTAATAAAATAAAGTTAAAAAAAATTAAAATAAAAAACTATTAAAATAAAAAACTATTAAAATAAAAATAGTTTTTTTATATTTAATTATAAATTTAGATTATATTTTATTTTTTAAATATTTTTGTTTGGTTGCCTCACCACCTCTTAAATGCTTTTCGTTAAAATTGTTTATTAAGATTTTTTTTACTTTTGTATATAACCCAAAATCAATATCTTTTAATCGTTTGGAAATATCAAAATGAACTGTGCTTTTACTAATACCAAAAACATCAGCAGTTTGCCTAACCGTTTGTTTGGTTTTTAATATATGTTTAGCAAAGTTAATTGCCCTTTGTTTTATAAAAATATTCATACAAAATCTCCATTTATACGCATATTGTAATGTATGAAATAAAAACAAAAAAAAGAACAAAAAAAACTTTAATTCGCCAAAATGCGAATTAATAAAATTAAAAATAATCAACTATCTAAACGCCTTTAAAAACAAATCACAAAAAATAAAAAAAATTAAAAATATTAAAATTATTAAAAAGAAAAAAACAACGTAACAAATAATCAATTTAAAGAAAAATAAAAAATTAAAAAATTAAAAATAATATTAAATTAAGTAAAATAAAATAAAAACAAAAATAAAAACAAAAAAAGCAAAATAAAAAAATTAAATTAAAAAAATTAAATTAAGTAAAATAAAATAAAAAAAATAAAAATCCAAATATTTGGATTTTTACATAATTTTTACTATTTATTACTTTTAGAATCAATTAAATTAGCAACATCAGCAATTGTTTTCATCTTAGTTGTTTCTTCATCTGGTATAGTTATTCCAAATTCTTCTTCAAGTGTCATAAGCATTTCAACAATGTCTAATGAATCTGCTCCTAAATCTTCAACGATTTTAGAATCATCTTTAATTTCATCAACAGGCTTATTAATTTGAGCAGAAATAATTTCTTTAACTTTATCTATTGTCATTTTGACCTCCGTAAAAAGTATAAAGGAATTATACACCAAAAACAACAAAAAGTAAATTAAAAATTGAATATTTTATAGTTCTTATTTGTTTTCAAAATTTAAATAACTAGCAGGGTCTATATTTTTACCATCTTGAAGCAATTCAAAGTGTAAATGAGCCCCATCTTTTTGTTCATTGTTAGATGACTCACCTGCTGTTCCAATTTTATCGCCAGCCTTAACCTCATCACCTTCTTCAACTAAAACATCGTCAGCAAGACAACTATAAACGCTTTGAAAACCATTTTCATGGGTTATAATAACCATTTTGCCATCAGCGTAAGTTTCGCTAACTGAACTAACCTTACCATCTGCACTTGCAAAAACAGAAAGGTCAGAAGACACTAAATCAACTCCATCATGATATTCCCATCTTTCCAAAGTTTGATTGTAAAAAAGTTCTTGAGAAGAAAATTCTTTTAATAAAGAAGCCTCAGTCATTGGAAGTTGAAAACTCAAACTAACAACTGGTTGTCCTCCAACACTTATAACCGGATTATTAGCAGAAGAAATATTTGCTTGCGTTTCTTTAGATGTTCCTGCTGTAAAAATAATAGTTAAACCAATAGCCAAAACCAAAAATCCCGCAACACAATAAGTTCCGTATTTTTTAATCCACCCCATAAATGTTTTATTTTTATTCATTTTTACCTCCTTGTCCATAATTATTGCCTCAAAAAACCAATTTTAAACATATATTTTGTTAATTTTATTATAATTAGATTTATTTCTAAATAATCACTAATAAAAAAACTAAAAATTAACAAAAAAAATAATATTATACAAACAAAAATTTAAAAAAAATATAATAAAATAATTAAAAAAATAAAAAAGTATTAAAACTACGAAAAAAAATAATATTAAAATAAATAAAAAAATATTAAAATATAAGAAATTAAAATTATTAGATATTAAAAACTACCCAAAATTAAAGGAGAACCTAAAATAACTCTTTGTTCATTATATGCTATTTGCAAATTAACCTTTTTCCCATCTACCATACAAAAATTAATAAGTTCTGGCAAATATGCATAAACAACTTTATTTTCTGCAACCTCTTCAATTTTTAATATTTTTACATTTTTTAACAATTCTTTAAGTTTGTCATAATTTGAATTGATAACCAAACTAAAACCATTAATATTATTTAAAGTATCAAGTATGTATATACCATTTTTTGCATTAGTTTGAATAATATATCCCCCACCATTAACAATAAAATCACCTTTATAATTTACCGGTAAATTATCGCAATATATAGATAATTGAGAAGACGGATATGCTTCGCAGATTTCATATAAAGCAGAATTGTTTAATGTTGCAAAAGAGCAAATTAACAAACAAAATATCAATAATAATAATTTTCTCATATTATCATTATTGACACAATTATTTTTAATTAAACAATAATTATATTTAAAATTTAAATATTATAAATAGATGTTTATTATATCAAAAAAATAAAATAGTTTATCACTTATTTAGATATTTATCTAAATAAATATTTTGTTATAAAAGAAAATATAATTAGATATAACCTGCAACCTAAATATAAAAAATATTAATTATTAAAAAAAAATAAAAAACTTCAATTAAAAATAATAATTTAAATTTTTAATTTTAAAACATCTTATATATTGTATATAAAAGTTTAAATACAATAAAAAACAAATTAACCTCCAATACCATTATTAAACTTTATCCACTATAAAATTTTCAGTTTGCCAAATTGTTGTATAATCACTATCATAAGGCAATGTCTCAACCAAAACTACAAAATTATAAATTTCTTGTGAATTAATATCAAATTTATCACCAGGTATTTTAATTGACTGCAAAAATTTTACAACCAAATTAGGATTTAAAACCGAGTTACAATAATAAAAACCATCAGCATTATTTTTTACAAAATCACTTGTAAATGTACCTTCTATCTCCTCATATTGAGAATAAGCATCTTTATTTATAACAACTTTTGCCCTAGCAACAAGAGGTATTGAATTTGCCCCTATTTGCAACGAACATTGTTGTGTTATATTCATATCTGGCAAAATAGTTCCCGCAAAACTCACCACTTGCACAAACGCACCAGAATTTTCTAAATATAGCATTACAGGAGTTCCAAGTTCAACTTGCCCCAAATTATTAAAACGAGATTTATAAAAAGAATTAGAATAAAGTAAGAAAGAAGTTATAACAAGTAAAACACTTAATATAACAATAAAAAAAATATACCAACTATCCCTTTTAGATAATTTTATTTTTTTTCTTTCAAAAGCCTTAAATTTTTCCATACTATTATCATGTTTTATATAATAAAATTTATTCACATAAATAAAAATAACCCCCAAAACATATACCACTTACAAAGTCGCATCTTAACATTTATATTAATAATTAATAACAACAAATTATAATAAATAACAAATTATAAATGATAACTTATAATAGTATTTAATAATAACCAATTAACCAAATAGTAAGTTTAATAGTAAAGAATAATATTAAATAATTATAGTAATTAATAATAAAAATTACAAATAAACACACCTTATAAACAATATTAAAATAAAAAATAAACAAAAATATAATAAATTAAGAATTTATACAAAAAAAACAAATAATTAAAAATAAAATTAGATTTAACTAATGTTAAATCTAAAACCAAAAATTAAACAAAAAAAGTTAAATGGAATTTAAAAAATACTTCGTTTATGTTTTTTATTTTGTTGAAATTCGTGTAATTTATCTTGTCTAAAATTCATGCTTTCACGCTCCAACTCCCATTTCCTTTTTAACCATTTATATCTTTTATTGCCAAAGAAGTTATCATAACACAATACAAGCAATCCCTGAATCAAATAAATATAATAACTCATAAATTTCCAAATAATCAAAGCCCATGTTAATTGTGCATTATTGCTTATAATAACAGCAAACAAAGCAGCAAAAGATAACTCACTCGCCCCCGAACCGCCAGGAAGAGGAACAAAACTAGACCCCATATCAATTAAAATACCCAAAAGAACTATATATGGCCACAAAGCAAAATTTAAATAACCAACAATAGCAGAGTAAACAAAAAAAGGCAAGGAATACATTAAAATATTATATAAAAAGGAAGTTAAAATTAACATAACAAATGTTTTCCATCTTTTCGCCAAGTTTCTAATCGTTGCTTGGAAATCTGTAACAACTTTAACGACTCTATTATATTGCTTTTCAAAATTTTTAACAATTTTTATTTTTTGCAAAAGTTTTAAAGTCCAAATAACAAGTTTTTTCCCTGTTTTTTCATTAATAGACAAAAACACTACACCAACTATTAATATAGCATTTAAAATATATCCTGTTATACACAAAACTTTAACATAAGCAAAAGCCTCACCGAGTTCAACACAAAAAGAAATAATAAGCGCAATCGTCCAAATTACTAAAATAATAATTTGATTAACAACATATCTACCCATAGGAACCGAAATAGATGCCGATGCATTAAGTCCTCTATGCGTCAAATAAAATATTTGAAAAGGCTGACCTCCTGTCGACATTGGAGTTATATTGTCATAGTACTTCCCTAACGCCGCAACTTTGTAACTTAAAAAAGGTCTAAAACGTCCAGAAGAACGCTTTATAAGAACTTGATATCTATAAGAATCAAGGAACATCATAACAACCCAAGAAAAAAATAATAAGATTAATAATCCGCCAGAAAAACCACCATTTATTAATGCGGTTATACTCATGTCCTCACTTTGTGAAAATTGATAACCTAATATACCTCCAATAATAAGTAAGTTTAGAATAAAAAATCCAATACTTAATATTTTCTTCTTTTTACTTTTCTGCTTTGCAACTGCCTGTTCCGCTTCATCAATTTCTTTTTGAAAGTTTTTAGGGCGAACATAAAAATTAACAACAAAACCGCCCTTTTGGGAAGTTCCGCTAATTATTTTTAAAAGTTTATCTTTAATATAAATTTTCGCCTTATGTTTCATAACTTATATATAATACCAAATAAAAATAACAATGTCAATTATATGAATATATGTCTATTAATTTTTATTTGATTTACAATTAACAAATCACACTATATTATATCCTTCTTAATCATTTTTATTTAATTAAATAGCATAACTAATAACAAAATATTTTTATAAAAATATTTTAAATTACACAATACAAACACAACAAATTTAATATAAATTATAAAAACTATTTAAAAGTTTTAATAATGCTGAAAAATCAAAGCGAAAATGTTTCAAATTATAATAAAAATGTTATAAAAAGACTATGATAATGTTACGAAAAAATTATAAAATATATTATAAATAAAAAGGAAATATAAAAGAAAAAAATAAAAAAAACAATGCTCAAAATAAGCATTATTTTTTAAAATTTTATAACAATCATTAAATTATGTTATTGATTTTCCCACAAATCTTTATAGTTATTATTATAGATTTTGATATCTAAACCTTGTTTTAAAACTTCAACATTCAAACTTTCAAATTTTGAAAAATTATCAGTTACAAGTTTGTCATAAGCAAAGTCAAAAAGAGTTCTATCATAGAAAGGACTTAATTTTGTTGAAGTTATGATATTGATATTTTCAGCCAATTCATCAGCATCACTAGTTACTAAATTAAAATTGTTAACATTAGTTATTGTAAAAGGATTAGTAACTGGTTGTAAATAACAAACTATATGCACACCATATTCAGTTACAACCAATCCACTAACATCACCAAAAGAGCCTTTACCATTATTATACAACTCTCTTGAAGCCTCATTAAACTCGTCTACCATGGAAGAATTTTCTGTTCCAACAATGTATTCATAAGTTTTATTCTTATTCCCATCATCGCCACTATAAGCATAAATATAATCTTTTAAAACTTCTGCCTTACCGTTATCATCCAACCCTTTTAAATCATTTATCAAATTTTCTCTAAGTTGAGTTGGAGTTAAAGATGTTGCCTCGCCATTTTCTTTAACAACAGCACTATTGGCAATTAAATTTTTTCCGTTAATATAATCTTGATATGTTATAGCGCCACTTTGGTACATTGTTTCAAGATTTGTTATATCTTCTTTTTGTTCATCTGTAAAAGAAATTAAGATATGCGTAACATAAAAATAATTATTGTCCATAACATACCACATTTCTTCACGAGAATTTAAAATATCATCATCATAAGAATCAGGGTCTATTTGATATTTTGTATAACTTGCAATTGTTTTTTGTGTTATATAATCCAAAACCTGAGAAACGCTTATTATTGAATAACCTGTTTTGTTTTCATAATAATTGTTGTACAATTCAACATACTTGTTTTCTTTAACATTGGTATATATTCTTTCAATTTCTCTTTGAAAAACAGATTCATCATCAGTAGACAAATTTTGTCCTTCTTCATTATTTTTTAGTGTTGTAGTATATCTTTTAAGTGCTTCTTTTAAAATTGTACTATCACCAATTCTTTCTTTAACAGCATTGTTAATAGATTTAATTTCCTGACCTTGTGTATAAATTAATTCAACATTTTCATCTTCAATATCGCTTAAAGTTTTTATTTTATACTCACCATCAACATAAACTATTTCTGCCGTCTTTTGATAAGGCGTATAAGTTGTTAAAGTTGTTTCATCATCATTTTCTTCCAACTCAGCAGGAACTTTCAAATCCCAAGCGTCTATAACTTGTTGCTCAAAATCTGCCAAATTATCAATTAAGGCATCATAAGTTTCTGTCCAAAGTTGATTTAATGTTGCATTTGAAACAACAATATCTCCTTTTTCAATTAATTTTTCCGCCTCATTTAAAATAACTTCTTTATTTATCAACATTTGGACAAGTTGGTCGAATGCATCTTCTCCACTTAAACCATACTCACTCAATGTGGAAGAATAATTTTGATAAGCATTAATTAAATCCTTTTTCGTAATGGTTATCATGTTCTTATCCCCAGAAGTAGAAGTGTATTCTATTGTTGCAACTTTTTGATTTAGATATTTAACCGTGTCCAAAGGAAAAAGACTACACCCACTCAACAATAAAGCAAAGCATAATATAAAACACAATAATATAGTTAACTTTCCTTTAATAAATAATTTTTTTTTCATTTAATCTCCTGAAATACTCTTTAAATTAAATTTACATAAAAATGTAAAATGTATTATATATTAATAATTAAATTTTTGCAACAAAATAATGAAATTTGATAAAAAAAACATTAACAACAAGTAAAAAATTTACAAATTAATCTTTATTAAAATTTACACCCAGACATAATTTCGCATAATTTTTCAACTCGCTGTTTTACATCTACAATATCAAGAAATATTACAACATTTTTACTATCCTTTAAAATAGTTTTAATTTTGTTGTTTTGAAAAATTGATAAAAAATCATCAACCTCCTTGTCTATCATATTTTCAAAATAGAAAGAGGTTAAATTTTGTGAAACAATAATTTTTGAAACACCGTAATTAGAAGATAAATTTTTTAAAAAGGCTATTATAATCAAATTATACATTTCGCAAGGAAGTTTACCATAAACCTTTTCTGTTTCATATATAAAATTTTTAACCTCTTCAAAAGAATTTAAACCACTAATTTTAGAATAATAATCAATTCTCATTGTTTCATTTTTTATATATTCTTCACTAATATACGCGTTTAAACTAATGTCAACTTTAATATCTATTCTTTTTCTCGTTTTTTCTCCTTTAATTTCTTTGACAGCGTCATTCAATAATTTACAATACAAATCATAGCCAACTTTTTCCATCGCACCATGCTGTTGCTTTCCCAAAACATTTCCAGCACCCCTAATTTCAAGGTCTCTCATTGCAATTTTAAACCCACTACCCAATTGAGTAAATTCCATAATAGCCTCTAATCTTTTAAATGCAGACTCCGTCAATTGTTTGTCTGAATCATAAGTAAAATAAGCATAAGCCATTTTATCACTTCGACCAATTCTACCACGAAGTTGATAAAGTGCACTAAGTCCTAATTTGTCAGCATCTACAACAATTAGAGTGTTGGCGGAAGGTAAATCAATACCATTTTCAATTAAAGTTGTTGCAATTAAAATATTATAATCACCATTGTAAAGACTTATAATAGTTTTTTCTAGTTGTTTTTGATTTAATTTGCCATGCGCCACACCAATTTTTATGTTGGGAAACAATTTTTGAACATGCTCACTAAATTTATAAATAAATTCAACCCTATTAAAGACAATTAAAACTTGTCCACCTCTAGACAATTCATTATTTACCGCCCTGACCAACAAATCATCTGAATAATCAACAACATAAGTTTGAACTGGAATTCGTTCTTTTGGCGGTGTATTGATTATACTTATGTCTCTAATACCCGACAAAGACATGTGTAGCGTTCTGGGAATTGGAGTTGCAGATAAGGTTAAAACATCAACATTATTTTTTATATTTTTTATTTTTTCTTTGTCTTCAACCCCAAATCGCTGTTCCTCGTCTAAAACTAAAAGTCCAAGATTTTTAAATTCAACTTCTTTACTTAATAATTTGTGTGTTCCACAAACAACATTAACACTTCCATCAGCCAACCCTTTTAAAACTGCTTTTTGTTCTAAGTTTGGGACCAAACGATTAAGACGAGCAACTTTAACCATAAAACCAGCAAATCTTTTTAAACAAGTTTTAAAATGTTGTTCCGACAAAATAGTTGTTGGACAAAGAAAAGCAACTTGCTTACCGCTTAAAACAGCCTTGTAAACCGCCCGTAAAGCAACTTCTGTTTTACCATAACCAACGTCTCCGCAAATTAAACGGTCCATTATTTTTCCACTTTCCATATCTTTTTTAATATCAGCAATAGCTAAAAGTTGGTCTTGGGTTTCCTCGTAAGGAAAGGCATTTTCAAAAGCCTCCATTAAATAATCATCTTGCTTGTAAACGAACCCTTTACTCTTTTCTCTTTTGGCGTATAATTCTAATAAATCAAATGCTAACTGTTTAACATTTTTATAAACTCTTTCTTTGAGTTTTGCAAAATCAGCCCCTCCCAATTTATTTAATTTAGGAAGAGTTTCCCCACCACAATAAGCCGAAATAGTATCGGCATTTTCAGAAGGCAAATAAAACTTATCACCATCTGCGTATTCAATAACAAAATAATCTTTTTCTACACCAGTAAATTTAAGTTTCTCAACGGCAATACATTTGCCTATACCATGAGTTTCATGAACAACAAAATCACCAACTTGAGGAGCATAAAAAACACTATTTTTGTTAACAGATTTTTTATATTCTCGTTTTTTAAAAAGGTCATAAGTTCCAATAACTAAACACTTTATTTCAACACACGCAAAAGAATAAGGCAAAAAATCACTAAAAATATAAACCCTTCCATTATCTTTTTGTTTGGTAAAATCATTTTCTTCACTATTTACGCAGATTTTGTTTGACATTTGAATTTTAGCATTAGGTTTTATATTTATATTATTGTTGGCAAATTTAATTGTTTCACTTTCTTCAATGCCCAAATTTTCTTTTGAAAAAATAAACTCAAATTTTTCATCAATAGGAAAAATTAAATTTTCGTTTAAAAAATTCTTTAAAATATTAAAATTTTCTTCATTACCACAAAATAAAACAATGTTATTTCCAAGTTCTATATTATATTTTATATCTTTTAAAAGATCCTGAAAATTAAAAACATACTTTTTAGTTGCAATAGGATTAAACGAAACAAACTCTTCTTGTTTAAAAAAACTCTTTCCCCGAACACTTGCAAAAGCAATTTGTTTATCCATTTCACAATCAAAAACATGATTTTTATTTATAAAAATCTGATTATTTTCATCAAGATTGTTTGATTTAACAAAATAATCTTTTAAACTTTCCAATTGAACAGGTTCATCGAAACAAACAATAATTTCGTTTTTAGATTTGCATAAATTTTCAAACCCATTTGCAATCTTTTCAAAATTTTTATTACCTTTATCATATAAATTTTTTAATACAATATCATTAAATTCTTTAAAAAAAGTCAAAAGATTAACATCTCGTTTATCAAAATTTATCCCCAAAATTTCTAAAAAATCTTTATCCTCAATAAATTTACGGTCCTCATTTGAGATATAAGTTATTTTTTCCAATTCATCATCAAAAAATTCCAATCTAACTATATTATCAGAGTTAATAGAAAAAATTTCCCATATATCTCCCTTTAAAGAGAATTGCCCTCGCATTGAAACACTTTCAACCCTAACATATCCAGCGTCAAAAAGCCAATTTAGCAAATTTTTAAAAGTATAATTTTGATTTTTTTTCAAATAATATATATTATTCAAAAATTCTTTTATATTTGGAAGTTTTTGAAAAAGAGCATCAACGGTTACAATTAAACACTTGCTCTCTTCTATGCAAAAAGAAAATAGTGCAGAATAAAAATCTAAACTACTTGAAACATCAACAAGTCCAAAATTATTTTCAAAAGTTGTTAATAAAAATTTAGGATTTAAAGAAAAAGGTTTTAATTGCTCTGCAAGTTTAGAACCACTAACAATGTCTTTCGCAACAAAAATAATTCTTTTATTTAACAACCCTAAAAAAACAGCCTTACTATTAGTAGGCGCATTAAAAGTTAATAATTTTTTATTTTGATTTACACTATCTAAAAACAAACTTATTTCTTTGTTTTGAAAAATTTTTAAAAAATCAATCATTTACAACCTATTTTCAATTTTTATTTAGTTAAATATAGAAATAAAATTTAAAATTACTAGAAATAAAATTTAATAACATCAATTTACTTAAAATTTATATATAATTAGATTAATATCTAAATACATTTTATTATAAAGAAAAAATATTTTTTATTTCAAAATATGTTTTTTATTTTATTGTGAATATTATCTAGTTTATATTTTAAAAATTTTTAAATCATATAACAATAAACAACAAAAACTGTTTTAGTTGATTAGTTAATATGTTTTTTATTTTTCAACTATTAAATTTTTCCAAATACTTAAATAAAATAAATATGAATAACTAATGTTAATAACATAATTGTCAATAATAAAATATATTTAAATTAAAAAATATCATCTTGCTTATTTGTATTATTTATTTCTTCTATTTTTTTCAAAATAAAATCAACAACCTCATCAATAACATTATTTAATATTTTCATTTTTTCATGACTTATATTACTCAAAACAAAATCTGCTAAATCTTGATTTTCATGAGGTCTACCAACTCCAATTCTTATTCTTGCAAAATCATTACCTATGGTTTGAACAATATGTTTTAGCCCATTATGCGTTCCCCCACTCCCCTTTTCGCGAAAACGAAAAGAACCTAAGGGCAAATCTATATCATCAGCAATAACTATTATTTGCGAATTCTTTAATTTATACTTGTTTTTAAAAGACGCTAAACTGTGCCCACTAAAATTCATATAAGTGTTTGGCTTTGCAACCAATATCTTATCATGATTTATAAAAAATTCACAAGTATTCGCCATGCATTCACTTTTAGAAAATTTATAGCCCAATTTTTCACATAATTTATCAACAACCATAAAACCTATATTATGATAAGTTTTAAAATATTTTTTTTCATAATTACCTAAACCAACAATCAAAAACATAATTATTTTTCCTTTTAAATTTTTTCATATTGTTAAAATAATGTTGTATTAAGTTTAAAAATTTAATTCATTAAAAAATTTTTCATATGCAAATTATTTATTACATCTTTTTTATTATATCAACAAACTCAAAACATATTTACTTTTATAACAAAAACAACCGATTTACGCAATTAATTAAATAATATAGTTTTTTATTTATTTATTTTTTATTATTTAGATTTTTTTCTAAACAATAATTTAATTAATTTAATTATATTGCATTAAATATTAATTAAATTGAATTATTTCAATTTTTATAACAAAAGTTTAATTTTTTAATATTTTATTTATTAAATTATAAAAATAAACAATTTTAAATTTATACTTTATCCTTTATTAATAACTTTTTCAAATGGTCCAACAACAATATTTTTGTTAACTTTACTATTACATATATATGAATTTTTCAATATACAATTTTCGCCAATAACACTATCAATTATTTTATTTCCGCTTTCCAAAAAAGTATATTTACCAATATAAGTTCTACCCTGAATTATATTATTTGGTTCAATAACAACCCCACTTTCAATTATAACATCTGCATCTATAAAAGTTGATATTAAATCTTTAATAAAAACGCCATTATACAAATGATATGTTAAAATTCTATATTGTATAATTTGAGAAATTTTTTCAGTTGCAATTAAATCATCAGCAACTTCAAAATCACTTTCATTAAAAGAAACTATCATTTTATTTTTAATAGAAGATATATTTTTTATATATTCAGTATTAAAAACATATCCTCGACTTAAATTAAGAACATTACAATCTTTTGCTCTAACATAAGTTAAAATTTCTTTAATAGTTTCCTTTGTTATAAGAGGCGTATCACTAAAAAGAACCATAGTATATTTTTTATCTGTCAATAAAGGTTTAATAATGTTAACTATATCACTTTCTGGCGTTGCAATTGCAGTTGAGATTGGATAACTATCACAAGCCAACTCCAACCATTTCCACATCTTTTTTCCACAAATTTCCAATTCATAGGGTTTGAGAATAGATTTAAAATTTGGATTTTTATATAACAAAATTATAACAGCAACATCGTCATCAAATTTTGAATCACTTAATTTTTCAAGATTTGTTTCAGTTTTCAATTCAAATTCAATTTCCAATTCGTCTTTTTCATTTTTTATTTCACTTTCAACATCTATCATAATTCCCTCCACTCCAAATAAACAAAAGGTTAAAAACAATTTCACATTATTTATTATTACTTTTAATAAAAAACCATAAAATCACTATAAATGACAAACAATTTACAAATTTTCTTAATTTTTAACCATAATTAACAATTAATTATACTATTTAATTCAATATTTTTCAAGGATATTTACACGAATTAAAAATTATTTTTTCTTTGTTTCCTTACAAATTTTTAAAGCTTTTTCATATGCCTTATCAAATCCAACTTGTTCTTTCTCAGCAATAACCGAAGCCATTGCATAAGTATTTATATTTTTTTTAAGTGTAACATCTTCACAATTTGTTAACCAATATCCCCAAAAAGCTTTAGAGTTTGATTTTAAAATATCAAAAGAAGTGTAAAGTTTGTTCACATACTCTTTTTGTGAATCATTTAAATCACTATTTTTTAAGTAACCCCATAAAAACTCAAACATTTTCTCTTTTTCTTCATTTGGGAAACTATAATACAAAAATAATTTATCAGCCTCATTCAAATATTCATTTATATCTATTTTCTTAAAAATTTTATCATCAATAGAAATTTGTTTTCTTAATAATTTCTTAACTAATATATTTCCATTAACAGTATCAACCAACGACATCAATTGTGTAAAAACTAAAAAGGCAAGAGGAATCAAAACAAATATAATAATACCCCAAGGTGTTGAAACAAAATTAATAAACCAAGTTAAGCCAGCAACATCATCACAATACTCCGCAACAACATAATCTTCACGAATTAAAACCTTGTCTGCCGAGTTATTACTATCCCCCTTTGTTTGAAAAAATTTTGTTCCATATTCATCAACATAAATACCAATAATTCTATGAAATATTAATTTTTCTCCTTTTTCAATAACCTCATTTTGAGTTATTCTCGCCTCATTTAAAATATCTTTTTCAAGTTGTTTATCTGAAGATAATTCAGGAGGAACATAGGAATCAATAATATCAGTTATTTCTGTTTTAGTTAATTTAACATCAGCAGGGTCGGAATATTTATAAAATACTATAATATCATCTTTTTTTAATTTTTGAATATTGACTTTTTTTATTATAACCTTTTCCCCTATATTAAAACCGCCATCTATCATGCTACCAGATTGTATAACAGCAACAGAATACCCAAAAATTGATATCATACGATTTTTTGTTTGTCCAACATATAAAAATATGATAAAGATAATAGCAACAACAATAATAACATAAAAGATAACATTAAAAATTAAACTCAAACATTTTGTTGTTGAAGTTTTGTTTTTGACATTATTAACCTTTTGTTTATTCATATATATCCTTTTTGTTTTTTTAATTTAAAATAAAAATTTTACAATCATAAAAAATTTATTGTTTACATATTATACACTATATTTTTTTAATTGACGTTATTTTTTTAAAACATTTTAAAAATTTTTTCTTTTTTTTAACAAAACATATTATCTAATAACAAATTCTTTATTTGTTTTAATTCAAAAATTTTTTGTTAAATATAATATTATTACCTAATATTTTATTAATTTATAACTTTTAAGTTATAGAGTTTTTATTTATAATTTTTTGTTTATAAGTTTTAAGTCTTTAATTTTTTTTTAAAATAAATACTTCTATTTTAAACATAAAAATAAAAAAGAACATATCTTTTGCCCCTATTTAAAGAACATATATTTTTGTTCCTTTTTAATGTAAAATTTATATTAAAAATTAAATTTAAAATTTTTTTAATTTACAAAATTATTTTTATATATTTTTATTATGTTTTCTTTTTAGATTTTGATTGTGAAGCCAAATAAACTTTTTTAGTTGAATTTTCCCTATCCCATTCTTGCCATAATTTTTCTATTTTATTTTTAGTTCCATGAGTTTTAGCATTTTGTATCCAAAATCTCCAATAATAACTAGGATTATCATTAAAATTTTCAGTTACATAATTAATTGTTGAATACATTTTTTGTTCTTTTGCATTGCCAAACTTCAAGTATTCCCACAAAAATTTTGCAACCTCCGCCCTATCTTCTAACGAAGAGTTGGCGTAAAACTGAATTTTGTCAAGTTTTTCCATTTCTATCCCAATGTTAGCCTCTATACTTTCTTCTGAATCAAATCTAATTTCACGTCTTAAAACTTTTCTTTCAATACTCAATTTACTAATTTGTTCAATGATTGACAAAAGCATAAAGAAAATTAAAATTGACAACGGAACAACAACCAAAACAATCATACCAGTTGAAGATGCTATAAAAGAGAAAACGGACCTAATCCACTGTGGAGTTGTTGAATATTCCCCAACAATATAATCCCCGCAAAAAATATTGTCTAATGATGAATTAGAATCACCTTGTGTTTGAAAATACAAAACACCTGCCTTATCTGTATAAATTTTAATTATTCTGTGAAAATAAACAGGCGTATTTTGCTGACGAACCTCATCTAAACTCAACCTGTTATGTTGGTCTTCAATAGATGGTGTTGGAAAGTTGTAGTCTGTTGCTTCACCCGTATCACGATTATAGGATTGAACTAATGTTAAATTATTAACAGATATAGATGCCGGTTTATAGTAGAATGCAACAATATCCCCACAACGAAGATTTTCCACCTTTTCATTATGAAGAAAAACTATATCTCCTTCATTAAATCCACCTGCAGTCATACTTCCAGAAGAAACACATGCAATAGAAACACCAAAAAGACTAGGAACTTTATTTTCTTGTTTTTGAGTGTATATAATTAAACAACAAAATAAAGAAATAATTATTATTGGATAAAAAAGAATATCTCCAATAATTCCAACAATTGTATAAAAATTATGTTTTTTTTGAGCATACTGCCCTTTTTCATATTTAATAGACATACTCCCATTATTACAAAATTAAATTAATTTGTAAAGTAAAATTATTAATACATGCAATATTTTTTATAAATTTATTAATTTACATATAATTTATTATAAACTTTGTTTTTTATTTTATTAATTAATTTTTTTATGTTTATTTATTTAATTTATATTTTTTTGTAACAATTTATTAATTTTTATTTAATTTTTAAATGCAGTATAAAAATTTCTTATTTATAATTTTTTTAAATAAATTTATCAATATATATTTTTTTTGATTTTAACTTAACAAATTAATTACTATTGAAAGTAGTGTTTAAACAATATTTTTTTAATTAATTATTAAAATTTATTAAAATTACCACCAATACACAAAACAACGAATAGTTTTTATAATAAAATACAAAAAATTTTTACAAGGTTAAACCTTTTTGAAACTAGCATAATAAAATAAAAGAACTCTACACATAAGAGTAAAATTCTTTTTATATTAGTTTCAAAAATAACGGCCTAATAATAATATTTTTTTATTAATTTTTACAAAATATTAAAAATTTTTATATTTTTGAACAAAAGTCTTTAAATTTACTAGCATTTTAATTTACTTTATGCTACAATATTCTACGATTATATAGCGTAAAACTATATTGACTTTTAAATATAAAAATAAAAATAGAGGTTGTATATGAAATCTGATAGTTTGGAAAATTGTTATTTGGAATTAATTAAAAAGTATCCTTTTTTAAAAAACTTTATAGAAAAAGATAACAAACAAACATTAACATCACCAACATCACCAGAAACCAACGAATTTGAAAATAAAATATTAAGTCTTAGTAATAATGAATTTAAAACCAATAATCAACATTTTTCTAAAGAAAACGATTTCAAACAACGTTGTTTGGTAAGTTTATTATTAAAACACGAAATAACCGAAAAATCATCTAATAATAATCAAGACATTTCATTAACATTATAAAAAATGGATATGTGTAAGTTTAAAATATAAAAAAACTTTAAAAACTAGCCTTAAACTAGTTTTATTTTTTTATAAAATAAGCAAAAAATTTTTTTAAAAAATTGATTTTTTTTTATTTGGATTTATAATATTGAGATATAAAAGGAGATTATAAAAATGCAAGAAAAATATATAATTACAGGCGCAACTGGTTTGGTTGGAAATAATTTAGTAAGGAAATTAAATAAAAAACATGCAGATTTAACCTTAATAGTTTTGCCCGAAGAAAATATTTCTTACTTGCCACAAACACCGAACATTACCATAAAATATGGCAATGTTTTAGATAAAGATTTTTTAAAAAAAGAAATTCAACCTGATTCAATTGTCATTCATGTTGCAGGCATTGTCGACATTTCAAGCGCAAACAAAGATATGGTTTATAAAGTTAATGTTGAAGGAACAAAGAATATTTGTGATATATGTTTGCAAAATAAAGTAAAAAAACTTATCTACACCAGTTCTGTTCATGCAATTAAACCTTTAACAAAACACAAAGAAATGAGTGAACCAAATAAATTTAATCCCGATGAGATAATTGGTGATTATGCGAAAAGTAAAGCAATAGCAACTAATTATGTATTTGAATGTATTGACAAAGGATTGAATGCAACAGTTGTTTATCCCTCTGGCATTATTGGTCCTAATGATTATAAAGTTTCTAACACCGCTCAACTAATTTTGGATATAGCCAATAAAAAAATTAAAGCAAGAGTTAATGGCGGTTATAACTTTGTTGACGTTAGAGATGTTTGTAATGGCATACTTCTGGCTTGTGAAAAAGGAAAAAATGAAGGTTATATTTTAAGTGGTGAAAAAATAAGTATAGATGGAATTTTTGAATGTATTGATAAGTTTTTAGGAAGAAAAAAATGGACTCCTAAAATTGCAACTTGGTTTGTTAAAATGTTCGCATCGTTAGCGGAAAGATATTATACTAAACGAAACAAAAAACCACTTTTTACAAAATATTCACTTTACACAATAACTTCAAACTGCAATTTTTCAAATAAAAAAGCAAAAAAAGAACTAGGATATAATCCAAGAAATATTAAAACTAGTATTATAAATACTCTTGTTTGGTTTTATAAAAAGAAACCAGAACTTTTAGAAGAAGAAACAAAACTAATTATTAAAACCAAATTAAGTAAGTTAACTAAACCTAAAAAATTTTTAGCAATTATACCACTAAACAAAAAATCTAAAAATAAATTAACGCAAATAGATGAAGATGATGTTTAATTATTTTTATTTTTTTGAACATTTTTAATTTTTTTAAATTATTACTTTACCTATAATTAAATGTAAAATATTTTTTTAAAAAAATTAATTAACAAAATTAATAAAAAATTAATTAACAAATTTAAATAATAAAAAATCTTAAACAGTTTAAATATTAAAATAAATTAAAAGTATTTAATAATTTTTATTAAAAATAAAAGTATAAATATGATATAATTATATCAAATAATTAGACAACATTAATTATAATAAACTAATATAAAATTTTAATTTTTTAAATAAAATAAAAAATTTTAAAATAAATTAATAAATATTTTATTTTAATATTAAAAACTGTTAAATATTAAATTTTATTTTAATAAATATATAAATATAAAAAAGAATTAAAAAATATTAAAGAATATTTAAAAAATATTAAAAAAAATTAAAATATAATAAAAAGAATTAAAATATATTATTAAAAATATTTAATATTATTAAAAAGTAATTAGATATAATAAAAAAACATTTGCAATTTTTATGCAAATGTTTTTTGTTTATTAAGTAAACAATAAATATAAAATATAGTTTTGTTCGTTGTTACAATAATAACCAAACAAATAAATATTAAACAATCTATTATATTATCAATCAACTTAAACAACCAGTTGATTATAATACCCACTTTCTGCACAATTAAATTTTAAATTGTTTAATCTATTCATCATGTCTGTATAATAGGTTAAATTTTCAACCAACTTTAACCCACTACCACTCGTTTGAACTGAAATAGAATTATTATTTAAAAGCCCCAATTCAGCATAAACACCTGTTATTTCATTTGTATTAGAATAAATTGTCAAATTAATATCATTAACATTAACATTTTCAGTTACATACGCACCATCTAAAAGAACATTATAAGATTTTTCATCGCCATTATTTGAATAAACAAAATTTTTCAGCCATTTTTCATATGTACAATCAGTTGGAGGTTCTGCTTTATTAATTTGGTTTATAATAATATCGTGGATTGAATCTTTCCAACCAATTGCATACTGAACAATTTTCAAAATGGATTCAACACTACCTGACACTTCATTCAAAGAAGCAAAGCCTTGATTTTGAATCGCACCATAAACTTGTGTTGGATTAAAACCATTATACCATTTACCAATTTTTAAATCAGCGACTCTTTTTATAAATATTTTTCCATCAAAAATATCTATATAAGTTTTATGGTTTGACGCTCCCCAAATAGTTGGTTTAGAACTATCAGGGCTAATAAAATTAATAAGAACTGTACTATCAGGTAAATTTGTTAAATTAGCAGAAATTGCAATCTTATTATCAATTAAATTTTTAACAATTAACAATTCAACGTCAACACTAAAAGCATTATCTAAACCTATAATACTCAAACCAATAGTTCCTTTAAATTTAATTTCTTCTCGGTTTTCTATTGTTGTTTTTGTTTCCAATGCCAAGCCACCTAATTCACTAATGTCCAAATAGGAAACATTTGCTTTTTGAACTGGTGTATAAATTTTGGTAAAATCTGAATAAATAGAAATATCAAAATTTGCAAATTTAACGTTTTTAACTATTAAAGACGATAATGAACTTTCACCATTTGTAAAAATAATTTCTTGATTACCATTTAGAATTATAGTCAAAGTGTTGCTATTTAATTTTATATTTTTAATAAGGTCTAATTTAAAAACATTTTGAGAGCCATATTCTGGCAACATATTTTGTATTTCATCCATATTAAGTTCGCCTGTATTAATATTAATCATTTTTAAAATTTCACTTAAATCAACATCAACAAATATTTTAACAACCTGAATTATCTCTTCAATACTTGATAATTTTATGGTTAAATATTTATCGTTAACTTTAATATAAATTTGTTGATTTTCTAACAACACTTCAATATTATAGTTTTGAACAGTTTCTTTGCCATTTTTATCTATTTTGTTTTCTTGTAAGACGGTTTTTAAAGACATTGTAAAATTTTGTAAGTTAGTTAAATCAATCGCTATTTCTGCATCAAAATATTTTTCACCAACTTTAACAACAATATCTGCCCCAAAATTTTTTGTTATATTATATTTATCAATAATGTTGTATAAGAAATTGTAGACATTTACATAATTTTGATAATCGGCAACATTAATATTTACAAAATTTGGATTTAATGGTTTGAAATCAAACTCTAAAACCAATTTGTTTTGAATTGAAGACACTGTTTTGTTATCATTCGCATCGTAAACGTCGGTTTGCTTAGTTGAATTATCAATATTAAAACTAATAACTCCTGAACCTAAAAACTGTTTTAATAAATTTAATTCAATATTAAAATCATTTAAAATGTTTATTTTTAAAACATTATTTTCAACTGCAATTCTGTTTATTTTATTTAGAACATCTTGCAAATCTTTATTTGTCAGATTAGTATTATTAAATTCATTAAATATTTCTTTAAAATTCAATGTTAAAACATTATTAAGTATTTCAACAATATCATCAATTTTACTTAAATCAAGATTTAATTTAAGTAGTGAATTTAATTTATTAAGCAAATCAGGAATTTCATTTACATTTAAACTTAATTTAAACTCATCGGCGCTAACATAAATATTAGTACCAATAATATTAATATAAATATCTAACCCTAAAATATGTGAAGAGAATTGTGCAACTAATTGACTTTTACTTACATCTAAACCAAAATCAATAATAAATTCTTGATTAGAAATATTTAAAACAAAATTTCCAGTTAATGTTTTGTTAATTAAAAATTCATTAACATAATATCCTAAGTCCAACAAACCGGTGACATCTATAAACTCAATATTTGGCAAAACAACTTCTTTAAAATCACAAAAATCAAAATTTAAATTTATATAGTCATTACAATTGTATAATTTAACAATTAAACTATCAAGCCATGAATTTTTGTTAAGATTTAAAACAAATTCAATATTTCCATTATTAACTAAATTGATAATATTATTTATATTGTTTTGCCCAACAACCCCATTTAAATTATTTAACCAATTTATAATCCATTCATCAAATTTATTTCCTGTTATTGTTGATATCGAATTTACAAAATTATTAATTGAAAAACTTAATTGATAAGCATTTAGATTGATTGTTTGTAAAATTGAAGTTTTAAGAATTTTCAAAATTTCTTCTATTTTTTTACTATCAATCTTTTGCATTGATGAAATGTCCAAGTTTTTTAACGTTTCAACAAAAGTTGTTTTTAAATTGTTTAGACAATTATTAATTTGTGAATAGAGTTCATCTATATATGGCAACAAATTGTTTATAATTGTATAAATATACTGAACATCAAAATCAATATATTGGTTAATCAAATTAAGTATTTCTTCTGTATCTTTAAGGTTTATATTGAGATTGATTTTATTATCAATAGATAAGTAAATTTTTTCATTTATGTAATAAATATAAACTGGAGTATTATCTATTAAAGTTTCAATTTTATAAGCACTATTTTTAATATCCATTGTAATTGTCATTGTAAATTCTTTTTGGTTTATATCTAAATTTAAATCAAACGCAAATTGAAAATTTTTGATATTGTTAAATAAATTAGAAAAATTATTAATAATTTTTGTTAATTCAACAGCATTTTCGAGCGGAGCAATTTGAGTTGTTGTTTGTGATGTTGTTATACTTATCTTTTTGTTTGTTTGAGATATCACTATTTCAAAGTTTTCATTTTGTTCTTGTTTTAATTGTAGTGATATATCTTGAATATTTAGTTCTATACTATTTTCTGTTATGTTTAAATTCTTAATTACATCTATCAAACATTCTCTTATACTTTCATATCCTAATTTTGTTGTTATTGTTTCAAGTATGGTTTGAATTTTACTTATATCAATTGTTTCTTTTGCTAGATTTTGGAATTGTTTTATTTTATCTTTTATTTCGTTTATTTCTATTTCACTTAATCCCAACTGCTCTTGTAGTTGATTTATTATTGGTTGAAATAATGATAATACATTATTCTCTTTTATAAGCGACATTATTTCATCTATGTTACTTTTTATTTTTATATCAGCATATCCAAAATAAATCTCTTTTTCTATAACAATTATATTTAATGGTAGACCAAAAACTTCAGTTTTAACTGACATTTTCAATGGTTTTAAACTTTCCACATTTACATCAGCAAAATATGTTTCATTCCCATACTGAACTTCAATTTTTGTTTCTATTGCTCCGTTTAATATCTCTGCCACTCTATTAACTTTTGCCAATATTTCCGTTAATTCAACAGCATTTTCGAGCGGAGCAATTTGAGTTGTTGTTTGTGATGTTGTTATACTTATCTTTTTGTTTGT